>CAXTLS010000024.1:0-52019 GCA_964245235.1 uncultured Acidobacteriaceae bacterium
GCGCTCGGCTGGTATCTCGACGGCCGCGTGACCGCCCTGCTCGGCACCCACACCCACATTCCCACGGCCGACGAGCGTGTGCTGCCGCAGGGCACCGCGTACCAGACCGACGTCGGGATGTCCGGCCCGTACGACTCCGTAATCGGCGTCGAAACGGAGCTCGTTCTCAATCGCTTCCTGACCGGCATGCCTGGCAAGTTCGAGGCGGCGAAGGGTAACGCCAAGATGTGCGCTGCTGTGATCACCTGCGACGGCGCGACTGGTCGCGCGAGCCACATTCAACGGCTCATGCTGGGGGAGTAAGGATGACGGTTCCGGACGACGAAACGCCCGTCTATTTCAAGCCGCAGGAGGCTGCATACTTCTACGCGGCCCAGGGAGCCTTCTTTCTCATTGACCCGGAGCGCGTACTTGCGCTGATGGGCGACGACGTCCTCGGCTCAGACCTCATCAAGACCCTGATGCGCAAGAGCTACCCGCATGAGGCGTATCGCCAAGGTGCGATCGTACCAGCGCTGGGCGTGGAGCAGGGCCCCTACACCGTACACGTGCGGTCGACGGCGACCGAGGGCGCGCAGCTACCGCTCTCGCATATCCTCTTCTCGAGCGGCTTCGTCCTTGGTACCGCCTCCGGCAAGCTGCTCCTCGCCAACACAGACCGGCTGCAGGACTGGCAGCCGGGGCAGCTGCCGAAGGATCGCGAGGAGCATCTGCTGGCCAGCTACGAGCGGACGATCGAAGTCAGCCCCGGCTGGTACAGCGTCACGGTAGTCGTCGGAATCGTCGAGTCGGATCGGGGCGAAGAGGAGTGGGCTTGCGCCTTCCTGCTTGATCCGAGCGCCACGCAGCCGGCCTACACAGCCGATCTCTCGAAGCCGCTCACCTTCTAAGACACTCCGCAACACGCAATCAGGGCAGCCCGCGAAGGCTGCCCTTGTTGCGTGAGAGATGAAGATGCTGGGACTATTTGTGTGTCGTGTGATGGACCGGCGCAGCTGCCTTCTTGACCGGAGCCTTCTTCGGAGTGATGGCGCCACTCGTCATGGTGATCATCAGCGGTGACTGCGTGTACGCGTCGTACGTGCCTGTGAGCGAGACCTTATCGCCGACCGCCGGAACGGCCTTGAGCGGCTCCTTCATGGTGAAGGTAAAGTCGGCCACCTTGGGCGTCGCCTGCACAGCGTCATCCGAGACAGCAACCTGAAGCGAGCTGTCCGTTGCAGCTACGATCGTTGCGTCCGGGATCGAGACTTCCTTGCCCTTGATGGTGGCGAAGACTTTCTCGGCATCCTCCGGCGTACCGTTCTGGAGGATGAACTCCTTGTCGCTGAGGGCCAGCGTCGCCAGGTCGGGCGTGCTGGTCACCGTCTGGTGAGCGATATCCGAAGCCTTGGGCGCCGGCGTGATCGATGACGCGAAGGTGTCGGGCGGGTTCAGGTTCGCCTGCGCTGCCGCAGTCACCGCGTCGTAACCGTCCATGCTGCCGTGGTACTTCTTGTAGCAGTATTGGGCCGTCGGCAGCATCTGCGACTTGTAAGGCTCGGGAGCATAGGCCACGAAGCGGGCCACGTAGAAGGCGCAGTCCAGCAGGTCCGAAGGAGAGGACTGCAGGTAGGCCGAGCCGAGAAAGAAGGTATCCTGCAGGACCGGACCGGGCTTGGTCGTCTGGTCGACCGGTACCGAGGCGAGCTCCTGCTTGAAGTCGGTGATCGCCGTCGCATCATCCTTCTTGTTCAGGGCGGCGGTCGCAATGGCGCTGTAGAAGATCGGCGTAGAGGCGGACTTCAACGACGCGTAGTCGGCGTCGCTCATCTCCGCAGGCTTGGTTGCGACCGCGGCGAGACCCTTGGTCGCATAATCAGACGCCTTGTCGAGTGCGGCCTGCTTGGCGGCGGGATCGGTCAGCTGGTCGGCGCTGGCCTTGCGGAAATAAACCTCGAAGGTGAGGGCGCGAAGGTTGTTCGGATCTACTTGCAGCAGGTTGTCAGCGGCCGTCAGCGTCTTTGCTGGATCAAAGGAGCTGTACGCCAGCATAATCTGCAGCAGCGTGTCGTTCTTCACGGCAGACTGCGGGTAGGCAGCAAGATAGGCCTCGAGCGCCGGAGCCTTGGTCTGCGGAGTCGTCTGACTGATCGCATCGTTATAAACCTTGTACTCTGCCGGCGCCATCTGGACTCCGCCGGCCGCAGCAGGAGCCTGCACAAACGGGTTACCAAGCGGTGCTGCGAGTAGGTTTTGCGCAGCAGGTGCGATGCTCGCGACCGCCAGGAGAGATGCAATAACTACCTTCTTCATGCCAACGCTCCTCAAGTGAATCTTTCCAATCGTATGATGCTGCCGGTTGTCCGGAGCGGGTGTCTGCCTGATCTCATACTAAAGCGCGCCTGCCGTCCAGAGCCAAATGCGCCGTGAGTCGAACATGGCAGATGAAGCGGATTATAGAAAGCGTATCCCACGATGGCAAATCTTCTTGGATGCCATGCTGATTATGCTGCCGAATCGCTTCTTTTGTGCAGAACTTCTTGAGAAATCTCGCCGTCTCGCTCGAGCGGGAAGACTGCCATCATGGCAAGCAACTGACGGAAGATCCATGCACCATTGCAACGCAGCTGCAATTGCCAATGCAGGCCCGACAAGCCCGGCTCGATGCATGAGCCGGAGCATTTCAGCAGTACGAAAGAACCCATTTGCAGGATGGCGCCCTTTGCAGTACTCTCTTTTTACACGGGAAAGGAGGATGGTCCAGCCTATGAAAATTGACAGTAACAGTTGCACAACGATACGTGAGGTGACTGAGGCTTAGAGCGTCCAGCTCTAGTCCCAGCGGTTGTTCCAGCGAAGTTCCGCAGCGGCCCATGTACGAGTGTGGACGCCTCAAGTCAATCCCACCAGTCTACCGCCAGAAGGCCCGCACTCACTGAGTGCGGGCCTTCTGATTTCTGCGGATAATCGAACGAACTATGCGGGAACTTCGTCGATCGACTTCGGCTCAACAGGCGGGTGCTCGTTCCTCTCCGCACGGTATTGCGCCGCCTCCTCATACGCCTTCAGGCGAGACCGCATGATGCCGCCAAGCGGGCGGTGCGCCTCGAGCCCGTGCCAGGGCGAAAACGAGAGCTGCTCATCTACAAAGAGCTGGCGCTTGTCCGAATAGGAGTTCTGCGGCAGCCCCGTAATGCGCCCGATCGTCTGCCACGGTGAGAGATCCGCCGGCCACTGCTTCGAGGCGTCCTCAATCGGGAACTGGTTCTTCTTCTCGTCCGTCCCCGGTTCAGGCGTCAGTGCCAGCTGGGCGCGAACCTCCCAGACCGCCGTCCCGTGGCGGAAGAACTTGTAGATCAGCTCGGCCAGCGCGTTGTAGTCCGCGTCCAGATCGACAGCCTCATCCTTCAGCTTCTTCAGGCTCTCAGACGCTGGCGCAATCCCGAGTTTCGCCACGTAGTCGCCAAAGCGCACGGGCACAACCGTCGTAAAGCTCTCGCCGAGGATGTGTACTGCTGGGGCCCCGACTCCCTCAAGGGTCGCCGAGTGCAGCCCTACAACGCCGATCGTCGCGTTGACGGCGCGCGCCGTCACGGAGACGGCATGTTTTACCCCCTCCGGCGTGTCCAGCGTCTTGTCGAAAAGCTTGATCTGCTCAAGAAAGCCGGCCGGGTCGGGCGCCGAGAAGGCATCCGTATTGACGCAGACAATGTCCTGAGTCGTGTTGCCGGCGTGGTTCGGCAGCACTTCCCCCGCCGTGCCGAGAATCTTGATGGCAATGCCGCGTGGGCTCGAGACGTTGTCGGCCAGCATGTCGCCGGGATTGGTCGAGAAGCGCAGAATTACCGGGTAGCTGCCCGGCTTGGCGAAGAGTCCCTGCGCAAGATGCTCCGGCAGGTTGGCAGGAACCTCGAGCGTTCCGACGAGGACGCCGTGCGATTTCGCATGGACCGGCCGGTACGCATGGCGATAGCGAGCCGCCATGCTCCGTGTGATGTGCTGCATGGTGCGCGAGAGCTCGTCGAAGATGACGTGCTCCTCGGGGGCCGGCTGCTCCACCTCCGGCGTGTAGCGGAGATAGGCCGTGGATGCCGGCTGCTCGGTCGTTTTACCTGGTTTGGGGTCGAGGGAGAGCGACATGCTGATCCTTTCAAAGTGCACATTCAGGGACAATGGCGTGTTGGACCTATGAGAAGCCTTCACGCCGTACGGTCGTAGGATGCCGGAACACCTGTTTCGGCTGCGATCGGATCGCCTGGGCGACCAAACCCCTGCAAAGACGCTAAAATACCGCCATGGAACCCTTGGTCATCGCCGGAAGAGCCTTCCAGTCGCGCCTCATCGTTGGCACCGGAAAGTATAAGGATGGAGCGGAGACGCAGGCCGCGATCGAGGCCTCGGGCACCGAGATGGTGACGGTCGCTGTGCGTCGCGTCAACCTGGACCGCTCCCGCGAATCGCTGCTCGACTTCATCGACCCTGAGCGCTACTTCCTGCTGCCGAATACCGCCGGCTGCTACACCGCCGAGGAGGCGATCCGGGCCGCGCGCCTCGGCCGCGAGGTCGGGCTATCGGACTGGGTGAAGATCGAGGTGATCGGCGACCTGCCGACCCTCTACCCCGACGTGCAGGCCACGCTCGAGGCGACCCGCGTGCTGGTCAAGGAGGGCTTCACCGTCCTGCCCTACACGACCGACGACATCGTCTTCGCGAAGCGCCTGATCGAGGCTGGCGCCGCGGCCGTCATGCCGTTGGGCGCGCCGATCGGGACCGGCCTTGGGCTCTCGAACATTAACAACCTCCGCATCCTCCGCGAGCTCATCCACGAGGTGCCGCTCATCATCGACGCCGGCCTGGGCACCGCCTCGGACGCGGCGCTAGCCATGGAGCTTGGCTTCGACGCCGTCCTGCTGAACACGGCAATCGCTGGAGCGCGCGATCCGATCCTGATGGCCGAATCCATGCAGCATGCCGTGCTGGCCGGGCGGCAGTCGTACCTCGCCGGACGCATGCCGCGCAAGCTCTACGCGACCGCCAGCTCCCCGCTCGAGGGCATCAGCAGGTAGCGGCAGGAGACCCTCGTGTTTCGATGGTTGCGAAATGAGCGCGGAAGATCGGGGCTGCTGGCCGGCGTCATCCTGTGGGTCATGTCTGCCGGCGCGCTCACCCGCTCCATGCAGGCCAATCTCGCCGCATCCGTGCAGGAGCAGGTGCACGACTTCGGCAGCGCAGGCCCACTCATCCGCCAGCTCCACGGTGCGGCGGTCGGCTGGGCTGTCGGCTTCACGCTGCTGCAGCTGATGAGCATGTTGCTGATCACCTTTATTCTGCGGGCCTGCTACCAGCTACGGACCGCCATCTGCTTCGTCGGGGGCACAGGCTTCGTCATGTTCGGCGATCTGCTCGGCCTGCTCGGCCTGCTGGTCTGGCTGGGAACCACGCTGGGCGTAGGCTGATCACGCCGGGCCAACGGTGACTGTGCTGGTGCGGGCAACCGGCGATCCGACAGCCATCCGGTAGACTCCTACCATGCGCGTCTTCGGCATCGATTGCGGAACGGAGTTCACCGGCTATGGCGTCGTCGAGGTGGATTGCACGGGCCGCATGCCGCGCCTACTCCACCGCGCCGCGGGCACCATCCGGCTCAGCAAGAAAGAGAAGACGCCGCAGCGGCTCGCCCAGATCTATGCCGAGCTGATCGCCCTCATCACCCTCCACGACCCCGAGATCGTCGCCATCGAAGAAGTCTTTTTTTCCGCCAACGCCAAATCCGCACTGAAGCTTGGCCAGGTCCGCGGCGTCGCCATGCTGGCAGCGGCCACCTGCGGCATGCCGGTGGTCGAGTACGCGCCGCTGTCGATCAAGAGCGCCGTCGTCGGCTACGGCCTCGCAGCAAAGGAGCAGGTGCAGTTCATGGTCACCCGCCTGCTGGAGCTGAGCCAGGCGCCCGACTCACCCGACGCGGCCGATGCCCTCGCCATCGCTATCTGCCACATCCATACCGCGCAGACGCTCGAGCTGCAGCAGGGCACGCGCCGGTGAGCGTGATCCCGCTGCTCGCTGCCAGCCTGCTCGCCGCATCTACCCTGGTGCAGCAGCCCGCCGCATCGCCCGCGCCAGACCAGCAGAGCTCCATACCAGACCAGCTCAGCTTCAAGTTCGACCGGCCGGTCGCCGGCGTCCCTGTCCCGCACTACACCATTATCATCCGCGAGGATGGCTCGGGCGCCTACCGTGCTGAGACCGTGACCGCGGGCTCGCCTGATCCGCAGGCAGTCGAGCGGCCGCTGACCTTCTCCCCGGCAGCTGTCAAGAGCGTCTTCGGCTGGCTCGGCCAGATGCGGACGTCGAACGCGTCCTGCGCCTCAAAGGTCAAGAACATCGCCGATACGGGAACCAAGACGCTCACCTACCCGGACGGCACTTGCACCTATAACTATTCAGAGAACAAAGCCGTCGTCCAACTCACGGAGATGTTTCTGGAGATCGAGTTCACCCTCGAAGAGGGGCGCACGCTCGACTTCAAGCATCGCTTCGACCGGCTCGGCCTAGACGCCGAGATGGCCATCCTGGTAGCCGCCGTCGAGAGCGGCCGCGCCAAGGAACTGGGCAACATCGCACCCACGCTCCGCTTGATCGCCGGCGACACCGAGCTGATCGAGCGCGTACGCCTGCGCGCCTCCAAGCTGCTCGAGCGCGCCGAGGCTGGCGGCTGAGTCCAGGCTTTGACCGAAACGTCTAATATGTATGGCTGGCAGGGTAGCGGAGGTGCGTATGCGTGAGAGCAAGGTCTGGCACGGGTTCTTTCGGAGTGGCATCGCGGTTCTCACGGGCTTTCTTCTTTCGTTCGCAGCCGGCGGCCGTCCCGCCCTCGCTGATCCGGCGCCCGCAGCGCGGGTCGTCCGGCTGACCTACACCCAAGGCTATGTTCACGTTGATCGTCACGACGGCACGGCGGGGGATCCCGCACAGCTCAACATGCCGCTCACCGAAGGCCAGGCGCTCATCTCGGGTGAGGATGGCCAGGCCGAGATCGAGTTCGAGGATGGAAGCGTCGCACGCCTGACGCCGAACAGCACCCTGACTCTCGCCCACCTCTCCGCCGATCCAGGGGGGAGCTTCAACACCCAGATCGGCCTGATGAAGGGGCTGGCCTACTTCGAACTGCGCGCCGCACCCAAGTTTACCTATAGCGTCAGTGCCGCGGGCGACCTGATCACGCCAACCGAGAACACCTCCATTCGCGTCAACCTCGACGAAGCTCCAGCGGCCATCGCCGTTCTGCTCGGCGCAGCCCACGTCGAGCGTCTGGATAACTACAAGGTCGATGTGCATGCAGGCGAGACCTTCCGCAGCGACATCAGCAACGCCGGTCGCTATTTCCTTACGCAGGAGATCGCTGGCGATACCTGGGATCAATGGAACGAGGCTCGCGATCAGGCCGCTGCCGATGCCGCTCCCCGGCAGACGACCGCCCGCGACGGCTACGCCGGCAGCCAGGGCTATGGCTGGTCCGACCTCGATGCGAACGGCAGCTGGTACAACGTCCCAGGCCAGGGACAGGTCTGGCAGCCAGACGGCGGCGACCAGGCCGACTTCGACCCGTACGGCAACGGTAGCTGGATGTGGTATCCCGGCGGCGGCTATCTTTGGGCTTCGGCCTATCCCTGGGGCTGGACGCCCTTCCGCTGCGGCGGCTGGTCCTACTGGAACACCTTCGGCTGGGGATGGAGCCCGAACGGCGGTTGTGCCGGCCTCGGCTTTGCCGGCTACGGCGGCTTCGGCTTCGGTGGCTACGGCGGTTACATCAACATCATCCTGCCTCCACCTCACTACCGGCTCCCGCGCCCGACAGGCGGCACCGGCCCTGGTGTACATCCCATCATTACCATGCATAACGGCGGCGGTGGTCTTCGTCCGATCGCACCAGTCGCCGGATCAACCCAGGCCGGACTTCGGCGGATCGGCGGAGTGACCGCAACGCCGCTGCGGCCGATCGGGGCCGCGTACACACCGCGCGGCGGCAGTGCGGTCGGAGCGTCGTTGACACGAGACTTCCCGGTCGATCGGGCAACCCACGCCGCGGTCCTCGGCACACCGCCAGCACACACCGGCTTCATCACCTCGATCGGTCGCGACGGGGAGCAGGTCGGCGGCACGCAGTCGGGAGTTCACTCCGGCGCACAACCGGGCATGAGGCCCTATACACAGCAGCCCGGTGTCAGCCCGTCAAGCCAGTCCTACTCGGGAAACGCCTATCACTCCCCGACCCAGTACAGCCACCCGGTCCAGTCACAGCAGGCTGCTCCGCACTACGCGCCCCCGCCGCAGGTGCCCCGACAATCTTACTCCGCACCTGCGGCGCCGGCCTCCCACTCGGCCCCGTCCGCTCCATCTGGTGGCGGCGGAAAACACTAGCGAGCCGGCAAAAGCGACCGGTAGAGCGCGGCCATCGGCTCCAGCGCGAGTGACTCCGCACGGGCCTGCCGCGGCATTTCTGCAGGCCAGGCCGCGACCAGTTCTTCCGCCGTATAACCAGCCGCACGCAGATTGTTCTGCAGCGTCTTTCGCTTCTGCGCGAAGCTCCGTTTCAGGAAGCGATCAAAGCCGGCAGCATCGACCCCCAGCTCCACGAAGCGCGGGGCGAAGTGCAACCGCACCACGGTCGAGTAAACATCCGGCGGCGGTTGAAACGCCGATGGCGGCAGCGTAAACAGGTTGTCCACCTGCGCGTTCATCTGCGTGGTTGCCGAGAGCAGGCCGTAGTCGCGCACCCCCGGCGCAGCCGCTACCCGGTCCGCCACCTCGCGCTGCATCATCAGCACCGCCCTCGAGAGCACTCCCTGCGTGCCGGCCGCGAAGAGGTGCAGCAGGATGTCCGACGTGATGTAGTACGGCAGGTTGCCGATCACGTCGAGCGTCTCACCCTTCCGCAGCATGCCGCCCAGATCGGTCTTCAGCACATCGCCGTGGACAACCTCCACCTGCGGCTGCTCGCGGAAACGAAAGCGCAGCTCCGCCGCCAGCGACGGGTCAATCTCCAGCGCAATCAACCGCTGGCAGCAGGTAGCGAGACTATCCGTCAGCGCACCGTGTCCGGGGCCAATCTCAAGCACCGTTCGCCGGCTTACGTCACCAAGCGCATCCACGATGGCGTGGCGAGCCGCATCGTCTACAAGAAAGTTCTGGCCCAGCTTCGGCTTCTTCATACTTTTACAGAGTAGCGGCTGAGACACGCCGCCGCTGCAGCGCGTAGTGCAGCGGAATGCCCAATAGGATGATCCCCGACCCAACCAGCGAGTTCACCGGCTGGTCCGCAAAGGAGAAGACCAGCAGCACCGCCGCCGAAACGATAAACAGCGCCGGCAGCACCGGGTAACCCCAAACGCTGTAGGGCCGCTCGGACGGCAGATCACGCCGCCGAAAGACGAAGATGGTGCTCGCCGTCAGTGCATAAAACAGCCACTCCCCAAAGATCGCCAGCGAGAATAGCGCCTGGAACCGCCCGATCGCCAGCAGCAGCAGCGAGGTCAGTACCGCCTGCAGGACAAGCGAAGCGGAGGGCGTGTGAAAGCGCGGACTGACGTGTGCCAGCTGCCGGAAGAAGAGCCCGTCGCGCGCCGCGGCAAAAGGCACGCGCGCCCCCGAGAGCGACGACCCCACGAACGTCGCCCCGATGCTGACCGCCATGCCGAGTGAGACCAGCGCCGCGCCCCACTGCCCGGCAACCAGCCGCATCGCGTCGGCGGCCGGCCGGTCCGCAGCCGCAATGGCCGCCGCAGGCAGCACGTACTGGATCGCCGCGTTCGTCAGCATATACAGCGCGCCCACGATGGCCACGCCGCCGATCAGCGCGACAGGGAAGCTGCGCTGCGGGTTCTTCACCTCGCCTGCCATGGTGGTTACATCGCTCCAGCCGTCGTACGCCCACAGCGCCGCGACCAGCGCGATCATGAAGCCGGAGAAGCCGCCTCTCGCGCCCGCGAAGCTGGTCGCGAAGTTGCTCCATGTCCCGTGCGAGCCTGCAGCGAAGAAGCAGAAGCCCGCAATCACCAGGATCAGCAGACCCTTCAACCACGTCAGCACCAGCTGTACGTTGGCCGAGTTGCGCGTGCCCAGGATGTTCAACAGCGTGATAAGCCACGTCATCGTAATAGCAAAGATCTGCCCCCAGAGCAGGTGCGCAAAGGCCGGATGCGAGAACGCGCTGAAGACCGCAAAGGTCCCGAGCACCCGCGCCAGCCCCGCAGCCACGGTCGCCAGCGATGCAGGTTTCGCCACCGTGATCTGCGTCCACATGTAGAGGAAGCCGGTCAGATCGCCATAGGCCTCGCGCAGAAAGGCGTACTCGCCGCCATACCGCGGACGCGCCGCCGCAATCTCCGCATATGTCATCGCGCCAAACAGCGATAGCAGGCCGCCGACGATCCACACCGCATACACGCCGGCCGAGCTCCCCACCGCCGCCATCATCTCGCGCGGCACCAGGAAGATGCCGCTCCCAATGATGATCCCGACGACAATCGACGTTGCGTGCGACGCGTTCAGAACGCGGGGTAACTCGTGCGCTTGCTGGGCCATGGGTTTGAGGCAGCGTACCACACGCGCTTCCGTCGCCGCCCGTTTAGTAATGCTTGAAGCTCGGCCAGTCGTCCACGATGCTCCGGTTGCGCCCGCGCACCAGGTACACAGAGCGGTGCTCATATGTCTCGGAAAACGGATGGTGCAGTCGCCCCATCAGCTGCACCGAGCTGTACGATCGCCGCAGCGCCTCGACCGGCGCATTGTGGATCACGATCATCACCTCACCGGTCTCACCATGCGGCCCCCACAGGAAGTAATTCTCGTTGCCCGTAATCGCGAACGGCAGGCCCTTGCCGAGAAAATTGATTGCGCTCGCCTCCCCATAGTTCGTGCACAGGATGCCGACCTTCCGCTGGTCCTCTGGCGACAGAGATTGATAGATCCCGCTCACCAGGTCCACCTCCTCCTGCCAACCAAAGCGGTCCGCATAGAAGCTCGGCAGTGTGTTGGTGGTGTTCCTGCTCCGGGACATCAGCCGGTTCAGGTGCGTCTTCGCCACATAGCGCTCCCACGTTGCGGGCCGCAGGATCGGCAATGAGAGCGGCAGAAAAATCACCGCATACACCACCAGCCCGGCGGTCATCCACGGAAACGCAACCACGCGCCCGCGAACGACGCCCTCACTCCCGCCAAAGCGCCTCTCCCACGCGATCCCGCCCGCCGCAAACAGCACCGGGTAGATCGGCTCCAGGTAGTAGTTATGCGCCTTCAGGATCATCAACAGCGGCAGCAGGAAGACATACGTCAGCCCGATCCAGCGCCACGCCTTCGCCGCCCGCGCCCGCAGCAGCCAGAGCAGGCCGGCCCCCCAGATCAGCAGCGACAGCGGCTGCAGATCGAGCACCTGGATCGCCAGGAACTGCAGCGCCGGCTCGCGCGACTGCTGCCCCGCCTCGCCCTTCAGCAGGAACTCCAGCGTAGGCCAGCGGTTGTGAACCTGCCAGAGCAGGGTAGGCGCTTCGATCAGAAGCATCAGCCCCACACCGCCCGCTGCCCACCAACTCGCCAGCACCCTCCGCTCAGGCCTCACCAGCAGCGCCAGCAACAGGCAGAGGAGAAAGAAGCTGATTGACACCTTGTTCAGCATGCCCAGGCCAGCCGAAATCCCGAACCAGATCCATAACCTCTCGCTGCCCCCGCGCACGATCAGGATCACCGCTAGCAGGCAGCCCATCCAGAAGAAGGACTCGAAGCTGTTCATCGAGAAGTAGCTGTCGATCGCAAAGTAAGTCGTCGCGAGCAGCACTGCCGTCATCGCCAGCGCCTGGGCCGCCCGGCGTCCTCCAAGCGCCCAGCACAGCACCCCAGCCAGAAAGACGCGCCCCGCACCAGCCAGCGACGAAAACATCCGGATCCCCGCCAGCGACCTGCCGAAGAGCGCCACCGCCAGCTTCGCCTGCAGCGCCACCAGCGGCCCCTGGTCCACATAGCCCCATGCCAGGTGCTGCCCGCACACCAGCCAGTACAACTCCTCGCGATAGTAGCCCCAGCCGATATGTGCCTGATAGACGTTCGCCGCGACATGCACCAGCAGCTTGATCGCCGCGAACACTCCCGCAAGGCCAAGCGCCTGCCGGAGCGATCGATCGCGCAACCAGCCATTGGCTGAACTCATACAGGCAGACTATCAATATCATGCGGCAACCTGCAGGCGCGTCCTCGCAAACTCAGAAGTAGTCCCGGAAGCTCAGAAGTAGCCCGCCAAGCTCAGAAATAATTCTTGTTGATTCGCCACTCGTTGGCCACATCCAACTTGGGCCCGGTCGCCACGTAGATGTTCTTGTGCTCGTACGGCATCGTGTACGGCGTGCCGATATGACCTGCAACCTGCACATGTTCGAAGTAGTTCGCCAGATGCGCGGGCGTCGACCCCTCGATCATGATCATGGACGCGAAGCTGTAGCCGTTCCGTCCCCAGAGATAGTAGTTGTTATGTCGGCTGACCGCGAAGGGCAGCCCGCGTCCTAGAAAATTGATCGCGCTTGCCTCGCCGTAGTTGTCACACAGGATGCCCGTGATCTTTTTCTGCTCCGGCGGCAGCGCGTTGTAGATGCGCGTCACCTCGTTCACCTCTTCCTGCCAGCCGAACCGGTCCGCGAAGAACTGTGGAAACACGCCCGTCGCCAGCCTCTCGGTCTCCTCGTTGGGGTTATAAAGATGCGTCACCTGCATATACCGCAACCACGCCTGTGGACTGAGAACGGGCAGCACCCGCGGCGCGATCACCACCGCCGCAACCAGCAGGATCGTCTCAAGAATTGGGAAGGCATAGGCGCGATTCAGCTGCACCGCCCGGTTCCGCACAGCGTACCGCTCCCACGCCACGCCGCCCGCCGCGAATAGCACCGGATAGATCGGCACCACGTAGTAGTCCTTCGCGTGCAGTGCCATTGTGATCGCAAGAAAGAAAAGATACGTCAGCGCTAGCCATCGCCAGCCCCGCGCACCGCCGCTGCGCAGCAGCCAGACTAGCCCCGCTCCCCAGATCAGCATCGACAGCGGCTGCAGGTTGTTGATCTGCGCCCATAGGAACGCAAGTGGCCCGAGCGAGACGTTCTTATTGCCGCGCTGGCCATTACGCAGGAACTCCAGCGTAGGCCAGTGGTTCTGCACCTGCCACAGCAGGTTCGGCAGCACGATCAGCAGCACCAGCGCCACGCCCGCCGCCGCCCACTTACTCGCAAGTAGCTTCCGTTGCGGGGTCACGATCAGCGCCACCAACAACGCCACCAGGAAGAAGGTCATCGACGGCTTGTTCAGCAATCCCAGCCCCGCCGACACGCCGAACAGCAGCCACAGCCGTTCGCTCCCCCCGCGCACGATCAGGATCAGCGCCAGCAGGCACGTCATCCAGAAGAGCGATTCAACCGAATTCATCGAGAGAAAGCTGTCGAGCGCCAGGTACTGCGGCGCAATCAGCACCCCGATCATCGCCAGCCCCTGCGCCGGCCGACGCCCACCAAGCGACCATGCCAGCAGCCCCGTCAAAAAAATCCGTCCTGCTCCCGCAACCGCCGACAGCATGCGTATCCCTGCCAGCGATTTGCCGAAGAGCCCCAGCGCCAGCCTCGCCTGCACCGCCACCAGCGGCCCATGGTCGACGTACCCCCACGCCAGCCGCCGGCCACAAGCGATGTAGTACATCTCGTCCCGAAAATAACCCCAGCCGATATGCGCCTCCCACAGGTTCGCGGCAATGTGGAGCACCAGCTTGATCGCGGCAAAGATCGCCGCCAGGCGAAGCGCCTCCTGGAGCGCGCGGTCCTGCGGATGAACCACGGTTGTCTTCATACAGGCAGCATACGGTAGCCGCGCCGATTGGTTCCCACTGCTTTAAACTTTCAATCAAGCGTGAGACGGCTAGCTTTCTGCATCTCTCGTATAGATCTCTTTTGGAGGAAGTATGGACTGGACGCCCGGCGGCATGAGTGACGACATTGAGGATAGACGCGACTCCTCGGGGGGCGGTGGTGGCTTCGGCTTTGGCGGTGGTGGCGGCTTCGGCGGCGGCATCGGGATCGTCGGCATTATCGTGCTCGCCGTCATCAGCCTCGTCACCGGCCGCAACTTCCTCGGCGCCTTCTTCAGCGGGGGTGGCGGCGGCGCCCAGACCCAGCAGGTAGCTCCCCAGCGCGCCCCCGGCGCCGTCTCCCCGGGCGAAGACCGCTCCGCCCACCTCATCTCCTTCGTGCTCGACGACGTCCAGAAAGAGTGGACGAAGATCCTGCCCGAGCAGACCGGGAAGGACTATCGCCACGCCAAGCTCGTCCTCTTCCGCGGCTACACCCAGTCGGCGTGCGGTACCGCGCAGTCGGCTACCGGGCCCTTCTACTGTCCCGGTGACGAAAAGGTCTACATCGACCTCAGCTTCTGGGACGAACTGGCCCGCTTCGGCGGCGGCACCAGCGAGTTCGCGCAGGCTTACGTCGTCGCCCACGAGCTTGGCCACCACGTCCAGAAGATCCTCGGCACGGAGGCCCGCGTCAGCCGTCTCGAGAGCCAGGACCCCGACCAGCGCAACCACTACTCCGTCCAGCTCGAACTCCAGGCCGACTGCTTCGCCGGCGTTTGGGCCAAGAGCGGCGAGCAGCGCAACTTCATCCACGAGGATGACATCGAGGGCGGTCTGAAAGCCGCAGCCGCCGTCGGCGACGATCACCTGCAGAAGATGGAGCGCGGCACCATCAGCCCCGAGACCTTCACCCACGGCAGCTCCGCGCAACGAATCGCCTGGTTCAAACGAGGCCTCGAGCAGGGAACCGTGCAGGGTTGCGACACCTTCAACTCCGGCCCAATGCCTGAGTAGCGCTCCGCTTACTGCAGCACGTGCAGTTCGGAATCTTCCTTTGCGAAGTGGCGCCGAATCTTCTCCGCCACACCTTGCGCCACCACCGCCGTCAGCGCATCGAGACTAGCCTGCTTGATTCCCCGCACGCTGCCAAAATGCTGCACCAGCCGCTGACGTGTTCTCGGCCCCACGCCGGGAATCGCATCCAGCTCCGACTCGCGATCCCGCATCTCCCGCCGCTTGCGATGGTACGTCACCGCAAACCGGTGGCTCTCATCGCGAATCATCTGGACGAGATGCAGCACCGGCGACCGGCGATCCAGCACTATCGGCTCATCCTCCTGCCCATGCACGTAGATAATCTCCTCGCGCTTGGCGATCGACGCCAGCGGCTGCAGCGTCACGCCGATCTCCTCCAGCGCCGCATACGCAGAATGTAACTGTCCCAGTCCGCCGTCGATCAGGATCAGCGACGGGAAGGGCTTCTTGTCCTCCAGCAGCCGCTTGTACCGCCGCTGGACGACCTCGCGCATGCTGGCAAAATCGTCGACGCCGGTCACCGTCTTCACTTGGAACTTGCGGTAGTCGGCCTTCTTCATCGCGCCGTCCTCCCACACCACCATCGACGCCACCGTCTCCGCGCCCTGGATGTGCGAGATGTCGAAGCACTCGATCCGGCGCGGCAGCTCTTCGAGCGTCAGCGCGTCCTGCAGCGCCTCCTGGATCGCTTTCATCCCCGGCTTCAGCACGCGAAAACGCTGGTCGTAGGACTGCTTTGCGTTCTGGCAGACCAGGTCGACCAGCGACCGCTTATCGCCGCGCTGCGGCGCCGCGACCTCGATCCGGTGCCCTGAGCGCTCACTCAGCAGCTCCGCCAGCACCGCGCGATCCGGGAAGTCGACCGGTACCAGGATCGATCGCGGCACGTACCGCTGGTCAAGGTAAAGCTGCTTCAGCAGCGCCGAGAAGAAGATTGTCGGGCTGAAGACACCGTTCAACTCCGTAATCCCGGAGTGCTGCGTCACCGGCGCATCTTCAGACACCTCGGGCGCCACCTGCGTCGGGTCCGGCTCCAGCCGCGGCACGCTTTCAACGGAGCAGGCCGCCTCATCCGGCTGCTCGGCCGCCGCCTCCGCCAACGTTTCGTTCAAGCTGTCGTTCAGCGACTCCGGCAGCTCCTCCCAGAAGAAATCACGGCGATCGACAATCTTTCCTCCGCGCATATGGAAGAGGTTCACTGCCAACATATCCTGCTCGTAGTGAAAGCCAAAGACGTCCGCATCTTCGTTGTCCGCCGTCGCAATCCGCTGCTTGTCCTGCATCTGGTGCACGGTCACAATCTGGTCGCGAAGCCGCGCCGCCAGCTCGAATTGCTCGTTCTCCGCCGCCGCCGCCATCCGCTTCGTCAGCGACTGCTCCAGCTCGTTTGGTCGTCCCTCGAGAAACAGCTGCACGTCCCGGATCGTCTGCCGGTACGCCTCCGGTGTCGTCAGCCCTTCCACGCACGGTCCCAGGCAGCGCTTGATATAAAACTGCAGGCACGCCCGCGGATGATACCGCGACAGGTCCACCTTGCAGCTCGGAATCAGGAAGCTCCGGTGGATCAGGTCCACCAGCCGATGCGCCAGGTTCCCCGGAAAGTATGGCCCGAAGTACGCCCCGCCGTCCTTGCGCAGTCGTCTGGTCACGAAGACCTTCGGGTAGCGATCGTTCATCGTCAGCTTGATATACGGATAGGTCTTGTCATCGCGCAGCAGGATATTGAAGCGCGGCTTCCGCTGCTTGATCAGGTTGTTCTCAAGCGCCAGCGCCTCGCGCTCATTGTCGACCGTAATGTACTCAACATCGACCGCCTCGCGCATCAACGAGCCGGTCTTCGCATTGGCCTGCGACGCGTCCAGAAAGTACGACCGGACCCGCGATCGCAGGTTCTTCGCCTTGCCGACGTAGATCACCTCACCCGCGGCATTCTTGTACAGATAACAGCCCGGGGAGGTGGGCAGGGTCCGGATTTTCTCGTGGAGATCCATGGCTTGCAGGCGGCGTTTCTCTTCAGTGCGGGCGGCGCTTCTCCCAGTGTAGATCGCGTCCGGGCCCCGCTGCCGCCCTGCATTCTACAGAGATTGTCGTGGTAGATTTGACGCAAAAACGGGGCAAAAGTTCCAGCCCTGCACCGCCTCCGCAAGCCGCCCCCGCAAGCGTGTGTCCGTAAGTACTTCGATCTACAGCCACATTCTCACTTGCATTGTTTGGCTGCCAGGTTGCATCGTTGCTCTTGTTTACCGTCCAGGTATTCAGGAGAACTCGCGCCATGATGAACGACCTGCAATCGCTTTCCAAATTTCCCAGTCTCAAATCGCTCGCGCTTCACTCTGCCATCCTCGGCTCGGCCTCTGTGTTCCTGCTCAGCGGCTGCTCCACCAAGAACTACGTCCGTTCGCAGACCACGCCGCTCATCCAGCAGACGAACGAGCTCGATGCGAAGACAGCGGCCGACCATCGGGCGATCACCGACACCGATGAGCGCGCGCAGAAGGGACTTGCCGGCGCCATGACCGCCGCGAACACCGCCGATCAGCACGCCAACGCCGCCGGTCAATCCGCCGACACAGCCGGCAAGTCCGCACAGGATGCCTACAATCGCGTCGACAGCCTGGCCGGGATTGTGGCCAATCTCGACAACTACAAGCCCCTCGCCAACATCAGCGTTACCTTCGCGTTCGACAAGGCGGTACTGACGGCCGAGGATCGTCGACAGCTCGACAGCTTTGCCTCGACATTAGCTACCGCGAGGGGTTATATTCTCGAAGTCACAGGCGGGACTGATTCCGTCGGTGACGCGCAATATAACTATCAGCTCAGTCAGCGCCGCGCCGATGTCGTCGTCAGCTATCTGTCCGGAAAACACAACATCCCGCCGCACAAGTTCTACTTGATCGGCATCGGGAAGGACCAGCAGGTAGCCAGTGACCGCACCGCTTCGGGCCGCGCACAGAATCGCCGTGTGCAGATCAGGCTGATGTCCAACACAAGTTCGTCCGCTGCCTCTGCAGCTACGCCCAACGGCCAGTAAGCCGAATGGCTGGCAACACGCGCGGACAAAGACCCTCGCTCCAAAATCCGCAGTTGCAGTTCTAGTCTCAGAAGCTATTTGCCGAATCATGCAGTAAGACGAGTAGCACCCTTCAACTAAAGCGGCGGGATGCATGTGTAAAGTCCCGCCCGCTCCCTCCTCAGAACCTGCACGCCAGTGCTTCTCTCGTGACCTCCATATCGACACTACCCCGTATCGCTGTCGATTCACGAAGATACGGAGAGCCGCTCGACCCATCCGTCGTCCGACCTGCCGTCTTCCCCGCCTTACTTGTAATCCATCTTGCGGTACACCACGCCCATCAGCATCGATGCGAGGATGACCCACGCAAACTGGTACCAGTAGAAGAACGGAAAGCCCCAGAGCGCCGGCGAGTTCCGCGCATACAGCTGCGGAAAGCAGAGCCCCAGGTACGGCAGCACCAGTAGCCACGCCCAGCGCGTCAGGCGTTTCTTGCCGGGGGGCGTCGCGGGCACGACAGGTGTCTCAGGAAGCTTCGTCATCGTGCGTCCAGCATAAAGCAGATCCGTTTCATCGAAGCAAGAGAATGTCATCGGGTAAAGTGGTGGCATGCATTCGGTCGAACGATTGACACAGAGTCCTCTCCCGAAACCCGAGACCGACACCCCCATTGCCCGGGCCATCGCGATCATGGCCCGGCTCCGCGGCCCCGACGGTTGTCCGTGGGACCGCGAGCAGACCTTCGACTCCATCAAGCGGCATACGCTCGAGGAGACCTACGAGGTCTTCGACGCCATCGAGCGCCGCGCCTGGCCCGAGCTCAAGGATGAGCTCGGCGACCTCCTCCTGCAGGTCCTCTTCTACTCCCAGATGGCCGCCGAGGCAGGCTACTTCACCATCAATGACGTCGCCGCCAATCTCAACGCCAAGCTGATCCGCCGCCACCCGCACATCTTCGGCGACGCCATTGCCACCGACGCCACCGCCGTCCTTCGCAACTGGGAGCAGATCAAGAAGACCGAGAAGCAGGCCAGCAGTACGCAGTCGACCGACGGCCCCCAGCCGTTGCTCGCTAACATCCCGCGCTCCACGCCCGCCATGCTTGAAGCCACCAAACTTGGCTCCCGCGCCGCCAAGGTCGGCTTCGACTGGCCCGCCGCCGCCGGCCTCTTCGACAAGCTGCAGGAGGAGATCGCCGAGCTTAAACTTGAGTTGCCGGCCGACCTCTCCCCCAGCCCAAAACCCACGTCCGGCACCGAGGAAGAGCTCGGCGACCTGCTCTTCACTGCCATCAACCTGGCCCGTCATCTCCACGTCGATCCCGAGTCCGCCCTGCGCAACGCCAATGCAAAGTTCCGCCAGCGCTTCACCGCCATGGAGCAAGCCGTCGGCGGTTCGTCGGCCCTCGAAGCCCTCTCGCCTGCGCGCCTCGAGGAGCTCTGGGCCGAAGCCAAAACCGCCCAGACCACCACCACCCAGGCGGCCACCTAGCGTATGCCGCCCGAGATCCGCATCGCCGCCCTCGACCAGCTCGCCGACTTCGACCGATGCGTCGACATCCAGATCGCCGTCTGGGGCTACAGCGACGGCGACGTCGTCCCCCGCCGCGTCTTCCTGCTCGCCCCGCGCATCGGCGGACAGCTGCTCGGCGCCTTCATCGGCGACACCATCGTCGGCTTCGCCATGGCGCTCCCCGGCTACCGCAACGGCCAGCCCTACCTCCACTCCCACATGCTGGCCGTCCTGCCGGAGTACCGCGACCACGGCCTCGGCCGCCGCCTCAAGCTCGCCCAGCGCGACGACGCCCTCGCCCGCGGCTTCAGTCTTATGGAGTGGACCTTCGACCCGCTCCAGATCAAGAACGCCCACCTCAACCTCCACCGGCTCGGCGCCGTCGCCCGGCGCTACCACCCCGACTTCTACGGCCCGTCCTCCTCGCAGCTTCAGGGCGGCCTGCCCACCGACCGCCTCTACGCCGAGTGGTGGATGCGTTCCCCCCATGTCGTCGCTCGCCTCGCCGGCAGCCCGCATCCGGACAACATCGCTACACGTGTAGAAGTCCCGGCCGCCATCGCCATCTGGAAGCAGGATGCCGCCCACCGCGCGCTCGCCGTCGACCTCCAGACCCGCAACCGCCTCACCCTCCAGTCCGCCTTCGCCGCCGGCCTCGCCGTGGTCGACTACGCGCGCGATGCCGATGGCAACGGCTCTTTCCTCCTTGGTCAATGGCCCGAAGTCGGCAGCACCGCCCTCACATCGCATCCAGCAGCCCCAGCCGAACACCAGGACACCGCACGACAGGACACTGCCCATGATCCGCATTGACGCTATCCACCTCCGCGAGATCAACATGCCCCTCGCCTACCCCTTCGAGACCAGCTTTGGCCTCACCACGAGTCGCCGCATCCTCCTGGTCGAGATTGAGTCAGACGGCCTCACCGCATGGGGCGAGTGCGTCGCCGGCGAGCACCCCTACTTCTCCGACGAGATGATCGACACCGCCTGGATCGTCACCGAGACCGAGCTCGCCCCGCGCCTGCTCGATGCCGTCGATCTCGCCGACGGCGGCAGCTGTCCCCGTATCTTCAAGCAGGTCCGCGGACACCGCATGGCCAAGGCCGCGCTCGAGAACGCCGTCTGGGATCTTGAAGCGCAGCGCGCCGGCATCCCCCTCGCCGCCCTCCTCGGCGGAACCCGTGCCACCATTCCCTGCGGCGTCTCGATCGGCATCCAGTCATCGATCGACGTGCTCCTCGACACCATTTCCCGCGAGCTCGACGCCGGCTACCAGCGCATCAAGCTGAAGTGTAAACACGGCTGGGATACTGAGATCTTCGAGGCCGTGCGCCATCGCTGGCCCGATATCCTCCTCAGCTGCGACGCCAACTCCGCCTACCGCATGCGCGATTTCGACCACATCGCCGGCTGGGATCGCTTCAATCTCCTCATGATCGAGCAGCCGCTCTGGTACGACGACTTCTACTTCCACTCGCTGCTGCAGAAGCAGATCGCGACCTCCATCTGCCTCGACGAATCCATCCGCAACCGCCGCGACGCCCTCGCCGCCATCGACATGGAATCCTGCCGCATCATCAACATCAAGAACGGTCGCGTCGGCGGCTTCAGCGAAGCCATCGGCGTCCACAATGCCGCCAGCGAGCGCGGCATCCCGGTCTGGTGCGGTGGCATGCTCGAGACCGGCATCGGCCGCGCCCACAACATCGCGCTCTCCTCGCTGCCAAACTTCTCGCTCCCCGGCGACGTCTCCGCCTCCAGCCGCTACTGGACCAACGACATCATCGAGCCACCCGTCACCGTCAGCCGCTCCGGCGAGATCACCCTGCCCACCACGCCCGGCTCCGGCTATACCGTTCGCCGCGATCGCATCGAAGCTCTCACCGTCCGCCACGAGACACTTCGGCCAAAAGCCCTCGTAGCCGTCTAGTAGTTCGCAGCGATGAGTCACCCAGCCCATTCGCAAGCCGTAAATCCGCGCTTGTCCGTGCTTCATCCGCACTGATCGGCGTTAAGCCTCTAAGGCAGCGCCATTACCACTCAGCGCGCCGGCAGCGGTGTAGCCAGCAGCAGCTTCACCGCCTCTTGAAAGCTGAGCCCCACCGGCATCACCTGGAAGCTTCCTGCATCGAGCGTTGTATGCACGTTCAGGGTCTTCAGCAGCAGCGCGCGCACACTCACCTCCTGCGTGAAGCGCGTATACATCCAACGCCCATTTCCAGCGTCGGTCTGCTCCAGCTCCAGCTTGCCGCCGGGATAGACATGCGCCAGCATTCCCCAGCCAAAGTTCACCGGCTTGAAGACCAGCCCATCCATGCGGCGCATCCGGTGCGCCTTCACGTCAATCCACATCCGTCCCTGCAACCCAGTCAACGCCTGGGATGCAGTCGTAGGCGGCGACCATTTCGGATTGGGAACGTAGTCCATCACCACTTCGTCGCTCCGTTGCTCGGCCCTGGATGGTGGCTGTCCCGGCACGTACGTATAGATCATCGCGTCCGGCATCAGCCGGATCAGGTCCGACGCGAGCTTCTTACCTGAAGCATCGTTCTTCACGTGCCGCGCATAGGTCGAAGGCGAGGCCAGAATGTCGTTCAATCGCTCCCGCTCCGCTGCATCTTCCTCCGCCGTCAGTGCCCGGCCGTCCCGCAGAATCAACCGCGCCACGGTACCGTCCTTACTCTCGATCACATCGCGAATCTGGTCGCCCTTCTGATCGACAAGATGCATGCGGTAGCGCAGATACGTGTCGGATCGCTGCAGCATGCCGATCTCGTTCTGAGCCGCATCGACCACCCAGTCCCGCGGCGCCCGTGCAGTAGGCGCCTGCGCTTCCAAACGCGGCCCACCAGCCATCAGTTGCGGCACAACAGCACCGGCAAGGAGCACCCACCAGAGCGTCAGCCCGCGGTCTGCAGCACCCCTTCTGCCTTCGCGCCTGAAGGAGTGCTTCCACACGCTGCGACTCATTTGCACTCGACCTCCGGCTCATCCGTTCACCGTGTCTAGGGTGAGACGTTTGCATCTCCGTCAAAGTTTGCCAGTTTGCCTCGTCGCATGAGCTTGGGTATAGTTCGGGCAAGACCCACCAAACTCACTCTCTCGAACAAGGCCCATCCTACAGGAGCAACGACCGCATGAAATCAGCAGAGAACGCCACCATCATTGGAAAGTCCGTCATCATCCGGGGAGAGCTCACCGGCAGCGAGGACCTCTTCATGGATGGTCAGGTCGACGGTACGATCACGCTGACGGACTGCCGCCTCACGCTCGGTCCCAACGCCCGCGTCAACGCGGACATCAGCGTGCAGGACATCATCATCTTCGGCAAGGTAGACGGGAACATCAAGGCCACCGGCAGCATCGATCTTCGCCAGACCGCCATCGTCACCGGCGACGTCTTCGCCGGCCGGCTCTCGATCGAGGAGAACGCCCTCATCAAGGGGCGCGTCGAACTGAATCCAACCGGCTCCATACCCCGGCCCTCCTAGAAAGGCCCGGTCGCATGCGCAATCTCTTTGGCAACCACGATAAAGGCGGCAGCTCGGGCAGTGCCGGCAGGACGCCGCGTCACTCCAGCGGCTGGGCGCAGCTGCTCACTCATCTGCGCACGCACGAGTCGCTGCGCATCCTTGACATCGGCCCGACCTCCTCCATCAATATCAACTACATCACGAGCCTCGGTCATAGCGTTTACATGGCGAATTTAGCCGAAGAGGCAGCACGCCCCGAGTGGCTTGTCGCCGGTGAGCCCGGAGAAGCGCCGCATTACGATGTCGATGGATTTGTCTCGACCAATCTCAACTTTTCAGGCCGCATCTTCGACGTCGTTATCCTGTGGGACGCCGCCGACTACCTGCCCGAGCCGCTACTGGTTCCGATCATCGAGCGCCTCTACGAGGTCATGCAGTCCGGCGGCCAGATGCTCGCCTTCTTCCACTCAAAGAACACAGGACCCGAGATAGCCTTCCGTCGCTACCACCTCACCGACACCGATGTCGTCGAGATGCAGCTGGCCGGAAGTCAGCCGCTCATTCACACCTTCAACAACCGCCAGATCGAGAAGCTGCTGGAAAAGTTCGCCAGCACCCGCTTCTTCCTTGCAAAGGACAGCCTGCGCGAAGTGGTTGCCAGCCGCTAGCTCAATCTTAACGTCACAAAGGTGAATGGGGCGCACCGAGCGCCCCATTCACCTTTGTATGTGTGTCTGTTGCTTACTTCGAGGCCGTAGTGCGGCGCTCAGCCCAGCGGCGCTTCATGGCATCGGCGATGCGCTTGCGGCCTTCGGGGCTCAACTTTCGCTTGATGACCACTGCAGAAGCCTTGCCCGCCGCGGGCTTTGTCGAAGATGCAGCATTAATGCTTCCCTTGGGGCGACCGCGGCGTGCCTTCTCTGGTGCTGCCGGTGTTGAGACACCTTCGAGAACCCGGCGGGCCTCCTGTAACTTCGAAATCTGTGCATCAATACCAGCAATAATTCCACTTACTTCCACTTAGTACCTCCTAGAATGAGTCTGAGCTACTTTCTTTCGCGATACAAAGAAGACACACCAGACTGTATAACGATACAGAGAAAAGTAGGTGCGTTGCAAACTATATACAGCTCATGACTCACCTGTGATGCAGATTAATGATCGGCAACACTGCACGTAGTTGATCTACCAATAATGAGCCAGCACTAAAGCTGCCTGTCTTTCACTCCCATAATCCCCGGCTTTATACAAACCCAGCCAACACAGCGTTGACCATGATCCAGATCCATCCACCTGAAAGTGGTCTCAGGCAGTCAGCGCTTCAGCCAGGTTGTAGCTTCCCCAGATGGTAAACTTCGCTAAGTCATGCGACTTATTCCTCTGCGGCTCTGGCTCCTCATCATCCTCTCCGCCATCCTGCAGACCTTGCCCTTTCCCCTTGCCGGTCCCGTCCCACTCTGGCGAACGGCCTTCTGCTGGATTGCGCTCCTGCCATTCCTGGCCGCGCTAATCGCCGACAATAAGCTCGCCCATCCACTTACCCTGCGCCAGGCCGGAGCTCTCGGCTACCTCTGCGGCTTCCTCTGGTATCTCGGCAACTGTTACTGGATCTACCAGACCATGTACATCTACGGCGGCCTGGATAAGTCGATAGCCGTCGGCATCCTGATCCTCTTCTGCCTCTATCTCGGCCTCTACCATGCATTATTTGGCGTACTCTTCGTAGCTCTCCGCCGTTCCCCGCTCGCCATGCGTGGCGCGCTCTTACTCTCGCCATGCCTCTGGGTCGCTGTAGAGCTCGCCCGCGCCCGCATCACCGGCTTCCCATGGGACCTGCTCGGCTACACCCAGGTCGATAACCCGCTGCTCACCCGCCTCGCTCCCATCACCGGCGTCTACGGCATCTCCTTCTTGATAGCTCTCGTCAACGCGCTCTGGCTGGTACGAGTTCGCGTTCGTGAGCGCCGCTACACCCGCCAGCTACTCACCCTCGCCGGTGTAGTCATCATTCTCACTTACCTTTTTCTCCTGCGCCGCATCGAGCGACCTACCCACATCGCCACAAACCAAATCGCCATCCTGCTCCAGGAAAATCTAAGCGTAGGTGCCGAAGCCCGAGGCCCGCACGAGACCCCCGAGCAGTTAGTCGACGCCTTCACTGCCCTCAGCCTCCACCCACCCGCAGACCGCTGCCTCGGCATCCCCGAGCTGCCCTCCACGCGCTGCATCCACTTCGTTGCCGATAGCTCGGCTCTCACTCACCTGTCCTTACCGTCCGACCTCATCGCCTGGCCCGAATCACCTGCCGGCTTCCGCACCGACGACCCCGCCTTTATGGACCACCTCGCCACCCTTGCGCGCACCGCCCACATCCCGCTCGTTATCGGCAGCCTCGGCGTTGTGCCTGATCCCACCGCCGCTCGCGGCCTCCGCATCTACGACTCCGCCGCCCTTATCGCCCCCGATGGAGCCAACGCCGGCCGCTACGACAAGATCCACCTCGTCCCCTGGGGCGAATACATCCCGTTCAAAAACTTCTTCTTCTTCGCCAGCAAGCTTACCGCCGGCGTAGGTGACATGGACCGCGGCACCGACCGCACCGTCTTCCGCACCGCCGGCCGCGCCTACGGCATCTTCATCTGCTACGAATCCATCTTCGGCGACGAGGTCCGCCAGTTCGTAAACAAGGGCGCCGAGGTCCTCGTCAATATCTCCGACGACGGCTGGTATGGCGACACCAGCGCCGCCTGGCAGCACCTCAACATGGTCCGCATGCGCGCCATCGAGAACCACCGCTGGATCCTCCGCTCGACCAACACCGGCGTCACCGCCGCCATCGACCCCTACGGCCGCGTCACCGCCTCCGCACCGCGACACATCCGCACCGCCCTCCGCGCCGGCTTCAACCTCGAGCGCGACACCACCGTTTACACCCGGCACGGCGATCTCTTCGCCTACGCCTGCGCCCTCATCACCGCCCTCGCGCTACTCTTCGCAGCACGTACAAAAAATCGCAGCGCAGCAGAGTAACGGGCAATAAAGAAGCCCGCCACCACGTTGACCGTCATCGCGCCTTCCCCTATATTCCAGATGTGAAGACGGACCGGAGAACATTTCTAGCCTTGTTAGGCGCCGTCGCGGCCACGCCCGCATGCGCGAATCCACAGCAGGTAATTGCTATGTACGGTCTCATTTCGAAGCTCACCGTCGTTCCAGGAAAGCGGGACGAGATGCTTCAGATATTCAAAGAAGGCACCGCCGGCATGCCCGGCTGCTTCAGCTACATCGTCGCAAAAGATGCTGCCGACGAAAATACCCTCTGGATCACCGAGGCGTGGGAGAGTGTCGCCAAACATGACGCCTCCTTATCCCTGCCCGCCGTCAAGAACACGATGACCCGAGCCAGGCCGCTACTCGCGAACTTCGAAAGAACTGCAGCTACGACGCCGATCCTCGGAGTAGGCCCCGCAATCGGGCACGCCGAATAACCTGGCGCGCGTACTTTCCCGCCGATGTACTTACGCTGTTCTGCGTTAAACTATCCAGATGCTTGATGACCTGGAATTTCGCTACTCCCCGGTGCGCGACAGAGTTCGCGAACTGCGGGAGTATCTTTGACTCTGCCCGCCTCCGCCGCGAACTAGCCACCCTTGAGGAAAAGATCTCTGACCCCACCGTCTGGGCCGACGCCTCGCGCTCCCAGCCCCTCATGCGCGAGCGCAAACGCCTCGAAACCCTGCTCGCCGACGACACCGAACTCCAGCGCCGCTCCGACGACATCGAGGCCTATTTCGAGCTCGCCCGCGAAGGCGAGAACACCGAGCCCGACCTCAACCGCGAGATCCCCGCCCTCATCGATTTCTCCGAAGCGCTTGAATCCAAGACCATGCTCTCCGGCGAGACCGACCCGCTCAACGCCATCGTCACCGTCCACCCCGGCGCCGGCGGTACCGAGTCCCAGGATTGGGCCGAGATGCTCATGCGCATGTACATCCGCTGGGGCGAGCGCCAGAGCTTCAAGGTCGAAATCAACGAGATCCAGGATGGCGACGAGGCCGGCGTCAAGTCCGCCACCTTCACCATCTCGGGCGAGTTCGCCTTTGGCCTGCTCTCTGGCGAAACCGGCGTTCATCGCCTCGTCCGCATCTCCCCCTTCGACTCCGCCAAGCGCCGTCACACCAGCTTCGCCAGCGTCTTCGTCTCCCCCGAGATCGACGACACCATCGTCATCGACATCAAGGTCGAAGATCTCCGCATCGACACCTATCGCTCCGGCGGCAAGGGCGGCCAGCACGTCAACACCACCGACTCCGCCGTCCGCATCACCCATCTCCCGACCGGGCTAGTCACCGGCTGCCAAAACGAGCGCTCGCAGCATAAAAATAAAGAGCGCGCCATGAAGATGATGCGCTCCAAGCTCTACGAGTACGAGTTAGACAAGAAGAAGGCCATCAGCCGCAAGCTCGAAGATTCCAAGCTCGATATCAAGTTCGGCTCACAGATCCGCAGCTACGTCCTCCAGCCCTACCGCATGGCCAAAGACCTCCGCACCCGCGTCGAAGTAGGCGACGTCGACAAGGTGCTCGACGGCGCCATCGAGCCCTTCATCCGCGGCTACCTCCGCATGCGCCGCGAAGGCAACTTCCCCGACGCCACCGCTGAGGACGACGACCTCTAGCCCGCCCCGTGAACGGATTGCGCATACACATAGAACGTGCAATCCTTACACATCGAGGTTTCAATGCGTACCAACATCGACATCGACGACGAGCTCCTCGCCCAGGCCATGAAAGAGAGCGGCACCACCACCAAGAAACAAGCCGTAGAAGCCGCTCTCAAATTTTTCGTAGACGTCAAGGCCCGGGCTGGCATCCGCAGACTGCACGGTAAGGTGGAGTTCTACGACGACGTGATCGAAGAACGCCGTCTCGCCAGCATTCCGGAAAGCCGTTGATTGTCGTCGATGCGTCGGTCTGGATCGACTATCTTGCTGGAAGAGACACCCTCCAAACTATCTGGATGCTCGGGGAAACCGACAATCAGGAAGTCAGCCTTACGAACCTGACCCTTTGTGAAGTCCTTCAGGGTATCCGCAGCGATAAGCTCTTTCTGGAGACGCAGGAAGAACTTGCAACCTTTCCTCTCTTCTCGCTCGACGGAGAAGAACTAGCAATTGCTTCAGCCCAGAACTACCGCACGCTCCGCACCCGCGGCATCACCATCCGTAAGACAATCGACTGCCTCATAGCCACCTTCTGCATCGCCCAGGGCCACACTCTCCTCCACAACGATCGCGACTTCGACCCCTTCGAAGACCATCTCGGCCTGCAGGTCCTCCACCCGCAAACCTCTTAGTGGATCAATGCCGCGAGCAGCGCGCCTAAGCAGGAACGTACGTCAACCTCATCACGCCCTCGGCAATCAGATCGCTGGCAACCAGGCGAAGTGGCGGCCGAGGGCCGGTAAAGAATGGCTTGCCGCGACCGAGCACGATAGGGCGCAGGTACAGTCGATACTCATCAATAAGACCAAGGTCAGTCAGGCTTCCTGCCAAATCCGGTCCGGCAACTCCAATCTCCCCAGCGAGCTGAGCCTTCAACCCACGTATCACCGCCTCCATATCCTCCCCGACAAGCGTGGCGTTGGGTCCGACCGACTGCAACGAGCGCGACACGACCCACTTCGGTTGCCTCCGCCACACCGCCGCGTAGTCGTGTTCCTCCGTGTCCCAGTCCGGAAGGTCTTCCTCCCAATAACGCATGATCTCGTACGTGCGGCGACCGTACACCGTGCCCGTCAGGTCGCGCACCTGTTCTATGAAGTGACGAAAGAGCGCAGGGTCTGGCCTCATTGCAAGGTGGTCGACGTAGCCATCCAAAGACTGTTGCAATCCATACACGAGCTTTGCCATGGTACAAACCTCCACTCCGGTTCTTGAAAAATAACTTGCGGCGAAACATACGCGAAAGTGAGCTTCTACGCAAACGGCACGCCGCTTTGGCGCCGTGAAATCGATGACACCTGTCACGCCCTTCCATGACACCCCGCACTGGCAGCAATTGCACCGCCGCACGATCCTTCGTAAGTGGTTCCACTTCACTCCACGGAGATCCGCAATGCCGCAAACCCTGTCCACCAAAACCCTCCCCAGCACGCCCGACTACGGCGTCGACGCACCCGCCGTCCTACGCAACCTCTTCCTCTTCGGCAGCCTCTGCCTGCTCCTCGCCCTCTACGGCCCGCGCAGCATCACCCTCGGCCGCGTCACTTTCCTGCCGGTCGCCATGTTCCGCTGGACCGCCGTCATCCTCCTCGCCGAAGCCTTCCTTTATCTCCTCTACGTCAAGGTCGGCAAGTTCCGCCATCGCGATAAGCTGCTCGCCCTCCACAGCTGGCGCGGCGACGAGCAGGTGCTCGATGTCGGCTGCGGTCGCGGCCTCCTCCTCGCCGGCGCCGCCCGCCTCATCCCCGATGGCCACGCCACCGGCATCGACATCTGGTCGACCGTCGACATGGGCGGTAACGCCATCGAGGCCACCCGCCACAACCTTGACCTCGAAGGCGTCTCTGATCGCACCACCCTCCTCAGCCAGGCAGCCCAGAAGTTGTCCTTCCCCGACGCCACCTTCGACGTCATCGTCTCCAACCTCTGCCTTCACAACATCTACGACGCCACCACCCGGCGCCAGGCGCTCGCCGAGATCGTCCGCGTCCTTAGGCCGGGCGGTCAGGCCATCCTCTCCGACTACAAGCACACTCGTCAGTACGCCGCGCAGCTTCGCCAGGCAGGCCTCACCGTCGAGCGGCGATACGGTAGCCTCCTTGCCACCTTCCCGCCGCTGCCTATCGTCGTCGCCCGCAAATCCTGAGAAGATCTTGCCGCATCCAATCGCCAAGGAGTGATCTCACCCCATGACTACCCAACCCGTCGTCTCCGAGGATGAATCCATCGAAATCCGCAAGCAACTCGTCACCGTCATCCAGGGCGGCCAGGCCCACGTCACCTTTGAGGATGCCGTCAAGGCCTTTCCCGCAGACCTCCGCGGCAAGGTCGTCGACGGCCTCCCCTACTCCGCCTGGCAGATCCTCGAGCACCTCCGCATCACCCAGCGCGACATTCTCAACTTCTCCGCCCCGCCCAGCGGCGGCTACCACCCCATCCAGTGGCCCGACGACTACTGGCCAAAGTCGCCCACCCCACCCTCGGCGCAGGCATGGGATCAAAGCATCGCCACCATCCTCGCCGACCGTGCCCACTTCGAGGAGCTCATCGGCCGCCCCGAAGCCGACCTCGCCCGCCCCTTCCGCTGGGGCAACGGCCAGAACCTCCTCCGCGAAGCACTCCTGGTCGCCGACCACATGGCCTACCACCTCGGCGAACTGGTCGTCATTCGCCGTCTGCTCGGTGCGTGGCACAAGTAGACGAGGCCCGATGAACAAACCCGAAGTGCTTCGCTCCATGCTCGACGCCCGAACGATCGCCGTCATCGGCCTCTCCGACCGGCCCGATCGGCCAAGCCACTACGTCTCCGCCTACATGCAGCAGCACGGCTACACCATCCTGCCCGTCAATCCGTCGATCACCGAGACGCTCGGCGAACGATCCTACGCCTCCCTCACCGACCTGCCGATCAAGCCCGACCTGGTCAACGTCTTCCGCGTCGCCAGCCTTATCCCGGCCATCGTCGACGAGATGCTGCTGCTCGGTCTCACCACCCTCTGGGTCCAGCAGGGAATCGTCAACCGCGAAGCCGCCCGCCGCGCCGAGCAGGGCGGCATCCGCGTCGTCATGGACCGCTGCATCATGGTCGAACACCGCAACGGCCGCCTCGGCTAGCCGTTGTACTTGTCATTCCCGAAGGGAACCTGTGTTCTTCGTTTGTCCTGCCCAAATGAAAGTAGCGTCCCCTCGTTCTCGAAGGGAATGGCCATCCCTTGTTTGTCATCCCGAAGCGAATCTGCGTTTGCCTTGCGTAGTTTCCACTCCCATAAGGCGACGCAAGAACCCCAAAACCGACCAAGCTCCGCCTTTCAAAACTGTAGCTACAAATCTGTAGTTATAGTACTACAAATCTGTAGTTACAATGGCCCTTTTTATAACTACAAATCTGTAGTACTTTTTTCGAGGCGCGCTGGTCCGACCGAAAAAGCGACCCTCCTACAGCTCCCCCTTGTCAAGCCCGGCTGCCCTCCCGAAGGGTAGATCCGCTACCGAGAGGCCCGTGAAATTGCCTCTGTAACCTCGTAGAACCCCGCATCATCCAACCCCTACAATCAATGATGATGACTCGACACCGCCGCTCCAGCCTGCTCGCCCTGCTCTGCGCACTCCTCGCGCTTCCCCTCGCGCACGCCCAGATGCAGGAGGCCGGCGACGGCGGTCCCGGCCCGGTCAAGGCCCAGCACGTTACCGTAGAACTCGTCTCACTCGCCCCGGCCATAGCCCCCGGCGGCACCCAGCAGGTAGGCCTCGTCATCACTCTCGAAGACAAGTGGCACGTCTACTGGATGAACGCAGGCGACGCCGGCGAGCCGCCGAAGATCACCTGGACCCTGCCCGCCGGTATCACCGCCGGACCCATGAAATTTCCCATCCCGAGCCGGCTGCCGAACGGCCCGCTGATGGATTTCGGCTACGAAGAAACCGTCGCGTTCCCGGTCCAGATCTCCGCCGCAAAGTCGCTGAAATCCACGTCAGTCCTGCTCGATGCGCATGTCCGCTGGCTCGTCTGCCGCGAGGTCTGCATCCCCGGCAAGGCCCATCTCGGCCTTACGCTGAACGTCACGCCCGGAGCCACCGTCGGCCCGTCAGTAGGCGCGCTGGGTGAAGCCCTCGGCCTCCTCCCCACCCCGCTGCCACCCGGCGCCGCGCTGACCGTGAAGGGCGGCAAGACCGATTTCGTGCTCACCCTGATCACCGGCCGGCATGAGGCTGACGCCGAGTTCTACCCCGCGGATCAGGACCAGATCGTAAACGCAGCCGAGCAGCAGATTGAGTCGATCCCGGACGGAATTCAGCTCCGCATGCCACGCGCACCCGAGCTCACCAAGCTCCCAACCGAGCTCCACGGCGTCTTCAAGCTCTCGGACGAGGTCGCCTACGAGGTCACCGCGCCCGTCACCCCCGGCGAGGTAGCCGAGCCCAGAACCGGCAAGCCCGCGACCGCTGCCTCCGGCGTAACCACGATCACCGCCATCGGCCTCGCCTTCTTCGGTGGCATCATCCTCAACCTCATGCCCTGCGTCTTCCCGGTCCTCTTCCTCAAGGGCCTCGCGCTGGTCCAGTCCTCGGGCGAAGAACGCAGTCGCCTGCGCAGCCATGGCCTCGTCTATACCCTCGGCATCCTCGTCTCCTTCTGGGCGATCGTTGCGGCGCTGCTCATCCTGCGGGCCGGTGGGAGCCAGGCGGGATGGGGCTTCCAGCTGCAGTCGCCAACCTTCATTGCCTTCCTTGCGGCAGGTCTCTTCTTCTTCGCGCTCTCGCTCGCGGGCCAGTTCGATCTCGGCCTTTCTCTGACCTCGGTTGGCGGCGATCTAGCCCAGAAGCAGGGCTATACGGGGAGCTTCTTCACGGGCGTCCTCGCCACCATCGTGGCCACACCGTGCACGGCGCCGCTCATGGGCGCGGCCATCGGCTTCGCGCTCGCCCAGCCAGCAGGCATTACGTTCGCGGTCTTCACGGCGCTTGGACTTGGCCTGGCGACGCCCTACCTGGCCCTGAGCTTCCAGCCGGCATGGACGCGTATTCTCCCGCGCCCCGGCGCCTGGATGGAGACCCTGAAGCAGCTCACAGCGGTCCCACTCTTCGCTACCGTGATCTGGCTTGTTTGGGTCTACGGCCGGCTTTACTCCTCGACCACCTCGACCGGCCAGGGCACCGACCACCTCGCGCTTCTGCTCTGCTGCCTGCTCTTCCTCGCTATTGCAGGATGGGCGCTGGGCAAATGGCCCGCAAAGGCCGGGAGCACCTTGGCCGCCGTGATCCTCGCCGCCGTCGGCCTGGCCATCCCGCTCTACCAGCCCAAAGACACGACGCTCGTCTGGGCTCCTTACTCCCAGCAGGCGCTTGATCAAGCCCGTACCACCGGCAATCCGATCTTTATTGACTTCACCGCTGCCTGGTGCCTGAGCTGCCAGGTCAACGAGCGGGCCGTGCTCAAATCCGCAGAGGTGCAAAAGCAATTCGTGCAGCACCATGTCACGCTCTTTCGCGCCGACTGGACGCAGTACGACGCAGGCATCACCCGGGAGCTGGCGTCGATCAATCGCAGCGGCGTGCCTACATACGTTATCTACCCGGCTACAAAGAACGGCCCCGCAGACGTCTTGCCAGAGCTGCTCACCAAGGACATCGTACTCACGGCACTGAAGCGGGACACACAATAGAGGAAGACGAGAATGACCGAAGAGGACAAAGTCCGTGCCGTGATCGAAGCCTGGGGAGCGGCTTCGGAGTCAGGCGATCTTGCCGCCCAGCTCGCCATGATGACCGACGGCGTTACCTTCCTCACCGCCGGCAATCCGCCCATGTCGCGCGCGGGCTTCGTGGCCGGCTTTGCCAGGATGATGCGCAGCTTCCGGATGAAGTGTCAGTCCGACATTCGCGAGATCACCGTCACGGGCGACCTCGCCGTCGTCTGGAATCACCTCACGATTGAGATCACGCCGCTTGAAGGAGGCGCACCGATCCGCCGCTCCGGCCAGACCCTGACCGTACTGCGGCGCAGTGGTGACGGCGAATGGCGAATCTGGCGAGACGCCAACATGATGTCCGGTCAGCCAGCCTGACCTTGCGTGACGACCTAGGCGTGTTGCGGGTCGCTCATCAGGGTGCCCCGGTTAGAGATGGCAGTCTCTGCCGCCGTCTGCATCTCCTCGTCGGTCATCACCTTGATCGTCTGCGACATCGACCACTTATGCCCGTAGGGATCGGTCACCTGGCCGTAACGATCGCCCCAGAACATATCCGCCAGCGGCATCGTGACCTTCGCCCCGCCGGCAACTGCCTTGTCCCAGAAGCTTTGTACATCGGTCAGTTGCAGCGCCAGGGTGATGGGCGAGCCCTGGAGCGAGTCGGGCGTCTCCGACTTTCTACCCATCATCTGCGAGAAATCGTCGCAGAGCATGATCAGGCCGCCATTGATCAACAGGCGAACGTGCATGATCTTGTCCGTGCCCGGCATGGTATGCGCTTCGCCATCGACCGTCGCGCCAAAAGCCTTCTTATAGAACTCAACTGCCTCGGCCGCGTTCGAGACGACCATGTACGGTGTGATCGGTGGAATGGGAGCAGTCATACGTCCTCTTTCTTTGCCTGGAATGAGAAACAAGGGGGAATTTATCACAACTTATTCGTCTTGATCCGTGAAATCTCCTCCATCCGCTGTGCCAGCAGCTTCTCCCGGCCCTCTTGCGTCGGCAGGTAATACCGGCGCCCGGCCAGCGATGGCGGCAGACACTCCATATCCGCTACGCGCCCCTCAACATCGTGGGCGTATTGATAGTCCTTGCCGTAATCGAGCGATTTCATTAGCTTGGTCGGCGCGTTCCGCAGATGCAGCGGTACGGGCTCTGCAGCCGTCGCTTCGATGTCGGCCTGCACGGCGGCGTAGGCCGTATAGACTGCGTTCGACTTCGGCGCCAGCGCCAGGTAAACCACGGCCTGTGCCAGGGCGAGCCCGCCCTCGGGCTGACCGAGAAAGTGCATCGCGTCGCGCGCGGAGAGGCAGAGATTCAGCGCCTCGGGAGCGGCCAGCCCGATATCCTCAACCGCCATGCGCACCACCCGGCGCGCCACGTACATCGGGTCTTCGCCCGCCTCGAGCATGCGGCCCAGCCAGTAGAGGGACGCGTCCGCATCCGAGTTCCGCACGCTCTTGTGCAGCGCCGAGATGATGTCGTAATGCTGCTCGCCCTTCTTGTCATAGAGCAGGACCCGCCGTTGCAGCGCCTCTGCCGCCAACGCCTTGCTGATGGTGGTCTCCCCGCGTCCCTGGGCAAGCTTTGCGGCAACTTCGATCGCGTTCAGCGCATTGCGTGCATCGCCGCTTGCGAACGAGGCGATCATCGCCGCGGCGTCGTCTTCGATGCCGACGCCCGTCGTGCCCAGACCCTTCTCCGTGTCGTTCAACGCCCGTTCGAGCAGTCCGACGACCTGCTCTTCAGTCAACGCACGCAGCGTGTAAACACGGCACCGCGACAGCAGCGCGGCGTTGATCTCGAACGAGGGATTCTCTGTTGTCGCGCCGATCAGCCGGATCGTTCCGCGTTCTACATAGGGGAGAAAGGCATCCTGCTGGGCCTTGTTGAAGCGATGGATCTCGTCGACGAAGAGGATAGTGCGGGAGCCGAAGCCGGCCGCACGCTCTGCTTCGACCATCACCTGCTTGATCTCCTTGATCCCGCTCAGCACGGCCGAGAACTCAATGAAGTTCGCCTCGGTCACCTGCGCGATGATCTTCGCGAGCGTCGTCTTGCCCACACCCGGCGGACCCCAAAAGATCATTGAGGCAGCATCGTCCTTCTCGATGGCGACGCGCAGCGGCATCCCCTCGCCAAGCAGGTGCTCCTGGCCGGTGTACTCGGCGAGCGTGCGCGGCCGCATGCGCTCGGCCAGCGGGGCCTGCCTGGCTGTGTTCGCCGCGGCGGCCAGGGGCGATGCATCGAAGAGGCTCATACGCGACTCCGCTGCCGGCTAGCCTCATACAGCAGCAGGCTCCCGGCCACTGCAGCGTTCAGGCTCTCGACATTGCCGGGGCAGGGAATCATCACGTGTCCGTCTGCGATCTCCATCCACTCGGCACCAAGCCCCTGGCCCTCGTTCCCGATCATCAGCGCGCAGGCCCCGGCAAGGTCGGCATCCTGTGCCGCGACAACGCCATGCTCCTCGGCACCCACGGCGGCGAGCAGACGAACCCCGCGCGCCCGCAGCCCGGCGATCTCATCGAGCGTAGCGGCGACTACCGGCATGCGGAAGATCGATCCCACGCTCGCCCGCAATGCTTTCTGGTTCCACGGATGAACGGTGCCGGCAGTCGTCAGCACGCACGTCGCCCCGAACGCCTCAGCCGAGCGCACCAGGGTTCCCAGGTTGCCCGGATCCTGCAGCCCGCAGGCAATCAGGATCAGCGCCGTCGCTCCGATCCCCGGTAGTACGTCGCCAAACTCCCGCACCGGCGGCACAATCAGCGCTGCCAGCCCGCGGGGCGATTGCGTTTCGACTACGCTTCGCAAGACGTCGTCGGCCAGCCGGATCACCTCGACCCCGTAGGGGATCCAGCCCGGCAGCTCCAGCCGTTCGCTCACGAAGACGGTCTTGAAGACCATGCCACTCCGCAGCGCCTCGCGCAGCAGGTGGTCGCCCTCGATCGCCACCATGCCGCCTGAGAGCCGCGCCTGGCCGGCGAAGGCGGCTCGCAGCTGCTTCACCCGTGTGTTGGCCCTGCTGGTTACAACGTTCGAGGTCATACTCACCCTGCCAAGTTTACGACGGTTCGGGAAGGCTGATTCTGGGGAAGTCTGGCTGATGATTGAGCCAGCTCTTCTACCCTGCTATGCTCCAAGGTTGAGTCGCCTCTGCGACCACCGACCCCCAGGGAGCACGAATTTTGACGGCTGAGATCCTCCGCGTTCATCCCGACGAGCCTGAACAGCGCCACATCGACTACATCGTTACGAGCCTGAACAGCGGCAACGTCGTCGCCCTCCCGACGGACACCTTTTATGGCCTTGCCGTCGACCCGGTCAATCTGCATGCCGTCGACCGTATCTACGACCTGAAAACTCGCGCCCGCCACAAGCCGCTCTCGCTGCTGATCGCCGAGGTCTCGCAGGCGTATGAGCTCGCCCGCAATCTTGACTCCGCCTTCGATCGGCTCGCCGAGAAGTTCTGGCCCGGGCCCCTTACCATCGTCGTCAGGGCTGGCTCGAAGCTTCCGCTGCGGGTGACGGCGAACACGGGCAATCTTGCCCTGCGCGTGCCGGAAGCAACGATCTGCCGCGCCGTCGTCGCGCGCCTCGGCCTGCCGATCACCGCGACCTCCGCCAACTTGAGCGGCCAGCCGGAATGTACCCATGCGCTCGGCGTCTTTGACCAGCTCGGCGACCAGCTTCCCCTGATCGTTGACGGCGGCCCGACCGCTCGTACGACGGCAACCACGATTGTCGATCTGTCAGGCGGCGGGAACTCGTGGATGATCCTCCGTGAGGGCGCTATTCCGACCCACGAGATCGCGCTCGCATTGCAGCACTAGCCTCGTCACTTTTGGCAGCTGGCGTCCTGGCTCCGGGCAGGTCATACTGGCAGTCTGTACTGATCGGCCCCTGGGCTCTGTCCTCTTGAGCAACTCCCCATGACCCTAATCACTTCCAGCCAGCCGCGCTCAGGCCTGCATATCGTACGGCGAATTGTGGGCTTGCTCCTGCTACTCGTCCTTGTCTGGTTCGCCTGGGTCTACCTGCAGATTGCAGCGGTCGCGCGCGTTGACCAGGCCCAGACTGCCGACGCGATTGCCGTCTTCGGAGCGGCGCAGTACTCCGGCCGGCCATCGCCCGTGCTGCATGCGCGCCTCGACCACGTCGTCGACCTCTATCGCAAGCAGGTTGCGCCCCTCATCATCACGCTCGGGGGCGGCAGCGACAGGGATTCCGGAACCACCGAGGGTGGCGTTGGCCGCGACTACCTGCTCGCGAACGGCGTTCCTTTCGACAAGATCATCGCTGAGACCGCCTCGACTGACACCGAGCAGCAGGTCGACCGGCTGGTCGAAATTGCCCGCGAAAATAACCTCCACCACGTCGTCGTGGTGAGTGATGGCACGCACCTCTTCCGCGTCCGCAAGCTCTGCGAAGCCGCCGGGCTTGACGTCTACACCTCGCCGCGCCAGCCGTATGGCCGTATCAGCGGCTACGATCTCCTGCAGCGCTACCTGCACGAGATCCTCAGCTACACATTTATGAAGCTGCACATCGACAGCGACGGGCTGCACCGCTGGCTTGAGGGTAAGCCTGAGTAACTAGAGTAAGCGCATCGCCAGGTAGGCCAGCGCCGCCGCAAATAGGGTCGAACAGAAGTTCACCAGGTCGTTGCCGAGCCAGCCGCGCCGCTCGACCGTGGCCCCCAGATAGCTGTCGAAGAGCAGACCGGCGATCCCCGCGCCGAAGACGACCTCGCCCATCTGCACGGGTAGCCAGCCGAGTGTCGCCGTGGCCAGGACGGTCACGCCAGCGGCGCCCACGCCAATCGTCGTTCCAGCGATGCTGATGCCACCATCCGTTCCCGCCGGCACCTCGTTCCAGGTCGTGATCAGCAGCGTCCGCCCGCCAAGGACCTGCCCCATCTCGGACGAGACCGTGTCCGCCGTGGCCTCGGCCATCGCTGCGAGACAGGCCGCGAAGAGCAGAGGCGATGCAGCGCCGGCGCACAGTCCGGCGACACCCAGGTTCGCGATCACCTGCGACGCCTGCCGGCCCTGCTTCGGCTCCGCCACGCGCATCCGCTCCTTGCGCCTGCGCCCGAAGCGCGTCGCCAGGAATGTCAGGATGAACAACGTCAGCAGGGCAGGCATGGCGGTCTGGTGCCAGTTGCGGCCCAAGTTTTGTGCCAGGAGGATGTTGAGGCAGATGAGGCCGCCCATGACTGCCGCCGGGCTAGTCGCTGAGCGCAGCAGCCACACGATCAACGCGAAGCCGACGCTCACGGCGCATGCGATCCAGAACCAGAGTGGGTAGGGTCCGAGCCGGCTCATCGCCAGAAGGATCGCCGCGGTCTTCATCACCAGCAGCGCGCCAACTAAACCTGCTAGCAGCTGCGACTGGATTTGGTCGCGCCGAAGGGGAACTTTCCTGCCGCGAGCGGGCAGCGGGCCCGTGCCGCGCATTTCCTTCTTCATCGGGCTTTTGCTCCTCTGGCGTGATTTACAATCGATGCTTGAGCATAGCCAAGACCGGCACCACAGTGGGAGCACTTTTGCACTTAGCAGGAATGGAAGCAGATCGAAGCAAAGCAGCAGGCAAGTCACTATCGCGCTCGATGCGGTACCTCATTCGGTCAGCAGCATCGGTCGCACTCGCGGCAGCCGGATTCACCTCGCTGGTCGGTTGTGGAAACACCTATCGCCCCGTTGTCTCCGCCATTAATCCGGTCGGCCCGTCGGCCCAGCCAACGAAGTACGCCGTCGCCATCTCGAGTCCCAGTCCCGGCACAGCCGGCCTGGTAACGATTGTTGACTTCTCGGGAGATACGGTCCTGATTACGGCTGGCATCGGCGTCGATCCGCAGTACCTCGTGCTCAACGCAGGGGGCAACACCGGGTACACCATCAACGGTGATGGCACGCTGAATGTCTTCGGAATTGTAAGCTCCCTGATCACCAGCCAGGTCACCGAGACAACGCTGCTGGCCGGAGCAAACCCGGTCAGCATCTTCCCCCAGGGCGCCAACACGTACGTCACCGAGACGGGACGCAACGCGATTGGGCAGTTCATCGGCACACCCCTCGCGCTCAAGCAGGAGCTCACCGTGGCCAATCCCGTCTACGTCGTCGGCCTCTCCGGTGGGCCGCGGGCCTACGCGCTCAGCCAGGGTGCTACCGCGACAGCGCCGGGTAACGCGGTCGCCATCGACACGACCACCAATACGCCGACTACAGCTCTTCCCATAGGTGCCAGCCCTGTTTACGGGATCATGACGACCGACGGGAAGCGTGCCTACATCATGAACAAGGGGAGCGGAACGGTCAGTGTCATTAACGCCCAGACCAACTCGCTCGACACTCTTCCCGGTTCGACTTCGGCCGCGCCCATCAATAGCATCCCGGTAGGTGTCGCCCCGCTCTGGGCGGACTTTGCCCCGACTCGCTCCGAAATGGTGGTCGCGAATGCTGGCACAGGCACGACCAACGGAACGCTGAGCGTCGTCAGCATTCCTCTCTGCAATGCAGCCGCGCAGGTCACGAACGTGCTCTGCGATGCCACGAACCCGGTCGACGCAGCGGGGTTCGGCACGGTCCTTGCTAGCCCGCAGGTTGGGGTCAACCCGGTAATGGTCTCTGTTCTGCAGGATGGCTCGCGGGCGTATGTGGCGAACCGCGGTAACCCGAACCTGTCCTGCGCGATGCTCGACACCAACGGCAATCTGACCTCCACGCCTACGGGAAATTGCTCGGTCTCGGTCGTCAATCTCTCCACCAATGTCGTGAGTGCAACAATTCCCATCGCTGGGCGACCGCTCTACATCGCGGCCACAACGGGAACGCCTACGGGTAAGGTCTACGTCGTCTGTGGCGCCGATGCCACGCTGGCGTCGGGCATCGTCGATTCGAACGCCCGCGTGATGACCGTCATCCGGACTGACATTGATGCGATCGACACAACGATCCCGTTGCAGGGAACCGGTGTCGCTGTGCGGGTTTCAGCGGAATAGCTGGATGTCTTGGATCGCTTTCAGGTGAGACAACAGCAAAGGCCGTCCATTGAGGACGGCCTTTGCTATTGCGCATGAAGCTGTTAGGCCCCTGACAGGATGATCGGCAGGGTTGGTGCGGGCGATCCACCTTCGGGCTCGATGGTGACGCCAAAGGCCTTGGCCTGCACACCCGATGGCAGCTCAGGCATTACCACGCTGGCATAACCGCGAGCATCGGGATGGAAGGTGCCGGCGGAGACGGGCGCGCTTCCGTTTGCAGGGATCAGCCAGAGCTCGTACACCTTGGCGGCCGGCAGCGGGTCAAGGTTATTGGCCGTGAAGACCAGCGTTCCCTTGTCGGGCAGATAAGTCGCCCGGCCCTGCGGCAGCGGCTTGGCAGCGGGCGTCGCGTTGAGCGTCACCCGCATCGCTGCGCTGTCGGTCAGGGTATCCATGATTGCCCGAGCCTTGCTGGCCTCGGCCGACAGGGTAGCCATCTCGGATGTCTCCGCCTTCAGCTCAGTCGACTGATCGGCCACGGTCGTCTGCAACTGACCGCGCTCCCGGTACAGGTTGGTCGCCGCCAGCACGGCGCCCGCGGCAACCGCCCAGCCGAGCCACGGCAGAATGCCGCTCCCGGAACGTGGCTGCCGCGATGTCGCCATGGGGATGACTTTGTGATCGCGGTCCGGTACAGCGACGCGCTTCTCCCGCGCCACCTGTTGGAGGAAGCGCGCTCGTGCAGCGGGCGATGGTGTTGCGAGTTCGACTGTCATGGCGACGATGGAGAGATCATTTTGTGCTGCTGCAAGCTCTGTCCGGCATTCAGCGCACCCTGCCAGGTGCGCGTCGACTACCGCTGCCTCTTCCTTGCTGAGCAGCTGCATGGCATGAAGTGTGAGATCTTCTGAACTAATGTGTCTGGTGTCTGTCATGCCTGGAATGCCTTTCTCAGCGTGATCAGCGCGCTGCGAATTCGTGTCTTCACGGTACCTAGCGGATCGCCCGTCATCTCTGCGATCTCGGCGTGCGTGAGGCCATCAAAGAAGGCCATCTCGAGCGTCTTCCGCTGTTCCACCGGGAGCAGGTGGATCACGATCCGCGCCTTCTCCATCATGGAGTTGCGCTCCGCCTCGTCGGCCAGGTTGTAGGACGAGGCAAACTGCATGTCATCGACGGACTCAGTGGGCCTTCTGCGTCGCAGGGCATCAATCGATCGGTTGCGGGAGACGACCGCCAGCCACCCTCCGAGGCTTCCCCTTGTCGCGATGAAGCTGTCCGGGTTGCGCCAGATCTGCATGAAAATTTCCTGGAGAACATCTTCCGCTGCCGAGGGATCCCGGAGTACCCGTAAGGCCACCGAGTACACCACCTTCGAGTAGCGGTCGAATATGGACGCCATTGCCTGCTCGTCCCCTCGCTGTACAAGCCCCAATAAGGTCGAGTCGTCCTGACTCGATCCCGGTGGCATATTCAGCACTCCCGTGTCTCTATACATAGAACGCACCCGTAAGCCATTTAGATTGCAAACTTGGAAACCTTTGCCCGCATGACGGGTTTGATGCGCTTTGCCGCCGCGTAACGTTACTATCGTGACGACGACGCGTTGCGGACTGACCTCGCCGGCCTGCATGCCGCCGGTGTACCCTCGCCATAGTGCTCTGGATGGCAGGGCAACAGTCTAACAACTGGCAGAAGTAATAAGAAAGCGGCTCCATGAAGGTTCGGCTCGACAGGCTGCTCGTTGACCAGGGACATGCGGCATCACGGGAGCGTGCGCAGGCACTCATCCTCGCCGGACGTGTGCTGGTAGCGGAGCAGCGTGTTGACAAACCAGGTACCCCTGTCCAGGTAGATGCTATCCTGCGCCTGCTGGGCGACGACCTCCGCTACGTCAGCCGCGGTGGCCTCAAGCTCGAACGAGCGCTCGCTCACTGGCACATCAATCCTGCAGGGCTTGCCTGCGCGGATATCGGCACATCGACGGGAGGTTTTACCGACTGCCTGCTGCAGGCCGGCGCGGCGAGCGTGCTTGCGATCGACACCGGCTATGGTCAGATCTCCGCGAAGCTGCGGGATGACCCGCGCATCACGCTTCGCGAGCGCACCAACGCCCGCCTGCTTACCCCCGGTGAGCTGGTCGGCGTGTCGCCTATAGCCGTCACGCTGCTGGTGATGGACGTCTCCTTCATCTCGGCGACGCTGGTGCTGCCGCCTGTTCTGGCCGCGTTGGCACCGCCGGAGGAGCGGTGGCCAGGCCAGGCCGTCATTCTGGTGAAGCCGCAGTTTGAGGCGGGCCGCGAGCATGTCGGTAAGGGAGGCATCGTCCGCGAGCAGGCCGCCCGGCAGCTCGCCATCGATCGGGTTCACGATGCGATACTCGCGCTGGGCGGAACGCATACCGACATCATTGATTCGCCCATCCGCGGCATGGAGGGCAACTATGAATACCTGCTCTATGCACGCTTTGGTGCACAGTCTGCGGTCGAGACACTGGTTCCGTGAAGGCGCATCGTAGCTGGGGTTCGAGCGAGCCGTTACACTAACACCATGCTTTTAGCTGCCATCGTCTCGAAGCCGCAGAAGCCGGAGCTCGCCGCGATCCTGCCCGAGCTGGTCGCCTGGCTGAAGAATCACAACTACGGCTACATCCTCGATCCGGACAGCGCCTGCTACATGGGCGAGATGCCGGGCGTCGAGCGTCCGGCGATGCCGCAGCATCACCCGAATCTCGTCATCGTCTTCGGCGGCGACGGCACGCTGCTGGCGGCGGCGCGGGCCTTCGCGCACACCGAGACGCCCATCCTGTCGGTCAATCTTGGCTCGCTCGGCTTCCTGACCGAGACGCCGCTGTCGGACATTTACAACACGCTCGAAGCCTGGTGTGCGAACGAGGCAGCGATCGATGTGCGCAAGATGATGCACGCCGAACTGCATCGCCAGGGCAAGATCGTCAAGGCCTGGGACGCGCTGAACGACGTGGTAATTGCGAAGGGAACGATCGCCCGGATGGCGGACTTCACGGTCGAGATCGACGACCAGTTCGTGGCCACCTTCCGGGCGGACGGCATCATCGTGTCGACCCCGACGGGCTCGACCGCCTACAATCTTGCCGCCGCCGGGCCCATCATGATGCCGAGCGTCAACGCGATGGTGGTGACGCCGATCTGTCCGCACCTGCTCACGATCCGGCCGATCGTGGTGCCGGGCGAATCGACCATCACCATCTATGTTGTCGGCGTGCCGAATGAGACGTACCTGACGGTCGATGGGCAGGAGGCGGTGGAGCTCTTTCTGGGCGATCACATCCACTGCTATCGCTCGGAGTACAGCGTGCGCCTGCTGCGCCACCAGCCGAACGGCCTTTTCAACGTGCTCCGCTCCAAGCTGAAGTGGGGCGAGCGCTAGCGGCTTAGCGCCTGAGCGTGACGACCGGCCCGGTAACGGGATGGCAGAAGACCTTACCGTGATTGAGCGCGATGCGCCGCTGGGCGAGCACCGCCATCTCCGGGTCGTGCGTGACCATGACAATGGTGTGGCCGTTGCGATGCAGGTCGCGGAGCAGGTCGGCGACGATGCGCTGGTTGACGGCGTCGAGGTTGCCGGTCGGTTCGTCGGCGAGCAGGATCGGCGGATTGTTGATCAGGGCGCGGGCAATGCAGACACGCTGCTGTTCGCCGCCTGAGAGCTCACTGGGCAGGTGCGCGATGCGCTCACCGAGGCCGACACGCTCAAGCGCGGCGCGTGCTTCACTCTCGTCCGTCATGGAGTGGAAGTACTGCGCGAGCATGACGTTCTCAATCGCGGACAGGTACGGGATTAGGTGGAACTGCTGGAAGATGAAACCGATCTTATCGGCGCGGAAGCGGTCGAGCTCGGTCGCGGACATCGAGGCGACATCGACGTTGTCAATCTTGAGCTTGCCGGCGCTGGGGCGATCGAGACAGCCGAGCATGTTGACGAGCGTGCTCTTGCCCGAGCCGGAAGGCCCGGTGATGGCGACCCATTCGCCGGCGACGATCGAGAAGGTCGCTCCATCGAGCGCGCGGATAACGCCGCCGTGACCGGCGTACTCGCGGGTGACGTGCTCGAGGTCGATTACGGCGCATTCAGCGCGCGTCGTGTTGCCGGGCCAGTCTGCCTTGCTGGTGATTACTTCTGCCATAACGCTGCCTTTACCATCCCGTTCGCTGTCTCTGAAGATAACTCGAACTTCATTACTCTCGCGTAGGCCTCCGCTAGCAGCCTGGCTTCTCCGGCCTCACCGCGGTACGGCTCCGTGCGGAACTGTGCGTTAGTGGGACGGCACGGATGACTGGTCGTGATGCAGACCAGCCGACGGTGATCGACGGCAAACTCCGCGATCGGCAGCTCATTGATGTTCGACCACCGATGTCCGCGCCAGGCGACCAGGTGCTCGGGCCAGACGTGGCTCAGGAAGGCCGCCGGTCCTGTTCCGAGCGCTACGATTAACATCGGCTGCACCTTCGCCATGGTCAAGGTGAAATGGTCGATACAGGATCGCATGACGTCGTTGTCCTTGAGCCACGGATGAATACGTGAGACGTTGCTTGCGCCCTGGTGCAGGAACGGCCACGCGTTGGTGAAGAAGCAGTCTCTGAGCTGCGGCAAGGTAAAGTGCTTCTTCAGATTGCGCCAGGTCGCGCTGGTGCTGAGGAAGGTCTCGTCGCCGGCGCAGGTAAGTACGTTGTTTGCATCGCAGAACTTATCGAGGCTGCCGAAGTTTGATCCCAGGATGAGCGTTCTGCCGAAGGGAAAGTACGACGCATCTTCTCCTTCAAACAAGCCGTTCCCGCCAGGAAAGAACGCTCGCGTCATCAGCGGCTTTCCAACCATGGTGACCAGGTTCGTGCGGCCGGTCGCGAGCAGGGTCAGCGACTCCCGTAGCTTGTTGACGACCTCGAACTTGCTGGTTCTGTCTGGAGACAGAGCCATCATTCTCCCTTCAGCAGCGCAGCGGGCTCGAGCCCGCGCAGGACGCGGGCAGGGAAGAGCACCGCCATAGCCGCGATGACGATGTTCAGAAGCAGCACGAGCGGGATGACCGAGAGGCGGGGCAGCGTCGCAGTGTGGAAGTTAAGCTCGCTGATGGCGTACGCCGCCGCCGAGCCGACCAGGAAGCCCACAAGGACGCCGGCGAGGGCGAGCACGAGCGCCTCCAGCAGAAAGAGCAGCATGAGCTGGAATTGGCTGCCGCCGAGCGCCTTCATGAGGGCGAAGTCGCGACGGCGCTCAAGGACACTGGCCGACAGCGTAGCGAGGACGCTGACGGCGACCGTGAGCGCGATGAGCAGGACGGCGGCGTACATCAGCGCGTGAGTCCGGTCGACGAGGTGCGACTCGCCTTCGACAAGCTGCCGGACAGGCTGGATCTGCGCTGCGGGCAGAGCCTGCCGGAGCCGCGCGAGTGCGGCTTCAACCGCGTTGCTGCCGCCGGGAACCTGGAGCTCGATGACGTTGGCGGCGCTGCCGGTCCACGCGGTGAAGGCGGCGAGCGGGATGTAGATGCGGCTATCCTCGTCGCCGCCCGTGGTGACGCCGCCAGCGCCGTGGAGGGCGAGCGGCTTGCCGGCGAAGGTGAGCGTGAGGTCGTGCTGGTCGGCGATGAAGTTAGCCGCACGCTGGCCGATAAGTGCTGCCTTGGCGTCGTCGGGCGATGGCCACGCCGCGACTTGCCACCAGGCGTTGAGGCGGCGTACGGCGGCAAAGTCCGTTCCGGCGACGACGACCGACGTGCCGCGGTCGGTGGTCGCGACGGCGTAGACGAACGGCGCGGCGATCGCGTCAGTGCCGGCGGCCTGCTGGACGGCAGCGAGTGCGCCCGCGGGCAGATTGCTGCCGGTTGGTGCGGTGATGACGATGTTGGCGCCGAAGCTGCGGAACTCCTTGTGAAGCTTCGCGTCGAGGTCGGCATAGAGCGTGAGCAGGGCGGTGCTCACAGCGGCCGAGACGGTGAGGGCGACGAGCGCGGAGAGCGATCGGGTGCGGCGGTGCAGGAGCGAGCGGCCGAGAATGCGGCTCACACTGAGCCTGATTGGGCTGCTCACGCGTTCTGCCGAAGAATAGCGGACGGGTCCATCCGGAGGGCAGCGCGGATCGACGGCGTGCTGCCGGCGATGGCGACGACGAGGGCGGTCGCGACGACGACGGGCAGCAGAACCGGGTTGAGGATGCTGGCGGCAGCGACGCGCTCGTCGGAGAAGACGCGGGCGCCGAGCCAGGCGGCGAGGCCGGAACCGATGAGGTAGCCGAGCGAGCCGGCGACGATGGCGAGCAGGCCGGTCTCGGCGTAGAAGAGCAGCGCGATGGCGGCCTTGCTGGCGCCGAGCGAGCGCATCAGGCCGATCTCGCCGCGGCGCTCAAGCACGGCCGTCGCCATGGCGGCGGAGACGGCGAAGCCTGCGGCGAGCAGGGCGGCGGCACTGATGAGCCACATGAGCCCGGAGATGCGGGCGAGGACGTTGCCCTCGGATTGCTCGACGCGGCGGAGCTGCTGGGCGTCGGCGCCGGGGATCGCCTCGCGGATCTGGTAGGCGATCGAGTTGGCGTAGGGGCGGCAGTACCAGATCTCGCGCTGCTTGGCTGGCAGCGTGTCAGGATCGGCGCGGGCGAAGGCGTCTTCCGGCTTGGTGCGGGCGGAGACCTCGACGCGGGAGACAGCGTCGGGATGACCGGAAAGCAGCTGCGCACTCGCCAAGGGCAAGAGGATCTGGTCGTCGTACGGGCCGTCGGTGTCGACAACTCCGGCGATGGTGTAGGCAAAGCCAGTTGCCGATTGGGCGCTGACGAGTGTGTCACCGATGTGGACCTTCAGCCCGGCGGCGAATCGTTGGCCAAGGACGAGCTGGTTGTCTGCGGCGGGCCAGGAGCCGCTGAGTCGCCATGTCGGGTGAAGCTCCGGCGCTCCGGTGACTGCGGCGCCAAAGGCATGGTGGAACCAGAGGCCGGTGGCGGGAATGGCTTGCTCCGGGTCGAGGCGGCCGGGAAGAGTGACCCGCATCGTGACGGGCAGCTCGGGGCTGATGCCCGTGATGTTGTTGCCCCAGAAGATGGTCTTGAGCCGGGCGAGGTCGGACTCTTTCAAGTAAGCGCCGCCGGTTGCTGGCTTGATGTCGACGCCGCCGATCGAGACGGCGAGCTGGTCGGCCTTCGGCGTGATGACCAGGTTGGCGCCGTAGACGGCGAGCTCTTTGTGGATGCGGTCGCCGATGGTGGTGGCGAGCGCAAGCATCGCGGTCACGGCGGTCGTCCCAAGCAGGATGGCAATGCCGGCGAGCGCTTTGCGGCGGCGCTGGCGGACAAAGCTCTCGAGCAGGAGACGGACGAACACTACTTGTCGAAGACCGCGGCGATCGAGCGGAGATCTGCGGAGGCGATCGTGATCTGGCCGCCGGCGCTGGTGGACTTGAGCGGGATAGGGTTGCAGCCGCCAGCCTGGCCCATGGAGGCCGCATTGAGCGGGCTGGCGCACATCTTGCAGGTGATGCCTTGCGACCCGATGTAGAAGCCGACCGGGCCGCAGATCTGGCAGGCGTCGGCGACCGAGACGATGGTGCCGTCGGGCTTCCTGAAGAGGAGGAACCGGACGTCTACCATGTGGGGGGCCTGACCGCCCTTCTGGTCGTCGACGCGGACACCGTAGCGATGGAGCTTGTCGTCGTTGATGTCGGCGGCGGGAACGGTGACCTGGTTGCCGACGAGGGTGACGGCGGCGGTGGGCGAGAGGGCGGTGGAGCTCTTGGCGTAGATGAACTCGGCGGTCGATAGAAAGATGAAGAGGAAGCTGGTGGTGACGACGGCGGTCGTCCACATCTTCTCGCGGCGCTGGGACCAGGCGAGCTTGCGCTTCTCGGCGAGTGTGGCCGATTCAGCAAGCTGCACCGGCGTGCGGCGTTTACTTTCCATGAGCATCATGAGGCCGGCGAGAGCGAGCATAGTGACGAAGAAGAACAGGTCGTTGCGGACGATCGGTCCGATCAGGCGCATTTCAGCTGCGCTTGAAGGAAGCACGCCATTTTCCGAAAGCTCGTGGAGGCCGCTGACGACCAGCTGGAAGGTGACGAAGTAGAGGATGACGGTCGTGACGCGGAAGAAGCGCTGGAGGTTGATCCGGACGCTGCCGCGGATGAAGAGCACACCGAAGACGACGGAGACGGCGATGCCGAGCAGGGTGCCGGTAAAGCTGAGGATCTCGGTCGAGTTGAGCGAGACGGCGGATAGGATCAGGACGGTCTCGACGCCCTCGCGAAGAACGAGGAGAAAGACGAAGAAGAAGAGGCCAAGGCGCGAGCCACCGATGAGCGACGCGACCTTGCCTTCGATCTGGCCCTTCATGCCGCGGGCGGTCTTCTGCATGAACCAGATCATGCTGACGACGAAGGCAGCGGCGGCGAGCATCACCCAACCCTCGAAGACGTCAGGGTTGAAGTTGAGGCGCGCGATGACGACGGCGACGGCGACGCTGGCGGCGATGGCGGCGGCGAGTGCCCAGAAGACGGTACGCTTGAGCTCGGAGCGGCCAATCTTCGCGAGGTAAGCGAAGATGATGCCGACGATCAGCGAGGCTTCGACGCCTTCGCGGAGCGTGATGATAAAGGCCTGCAGCATGGTTCAGTAACTCCTGGAACGATCGGGGCGGCGGCGGAAAACCGCGACCTCGAGACCGATCCAGAGGAGTGTTTTGGACTCATGGCGGCTACATGCAAGTGTATTTCGGACTGAATTGGTCGTCAATGGGATGGCGGCTGGCGGTGTGGGTTCCGCAGTGGACCACCCTCTGTATGATTGGGTAAATTCTTTAGAATGAAAGCGCAGCGGGTGATTGGCGTGCAAAATCTTCATTCGAAACGGCTTGTAACTATAATCCTGAAAACAAGGCACTTAGGATGTCAGGTCGGCAGTGCCCGCAGGGAAAAGGTCCGCTATATCTAGTTTACTAAACGGCGCGCATGTTTATGCCACTTATTCTGGTTTCTTTCTAGAAAGTAAGTGGTTTGTTTTGCGGCGTTTGCGAGCTTTGGACGGGCACGGCAGGGCGTCAGAGGACTTGACAGGTATTTTGTGAGGGATGGTGCACCCGGAAGGATTCGAACCTCCGACCCTTTGGTTCGTAGCCAAATGCTCTATCCAACTGAGCTACGGGTGCGTATCGCTGCTGAAGCAACCTCCTGATTCTAGTGGAATGTGGGGGTTTGATCAACCCGTACGGTTTCCGGTAGGTGGGAATAGTGCACAGGCAAGGAAGAAATACGGGGAGCCCTGCGCTTCGCTCTGGATGACAGGTTCTGTGGAGGGTGGGAGGGAGTGCAGACCGGATTTGTGGCGGGAGGGGACGCACCCTGACCGAGGCTGGCCAGGGTACGCTTCGAGTGGAGGACCTAATCGGTTTACTGGAGCGACCAGACCTGGTTGCGGCCGCCGTTGGGGGTCCAGAGGCCAATGTTGGGACCGGGTTGGGTGGTGAAGCCGAAGTCATCGAAGACTAGGCCGGTGGCTTTGTTCCTGATGACGAAGCCGGAGCCGGATGGAGTGAGAGACCAGAGCTGGAGGTCCTGGTTGTCGGGCGTTGCCTGCTCGAGCGCGGCGCCGGGGGCGGTGGAGCTGTTGGGGTCGGTGAGGAAGAGTTTGCTGGAGACGTTCTGGATGGTGTACAAGCCGCGGCCGTTGAAGGAGACGAACCACTTCTGGTTGGGGCCGCCGTTGGCCTGCCACTGGTACATGGCGATGCCGGACTGGGTGGAGAGGCCGGGATCGTCGAGGACGAGGCCGCTGCTCTGGTTGGCGAGCGTGTAGTCGCCATCGGCTACGGTCGGCGTGCTCTGGCGGATGAAGCCGAAGACGGCGACGCTGTTGGTGGTACCGATGTAGACCTTACCGTTGGCGATGGTGGGCGCGATGAACTTGTTGCCGGTGCCGAAGGCGTCGCGCGAGTTGGCGGCCTGGCTGGTGTTGTAGAGCTCGGTGGCAAGGTTGGTGGCGTCGTAGGCGTGAAGGACGGCGGGGCTGGTGTTCTCGGTCGCCCAGATGATGCCGTTGGTGGTGTTGTAAGCGGAGACGCTCGGGGTTGTGCCCGGGTAGCCGAAGGTGGCGGCGGTGGTTTGGGGCGTAGCGCCGAGCTTCGCCTGGCTGAGGGGAAAGGAGCGGAGATTCGTGTTGACGGAGCCGTAGTAGATGTTGCCGTTGAAGTAGGCGGGGCTGGACCAGATGCCGCCGGGCAGGGCGCCGGTGAGCTGCTGGTAGATGGTGCCGTCGTTGGTGGCGTCGAAGTGGCCCAGGTTGTCGCGATTGGCGAGGTAGAGGTTGCCGTCCTTGCCGGCAGCTACGGAGAGATGGCGAGTGATGCCGGTCGCGTCGGTGAGGTCGGGCAGGAGCATGTAGCCGCCGGAGCCGAGATCGGTATCGTGGCTGGACTCGGCATCGGAGTTGTACATGGTCCAATAGTCGGTGATGGCGAGTTTGCTGTTGAGCTTGACCAGAGAGTTGCCGTAGTCGGCCTGGGCGGGCAGACCCTGGGCAGTGAGGGTGGTGTCGAAGGTGCCATTGCCGAGGGCGATGTAGACGTTGCCGGCGGCATCAGCGGCGGGGCCGGCACCGGCGTTCCAGGGAGCGGCGTCGCTGCCGTTGGGAACGAAGTCGATGACGCTGGTCTGCTGCAGGGTGGCGGGGTTGTAGGCCATCATCCAGCCGGCATAGGGGCGGCTATCGCAGTGGGAGCCCCAGCTGGTGTAGAGGGTGTTGTTGGCGAGCAGCAGGGCGGGGCGATCCTTATACTGCTTGGGGTCGAAGGTGACGGTGCCGTTGGAGCTGCCGTCGCCGGTACCGGGGAAGGTGGCCTGGACGACGACGGGGCCGTTGAGGAGCTCGGCGCCGGAGGCGAGGTCGAGGGCGTGGATGCGCTGGAAGTAGGTGCCCGAGGCGTTCTTGCTCATGGCGACGAGGTAGATGGTGCCGTTGGGGCCGGTCTGGCGGTTGATGACGGGGGTGGCGGTGATGCCGATCTCGGGCACGACCTGGTCGCAACCGCGCGTGTCGGAGGTGGATTCGCCGGCCGGAAGCATGGTCTTCTGCCAGTAGACCTTGCCGTTGTCGGCGTCGACGGCGTAGACGCTGTCGTGCTCGGTGGCGATGATGAGGACGTTGTGCATGCCGGAATTGGCGACGTAGAGGCCGGAGACGTAGAGGGGCTGGGCGTCGACCTTGCCATCGACGAGGATGTTGGTGAGCAGGCCGAAGTTGGTGGCGTTAACCTGGGTGGGGGTGAGAATGGCCTCGGTGAGGTTCTGGCCGGTGCGGGCGGTGTCGTTGTGCCAGGTGAGGACGTCGGTCTGGGCGTGGCCGAGGGTGACGGCGACGACGAGGGTGGGGAGGATGAAAAGGGCCGAGGTGCGCATAGGTCTCCAGAAGAGGGCTAGATCGGCTAGCGGCGGGCGCTCCTTGGATTGTGCGTTCGATCAGGATGCGGCGGTACGATAGCGGACGGCTTGGGTCGAAGAGAACCTGGGGCAGCTGCAGCAGACGGAAGTGCAAATTAATGCACAAATCGCGACGTGAAGAGAGTAGCGCAGATTGCGTGTGCTGGCGAGCGGGGGAGGTGGCCGGGAGGATTTTTGTTGTTGGAATGAAAGTCGGCGGGGCGCGCTGGTGGAGATGGTGCGCCCGGAAGGATTCGAACCTCCGACCCTTTGGTTCGAAGCCAAA
>CAXTLS010000025.1:0-50986 GCA_964245235.1 uncultured Acidobacteriaceae bacterium
TCGCCCTCATGCTCCTCGGCACCCAGTGGTACATCCTCTTCAACGTCATCGCCGGCGCCATGGCCATTCCATCCGACCTCCGCGAAGTCTCCACCCTCTTCCGCTTCACCGAGTGGCAGCGCTGGCAGACCGTCATCCTCCCCGGCATCTTCCCCTACCTCATCACCGGGCTGGTCACCGCTTCAGGCGGAGCCTGGAACGCCAGCATCATCGCCGAGTACTTCCACCTCAAAGGTCAGACCCTCTCCACCCTCGGCCTCGGCGCCCAGATCAGCGCCGCCAGCGACAAAGGCCAGTTTCAGATCCTCCTCCTCGCCACCATCGTCATGGCCCTCATGGTCGTCACCGTGAACCGCCTCGTCTGGCGCCCCCTCTATCACCTCGCCGAAACCAAGTACAAATTGGAAGCCTGAGACGACCCCATAACGCCGATCAAAGCCGACAAAGCACGATCAAAGCGAATCAGGCTTCTCCCACCTCGTACGAAGAATTGTCACCCTGAGCGAAGCATCTCGCAGCCCCATCGCGAGAAGCGCAGTCGAAGGACCTGCATTCGCCGTCGCTCGCACCATACCACCCTAAAAGACCTTATCCGTACTGATCCGTCTCATCCGCCCTGATCCGTATTAGGCCTCTCGCTCTTAGCCCGACGAAACGCATACACAACCGCCAGCAGCGGCGGCGCCAGCAGCACTCCCCAGAACGGGATCAGGATTCCCAGCACAATCGGCCCCAGCAGCGAAGCCCACCACGGCACCTGCGTCGTCCGGTGCAGCACGTACGGTTGGATCACCAGTCCTTCAAGGATCACGATCACCGCATACAGTCCCAGCACCAGCCCCAGCCGCCACTCATCATGCCCGCTGAAGGCCACCGCCAGCACCGGTCCCACCAGCGCCACCATCCCGCCGTACGTAGGGATAAATTGCAGCACCGCCCCAAGCATCGCCCATAACGGCGCCCACGGCACATGGATCAGCTCCAGCCCGATAAACCACAGCACCCCGACAATCAGCGCATCAAGCGTCGTCGCCCGCCACCAGCCAAGCAGCGCGCCACCGGTAATCTTCGCCGCATCAAGCGAGCGCCGCTGCAGTCCGGCACGCCGCTGCAATCCAGCCCGCCGCGACGCCTCACTCCGCTCCGAAAGCTCATCGCTCATCGCCACCTACTTCGCACCCGTAAAGATCTCCTTCGGGCAAATCGCGTGCACCCCGACATTCCCATCCACCAGCTGCGTGATATCCACGTCCACCGCCACACTCGTCAGCATGTACGCATCATCCCGCGTCATATGCTTCTCTTCCACAAGGAAGTCGATCATCTCCCGCACCGCATGCTCGGTTGCCTCCTTCAGGTCCGGGCTGAACCCCATCGTGATGTATGCCGTCGGCGTCTCCGCCCGCGGCCACGTCAGTCCCTTGTTCTTATGCAGCACGAACCGGAACGTCCCCGTAAGAAACGTCTCCATCGCCGTAATATCCACCTCGCCATTCCCCTGTCCGGCATGCCCGTCGCCCGCGAGAAACAACCCGCCCTTCGTCGCCACCGGGATATACAGCGTCGTCCCCGCCACCAGCTCCTTATTATCCATGTTCCCCGCGTGCGAGAACGGCGGCGCGCTATCCACCCGGCCCGCACCCGGCGCCAGTCCCATACTCCCAAAGAACGGATGCAGCGGAATCTCGATCCCCGGCGCAAAGTGCCCAATCATCTTCGCCCGATTCAGCGGAATAATGCGCTGCCGGCTGTACGGAAACTCCATCGGCAGAAATCCCCGATGCAGCCCGAAGCCATTGCATGCAAAGTCCGCGTCGATCTCCACCTTCAGGATCTGCACCTCCAGCACATCGCCCGGCTCCGCACCCTCGACCGCTACCGGCCCCGTAAGGATGTGCCCGCCCGGCCCTTTGTCCTTCTCCGGATAGTCCTTGTAGATCGCGTCGTTATACGCCGGAATCTCCGCCGCCTTCACCCCGCGCTCAATCAACTTATCCGACGGCCCGCATGTCGACAGCGTCTGGATCTTCACCGTGTCACCGCTCGCGACCGTCATTGCCGGCTTCACGCCCGCCGCATAGTGGCCCCACTCCACCGTCGCCGGCGTCGCCAGCAGAACATGGTCCTCCGCCACCATCGATCCGCCACCATTCGCCAGCATCCCCAGAACCAACGCCGCACCGCACGCAGCGCTCCCACCACGGCCAAACACAAAGGGTGTCATCATGAGCTACATTCTCGCAGGCAATCCGCCTCCTGTGTCCAGCATTTCCTACTGCCGCAGCCTACTGCGCCTCCGCCTCTCGCTCGACCGTAAGATGATCCCGCCGCAGCGTCACCACCTGCGTGTCCCGCCGCTCCGTATCGCGCTTCGTCACCCGAAGCTCTTCCTTCAGGATCAGCTGCTTGGTCATCACGAGCTGCTCCTCCACCAGCGAGTAGACCGTCGTATCACCCTCCTGCCGCACCGCCGGCGCCTGCTCCACTGGCCGATTCAGAATGACGCGCTCCACATCAAACGTCCGCACTGCCAGCGGCTCATCCAGCGTCTGCTCAAACTCCTGCACGCTCTTGCGCAGCCGCACCGTCCCTGTAGTTACTGTCTTCTTGCCGATCAACAAAGTCTCTTCAATGATGGGCACGATATGGCTCTCACTCGCATCGAGAACGATGCCTTCCCTGCCGGCCCCGTCCTCCACACCAGCATCCGAAACCATACCCAGCTCAAACATAGACGAGGGCACGCGAACCACTCGCCCATCCGGCATACGTAGGTCCGTAAACATCTGCGATGGGTCAAAATCTCCGGCGACAACCAGCATATTCGCACCCCGTACCGCTTCGTCCGTATCTCTAAGAGTCGTCATAATCATCCTGTCCAGGCGCAGATGCGCCGTCATAAACAGTACAGGCCGGACGTCAGTTCGTCCGGCCTGTATTGGCAGCTAATGTGCGTAGCTGGCAAGTGATGCTGCGTTTAGTAGCGGTCCGTCGTCCGGGTTGTGCCCACGCCCGAACCCTCCACCGTCTCACCCTCGACGTTCTCCACTTCAACCTCGGTCCGACGAACCGAGTCGTGGATCGCCTGCGTGTGCTCGCTGCTCTCCTTGCCGACCAGGACCTCTTCGACAACCCGGCTCGTCTTGCCCACAACCGCCTCTTCGCCGGTCGCATTCAGCTCGATCACCGAGCCCGAGCCCGCAGCAAAGTCAGCTGCCGTTGCCGGACGATTGACCGCGCGACGCTCCACGTTGATGCGCTCCTCGTGCAGCGTCACGTCCGCTTCAACCGGGTTCTCGACCACATGCGAGTAGATCCGCACGCCGCCACGATCCACTTGGCGCTTGCCGACAACCAGCTCTTCTTCAATGATCGGGATCGCCGTCTGGCCCGTCTCACCCGCAAACGCGTCCGCGCGCGTCCCCGTCCTGGCAAAGTCGTCGCCGGTGCTCGCATAGCCAGCGCCAGCACCAGCCGCCGCACCCGTCGCCGCATAGCCAGGAGCCGACGTGCCGAGGTCATCGTCATCATCGTCTGTCTTGTCGATGTCGCGCGCACCCTGCTGCTTCAGCATCGCCGCAACATCCGATGCACGATCATCCTCACACGTCACCGCAAGCAACACGCCGCCCGTATTCACGCCGCTCGCATAGTGATGATGGGCCTTCTCATCGCCGCCGGCCAGCGAACGGAAGAAGTTGCTGATCTTCTCGCCGACCCCTGTGCCGCCGCCACTGCCGATGTCCGTATAGTCCTTGTCGTTCGCTGTCGCGGTGCCGCCGGTCGAACCGGTATTCTCATAATCATCGTTGGCCACTACGCTGATCTGGTCGGCTGCAAAGCCTTCGCTCGTAAGCGCCGTCTTGACGCGATTTGCCTCGGCCATCGTGTTGAAAAGTCCTACCACTGTCTTCGACATATAGTTCTCCTTGCTGCCTGTTCAGGTTATTGTTGCGAAAAAAGTTCGACGCGGCGATTGTCCGCCTTGCCGGCCTGCGTGTCGTTCGTATCGACTGGCTTGGCGGGACCGAAGCCACTGCCAGTAAGCCGGCTGCCGTCGATTCCCTGTCCCTTCAGAAACGTCGCGACCGTCATCGCGCGCTGCTCCGAGAGATCTCCGTTGTGCGCTGTGCTTCCCGTGCTGTCCGTGTAACCCTCCAGGCGAAGACGGATATTCGGATTTGATTTCATCGCATCTGCTGCCTGCTGAAGCGTCGCCTGGCCCTGGGGAGTAAGCGTCGCCTTATCGGTGTCGAAATGTACTGTCCCAAGATCCGGGAAGGCGGCTGCGGGCGATGCCTGTGAAACCGGTGCGACGTTATCGTGATTGCGGTGAGTCAGAAAGTAGGCAAGCAAGGCGAGCAGTAGGAGCAGCGGAATCAGCCACGCCCAGACTGGCAATCCCTTCTTATCCTTTTCTTCATATACTTTGACGCGGTCTGCCATGGTGGTCTCCAAGAAAATTTCAAAATCTGATGATGTGGAATTACAAGCGAGTTACAGGCGGTGATCGCCCGTCCGCAGGCTGCCTTCCGGGCCAACCTCCTCGACCTCAACCTCGGTGTGGCGAACCGTGTCATGGATGTGCTCGGTGCGCTCGCTGGCTTCCTTGCCAACCAGCACCTCCTCCACCACACGTGCGTTCTTGCCGATCACCACCTCTTCCGCGGTCTCCTTCAGCTCAATCACCTGCTCACCCTGCATCGCCAGGTCTTCTGCAGATACCGCGCGGTCTACCGGCCGTCGCTCAATGTTCACGTGCTCTTCCCGCAGCTGGACCGACTCCTCAACCGGAATCTCGACCACCTTGCGGTAGACACGCACGCCACCCTGGTCGACCGTCCGCTTACCAATCACCAGCTCCTCGGCAACGATCGGGATCGCCCGCTCACCAGTTGCCTCTTCAGCGGCAACCGGGATCGCAGCAGCAAGAGGCGCAGCCGCAAACTCGTCCCGCTGGTCCCGAGCCGCCTCATCGATCTTGGCAGCCTGGTGCTTGCCAAAGATCTCCTCGACCGTATCCACGTGATCGGCGATCGCCGCAACGACGAGAATAATCCCGCCGTGCTGCAGACCCTCAAGCAGATGCCGCTGGTCTTTACCAGGGAGTCCAAGCTGCGCCAGAGACGCCCCCGCACTCTCCTCCGAGTCATGGCTGTCGATCCGCGAGATCGATGTCTGCGAAATCCCGGAGCGGGAAAGCTCTTCCCATGCTGCCTGCGCGTTGTCCTGGTGATGGAACAGACACACCAGGGTCGTAAGATCGTTGGCTGTCGCCATGAAACCTCCTGTACTGCAGAACTTAATCTTTGGAATCGGAAGAACAGACTTGAGAGAGCCCACAGTACTCCGCCGCAACCTGCGGAACGTACAGCAGAAAAGTTATGAAATTAGTAAGAAGTAGGGTTAGCAGCGTTCGGATCAGTACCTGCAGCTACACGCTCCCATAAACTTTGTTGCCTAGCAGACGGACAAAGTTGCCAATCCTGAATCCCTATTCAGGCGTTTGCAGCGCATCCACATTTGCTGCGTGAGACCATCGCAAAACCACCCGCAGCAGTTCAGCAGAGCCGTGCTACACCACGCCAGCAAGCTCCACCACCCTGCCCAGCTCCCCCGATGCAAACGAAGCCTCAAGGATCGCCATCACCGCCACCGCATCTCCTACCGAGACCGGCGCCGCGCACCCCGCCACCAGCGCCTCTCGAATTCCCACGTAATATAACCGCCCATCCCCTCGCGGACAGGCCACCACACGCCGCTCCCCCGTAGCCCCATCCACCAGGATCCCCGCATCGTCATCCACACCAAACGCCGAATCATTCGGCGACATTCCCGCCTTCAGCTGCGCCTCCTGCACATCGCCGCCATACTTCAGCCAGCTCCCCCGCGTCCCGTGCAGCGCCGACCGCGGCCCCCCGCCCGCCACCAGCAGCGAAGCCTGCAGCACCACCCGCAACCCCTCATACAGCAGCAGCACATGCGCCCAGTCATCCGTCTTCCCGCCCGCGCGCAGCACGCCAAAGCTCGCATTCACCGCCCGCGGCACACCAAAGAGATACACCGCCAGGTCGATCAAATGCGGCCCCAGGTCATACCACAGCCCCGCTCCCGGCCCCGGATCTTCCCGCCACCGCTGCCGCACCCCCGGCCGAAAACGATCCATGTGGCACTCATACTGCACCACCTCGCCCAGCACCCCCGACTCCAGCACCGCCTTCGTCGCCAGCACCTCGCTCTCCCACCGCCGATTGTGAAATACCGACAGCAGCCGCCCCCGCTCCCGCGCCATCGCCGCCAGCGACCGCGCCTCCGCCAGCGTTACCGTGAACGGCTTGTCGATCACCACATCCTTCCCCGCTGCCAGCGCCGCCGCAGCCAGCGGATAATGACTCTCATTCGGCGTCGCAATCACCACCAGGTCCACCTCCGGATGCGCTGCTACCTCCTCAGGCGCACACACCACCACTCCCGGAAGCTCCGCCCGCACTACCGCCGGCCGGCTCGACCCTACCACCGTCAGCACCAGCCCCGGCACCGCCCGGATCAGCGGCGCATGCAGCGTCCTCCCCGCATACCCATACCCGATCAGCCCCACCCGAACCACCCGGCCACCCTGAATCATAGCCACAGCATAAGCCCACCCGGCCCCCACTTGACACACCCCAAGGCCTGTCCTACCCTTCAGCAACCACCACACCGGAGATCGCTTGAAGCGCAGAGAATTCATCGCGGGAGCCTGCAGCGCCGGCCTGCTCGCCACCACACCCGTCGTCCGCGCCTTCACCAGCACCCCCGCCGCTCAGCCGAACGTCCAGCCCCTGGCCCTCGGCCTCCTGATCAAGCCCGCCCACGCCATCGACGCCACCATCGCTCGCGTCCGCACGCTCGGCTTCTCCAATTGCTTCCTCTCGCTCGACGACCTCATCCCCGACTACAGCCCCGCCCTCGCCCAGCAGCTCCGCGACGCCCTCGCCCGCAACAGCATCACCGCCACCACCGCCGAGGTCGTCAACCCCGGCCCGCTCAAGTGGAACTTCCTCGAAGGTCCCACCACCATCGGCCTCGTCCCCCGCACCACCCGCGCCGCCCGCATGGACGCCCTCAAGAAGACCTCCGACTTCGCCAAACTCCTCGGCGTCTCCCAGATCCAGACCCACTGCGGCTTCATCCCCGAAGATCCCGCCGACCCGCTCTACGAAGAAACCGTCAAGGCCATCCACGACGTCACCCTCTACTGCGCCGCCAACGGCCAGCGCTTCCTCATGGAAACCGGCCAGGAGACCCCCACCACCATGGCCCGCGCCATTCGCGACGTCAACCACCCCAACCTCGCCGTCGGCCTCGATACCGCCAACCTCATCCTCTACGGCAAGGCCAATCCCGTCGATGCCGTCGACATCATCGGCCCCCACGTCCGCAGCATCCACGCCAAAGACGGCCGCTGGCCCACCGATCCTTCGCAGCTCGGCGAAGAGGTCCTCATCGGTAAGGGCCTCGTCGACTTCCGGCAGGTCTTCGCCAAGCTCAAGAAGCTCGGCTACACCGGCGCTATCACCATCGAACGCGAGACCTCCGGCCCCCAGCAGATCGAAGACGTCAAGCAGGAGAAGATCTACCTCGAGCGCACCCTCGCCCAGATCTAAAAAATCGTCAGTCTAAAATCCCGAAACGCCAAAGGCAGCCCGCAGCATGAACCGACGCACGTTCCTCTCGACCGCAGCCGCCACCTCCGGGCTCCTGCTCCTAAAATCCAAGACCGCTTTCGGCTACGAAGCCAACTCCGCGGTCCGCCTGGCCCTGCTCGGCTGCGGCCACCGCGGCACCTCCGTCGCTACCTCCTTCGCTAAGAACGCCGGCGCCCGCATCGTCGCGCTCGGCGACATCTTCCCCGACCAGCTCGCCGCCGGCAAGACCCACTTCGACCAGGTCAACGCGCAGCTCGGCCAGGGCCCCATCGATCCCAAGCTCCTCTTCCGCGGCCACACCGCCCACCAGCAGCTCGCCGCCTCGCCCGACATCGACGCCGTCCAGATCTCCACCCCGCCCTGGTTCCACATCGAGCATCTTGACGCCGTCGTCTCCGCCGGCAAGCACGCCTACTGCGAAAAGCCCGTCGGCATCGACCTCGCCCAGACCATCCGGGCCCTCGCCATCGCCGAGCGCGTCAACGGCAAAGTCAGCATCGACGTCGGCTTTCAGATCCGCAGCGCCCCACCCTTCGTCGAGATCGTCCGCCGCATCCACGACGGCCAGATCGGCAAGGTCGCCGCTATCGCCGCCCACTACAACGCCCCCGCCGCCACCTACCCCGACCGCCCCGGCGTGGCCCCCGACGAGCGCCGCCTCCGCGACTGGCTCTGGGACCGCACCCTCTCCGGCGACATCCTCCTCGAACAAAACATCCACGTCATCGACATCTGCAACTGGATCATGGGCACCCACCCCATCAAGGCAGTCGCCAAAAGCAGCCGCAAGGTCGTCACCAACTTCGGCAACACCTCCGACAACTACCAGGTCATCTTTACCTACCCCGGCGACGTCGAGCTCAGCTTCTCCTCCACCCAGTTCGGCGACAACGGCTTCTTCGACGTCACCGAGCGCATCTTCGGCACCACCGGCCTCGCCGAAGCTCCCTACTCCGGCCCACTCCGCATCCTCGGCAGCCAGCCCTGGACCTGGTCGGCTGACCAACCCGCCACCACCGCACCCACAGGAAAGTTCGCCGCTGACGGAGCCTTCACCGACAACCTGGCCCTTGCCGACCCCATGAAAGAAAAAGGCTTCATCGAAAGCATCACCTCCAACAAATTCCACAACCAGATAGCCGCCGGCGTAGAAAGCGCCCGCAGCTGCATGCTCGGCCGCCAAGCCGCCCGCGAAGGCCACGAACTAACCTGGGACGACCTCCTGCACCACCCCGAAACCTACAGCCTCGGCATGGACGTAACCCACTTCAACTAGGGCGTAGCTACACATCATCAGGAGTAAGCCGCTGATCACCAGCAAACTGTCATCCTGAGCGAAGCTTCTCGCAAGCTCCACCGCGAGAAGCGCAGCCGAAGGACCTGCATTCCATCCGCCCTGATCCACTCATCCTGGCCGCCTGCTACAGTCAACGCCATGAGGGTCCCCTACAGGAGCCGGAACCCGCACGCCGGCGTCGTCAGCTACGAGCTCGAAGACAAGGCCATCATCCTCGACTTCCCCGATGGCCGCTTCCGCTACGTCTACAACGAAGAGGCGCCCGGGCCAGCCCACGTCGAAGCCATGAAGCGCCTCGCCCGCGAAGGCAAGGGATTGAGCACCTATGTCAGCCAGAACATCGGCGCAAACTATGCCGCCAAACTACCCCGCAAGCCTCCGTCACGAAGCCCCGGACCCGCCCCGAAACGACCCGCAAAAACTTGACAAAACCGCCCCTCAGAGACGTCCTTATGTCGCCAAAAGGCCGCCTTCGTTCTGTAGCTACAAAACTGTAGTTATAGTACTACAAATCTGTAGTTACAATGGGCCTTTTTATAACTACAGATTTGTAGTACTTTTTAGAAAAACGTCCTCTAGCCCCCCCGAGCCGCGCCCCCGCCCAGGCTCCCTGCGGTATCGTAATCACGCAAAACAAACCATCTCCGGAGCCAGTCCAGACATGCGCATGAACCGCCGCCAGGCCCTCGCTCTCCTCGCCACCGCAGCCCCGGCGCTCCGCTCAAGCTACGCCCAGCAGCCCGGTCAGCTCCCCATCACGCCCGGCCCCTTCACCGCAAAACCCGCGTCCTTACAGGCGTATCGCTTCCCTGCCTGGTTCAACGACGCCAAGTTCGGCATCTGGGCCCACTGGGGTCCGCAGTCCGGCATCGAGTACGGCGACTGGTACGCCCGCAACATGTACGTCCAGGGCTCTGGCCCGTACAATTACCACGTCGAAACCTACGGCCACCCCTCAAAAGTCGGCTACAAAGACCTCATACCCACCTTCAAAGCCGCCCATTGGGACCCCGATCACCTCATGGATCTCTACGTCAAAGCAGGCGCTAAGTACTTCTTTTCAATGGGGGTTCACCACGATAACTACGACATGTGGAACTCAAAATACCAGCCCCGCTGGAACGCCGCCGCCACCGGCCCGCAAAAGGACATCGTCGGCCTCTGGGCTGCCGCCGCCCGCCGGCGCAACCTCCGCTTCGGCGTCAGCGAGCACCTCTCGAACTCCTACGACTGGTTCGCCCCCGCCCACCTCAGCGACACCACCGGCCCCCTCGCCGGCGTCCCCTACGACGGCACCAACCCCGCCTTCGCCGACCTCTACCACGACTACACCGGCCAGCCCCCAGGCTTCGCAAAGACCGCGAAAGACATGGGACGCGACGCTCCCGATCGCTGGAAGCTTCAGTATTTCCGCCGCATCAAGGACCTCATCGATCAGCACCAGCCAGACCTCCTCTACACCGACGGTGGCATCCCGTTCGACCAATACGGCTACTCCCTCGTAGCCGACATCTACAACGTCAGCGCCGCCCGCCACAACGGCCAGGTCGAGTCCATCTACTTCAGCAAGCAGGCCGACCAGTGCGCCGCCGGCACCTGTGCGCTCGACCGCGAACGCGGCGTCCTCGACGGCATCTCGCCCACTCCGTGGCAGACCGACACCTGCATCGGCGATTGGCACTACAAGCGAGGCGTAGCCTACAAAACGCCGAAGAAAGTCGTCGATCTGCTCGTCGATATCGTCAGCAAGAACGGCAATCTCCTGCTCAACTTCCCGCTGCCGAACAGCGGCGAGCTCGACTTCGCGGAGCGCGAGATCCTCGAAGGGATCACCGCCTGGATGGCCGTCAACAGCGAAGGCATCTATGGCACGCGGCCGTGGAAGATCTACGGCGAAGGTCCCTCCACCAAGGTAGCCGTCGCCTCGACCGGTCGGGAGTTCGACCCCAACGAGGGTAAGAAGCCGGACCTCACAGCCGCCGACATCCGTTTCACGACCAAGGCCGACACACTGTACGCCTTTATGCAGGGCTGGCCCGGCGCGCTCGCCGTCATCCCGGCACTCGGCTCGGCAAGTCCGCAGAATCCTCCAAAGATCAACGGAGTCTTCCTCCTCGGATCGAGGGATAGCCTCAGGTTCACGCAGGCCCAAAACGGCCTCCAGGTTCACCTGCCCTCGAACGCGCTGGAGACAGCCGCCCTCGGCATTACTCTCAAAGTGAAGCTCGGGTAACCGCCTCATTCAGAGCGCACAATCGTGCGGATACGTACGAAGAAACGTTCATTTCGGTTTAACAAAAAACAGGAATTTTGCATCTCACTTCATGCGATGAACTTTCAAGCGCATGGAGAACGAAAATGCTTATCCTTCTAATCGTCCTGATTCTGCTCTTTGGATTCGGCGGCTATCGCATGGGCCCGGGCCTCGGCTACTACGGCGGCGGCGGCCTCAGCCTCGTGCTCCTCATTGTCCTGATTGTTCTCCTGCTTCGCGGTGGCATTTAGACCGGCACGCAACAGCTCAGCAGCATAACCGGAGTTAAACAGAGACGGCTGTCGCCATAAAGCGACAGCCGTCTTTCTATTTTTTGAGGTTTATCGGTGACCACCGCCACCGCCGCCATGGGAGCCGCCACCCCCACCGCCGTGGAAGCCGCCGCCACCCCCGCCACCGTGGAAACCTCCACCTCCGCCAGAGACATTGCCGTGATACCCGCCACCAGCGACCCCACCACGGTAGCCACCACCGGCAACGCCATGATATCCACCGCCATAGCCGCCACGGTATCCGCCGCCAGCGTAGCCGTAGCCACCACGGTAGCCATAGCCACCGCGGTATCCATAGCCACCACGGTAACCGTAGCCACCGCGATACCCGTAGCCATAACCACCGCGGAACCATGGACCCGCGCCGATGAAGATGCCGCCGCTGAACCACGAAGGTCCGTAGTAGCCATAGGGTGCGCAGGCATACGGCGCGTAGTCATAGTAACCATAGGAGCACGCCGGCGCTGCATAGCCGTCGCCACCGTACACTGGACCGCCAATTCCGACACCCACTGATACCTGGGCGTGAGAATAAGCCGCGGGTACAAGAAGAAGAACACTGAGCAAAGCGACGTACCGTAAAAGCCGCATTTCAAACCTCCCTCGTCAAAGAACGCCCCTCAGGCGCACTCCGCGAGCCCCGTTCACATGTTTCATGTGGTTGAAGCTCTGTTCATTAGAACGTCGCTTCCGGGTTAAAGTTGCGCGCATTGCAGCCGTCCGGAAGCATATTCGATCGTGGCATATTTACAGCGAAGTTGAATCAAACGGCTGCCGTTGGCATCAAGCTTCACCACACGCGAAGATCCGCCAGAAATGCCAGCTCAGCCTGTTGCCCGGAAAATGATCGCAGCATAGACTGCTCTCCATGCGCAGCCTCGCTCTCAAGCTCCTCGCCGCCCTCATGCTCCTGCCGTTCGCCGTCTCGCTGCACGCGCAGGATTGGGCCAAAGCTCGTCTCGACGCCTCGCCGCGTCACCGCGAATACGTGCCCATCAAGCATGGTGACCGCACCGTCCAGGCCTTCGTCGTTTACCCCGAGATCAAGCAGAAGGCTCCCGTGATCGTCCTCATCCACGAGATCTTCGGCCTCTCCGACTGGGCGAAAGAGATGGCCGACGAGCTCGCCGGCGCCGGCTACATCGTCATCGCGCCCGACCTCCTCACCGGCTTCGGTCCCAATGGCGGCGGCTCCGACTCCTTCACCAGCATGGACGCCACCACCAAGGCCGTCTCCGGCCTTAACCCTGACACCGTCACCGCCGATCTCGACGCCGTCGCTGACTACGGCAAGAAGCTGCCCGCTGCCAACGGCAAGCTCAATGTCGTCGGCTTCTGCTGGGGAGGCGGCAAATCCTTCGCCTTCGCCACCCAGCGTCACGACCTCGCGGCCGCCTTCGTCTTCTACGGCCCCGGCCCGGCAGACGTCAGCACCATTACCGCCCCCGTCTATGGCTTTTACGCCGCCAACGACGCCCGCATCGGCGCCACTCTGCCCGCCACCACCGACGCTATGAAGGCCGCTTCGAAGACCTTTGAGCCCGTCACCTACGACGGCGCCGGCCACGGCTTCATGCGCGCCGGCGAGGATCCCGCCGGCACTCCCGAGAACAAGAAAGCCCGCGACGAAGCCTTCGCCCGCCTCACCAAGCTCCTGAAGCAGGCCGACGCCGGCACCCACGCCACACGCTCCACCACAAAGACCCCGTCGAGCAAACTCGTCGCCGCTTCGATCGCCTGCCACAACGCCACGGAAATGTCGATGTAGGCACCCAGGCTCTGACCCCCAGCCTTCATCCCGCCCTCACCTGCTGCCATAATTGAAGGCGTGCCCCACCCTTCCAGTTCGCTACAGGACCGGCTCGACACCATCACCGCAAACACCCGCCGCCTCGTGCAGGCGGAGCGCCTCGCCATCTCCGAACAGGCAACGGCCGATCTCTTCGCCACCGGCATCGAAGATCGCCTCCTGCCCGTCGGCAGCACCGCCCCGAGCTTCACCCTGCCGGACGCCCTCACCGGCAAGCCCGTCAACTCCGCCGACCTGCTGGCGCTCGGCCCGCTCGTCATCAACTTCTTTCGCGGGCGCTGGGACCCCTACTGCGTCACCGAACTCGAGGCCTGGCGCGACCTCTACCCAGAGCTCCGCCGCATCGGTGCCCTGCTCGTCGCCGTCTCGCCCCAGACCATTCGTCAGAATGACTTCACCGTCCAACAGCACGGCCTGCGCTTCCCGCTGCTCGCCGACGCTAGCGCCGTCCTGGCCGGCAAGTACGGCATCGCCTACAGCCTGCCCGAATCGGCCCGCCGCTATTACCGCAGCATCCTCATCAACATCCCGTTCAACAACTCCGGTGCCGGCTACGAGCGTGCCACCGAGGAGAGCTGGCGCCTTCCCCTGCCAGCCACAATCGTCCTCCGCCAGGACAATACGATCGCCTTCGCCGAGGCGCATGCCGATCCCAGGGTCCGCCCCGAACCCGCAGACGTCCTCGCCCTTCTCGCATCGCTTCCCATGAGAGACGCCCGCCAGTAGCTTCGCTCTCGCACATCACACGTACAACGTCGATCACCCGCGATCATCGCCGAATACTTCTCGCCACTATCGCCGAAACTCAGGTTTTCTGGTCTCACCAAAGTGGGTGAGCTGCCTCTTGCGACCTGCAATTTGTGCGCTTATCGTATAGATGGTCCGGCTATCGCACGAAACAATGCAGGTTGAAAGGACATTATGAGCCTCACTCTCCGCCGTTCTTCCCCCATCGCCACCGAGAATGATGACCCCGCCGCACTCGATACAAGCCAAGAAGCGCCGGCCGCAGGCAAGGCTACGCCCGCAGCCGCACTGGATGTGTACACCGGTGATCCGAATTTTATGACTTCGCTCGCCCGCGGCCTCATCGTCATCCAGGCCTTCACCCAGCAGTCGCCACAGATGACCATCTCGCAGCTCAGCGTCAAGACCGGTCTCTCGCGCGCTGCCGTCCGCCGCTGCCTCTACACGCTTACCAAGCTCGGTTTTGCGGGCGCAGAAGATGGTTCGCGCTACGGCCTCCGCCCCCGCATGCTCTCGCTTTCGAACAGCTACACCGCCTCGAGCACGCTCTCGACCGCGGCCCAGCCGATCCTCGAACGTATGTCCGCCGCCCTGCGCGAGTCTTTCTCGGTCGCCACGCTCGATGGCGAAGATATCGTCTACGTCGCCCGCACCACGGTCGATCGTGTCATGGTCGCCGTCGACCTCCACATCGGCAGCCGCCTGCCCGCCTACTGCACCAGCATGGGCCGCGTCATGCTCGCCTATCTCCCGCCCGAGAAGCTCGAGCAGTACCTCTCCCACGTCGAACTCATCCCGCGCACCACGCGCACCATCGTCAGCGTCGACAAGCTGCGTCTCGCGCTGCGCAACGTCCGCCGCACCGGCTACGCCCTCGTCGACCAGGAGCTCGAGGTGGGCCTACGCTCGCTCGCCGTGCCGGTCTACGCTCCCTCCGGCCGGGTCATTGCCACCATCAACCTCAGCGGCCACGCCCCACGCATGCCCGTCTACGACATGCAGACCCGCTTCCTCCCGCACCTGCGCAACGCCGCAAACGAGCTAGGCGTCTTCCTGCGCTAACGGTCCGCCTCGCACTTGCCGGCCTGGCCCCTGCCCTAAGCGCCTTCCCCCTCAAGCCCCTGTAACGGAATCAACAGCGGCGTCGGCGGAATCTCCGCCGTCTCAGCCGGCCCGCTCATCAGCAGCAGGTAGACGACCCCGGCGACACCCAGGCCAACGAACCATGCACACGCATACAGCCAATGCAGGCGAACAAAAAAGTGACCGGCCTGTGCGACGATCATCCCCGCTGCCATCGCCCGCAGTGCCGACACGTTGAAGCCCGAGGCATATTCATACTGGCCACCGCGCACATACAGGCCCTCTACATCGAGGGACCGCCGCCGCACCACAAAATAGTCCGCCAGCATCACCCCCGCAATCGGCCCAAGCAGCCCGGACGTACACACCAGCCAGCCGTCGATATACCGCGCAGGATCAGCCAGCCACACCCAGGGCATCGTCACTAGCCCGATCAGACCCACGAGCAGGCCGCCAAGACGGCACGAGATCAGGTTCGGCCTGAGCCCCGAAAAGATCGTCGCCGGCCCCGGAACATTCGTCGTCAGATTGACCCCCAGCGTCCCAAGCGTAAGGGCAGCCAGAATCACCAGCGCGGTCGCAGGCTGCCGGATCCCCGCAATCAGCTCGACCGGGTTCCACACCGGTGCGTGCCGCGGCATAAACACCACCGTAGCCGCCGTCACCGCAACGCCAACAACCGCGTAGAGCGTCATCACCGGCAGCAGCCCAAGCTCCGCCTGCCCCGCCCGCACATTGGCCCATCGCGTCCGGTCAGCAGCCCTCAGGATCATCACCCCCCAGAAGCCCACAACCGCCGTTATCGCCAGCACAAAGAGGCTCCAGTGCGGCGCTAATACCTGTGGCTCAGCAACAGCCCGCGCCCTCAGCGCCGTCAGCACAACAGCAGCCCCGTCAGCCTTGCCCACAGCCCAGCTCAGCAGCACCATCTCCACCAGCAGCAAAAGCACCGCGCTCGCCGCCTCGACCATCCTTGTCCACTCAAACTCGATCGTCGCCAGCAGCACGTTGACCAGCCAGAACGCCGCGAAGCAGTACCAGATCGCGCTGCCGCCGATCCCCGGCGCCAGCAGTCGCAGCATCGCAAACACCGCCTGCCCGCCGACCCAGCACTGCACCCCGAACCAGCCGCAGGATACCAGCGACTGCACCACCGCCGGAACCGCCGCGCCCACCACGCCAAAGCTCGACCGCATCGCGACCGACGACGGAATCCCGTATTGACTGCCGGCCTGCCCGATCAGGGCAGCCGTTACCAGCGCGATCACGTTGCCCAGCAGGATCGCCCCGAGCGTCTCCGCGCCGGTCATCCCCATCGCCAGCAGGCCACTCGCGAGCAGCCACGCCGGAAGACACGCCGACAGCGCCACCCACCCCACGCCAAGCCGCACCAGGCCCCACGTTCGCTCCTCTCGCGGGATCGGCGCCAGGTCTCCATTCCAAAGGCTGTTCGATACACCATGAACCCGAAACCGATTCTTCGACACGCTACTCCCGCCCGTTCGCCAGCCCGGCGAAGCCGCAGTTAACCGTTTCCTTCCAGCTCTTCTTTCGACAAATCTTTGATGTGCTGCGCAATGTACCAGGTATATCCGAACGGGTCCTTGATGCCCGCCATCCGATCCCCATACGGCTGGTCCGCCGGCTCCCGGACACTCACCCCGCCCGCATCGATCGCTCGCCGGTACACGCCATCACAGTCCGCCGTGTAGAACAGCAGGCTCACCGGCGACCCGCCATAATGCGCCGTTCCAAACGCCTCGAACTGCGGATTCTCATCGGCCATCATCACGCACGAGTCGCCCACCACGATCTCCGCATGCCCTATCTTGCCGCCCGGGCCCTTCATGCACAGCCGCTCCGTAGCCCCGAAAGCCAGCGCATAGAACGCCATGGCCTCCACCGTATTCTGGAAGATCAGGTAGGCCTGCACGCTGTGATATCCGTCGGGAACCGCCTTCAGCTCAGCCATCCCATCTCCTCCTTAACCTGCTGGCGCGAGGCACCGTGCAAACGAGAAGCCACCCTCAGCCTTCACCTGCACACCTTCTAAATCGAGGGGCACAATCACCGCCTGCCCAGCCTTGAACTCTACGCCGTTCACCGAGCCCCCGCCCTTCAATCCAATCAGGCAGCCAACGCTCTCCATCGCCACATCAACGCCCCCGCCGGCCAGCTCGAACCGATCCACCGAAAAATACTGCTCTTCGATCAGCCGGGTAAAGCCGTCCATCGCCCGCGGCGCAATCTTCCCTGCCTTCGTCTCCGTCTTCATCACCGCCAGGCTCTGCTCCACGTGCAGTTCCCGCGGACGCCCATAATCATAAAGCCGGTACGTCGTATCCGAGGTCTGCTGCGTCTCCAGCAGCACCACCCCGGGCCCGATCGCGTGGATCGTCCCCGCATCCACAAACACCATATCGCCCACACTCACTGGCAGATGGTGCAGCAGCTCCTCCATCGTGCCCGCGGCAACCGCCGTCCGCACGCCGGCTGCATCTATCCCAGGCTTCAGCCCCAGCGCCACCGTCGCGCCTGACTCCGCCTCCAGCACATACCAGCACTCCGTCTTCCCCCGCGCCAGCCCGATCGCCTGTGCCTGCGCGTCATCGGGATGCACCTGCACCGACAGCTTGTCATTCGGAAACAGGATCTTCACCAGCAGCGGAAACTCCCGCTCGCCGCCCAGGCCGAGCACCGTCTGTCCCATCTCCTCGACTACTGCAGCCAGCGTTCGCCCCCGAAGCTCGCCCGTCTCGACCACACACTCCGGCCCCGTCAGCCACGCCTCGCCAACCAGCTCCTTCGTCCCCGTACTCTCGTACCACGGCCGCAGATTAGGCCGCCCCCAGATCCGTTTGCTAAACCGCGGCGCCAACCGGAACGGTTGAAGCCTGCCTAACTCAGTCATCGTCATCCTTCTTCCTGTTCTTCCGGCGTTCCATCAGCGAAGCCGGCACCGCAGCATCGCCCATCGCGTCCTTCCACAGAATAAGGTTCAGCTTCTGTGTATCCGCGCGATCTGCATGGCGAAAGTCCATCTTCATCGACTCGGTCGCCCCGACCGCCGTCTTCTTGTTCGCCGTATAGATCAGGCCGTTCTCCCGATTCGACGCATCAGCCGTAAAAGGAGCCTGGTCGCCCGGCCCGGTAAACTCGCTCGAGATCATCGAGCTGAACGCATCATTATTATTCATCGGAGGCAGCCCCAGCAGCGTCTCCATCGTCCGGATCACGCTTACCGTCGAGTAAAACCGACTGTCCACAAAAACGCCACCATCCGCCGCATGCGGAGCGTACTTGCTCACCACCAGCGCCAGGCTCCGATGCGCATCCACATGGTCGCCACCATCCTGCGCATCATCCTCCAGGATAAAAAACGCCGTATCGTCCCAGAACGGCGAGTGCGAGATTGCCTCGACCGCCCGGCCGATCGCCAGGTCATTATCCGCAATCGAGGCCTTCGGTGTCGGGCCGCCCGGCGTCGTTCCCGCCGTATGATCGTTGGCCAGCCGCAGCAGCACAAAATTGGGCATCGTATCCCTGCCCTGCTCCATATCCTTCACCCAGCCAGCCAGGTGCTTCTCAAAAATATCCACCCGCACCTGATCCGGCACCCGCAGATTGAAGTCCGGCGCCTCCGCAGCGAAGTGCCCCACCAGCTCCGGCTTGGTCGCGATGTTCGAAGCCATCAGCGGGATCCCCCATGGCCACTTGTTCACCGTGCCGCCCCACTCCGCCGGCAGCGCCTCGCCCGGAGCAATCTCCTTCCGCACGCAGCTCCGTCCCTCCAGCACCGGGCCCTGCTGCGGATTTGTCGTCGCCTTCTCGTTACAGAAGGTCGTCGAGATAAACTCCCCAAAGTGGTAGTACGTCTTCCCATGCGCCGCCAGGTTCCCCCACAGGTACCCACTGGCCGGCTCATTCACATCCGGAATCTTCTGCAGCAGCGGGTACCCCTCCGCCACCACTCCCTCGAAGTCGTACGTCCGTTCACTCCCGCGATAGCTCTGCTGCCACGTCTTCTCCAGGTAGTCCGTCCCAATCGCCGCCGTCGACCAGACGTGCCCATCGCCCGACACCTCGCCCGAGTCAAAGAAGTTATCCAGCACCCCGAACTGCAGCGCCAGCTTATGCTGATTCGGCGTGATCGCCTCCCCGTACATCGTCAGGTGCGGATCGCCGTTTCCCACCGGCTTCCCGTCCTTCTTCAGATCGCCCAACACCTGGTCGTACGTCCGGTTCTCCTTGATGATGTAGATCACGTGCCTGATCCGGCTCGTCTCGCCGCCGGCAAAGGCAATCTTCTCCGCCGCCGCCTTCATCCGGTTCGACTCCAGCACGACCCCGGTCGACTGCGCCAGCCCGCTCTCGATCTCGCCCGCATCAAGCGCCGCCAGCGAGCCATACAGCAGCGTCCCAATATAGGTGTACTTCCGCACAAACCGCTTCCCCGCCGAGGCCTCGGTCGACCGCATCGGCTCGCCGTTCGGCCCGGTTCCCTTACCTTTGGCCGTCGCCACGTACAGCTTGCCTCCGCCCTTTGCGGAAGAAATAAACGCCATGCTCATCGGCATCCACTCCGTCGGCACAAAACCGATCGGCTCGACCATCCCCTGCCGCGCCGCCCTTCCCTTCAGCCGCTTGGTGTCGATCACCGCCACCGCGTCGCTCGCTGAATCCGCCACGTACAACCGGCTCCCATCTCCGTTCAGCGCCAGCGCCTCCGGCTCCGCACCAAAGTAGCTCTGTCCCGGCAGCCGCGTATCGAAATACCCTCGCACCGCGAAGTGACCAGCCTCCACATCCACGGCGGCCACGGCATCTCGGTTCGCCAGCGCCACATACATCGTCCTTCCATCCGGCGCCAGCTCAAGCGCACACGGATGCGTCCCCGGCGCAATCGCACTCGGCGGCTTCAGCAGCGCCAGCTTCCGCCCTACCGTTCCCTGCCGAAGATCCAGCTCCACCACCTCACTCGCATTCCACAGCGCCACAAACGCCCGGCTTCCATCCTTCGTCACCGCCAGCGCTACCGGATACGTCGACGGCACCGCATCGCTCTCCGACAGATCGAACCTCCGTACCACCGCATCCGTAGCCGCGTCAATCAACAGCACATCGTCCGACAGATTACCCGCCACCAGCAGCTGCGCGCCTACCACCGCAATCGCCGCCGGAAACGGCACCCCCTTATCCCCGTTCGCACCACCGCCCGCCAGCTTCGTCCGCCGTCCCCCTGCAAGCTGCTGCAGCCCGATCTTGATCATCCGCTCGCGAACAAGCTTCCCATCGGCAAACCCATACACCACCACCCCGCTCCCGGCGTCATCCTCCTTCGTGCCCAGCGGGTCCGTCTCCGATCCCATACTCGCGTACACATGCCGTCCATCACCGCTGAACGCCAGCCCCGAGTACAGCGTCTGCTTCGCTCCCACCAGCGTCCGGTCATCGGGAAAGTCGGCCACCGTGCCCGTCCGTGTGTCCATCACCGCGAGTGACTGCATGTACCCCGACTCAAACGTTCCATAGCCCGCATTTACCGTCACCACATACCGCCCATCGGGCGACACTCCCATCGACATCGGCAGGCTGTTCAAGCGCTGCGGCGCACCCGGTACGACACCCACAATCTGCTTGCTCGTCGGCAGGTCCTGCCGCTGTGCCACTCCCGCCAGGCCGCCGCCTGAAACCAACACTCCAACCACCGCCGCCAGTGTGCATGCTCGCATCACAAAACCCTATCAAATTGAATCACATGCGGCATTACAAAACTCTTACACCCACCCCCTCCTCGCCCCTGTTAGCTTGTCGATAAGGCATCAAGTAGCACGCAGGAAAAGGGAACCCGAGACAAACATGACACCGACTCTCCTCACGCAGGACGAAACAAAGAGCACCCCGGCAGCCGACCAGAAGCGCGTCAAGAACATTGCCGCGATCCCGGTCGTCGCCGAAGAGCAGATGAAGGTCAAGCAGGACCTTCGCATGGGCCGCGAGCATCAGCAGGGCCGCATCAACTGGATCACGACCATCGCCATGGGTCTCTTCCACGTCGGCGCCATCGCCGCGCTCTTCTTCTTTTCGTGGACAAACCTGGCCGTCTTCTTCGTCATGTATTTCTTCGCCATCAATGTCGGCATCGGCGTCGCCTACCACCGCCTGCTCACGCACCGCGGTTACCGCACCCCCAAGTGGGTCGAGTACTTCGTCACCGCCTGCGGCTGCCTCGCGCTTGAAGGCGGACCCATCTTCTGGGTCGCCACTCACCGCGTCCATCATCAGAACTCCGACCACGAAGGCGATCCCCACACCCCGCACGATGGCACCTGGTGGGCCCACGCCGGCTGGATCCTTTCCGGCCGTGCCCTCCACTCCGAGACCGCGCTCCTCGGCCGCTACGCCCCGGACCTCACCCGCGATCCCGTCCACGTCTGGCTTTCGAAATATCACTACCTGCCGCTCGTCGGCACCGGCCTCGCCCAGCTCGCTCTTGGCGCAGCCCTCGCCGGCCCCGGCCACCACATCGTCGGCGCTATTGGCATGGTCCTCTGGGGAACCTTCCTCCGCGTGACTCTCGGCCTGCACGCCACCTGGCTCGTCAACTCCGCCACCCACCTCTGGGGCAAGCGCCGCTTCGAGACCAAGGACGACTCCCGCAACAACTGGTGGGTTGCTATCCTCACCGGCGGCGAAGGCTGGCACAATAACCACCACGCCCACCCCGTCAGCGCCCGCCACGGCCTCGCCTGGTACGAGTTCGACATCAACTACTACTGCATCTGGCTGCTCAGCAAAGTCGGCCTCGCCGAAAAAGTCCAGATCGCCAGGTATGACAAACTCAACCCGAAACCAGCCGGCGTCTAAGAACATCCGAGAACAACCGAGACCCCATCCTTCACAGCCCCATCGTGAACGATGGGGTCTCACCATCTAAGCCGCCACCCACTCACCGCCGATACAAAGTACACCGATCCTGGGCCGTAAACACCAGGTCATACCCGGCATCTCCCTTCGACCGCGGAATTACCTCGCTCCAAAGCTGCACAAACGCCGGAAACTCCGCAAACACCGCCTCCTGCTCAGGATTCTGATACATGATATCCAGAGTCCCCCCACCTCCAGCAGCCCGCGCCTCCAGCTTCGCAAGCAGCCGCCGCATTACCGGCGCGCCAAACGGATTGGCCATATAGACAAAGCAAGGCCCAGGCGGCAGCTCGAACTCCGTAGCATCCCCCTGCACGATCCGTACGGGCCCGGCCGCCCGCCCAGCCTGCTTCCAGATCGCCACATTCGCCTCCGCCACCCGCGCCAGCTCCGGGCTCAGCTCCACCCCGACCGCCTCGCGAAAGTGCAGCTGCGAAGCCAGCATCACCGCCCGCCCCTTCCCGCACCCGAGGTCGACAAATGTATAGCTCTCCGGCAACGCCACAGGCGAGCTCTCCAGCCACCGCCGGATCGAGGCGTTGAACCGCGACGGCGGTACCCCGGCATACGCGGTGATGTAGACATCGTGCGCATGTCCCGACGCAAGATCCCCACCCCCGATCAACCCGCTCGTGTCCACCCCATGCGCCACGTCGAACGGGTGCCGCTCCACCATCGGCGCTGGCTTCCGTCCCGCAATCACGCGCCCCAGCATCAGCCGCAGCGTCGCGCTCGCACCACGCTGCCGCAGCGACCACCGCACCTTGTTCCAGACACCGTTCATCGACATCCACTCAGTCCTCTCAGCAGAGAGTGTAACTTCGCTGATCCGCGCAAATGATCACCTCCCGCACGTCGCGCGAACCGCAGGCATCAAAGGATGTACAGGATCATCAGTCAACACAACCTGACAGTCCGACCGGAGCCCAGCTTTGATTAACCGCATCTCAATCCCGGCACTCGCAACCCTCCTCCTCTGCGGTCCGTTCAGCTTTGCCCAGACCAGCACTGCCCAGCAGAGCACGCCCGCCGCACCCGCCACCAGGCCCGCCAACGCCACCGGCATCTGCAAGGACGGCACCTACTCCACCGCAGCCAGTAAGAGCGGCGCCTGCCAAGGCCATCACGGTGTCAAGGAGTGGTACGCTGCCACCGCCTCCACCATCCCGGCCAAACCAGCGACCGCCACCGCGTCAACGCCGGCTTTCACGCCAACCCCAGCCGCTGCCCCCAGCCCGAGTACGCAGGTGCGAACCCAGAGTCAGGCCGCCGCCCAGAGCGCAGGCCAGTCCGCCGTGCCGCCCGCTACCCAATCCATCGCGCCTCCACCCGCCCCTACGGCCCCGTCCAGCGCCACCACAAAGAAGGGTCCGAAGGCCAACCTGGCCAACACCCCGGTCGCTCCCGGCGGCGGTCCCGGCCTCGTCTGGGTCAACACCTCCAGCAACGTCTACCACTGCCCCGGCACCGACTACTACGGCAAGACCAAGCAGGGCAGCTACATGAGCGAAGCCGACGCCAAGGCCAAGGGTGCCCACCCCAACCGCGGTCAGGCCTGCACCAAGTAGCCGCACCGACTACCGCACCAAAGGTTCGGCCGCGACACAGCTCCCGCTATACTCGCCACCAGAGCCATGAACATCACTCGACGCCGCGGGACCATCGCCACCTTCATCACCCTCGGCGTGCTCCTCACCGGCGTTGCTGTCTTCCTCAGTATTCCCTGGATCATCCTCAATGAGGCGCGCGCGCTTTACGTCGTCCTCGGCATCATCCTCTTCGCCATGCTGGTCGCCGGCGTCGTCCTCAACACCATCTTCCTGGTCCGCGAAGTCCGTCGCAACGAGCGACAGGACTCCTTCCTCAACGCCGTCACTCACGAGCTTAAAACCCCCATCGCTTCCATCCGCCTCTACCTCGAAACCCTCCAGCGCCGCCCCACCTCCGAAGAGCAGAAGCAGCAGTTCTACAGCATCATGCATGCCGATTCCGATCGCCTCCTCGCCACCGTCGAGCAGGTCCTCAAGGCCGGCGAACTAGGGCAGCGCCAGCGCCAGCTTAACCGCGTCCCGATTGACCTCGAGTCGCTCGTAGCCGAGTGCGTCGCCGTCATCGTGCAGCGGTACCACCTCTCGCCCGACGCCGTCACTCTCCAGCCCGTCCCCGGAGCCGTTCGCCTCCCCGTCACCGGCATCCCCGAAGATTTGAAGACCGCCATCCTCAATCTCCTCGATAACGCCGTGAAGTACTCACCCGCCGGCGTCCACATCACCTGCCGCCTCGCCATCACCCGCTACACCAGGGTCACGCTCACCATCACCGACACCGGCCTCGGCATCCCCACCAACCAGCTCAAGCGGATCTTCCATCGCTTCTACCGCGTCACCGGCCGCGACCTCGTTAAGATCAAGGGTACCGGCCTCGGCCTCTTCCTCGTCCGCACCATCGCCCGCCAGCACGGTGGCGACGTCACCGCCACCAGCCCCGGTCCCAACCTCGGCACCACCATCACCCTCAAACTCCCCCTCGCCACCCCATCTGCCGAACGACGCTCGGGAGAATCATTTTGAACAAAGTACTGTCACGAGAGATTGCTCCACTGATTGGAGCGATCGTGTTTTCCGTTGGAGTCATCTTTCCGGAACAAATCAAAGAACGAGGCACTGGCAGACCCTATAAAAACCTCCTTCTTATTAGACTTATCTGTTGCTCGGCTTTTCTGCTGACGATCTTTGTCTGGTACCAAATTCACACAGAAAGCCCTTACTGAGCTGCCATGACACCATCCCCCCTCATCATCCTCGTCGAAGACGAAGACCACCTCGCCCAGGGTCTCCTCTTCAACCTTCAGGCCGAAGGCTACCGCACCCACCACGAAGCCGACGGCGACGCCGCCCTCGCCTACCTCCTCAACACACCGGCCGCGGGCCCAGAGAAGCCCGCCGCGATCCTGCTCGACGTCATGCTCCCCGGCAAGGACGGCTTCGCCATCGCTCGCGCCCTCCGCGAAGCCCAGCGCTTCACCCCGATCCTCATGCTCACCGCCCGCGGCCGCACCGAAGACGTCCTCGAGGGTCTCGAAGCCGGCGCCGACGACTACCTCCCCAAGCCCTTCGACCTGAACATTCTCCTCATCCGCCTCAAAACCCTCCTCCGCCGCATGGCCTGGCAGACCGAGCACCCCATCCCCACCGGCCAGCCCCCAGTCGACCCCGACCATGCCAACCAGTACACCTTCGACCACCGCACCATCCGCTTCGATCTCCTCGAGCTCGCCGCCCCCAACCGCCTCACCCACCTCACCCTCATGGAAGCCGACCTCCTCCGCTACTTCACCGACCGGGAAGGTCAGGTCATCTCCCGCAAGGAGATCCTCGAGCAGGTCTGGCGCGTCCACGAAGACACCGACACCCGCGCCATCGACAACTTCATCGTCCGCCTCCGCCGCTACATCGAAGACGACCCCGCCAACCCCCAGCACCTCGTCACCGTCCGCGGCATAGGTTACCGTTTCCTCCCCAACCCCAACCCATAACCGCGTCACCCTTCGCACACCGTCATCCCGACGGAAGGCGAAGCCGCAGTAGAGGAACCCCGCATTTCGCCCTTACATCTGCCGTTGCACGTTCCAGCAAGCAACCACACCCACCGCAGTACACTAGAATCCGTGCTCGCCCCCAACCCCATCGTAGAAGTCCGCAGCGTCCGCATCGGCACCGCACTTCCCCTCACCATCATCGCCGGCCCCTGTGTCCTCGAGTCCCGCGCTCACGCACTCGAAATGGCCGCCGCCCTCAAAGCGATCACCACCACCCTCAACATCGGCCTCATCTACAAGACATCCTTCGACAAGGCCAACCGCACCAGCGCCACGTCACCCCGCGGCCTCGGCCTCGCCCACGCCCTGCCCATCTTCGCCGAGATCCGTGACACCTTCGGCCTCCCCGTCCTCACCGACGTCCACGACCCCGGCCAATGTGCTGCCCTGGCCGAATCCGTCGACGTCCTCCAGATACCCGCCTTCCTCTGCCGCCAGACCGATCTCCTGCTCGCCGCCGCGGAAACCGGGTGCGTCGTCAACGTGAAAAAAGGCCAGTTCCTCGCCCCCTGGGACATGCAGAATGTCGTCGCCAAGCTCACCAGCACCGGCAACCGCAACGTTCTCCTCACCGAACGCGGCACCTCCTTCGGCTACAACACCCTCGTCTCCGACATGCGTGCCCTGCCCATCATGGCTCGGACCGGCGCCCCCGTCGTCTACGACGCGACCCACTCCGTCCAGCAGCCCGGCGGCCAGGGCACCACCTCCGGCGGCCAGCGCGAATTTATTCCCACCCTCGCCCGCGCCGCCGTAGCCGCGGGCGTCGCCGCCGTCTTCCTCGAGACCCACCCCGACCCCGACCACGCCCCCTCAGATGGCCCCAACATGATCCCCCTCCGCCACTTCGAAGCCCTCATCCGCTCGCTCCTCGCCATCGACACCCTGGTCAAATCCCCCGACTTTCCCACCCTATCCCTATGACCGTCCCGCCTCGCTTGCCGCAGCCCCAACGCCGTCATCCCGACCGAAGGCGAAGCCATAGTGGAGGGACCCCCGCATTTCGCTTTTGCCGTTGCTCGTTCTTCCTCAACTTCCATCAAGTCACTCCCCTTCTATGAACCCCACCACCACAACCCGCCACGCCGCCCTCACCCGCACCCTCACGCTCGAGATCGCCGGCCTTGAAGCCGTCCGCCAAGCCCTCAACGGTCCCCTTGGCAAAGCCATCCTCAAGGCCACAGAACTCCTCCTCACCCGCACCCAAGCAGGCGGCCGCATCCTCGTCACCGGCGTCGGCAAGTCCGGCCACATCGGCCGCAAGATCGCCGCCACCCTTACCTCGACCGGCACCCCCGCCCACTTCCTCCACGCCGGCGAAGCAGGCCACGGCGACCTCGGCCTCCTCCAAAGCAACGACACCGTCCTCGCCATCTCGAAATCAGGCGAAACCCCCGACCTCGCCCCCATCCTCGATTACACCCGCCGCTTCCACATCCCCCTTATCGCCCTCACCAGCGCGGGCGCCAGCACGCTCGGCAAGCTAGCCGAGATCTGCCTCGAACTCCCCGACATGCCCGAAGCCTGCCCCAACAACCTCGCCCCCACCACCTCCACCACCATGCAACTCGCCCTCGGCGATGCCCTCGCCGTCTGCCTCCTCGAAGCCCGCGGCTTCTCCTCCGACGCCTTCCACGACCTACACCCCAACGGCCGCCTCGGCGCCACCCTCCGCCGCGCCCGCACTCTCATGCACACGGGAGCGAAGCTCCCCCTCGTCCACGAAGGCACCCTCCTCTCGGCCGCCATCGTCGAGATGACCTCCAAAGGCTTCGGCGTCACTGCGGTTCTCAATACCGCAGGCCAACTCACCGGCATCATCACCGACGGCGACCTCCGCCGCACCTTCCGCGCCGGCTTCACCGACTGCCCCGTCGAGACCGCCATGACCCGCAGCCCCTGGACCAGTCCCCCCGAAGCCCTCGCCCCCGAGATCCTCTTCCAGATGAACACCCGCGCCGTCACTACCGTCTTCATCACCGAAGCAGGCCGGCCCACCGGCATCCTCCACATCCACGACCTCCTCCGCATCGGCCTCGGCTAGCTCAACCCCGCAACAGCTTCGCCACCGTCACCAGCCATTCCCGCGTAGTCAGTCCTCCCCAGGCCTCCACAATTATGCATGGATAAAACACCCGGTCCATAGCCGCCCGCAATCCCCCCTCACTCTCCCCATAACGCGCAACGAATCGCTCGATGTCCTCAGCCGTCTTCACGACCTCGTCTGCAGGCACACTCTCCCGGTACTCCCGTACAATCGCCCGGAAGTCCTCGCTGATCAGGTCGTAGTCCTGCCCAAACCACCCTCCTAGCATGTGTGCCAAGTAAGCGAACTCTCTCTGTTCCGTCTTCTCCGCCAGTATCGATTGCAGCAACGATGGCATCCCAACTCCTCATTACCTATGGCTGCGGATACGCAGTCAGAATAAAGTAGACCCTGCTGCCCACCTGAGTTTTCTTCAGCACAACAAGCACCTTGCTCATCGGCTGTAAACGACCCGTCGCTCGTATTACGCCCGACCCGACCTGGGATTGCGCAGCATAGGTGAACGCTCGCGTCTTCCCCGGTTGCGCAAACTTAGCCCACGCCTCGATATCGGTCTTGTTTGCCTTGATCGCGTCCGCGATCACATCCTCCGCTACACTCAGCGAAGAAAAGCTGGATGCTGCCGGAATTCCCGGCTGCCGCACCAGCCGCGCACGCAGGTCTGCCTCACTCTGCCCCACATGCCTCGCAATCGTATGCCCGCCTTCCGCCTCCTCTGCCGCCAGCGAGATCCGCCCACCCCGGATCGCCAGGACCCGCTCCGCCCCAAGCCCGAGCGAAACCGCAAGCGGCACGGCCACATCCAGTCCAACTCCAGTCAGGTAAGCCGCACGCGGAGAAGCCCCAAGATGCCGCGCCACGCTCTCACCCGCCTGCTGCGTCAGGTCCTCCGTCGGCAGACCCGTCCACAGCTGCCGTGCCGCGGCCTGCCCGCTATCAGCCCCATGTAGAAACAGCGCACCGCCGCCCACCTTGGTGACCATCGTCGGCTCCGGCGTCAAAAACAGCGCAGCCCCGCCTACAAGCTGCAGGGCGCTGAACAGAAGATTTGCTCCGCCCCATAACCGGTTAACCAGTCGCTCGTGCGCACCCAGGCTCGCGCCGGCAAGTACCGCCGCAAGCTGCACAGGAGATAGGACGATTGTCAATCCATCGTTCTCAGCATCGGCCATAAATCACCCGAAAACCCTCATCCTCCTGTCTGGCGTTGTGTCCCTGAAAGCATACCCGAACGCCACGCCTCTCTTCCTCCACACCAGCTACACTGACTCGGCAAGCCCCATGCGCCTCTCACCTGTTACATCTTCGCGAAGTCGTCTCCACGCCGCTGCTGCTTCCTGTCAACCCCTAGGAAATCTCCCGTAATAGGAACGTCTAGTCTAGAAAAAACGGCCCACGCAGCCAAGGAGGAACAAGTGCCCCTCGCACACGCAACCGTCCGGAGATCCCTCCTGCTCTGGCCCATCATCCTCGCCAGCATCAGCAGCGCCCAAACCGCACCCGCCCAAACAACCCACTTCATCCACGGCCAATGGTTCAACGGCACCACCTTCACCCCCACCGACCTCTACAGCATCAACGGCGTTCTCTCCACCACGGCCCCACAGCACGTCGACGAAACCGTAGACCTCCACAACGCTTTCATCATCCCGCCCTTCGGCGACGCCCACGAGCACAACTTCGACAACCTCGCCAACACCCCCGCCGTCACCGCCAGCTATCTCCGCGACGGCATCTTCTACGCCCAGGGCGTCACCGATGTCCTCGATGGCGCCAACGCCGTCGTCGCCGCCCACCTCGTCGATACCCCCCAGACCGTCGACGTCACCTACGCCCACGGCGGCCTTACCGGCGTCAACGGCCACCCCAAGGAAGTCTACGAGTCGATCGCCCTCGGCTTCTATTACCCGGCCAACGACGCTCAGAAGCAGCAGGTCATCGCCTCGCACCTCCGCCTCGGCCAAGCCTACTGGGAGATCGACTCCCCCGCCGACCTCGCCGCTAACTGGCCGAAGATCCTCGCCACCCATCCCGACCTCATCAAGATCTATCTCTCCAACTCCGAGCGCTACACCGCCGAGAACCACGTCCATCCCGCCTTCGCCGGCGGCCTCGATCCCGCCCTCGTCCCCCTCATCGTCCAGCGCGCCCACGCCGCCAGCCTCAAGGTAGCCGCCCACGTCGACACCGCCGCCGACGTCCACGTCGCCCTCACCGCCCACGTCGACCAGCTCGCCCACCTCCCCGGCTACTGCCTCGACAACGAAGACCCCCAGCTCTACCGCCTTACCGACGCCGACATCGCTCTCGCCGCCAGCCAGCACACCACCGTCATCCCCACCGCCTCTATCTGCGATAACGACTACGTCACTCCCGCCCGCAAAGCCGCCATTCGCGACCTCGAGCTCGACAACCTAGGCCGCCTCAAGGCCGCCGGCGTCCCCATCCTCATCGGCTCCGACCACTACGGCCAGGACTCCCTCCAGGAAGCGCGCTACCTCCACACCCTCGGCCTCGCCCTCTTCTCGAACCTCGATCTCCTCCGCATCTGGGCCGTCGCCACGCCACAGGACATCTTCCCCAGACGAAAGATCGGCCGCCTCATCCCCGGCTACGAGGCCAGCTTCCTCGTCCTCGCCGCCAATCCACTCGACGACTGGTCCGCCACCACCCACATCACCGACCGCTGGAAGCAAGGTCACCGCATCATCTTCGCCGAACCTTCGGCGCCACCCGCTAAACCGTAGCGACCCGCCCACCCGCTACACTAACCTCAGCTTTCCATGCGCCTCTTCACCCGCTACATCCTTCGCGAAGTCATCTCCCACGCTCTGCTCGGCGGCGCCCTCTTCACCTTCGTGCTCTTCATGCGCGACCTCGGCAAGATCCTCGAGCTCGTCGTCCGCAACTCCGCCTCGCTCTGGGATGTCGCCCGCATCTTCGCCTTTACCCTCCCCAACGCCCTCACCGTCACCATTCCCATGGCCGTCCTCGTCGGCATCCTGCTCGGCCTCAGCCGCCTCGCCGCTGACTCCGAGATCACCGCCATGCGCGCCTGCGGCATGGGCGCCTGGGAGTTCGTCCGCATCGTCTCCATCGTCTCCATCGCCGCCCTCTGCCTCGGCATCGTCAACTCCGTCTATCTCGCCCCACGTTCCGCCGCCGGCCTCCTGCGCCTCGAAGACTCGCTCAAATCTTCCCAGGCCTCCTTCGAGGTCCAGCCCCGCGTCTTCTACGAGGATTTCAAAAACTACGTCCTCTACGTCCAGAACGTCACCCCCTCCTCCGGCGCCGCCATCTGGCACCACGTCTTCCTCGCCGACCTCACCGAGCCCGCCACCCCGCACATCACCACCGCCGACCAGGCTCTCGTCGTCAACGGCGCCCCCGACACCGAGGACGCTCAGACCCTCCGCATGCACCTCATGAACGGCGGCCAGCACCAGATCTCCGCCACCGACCCTAACCAGTACGACGTCTCCACCTTCTCCACTATGAACCTGCCCATCCAAACCGGCGCCCAGGACGACACCCACGTCAGCCGCTCTGACACCCCACTCCACGCCCTCACCCTGCCCGAGCTCTGGCAGAGTGCCTATCGCACCAATGCCCCCGCCGACAAGACGCGCCCCTACGCCATCGAGTTCAACACCCGCTTCTCCTATCCCGTCGCCTGTCTCGTCCTCATGCTCGTCGGCGTCCCGCTCGGCCTCTCCTCCAAGCGCGGCGGCAAATCCACCGGCTTCGTCCTCACCATCCTGCTCGTCTTTATCTACTACTTCCTCTCTTCAGTCGGCGTCGCCCTCGCCAAGTCCGGCAAGCTCTCGCCCACCGTCGGCGTCTGGGGAGCCAACCTCCTCTTCGCCATCGCCGGCGCCCTGCTCCTGCACCAGCTCTCCCGCGGCGGCATCGCGCTCAACCTCTTCGCCTCCGCCGGCCAGTTCCTCAACCGCCACGTCGCCCGTCTCTTCACCAAGAAGGACGGCGCCGAAGGTCCCGGCCACTCCCCCGCCGATCTCGCCGCCTTCCTCCGCCGCACCTTCCGCATCCGCTTCCCGCTCCTGCTCGACGACTACGTCATGCGCGAGTACGCCACCAACTTCGCCCTCGTCCTCGCCTCGCTCGTCATGCTCTTCATCATCTTCACCTTCTTCGAGCTCATCGGCGACATGATCCGCAACCGCACCCCGCTCATCACGGTCGGCGACTACCTCCTCAACCTCATCCCCTTCATCCTGTCCCAGGTCACCCCGCTCTGCTCGCTCGTCGCCGTCCTCGTCACCTTCGGCGCTCTCAGCAAGTCGTCCGAGCTCATCGCCATGAAGTCCTCCGGGATCAGCGTCTACCGCATCGTCGCACCGGTCATCGTGCTCGCCGCCATCATCTCCACTGCCCTCTTCGGCTTCAACGAGTTCTACCTTCCCGCTGCCAATCGCCGCCAGGAGTCCATCCGCTCCGTCATCAAGGGCAAGCCGCCCCAGACCTTCCTCCGCCCCGACCGCAAGTGGATCTCCGGCCAGTCCGCCGCCAACGGCGACCCCGCCCGCATCTTCTACTACCAATACTTCGACGCCGATCGAAACTCCTTCGCCAACCTCACCGTCTTCGAGTTCGACCCCGCCACCTTCAAGCTCACCCGCCGCATCTTCGCCGGCAGCGCCCGCTGGGATGACGCCGTCCACCGCTGGATCTTCGAGAACGGCTGGCAACGCACCTTCGCCGGCGAGACCACCGCCACCTTCCAGCAGTTCACCCTCAACACCTTCCCCGAGATCCGCGAAGTCCCCGCCTACTTCAAAAAAGAAGACCTTCAGTCTCAGGAGATGTCCTACACCCAGCTCTCCCGCTACATCGACGACCTCCGCCAGTCCGGCTTCGACACCAAGCGCCTCTCCGTCCAGCTCGACCGTAAGATCGCCTATCCTCTCATCACCGTCATCATGGCCATCCTCGCCGTCCCCTTCGCCCTCTCCATGGGCAAGCGCGGCGGCCTCGCCGGCATCGCCACCGCCATCGGCCTCGCCATCACGTACTGGATCATCGACGGCATCTTCAGCGCCATGGGCAATACCAACACCCTCCCCGCCCTGCTCGCCGCCTGGTCCCCCGACCTCCTCTTCGCCATGGTCGGCAGCTACCTCCTCCTCCGCACCCAAACCTGACAGACCCGCCCAATACACCCATTCCCCTCAGCCCCACCTTGTTATCCGCGCACCCTTGTCATCCTCCGCCCAGCGGAGGCACCCGCTTCTCGCCCTTGCCCCTGTCTGTCCTTCTCCCAACACCTGAAAAACTGTCATCCTGAGCGAAGGTGCGCACAGCACCATCGTGCGCACCGCAGCCGAAGGACCTGCATTTCAAATCCTGCGAATACGACAAAGCACAAACAGACCAGCCATGAATTCCTGTCAAGCCCCAACCCAACCCAAAAACTTCCAAACTCACCCGCAACTCCAACCAAACAAAAGAGTACCTACACAAAAGAAAGTAAAAGAAATGTGGCGCAACAGATAACTCAGACCTAGTAAACTAGTAGTAGGGTAATTTTCCCACAAGGACAGAGTCAGCCCAGAGCGGCCAAGTGTGCTTCGCACTCAGAGACACCCGCTTCCAGTCGAAGCGAGCTATACAAAGCTCTGGCTCTTCCCACAGCGTCCTCGCCGCATCGAACTCTCCCAGCTTCTCCCTGAGTAGCGCATGCGGTCGAACCGTATTGGCAAGGTCCAGAAGCTTCGTCCGCGGATTGCCGCGATAGATCTCCAGAGCCTCTTCATACAGCGGCCGCGCGCCAGCAGTATCGCCCTCCTGCTGATAAATATCAGCGGTATGCCGAATCACGTGAGCGTACGCCAGAACGTCCTGCTGCTGCCGATAGATCCTAGCAGCGTCGCCATAATGTTCGCCAGCGACAGCAAGATGCCCTTCGTTCCGGGCCTGACATCCTCGAGACACAGCCTCAGCGGCAGCAAGCATGACCAGAAACAGCCTACACCGGTAACTGAACAGCCCCTGGCCTGACCGAGACTAAGTCCAGACTCAAGTCATTTCATTCGAATACTTTAAGACTTCAGGTACCCTGCCGGCTCCACCGGGTCAGAGAAGAAGATGCACCACTCAACCGCAGCCTCGCATCCGGAACGACCCGAGACCAGGTCCAGACTTAAGTCGCCCATTTAGAATACTTTAGGACTTCAGGTACCCACCCGGCAACACCGGCCGCGCAAAGGCGATCTGAGCTCCACCGCCCAGCCCGGACCGTCTCCCGAGGCGCCTTCACCCACGCGACAGACGCGAGACCAGGTCCAGACTAGGTCCTTTGCTTTGAAGACTTTGAGACTTTAACGCAGGTCACCCCGCGGTACCGTTTACGATAGGAGAACATGCGACTCGCCCGAACCCTTCTTTACGCCCTCGTCCCTGCCACGCTTGCCGTCAGCCAGACACCAGCGCCCGCCGTCAGGAAGCCGGTCGCCCACCGCGCCGCCGCGGCCGCCAGTACGCTCCCGCCGAACATCCCCAAGATCGTCGGTGTCGTCAAGCCGCTCTACTCGCTGCGCTACGAAGACGCCCTCATCGGCACCGGCGAACTCGCCGAGCCGCAAAAGTACTACACCGTCAAGTACACCGGCTGGCTCGCCAAGGACGGCACCAAGTTCGACTCCTCCTACGATCACCCGGGCGCCGAACCCTTCACCTTCCCCTACGGCGCGCACCGCGTCATCCCTGGCTGGGACACCGGCTTCGAAGGCATGCGCGTCGGCGGCAAGCGCCGTCTCTTCGTCCCCTGGCAGCTCGCCTACGGCGAAGTCGGCCATCCCCCGGCAATCCCCGCACGTTCCGACCTGATCTTCGATATCGAACTGGTCAGCTTCTCCGCCCAGCCGCCCGCACCCAAGGCATCCGCAGCGCCGCCAGCATCCAGGCCAGGCGCCGACCCGGTCCTGGGCGACCCCAACCCGCCCAAGGCAACGCCGCCAGACAGCACCAAGCCAACAGCGAATCCTCACACCCCCTAGCGCGTCCAATCTCCAGCACCCGAGACCCTGATTGACAATGTTTGCCAAACTGCGACCGCTCGTCCCGTATCTCAAGCGCTATCGAAAGAGCCTCGCCTGGGGAGCGGCCGCCACCATCCTCTACAACGTCCTCAAGGTGCTGCTGCCGCTCGTCATTGGCCACGCCATCGACGACATGCAGCACGGCCTCACCCAGGCTAAGATCATGCACCATGGTCTCCGCCTGCTCGTCCTCGCTGTCTTCTCCGCGTTCTTTCTCTACATGATGCGCCAGGTCATCATTGGCGCCTCGCGCGAGATCGAGTTCGACCTCCGCAATGACCTTTTCAAGAACCTCGAACGCCAGCCCGCCAGCTTCTATCACACCCACCGCACCGGCGACATCATGGCGCGCACCACCAACGACCTCAGCGCCGTTCGCCAGCTGCTCGGTCCGGCGATCATGTACTCCGCCAACACCATCGTCTTCACCGCAGCCGCGCTGCCGTTTATGTATCGCATTAGCCCGCGGCTGACCTTCTTCGCCTTCGTGCCGCTTCCCATGGCGTCGATCCTCGTCCAGTACTTCGGCAACCGCATCCACACCCGCTTCGAGCGCATCCAGGCCATGTTCTCCGACATCTCTGCCAAGGCGCAGGAGAACTTCTCCGGCGCGCGCCTCATCCGCGCCTTCGCCCAGGAAGAAGCCGAGATCGCCTCTTTCGAAACCGCCAATAAGGAGTACATCAAGCGCAGCCTGCATCTCGTCCGCCTCATGGCGATGCTCTGGCCAACGCTCGAGTTTGTCCTTGGATTGTCCCTGATGATCACGCTGCTTGTCGGCGGTCACGAGGTCGTTGCACACCACATCTCGGTCGGCCAGTTTACCAGCTTCAACGTCTACATGGTGCAACTCACCTGGCCCATGATCGCCGTCGGTTGGGTCGTCAACCTTTTTCAGCGCGGCACCGCGTCCGTCGTCCGCATCGACGAACTTCTCAAGCAAGAGCCCGCCATCGCCGACCGCGAGCTCACTTCGGTGATGCACGAACATTTCGAGAATGCTGAGGTGATTGCCGGCGATATCGAGTTCCGCCGCCTCAGCTTCGCCTATCCGACGGGCGGCGAAGTCCTCCATGACATCTCGCTTACGATCCCCGCAGGCACAAGTCTTGCCATCGTCGGCCCCACCGGCTCCGGCAAATCAACTCTGGTCAACCTCATCCCGCGCCTGCTCGATGCCGCGCCCGGCATGGTTCTGATCGATGGCGCGCCAATTCGCAGCTACCCGCTTGCCGCCGTCCGCAGCCAGATCGGCTTCGTCCCCCAGGAGACCTTCCTCTTCTCCGATACCGTCCGCCACAACATCGCCTTCGGCAAGCCCGCCGCCAGCGATCTCGAGATCGAGGATGCAGCGACCGTGGCCCACATCCGCACCGAGATCCTTGAGTTCCCCAAGGGCTTTGATACCCTGGTCGGCGAGCGCGGTGTTACCCTCTCTGGCGGCCAGAAGCAGCGATCTGCCATTGCCCGTGCCGTCATCCGCGACCCGCGCATCCTCATCCTCGACGACGCGCTCGCTAGCGTCGACACCTACACCGAAGAGCAGATCCTCACCGGCCTCCGGCGCGTCATGCAGGATCGGACCACGATCTTCATCTCGCATCGCGTCTCGACCGCGCGCAACGCCGACCAGATCGCCGTACTGGTTGCCGGCCGCATCGCCGAGCTGGGAACCCACGACGAACTGCTCGCCCTTAGCGGCTACTACACCAGCCTTTATACGAAGCAGGCGCTCGAAGAAGAGCTCGCCGTAGCCCAATAAGCAGCACCTCTCAGGCCGACCAGCGCGAACCTTCCTGCGGCGTTGTCGCCTGGTGCACGACAGCCGTAAGTCGCTCCTCCTGCGTCCGCAGCTCCCGCGGCAGAACCCGGCCGGCTGCCGGATCTTTCGCGACAATGATCCAGGCATCTCGCACATTCCGGATACAGGCGATCACCTCCTCGAACTGCTCGCGCGAGGCAAAGTGCGACGCCTCGAGGGTCAGCGTGAACATGGTCGCGTAAAAGTCCGCAAGCGAGGCTGCAGTGTTCCCGCCGCTGTCGGGCCGCAGCCGCGCCTGGAGGTACATCAAAATATCGACCACCTTCTTTACAGCAAGGCGCCGCCCCAGCGTGTCATCTTCTTCAACGCACTGGATAGCACGGTACAGGAACCGTATCGCGCCGTTGTAGAGGGAGACGACAAGCTCGACCCCCGTCGCTCCGTCCAGAGACTGGTTCAGGTAGTAGTTTTCGCTCATGACCTATCCATTCGTGTTGGTGTTGTAGCCAGTTGACGCAGCATAGATCTCGTTTATTTCACTCAGTTGGGCAGGGATGGACTGGAGGATCTGATTGGCCGTATTCAGCTCCGTGGTCAGCGAGATCTTCTGGGCCGCCAGCAGCGCGTTCTCATTGGTAAGGTTTTGATTCAGGTCCGTCTCTACCGCGCTGTTCTGCTGGAGCGAAAGATAGACAGCACCGGAGGGTGCCTGCGTTCCAAGATTGTTGAGCGCCGTTGCAAAGGTCTGGCCGAAGCTGCCGGAGTTCTGCAGAAAGCCGGTCACATCGGCGTAGTTGCTGGTCAGCGAGGCTTGCAGCGTATCGGTATCGAGCGACAGTGTGCCGTCCTGGTTGGCGGAGATGCCGAGCTGGGCAATGTTCTTGATGCCGCCGCTCGCAGCCCCTCCAAACAAGGCGCTCGTCAACGCGCCTTGGATGCTGGCAAGCGCCGGATTGCCATAGAGCGGCTCGGCGTTGCCGCTCGCGTCATGCCCTTCCTGGGTGGTGATGTCCTTGATAACCGCGTTATACGCTGTGACCAGCGCGCCGACTGCCGTCGTAACGTCCGCCGTATCGTTGGTGATCTGTACCTGGACCGGAGTGTTGACATCGGCCGCAAGCAGCTGAAAGGTCACGCCGGGGATTGCGTTCGTGACCGTGTTCGACGCGCTCGATAGGCTGATGCCATCGACGGTAAGCGCGGCATCCTGGCCGGCGTTGCCGGTGTGAAAGCCGATCGCCGAGCCACTGGTGCTATCGCTCAGGCTGCTGCCAATCGTAAGCTGACCGGCGGCGCCGCCCGTCGTGCTGAGCAGCGACAACCTCGATCCAGACGAGTCGGTGATGACCGATGCGATAACGCCAGCTCCCGCAGAGTTGATTGTGGTCGCGAGTGACGTGAGCGTATTGCTGCTGCTCCCGACGGTGATCGTGGTTCCGTTAATGGTGAGACTGCCCGACAGCGTGTCCGACGAGGCGGCCACGGTATCTGAATATTCGGAAGAGGTTTGCGCCAGCTTCGAGACCAGGATCGAGTGGCTGCCGGCGACCGCAGCAGAGGTGGCACCAGTCAGCTCGACCAGGCTCGTGTCCGAGCTCGCACCCTGCTTCTCGGCCAGTACGCCGGTGAAGTCGGTCAAATTCTGCAGCGACGTCGTCAGCGTCGAGAGATCGGTGCCGAGCGAGGTAAATACCGTATCCTGCGCCTTCAACGCTGCAAGCTGCGTCGTCCAGGGGCTCTCGATGCCGGCCTCTGCTGCCTGGATAGCCGTTACCGTCGAGGCCACATCGAATCCTGCTCCGCTGGTTGCCGAACCGAAACTGAGTCCAACAGTACTCATCGCTGTGCTCCTTGTTGCGTGTCCCTTGCTGTGCAAGGCTATGGCCAGACGTCAAGCGGCAAGATTAATGGACGCTCATCATGTGGCGAAAAAAAGAAGCGGCGGCCGGGGTCGGTTGACCCTGGCCGCCGCAATCGATCGTTTTACTGCAGGAGCTTCAGAACTTCCTGCTGCACGGTGTTGGCCTGGGCCAGGGCACTGATACCGGTCTGGCTGAGCACTTCGTACTTCGCCAGGTCGCTGGTCGCCTGACCATAGTTGGTGGAGAGGATGTTGCTGGAGGCCGAGGTGAGGTTGACATTCTCAGTCGCCGCAACGCTGGAAGCGGCCGTGAGCTGGTTGACACTGGCGCCGATCGAAGCGCGCTGGTTGGCAACGTCCGCGATCGCGGTCGTAACGTCGCCGAGCGCTGTCGCTGCTCCTGCTACGGTCGACAGGCTGTCGCCGCTCAGGCTGATGCCGCCGGACGTTCCAACCACCGTCTCACCGACCGAACCGCTGGTCAGAACGCCAAGTGTCTCGGCGTAGGTGTTGGTTCCCGACGTCGTGCCGTCCGTAGTGACAATGTTCACGGAAGTCGCCGAGAACGCCGCCGTACCGTTGTAGTTCGTCGACGTTCCGATCTTGCCGACTTCGGTCAGGATCGACTGAAACTCGTTGTTCGCCGCGCTCAGCTGCGCCGTGTTCAACGTGCCGTTCGATGCCTCGGTCGCAAGTGTCGTGGCGCGATCGAGCAGGCTGGTGACCTGAGAAAGCGCACCATCTGCCGTCTGCAGAAGACCGATACCCTCCTGGGCATTCTGCGAAGACTGCGTGAGCGCGGCCTCGTTACCCTGGAGACCGCTGGCTACGGCAAGACCTGCCGCGTCATCCGAGCCGCTGTTGATCCGCGTACCGGAAGAGAGCTGCTGCAGCGTGTTCTGCAGGCTGGCCTGCGTGTTGTTGATGTTATTGTTCGCGTAGATGGCTGCGATATTGCTAAGGACGCCCAAGGACATGTGATCCGCTCCTGTGTTGCCGATTTGAGTACCGCGCAGTCTGTCCCGAGCGCCGGATGCGAGAAACTTCAGCTAGCTGTTCTCGATTCCAGTGGCGGAAGGCTCCGCGTTCCAACACCTCATCGGCCCCCTGCAACACCGCATTAGCGACATTCAGATCTCTCTGCCCATCGGTTTCTATTGAGCGCTACCGAGCTATCGATTCAATGACGCAGGTCGATGAGGACACTGAGGATCAACCTTCATGATTGAACTGACCCGCCTGAATGGCAACTGCCTTTCTGTCAACTGCGACCTGATCAAGTACGCCGAGGCCGCGCCCGACACCGTGCTCACCCTCATCACCGGCGAGAAGCTGATCGTCCTCGAAAGCTGTGCTCAGGTCCGGCAGCTCGCCCAGGAGCATCGTGCCGAGATCCTCCGCCGGGCCTGGCCCGATGCGGCCGCCTCGTTCAGTGCGAAGACCGCCTTCGACGCGGCCGATTGTGTCGCCCAGCAACAGCACTAAGCTAAGCGCTACATAACAGACCACAGCAGGAAGAGGATCGGACTGATGGACATCGCAAGCTTTGGCGGAATCGCACTGGCGCTCATCGGCATTCTGGCCGGCATGATGATCGAGGGTGGCAGCATCGCCCAGATCACCCAGCCGACCGCGGCGATGATCGTGGTCGGCGGCACGATGGGCGCCGTGATGCTGCAGTTCCCCATGAGCATCTTTCTCGCGGCCATGAAGAGTATCGTCAAGGTCTTCATGCACAAGGGACCTGAAGGTGAAGCTATCCTGGCGCAGCTTGTTGCCTTCGCCAACAAGGCCCGGAAGAGCGGTATCGTCTCGCTCGATCAGGAGCTTGGCAAGATTGAAGATCCTTTTTTGCGGCAGGCCCTGATGCTCGCCGTCGACGGGACCGAGCCGAATGAAGTCCGCAAGATCATGCAGCTCGAGCTCGACAACAAGTCAGAGATCGAGGAGAAGATCCCGGCCGTCTTTGAGGCTGCCGGGGGATATTCGCCCACTGTAGGAATCATCGGCGCCGTCCTCGGCCTCATCCAGGTCATGAAGAACCTCGACAACATCGATGAAGTCGGCCGCGGTATTGCCACCGCCTTCGTCGCCACCATCTATGGGGTCGCGCTGGCCAATCTCGTCTTCCTTCCTGCTGCCGGCAAGCTCAAATTTCGCCACCGTGAGGAGCAGATGATCAAGGAGATGATGCTCGAAGGGGTCATCTCGATCCTCGAGGGCATGAACCCACGCATGATCGAGACCAAGCTGCGCACCTATCTCTTCGATTCCAAGCCAGAGCCTGCGGCTAAGGGCGCCGGCAAAGCGGCGGAGGCCACGGCGTGAGCAGGAAGAAGCATCCCGAGCACGTAAATCATGAGCGCTGGCTAGTCTCCTATGCCGACTTCATCACGCTGCTCTTCGCCTTCTTTGTGGTTCTCTTCGCCTCCGGTCAGGCGGACAAGCACAAGCAAACCCAGCTTGCCGCCGCCATGCAGGCGGCGTTCAGCCCTGTGTCCATCTTCGAGCCCCATACAAAGAAGCCCGCGTTGACCGATGGTGCCGCTTCAGCGGCTGCGCCGCCGCCTATCGCCCCGCCGGTCCCGGCACAGAATGCCGTCGAACGGGCCGCACCCCACCTGCGCACAGTCTTGGCCGAACAGGCGAAGATAGCCAGGCTTCCCCCCGGCAGCCTGACGATGCATACGACCAACGAAGGCCTCGTCATCTCACTCCAGGCAGCCGGCTTTTTCACCTCGGGCTCGGCCGAGATACAGCCCCAGTCGAAACCCGTTCTCGTGGCGTTAGCGGCAGCCCTGCCGGCCGGACCGATGCGGGTCGAGGGCTACACTGACACCGTTCCGATCCACACGGAGCAGTTCGCTACCAACTGGGAACTCTCATCCGAGCGGGCCATCACCATCGCGCGCTATCTCTTCGAGCACGGTCCGGTCGATCCCGCAGACCTTGCGGTAACCGGATACGCCGAGTTCCACCCTGTGGCCAGCAATGCAACCGAAGAGGGCCGCGCCAAAAATCGCCGGGTCGACATCATCCTTCTCTCACACCCAGCAGCTTCACGATGACGCGCTTCCGCCGTTGTCCGTCAAACTCCGCATAGAAGATCCGCTGCCACGTTCCCAAATCGAGCCGACCATTCGTGATGGGCAGCGTCGTCTCATGATGCAGCAGCAGTGCCTTCAGGTGAGCGTCAGCGTTATCTTCACCCGTCTGATGATGCCGGTAGTTCGGCTGGCTGGGCGCGAGCTTCTCGAGCCAGGTCCCAATATCTTCAATCAGGCCGTCCTCATTGTCGTTGACGTAAATAGCAGCAGTGATGTGCATGGGCGAGACAAAGCAAAGCCCATCCACGATCCCGCTGCGCCTCACGATCTGCTCGACCTCAGGCGTAATGTGCACCATCTCATAGCGCTCCGCCGTGTTGAAGGTGAGGTATTCGGTATGTGCTTTCATGTTTGCCATGCCGTCGCTTCCTGATCGCCACGTAAACGGCGCATCTCTATACTGGCAGGATGCCGCAGAACACAGGAGAGATGCCGCAGATGCGGGGATCCGGATCGGTTCGTGCCGGAATATCGCTGTATGTAGCCACAACGAATCCTGGCAAGCTCCGGGACTTCGCCAACGCCGCGGGACAGAAGATTTCGCTTGCACCCCTGCCCGGCCTCGCAGCGATCCCCGCACCGGTCGAGGACGCTCCTACCTTCGAGGGCAACGCCCGAGCTAAAGCCATCTACTACTCGATCCGCGCACCTGGATTATTGGTCCTGGCCGATGACTCCGGGCTGGAAGTCGACGCGCTCGACGGCGCTCCCGGCGTGCACTCAGCGCGTTACGCGGACGATGTCGGCTACCCTGCCGCAGCGGGCGACAGCGTTGATCGGCGCAACAACGTCTGCCTTCTCGAGGCGCTCAGTCAGGTGCCGCGCGACCTGCGTCGGGCTCGTTATCGGTGCATTCTCGCTGTCGCACGAAATGGCTACGTAATTCAGATAGCTGATGGAGTGGTTGCAGGCGAGATCCTGACTGCGCCACGCGGCGAGGATGGCTTCGGCTACGATCCGCTCTTCTACCTGCCTGCCTTCCAGAGGACCATGGCGGAGTTGGATCCGGTCACCAGGCTGGCCTGCAGTCATCGTGGCAACGCTCTTCGCCAGCTCTTGCGTGTGCTCCCACTCTGACGCGTCCCACGTTGTACGAGCGATACCGCACCACTACCGCGCTAATCGCACAGATTACCCTGCTTTTCTTGACGCTCAGGAAATGCGAGCGAAATAATCAGATGTTGCAATAGTGCGACCCTGGCGTCGTACGAGGAGTCAGAAGAATGGCCGCCGCCGCCCCCACAGCACCTCCTGCTAATTCGTCTCTGCGCGGCGTGCAGCCTCTCCGCGCAGGCCGAGGGCACTCCTTTCTATGGCGCAAGCTGCACTCGCTCTCCGGCATCGTCCCGATCGGCGCGTTCCTGGTCGAGCATATCCTGTCGAACTTCGAAGCCCTGAACGGCCCGCTCGCCTACGCCCAGCAGGTGAAGTTTCTCAACTCTTTGCCCCTGGTGCGGGTGCTGGAGTGGGCCTTCATCTTTATCCCACTCGGCTTTCACGCGCTCTACGGCGTCTTTATCGCCTTCCGCGGTAGGGCGAGCGTGAACGTCTATCCCTGGGCCGGCAACTGGATGTACCTTATGCAGCGGATTACCGGCATCATTGCGTTTGCCTACATCGTGCAGCATGTTTGGCGGCAACGCTTCAGTGGTGTCAGTCTGCCTGAGCATCCCGGTGCCGCCTTTGCGAAGGTACAGCATGAACTAGCCAATCCCTGGATGCTGGGGATCTACGTCATTGCGGTGGTGGCCACCTGCTTTCACTTCTCTTATGGTATCTGGCTCTTTGCCGCCAAGTGGGGCATCACGCCGGGCGATCGCGCACGCAAGCGTTCAGGGTATGTTTGCACTGCGCTCGGCATCGTCCTAACTGTCATGGGCCTGGCGAGTATCTACGCCTTTGTTGGACCAAAATACCAGAATGCGCCAGCCGACGTAATGCCTGCGCAGCCGCCCGGTGTGACAGAACCAGCACCTTCGCATCCGGTTCCAGGGTCGACTAATCCGTCACCTTCACCTCTCCAGTAGTCAGCAGGAAGAAAGGCCGCGTACGCCATGGCTGTTCCAAGAATCATCGTAGTCGGCGGCGGTCTCGCCGGATTGGCCTCGGTTATCAAGATTGCCGAGACCGGTGGCAAGGTTGACCTGTTCTCGATTGTGCCGGTCAAACGGTCCCACTCTGTGTGTGCGCAGGGGGGGATCAACGCGGCCAAGAACCTGAAGGGCGAGGGCGACGACGTCCACAAGCACTTCGACGACACCGTCTACGGCGGAGACTTTCTCGCGAACCAGACGCCTGTCAAGAATATGACGGCACAGGGGCCGGCGATCATCGATCTCCTTGACAGGATGGGGGTGCCGTTCAATCGCACTCCCGAGGGGCTGCTCGATTTCCGCCGCTTTGGTGGGACTTTATACCACCGGACGGCCTTTGCGGGAGCGACGACGGGGCAGCAGCTGCTGTATGCACTCGATGAGCAGGTGCGACGGTACGAGTCTGAGGGGAAGGTCACGAAGTACGAGGGATGGGAGTTCCTGTCGGCAGTGCTCGATTCGAAGGGTGCCTGTCGGGGGATTTCGGCGCTTGACCTGCGGTCGATGGAGGTGAGGACCTTCACCGCCGATGCCATCATCATGTGCACGGGCGGCATTGGCGCCATATTCGGAAAATCAACGAACTCAGTTGTTTGCACCGGCTCAGCTCAGGCTGCACTTTACCAGCAGGGGGCCTATTACGCGAACGGCGAATTCATCCAGGTGCACCCCACGGCCATCCCGGGTGAAGACAAGCTGCGGCTGATGTCGGAGTCAGCGCGTGGGGAGGGTGGGCGGGTTTGGGTTCCGCGGGACAAGAATGACAAGCGGGTGGCGAAGTCGATTCCGGAGGGAGAACGCTGGTATTTCCTTGAGGAGTGGTACCCGAAGTACGGGAACCTGGTTCCACGCGACGTGGCGACGCGGGCGATCCACAAAGTGGTGTACGAGCACGGTATGGGGATCGACGGGCAGCCGATGGTTTACCTCGACCTAACTCACATCGATCGAGAAACTTTGAACCGCAAGCTCGAAGGGATACTTGAGATCTACGAGAAGTTCGTAGGGGACGATCCGCGCGAAGTTCCGATGAAAATCTTCCCGGGAATGCATTACACGATGGGTGGGTTGTGGGTTGATTTTGAGCAGCAGACGAACCTTCCGGGGGTGTTTGCGGCGGGTGAAGCAGACTACTCGATCCACGGAGCGAACCGCCTGGGTGCAAACTCTTTGCTTTCCTGCATCTACGGTGGATTTGTCGCCGGGCCGAACGCGCTGGCGTACGCGAAGGGCCTTGCTCCGCAGGAAGGGGACGGCGGCCATGCGACGGAGCTAAGACGGCAGCAAGCCATGAACAATCAACTACTTAGCAACTCCGGGAAGGAGAACCCGTTTAAGCTGTGGCGGGAGCTTGGCGACACGATGACGCGGCACGCGACCATCATCCGGTACAACGCCGGGCTGGCAGAGGCTGACGCGAAGATCGTGGAACTGAAGGAGCGTTACCAATGCGTTAACCTCTCGGATAAGAGCCAATGGGCCAATACGAGCTTCGCGTTCACCCGGCAACTGCTGAATATGCTTGAGTTATCCCGCGTCGTCGTGCAGGGCGCGGCGTTGCGGGATGAGTCGCGCGGTGCACATTACAAACCTGATTTCCCGGAGCGGAATGACGAGAAGTTCCTGAAGACGACCAAGGCCAGCTTCGTCGATGGCGCACCAAAATTCGAGCTCGAAGATGTCGACATCTCGCACATCACACCGCGGGCGCGGAGGTACGATGCGACGGCTTAGAGCCAAACGTACTACAAATCTGTAGTTATAAAAAAGGTCATTGTAACTACCGATTTGTAGTACTATAACTACAGTTTTGTAGCTACAGATTAGCATCTGGAAGTATGCCGTTTGACTTCCCTTCCGGGCGCGGATTTGTCAAGTGGGCGGGAATAGGTACGGGAAAGACAGGCGGGGTCAGACTCTTACGATTCGGCGGGTCTGGATGAATAGCGATGCAGGGGATGGGAGTAGACGATGGCAGAGAAGACGATCAAGATCGAGATCAAGCGGCAGAGCGGGCCGGATAGCAAAGTGACGGTGGAGAAGTTCGAAATTCCCTATCGGCCGAATATGAATATCACGTCGGTGCTGGGGGAGATTGCCTGTGACCCGGTGACGGCGGATGGGTCGGCAACGACGCCGATTACCTATGACGCGAACTGCTTGGAGGAGATCTGCGGGTCGTGCGCGATGCTGATCAACGGAAAAGCGCGAATGGCGTGCTCGGCACTGGTAGACAAGCTGACGCAGCCAATCTCGCTTGCGCCGCTGTCGAAGTTCCCGGTGGTGCGGGACCTGGCGGTCGACCGGAGCGTGCTGTTTGAGAATCTGAAGGCAGTGAAGGCGTGGGTGCCGATCGACGGGACGTACGACCTGGGCGCGGGACCGAAGCAGTTTCCGCAGCTGCAGGAGGAGTTGTATCCGCTGTCAAACTGCATCTCGTGCACGATCTGCATGGAGGTGTGTCCGCAGTTCAACGACCAAACAAACTTTGTAGGCGCGGCCACGATCGCGCAGGTGAAGCTGTTCAATAACAATCCCACGGGCCGGGTCCTGAAGGAAGAGCGGCTGCGGGCGCTGGCGGGGGATGGCGGGGTGCAGGAGTGCGGCTTCGCGCAGAATTGCGTGGAGGCGTGTCCGAAGCAGCTGCCGTTGACGGAGGCGATTTCGGATGTGAGCCGGGACGTGATTCTGCAGCAGGTGAAGGACTTCTTCGTGCGGTAGCGGGCGGCTTGCCGGTATCTCGCAGAGAGAGTGAGATCGTGGACGAGCCTGAGTACCAGCGATTGTCTGGCGGCAATGTTGCGGATGAGGTAGTCCGCGTTGACATGACGGTGCGCAAGCCCGCGACCTTCGCAACCGAGAGTGTCGAAGCTTTTCTGCAGCATCTGCACGCGAAAGGATTTGCCGGTGCGCCTCGCACGCTGGGACGGGATGAGACGGGACGGCACATTCTTGAATACATCCCTGGGTCGATCGTGGATATGGCCCGGGGGCTCTCTGATCGCGAACTCCACCGGGTCGGTCGACTGATTCGGGAGTTCCACGACGCGGCGCAGGGCTTTGTGCCCCCGGCTGGGTCCCAATGGACGGTAGCGATCCGGCCGGACTCCGAGTCGATGATCTGCCACCACGATCTTGCTCCATGGAACCTTGTGCGTGACGGCGAACGGTGGGTCTTTATCGACTGGGATGGCTGTGGTCCCGGATCGGCTTTGTGGGATATAGCTTACGCGGCGCAGAGCTTCGTTCCATTGATCCATGGTGGCAGGCCCACGGAAGATGCGGTGCGGCTGCGTTGGCTGGTCGACGGCTATGGGCTTGGCAAACCGGAGCGGATACGCTTGCCCCGGATGATTGCCGACCGGACGAAGGCAATGCATCAACTGCTCGAAGACGGGGCACGGACCGGGACTGAGCCCTGGGCGCGGCTGCATGCTGCGGGACATGCGCAGCACTGGGGGCAGGCGGCAGCGTATATAGAGGATCATCTGGAGGAGTGGACGTCGGCTTTGACCGAGGCATTTGTAGACGGTTGTGATTAAGGCTGCGCGCAGCTACATTATCTGCGAGAGCAGGAACTGTACCGGGGGGCGCATGGAATCAGCCTCTGTATTGATCGACGAGCGGATCAGGGACCTTGGGGACTGGCGCGGGGTGATGCTCGCAAGGGTGCGCGCGATCATACACCAGGCAGACCCAGCGATTGTGGAAGAGTGGAAGTGGAGGGGAACGCCTGTCTGGTCGCGCGGCGGCATTGTCTGCACGGGCGAGACATACAAGAGCGTCGTCAAGCTGACCTTCGCCAAGGGAGCTGCTCTGCAAGACCCTTCTGGGCTCTTCAACTCGAGTCTCGACGGGAACGTACGGCGCGCCATCGATCTCCGCGAAGGCGACGCGGTAGACGAGGCTGCGCTGCAGGATCTTGTTCGCTGTGCGGTGGCGCTGAACCTCGAAGGGAAGCGGACATCGAAGGCGCGGACAGCGAGCCGTTCGCGGACCAAGTAGCTGCATCGCTCGCTACCACGGAGGCGCGAGCTGCGAATTCTAAATAGCCGTTAGCGCGGAGGAGAGCCATGAGCAAAGTCAGAGTCGCTGCATTTTCCATTTCGCCGGATGGGTATGGCGCCGGCCCCACGCAGGACCTCCAAAACCCTCTGGGCATCCGCGGCGGCGAGCTGCACACGTGGCTCCGGAACACGGAGACCTTCAGGAAGATGATGGGAGCAGACGGCGGAACAAAGGGCGTCCATAACCGCTTCGCCGCGCAGTCATTCGAGAACGTCGGCCCATGGATTATGGGGCGCAACATGTTTGGACCGCTTCGCGGTGCGTGGAATCATGACGCGTGGAAGGGCTGGTGCAGCCCTAACCCGCCTTATCACACCCCGGTGTTCATCCTGACGCAGTACGCCCGTCCAGCACTCGTGATGGAGGGAGAACGACCTTTCACTTCGTGACAAATGGACCGGAGGCCACTGTCGCCAGTGCTCGCCAGGCGGCCGCAGGGAAGGGCGTCCGCATCGGCGGAGGAGCGGGAACGATCCGTCAGTACCTCGCCGCCGGCTTGGTTGACGAGATGCACCTGGCCATGTCGCCGACACTTCTCGGGAAAGGAGAGGCTCTGCTCACGGTCCTCGACCTGCCGAGGCTCGGCTTTGATCCTGCCCGGACCGTCGCCGGCGAGGACGCCTTTCACATCGTCCTCGAGAGAACTTAGCAGCAGCCCTCCAGTTCTGCGCTCAGAAAGATCTGTCCATTTCCCCTTGACGTTCCATAACCAAACGGTTATGTTTCTTTTTACGTGAGATCGTCCCGTGCCAATCCCGTGTTTCGCGCCCTTGCCGACCCGACGCGCCGAGCCATCTTCGAGCAGTTGACGCGGCAGGGCGAACAGACCGTTCACGCGTTGACTCGGCATGCAGGAGTGTCCCAGCCGGCTGTCTCCAAGCACCTGAACGTACTGAAACGGGCAAAGTTGGTCCGGCATCGTCGCGACGGCCGCGAGACGCACTATCGCGCGCAGTCCGATGCGCTTCAGCCGTTGGCGGAGTGGCTGCGCCACTATAGCGCGTTCTGGCAGGAACGGTTCGACCGTCTTGAAAATCTTCTGGAAAGGATGGAGCCATGAGCAACCAGGGAGAGAATACCCAGACTGTCCTTATCGAAAGGACCTTTCCACACGCACCAGAAAAGCTGTGGCGCGCGCTCACCGACCGTCGGCTGATCGCACAATGGATCATGAGCAACGACTTCGAACCGGTGGCGGAGCGAAAGTTTCAGTTCAGGGCAGAACCGGTGCAAGGTTGGGATGGCGTGATCGACTGCGAGGTGTTGATCATCGATCCACTGAAGAGGCTCTCCTACAGCTGGCGTTCCATGGGACTTGACTCCGTGGTGCTCTTCACGCTGACCCCAACTGAGGGCGGCACTCATCTTCGCATGGAGCAGTCCGGTTTCCGGCACGATCAGCAGGCAGCCTATCAGGGCGCAACGTACGGCTGGCAGAGGTTTCTGGGTGGCCTGGAGCGCGTGCTCGGCGAGGAGCTGCCATGAAGGCGCGCAAAGGGTGGATCGCTGGGTTTTGGATCACCACCACACTGTTCGCCCTCCAGATGGGCTTCACCGCATACGCCCAGCTACGGCTGCCGCAGGTGGCGGCGGCATTCGTCCACCTTGGATTTCCTGCGTATTTTCGCGTTGAGCTCTCCTGGGCCAAGCTCGCGGGCATAGCGGTACTGCTGATGCCCATGGTGCCGGCGCGGCTGAAGGAGTGGGCGTATGCAGGCTTTGCCTTCACACTAGTCTCGGCCCTGATCGCTCATCTTTCGATGGGCAATGGCCCGGCTGCATGGGGCTGGGCGGTGGGGACAGGCGTGCTCTGGGTTCTCTCTTACTTCTTCTTCCGTCGACTTCATGCCGATGCGGACGAGACTACATCCTCATAACGCGTCAGCGCTGGCGGGTGTTGGCGAGAGCCCGCAGGATGGTACGGGTGTTCTGGTTCATGACCTGACGAAGGTACATGGTGATGGCGAACAGGAGGACCAGAAAGAAGAGATCGACGCGGAGCAGTGAGTGGAGCAGGCCACCCAGGGTTGTCGGCGGGAACAGGTGCAGATGCATCCAGATGAAGACGGCAATTGCAAGACTGGCGAGCACACCAACAATCACGCGGGAGGAGCGTTCTGATCTGTCGGCGGCGGCGAGGGCTTGCTGGACGAAGGCAACTTCCGCGTTGGTATTTTCGGGGCTGGGCTGCTGGTGTTCAGGGCTCATGCTGGTTTCCTTTCGGAGGTGAGGTATTTGCGAAGGGTGGTGACTCCGTAATGGAGTCGTGACTTGGCGGTGCCGATCGGAATCTCCAGGATGGCAGCACTTTCTTCGAGCGACAGATCATGCTGATAGTGGAGCAAGAGGACGGCTCGGCTGGCGGGTGAGACCTGGTCGAGGAGGATCAGGAAGGCCTCGTCGGGTAGCTCGCCGAGATTTGGGTTGAGGGTTATGAGGTGTTCCGGTGGTGCGTCGTCGAGCGGTTGCCAGCGGCGGGCGCGTTTGAGATGCGAGAAGGCAATGCGCGAGGCGATCCGGAAAGTCCAGGGGCGGAAGACGGCGGGCTCACGCAGAAACGGGAGCTTGCGAAAGATCTGGAGCGAGGTCTCCTGGAGGATGTCGTCGGCGAGGGCGCCGCCGACCAGCCGGGTGACGTAGCGGCGCAGCGGTGTATAGGCGTCACGAAGAAGTTGCTCCAGAGCCGTCCGATCGCCCGTCTGCGCGAGGAGGATCAGGAGGGTCTGGTCGGGATCCGGGAGCTCCTTCGCTTGAGTTCGGGTGTGCATGCTTGAAAGAGGTATCCGGGTCGCTGAGAGTTCGGTTCCAGCGAATAATAACCGGCGAACGAATGCTTTCAGGATCAGAAAATCTTGAAACGTGATCTAACCCGTAGTGACGCGATCAGCTGCATTTTGGGGTACCGGATGTGAGCAGATCCCCGGCAGAGGCAGAAAAGCAGTTGAGCTTCCGCACGCTTCGTTTCGAAGGACCATCCCACATCGAGCAGGTTGACGCAGGAACGCCTGGGGCGGAAGCCAACACAACCGGGCCTACTCGCCGATCTCGATCAGGCAGACTACTGCAAAGCCGCCTACCCGTCGCCTGTTGTCCTCTAGCTGCCGAGAAAGCCGGCTTTCCGTTCCTGATCCTGTCCAACTATTATGGGTGCGGTTGGAGGATGAGTCGGTATGAAACGCCTGATGCAGCTGTGCTGTCTGTTGTTCCCGTTATCCATAGCCTCACACGGCCAGGGAACGTTCCGTAGCCGGAGATCCTCCTGCATGCGTTGGCGTAGCTGTGTCATGGACACC
>CAXTLS010000026.1:0-49646 GCA_964245235.1 uncultured Acidobacteriaceae bacterium
CGCCGCCGACATCAGCCGCTACGCCCAGGCCCTGCTCGACAAGCTCACCCGCAACTCCGGCCCCTTTCCCCTAAGCCAGGCCACCCTCAAGCTGATGACCCAGCCCGAGCAGCCCGCCACCGCCGAGACCGGCGCCACCATCTTCACCCCCGACGGCATCCCCACCAAGGGCATCGCCACCCGCGGCTACGGATGGGACATCAACTCCGCCTACTCCCGCCCCCGCGGCGCCATCTTCCCCATCGCCCAGACCGGAAAGCCCGGCAGCTTCGGCCACACCGGCTTCACCGGCACCTCGCTCTGGATCGACCCCACCAGCAACACCTACGTCATCCTCCTCGCCAACGCCATCCACCCCCGCGGCAACCCGCCCATCAGCATCCTCCGCGGCCAGCTAGCCACAGCCACCGCCCGCGCCCTCGGCCTCACGCCCCCCCCTGTCTCGTCCCTCACCGCTCCCCCTGTCCCGTCTAAAGATCCCGTCCCAACCTTCCGTCATCCCGACCGGAGCAACGCGGAGTGGAGGGACCCCCGCATTCCGCTCGCAGCACCACAATCTCCGATCAACGAACAAGCGGACACCGACTTCCCCCTCCGGCACTCGACGACGATGCATTGCACCTTCGAACGCTCCCGAGGAAATTGCACCGTAGCTCCAGTAAAGGTCCTCCTGAGTTACACCACCCCGGGTGCCCCACCCCCCGCGCCCTCCACAAACGGTTCGATCGAACCCACCCAGACCGCCCAAACCCAAACCGGCATAGACGTCCTCGAAGCCACCCACTTCGCCGCCCTCAAGGAACTAGCCACCCACCACGCCGGTCATCTAAAGCTAGCCCTACTCACCAACCAGACCGGCCTGGACGCTCAAGGCAACCGCACCATCGACATCCTCCTCCACGCCGCGCCCCAGCTCGAACTCACCACCCTCTTCTCCCCCGAGCACGGCCTCGCCGGGCTTAAAGATTCGACCACCATCGGCCACGAGACCGACCCCGCCACCCATCTCCCCATCCGCACCCTCTACGGCCCCCACGAGGCCGACCGCCGCCCCACGCCAGCCGACCTGAAGAATCTTGACGCCGTCCTCATCGACCTCCAGGACGCCGGCACCCGCTTCTACACCTACGAGACCGTCACCGGCTACTTCCTCGAAGCCGCAGCCGCCGAAAAGACCGCCGGCCACCCCCTCGACCTCATCATCCTCGACCGCCCCAACCTGCTTGGCGACCATCCCCCGCAGGGTCCCGTCTCCGATCCGCCCGCCCCCGGCGCCTACCTCAACTACCTCCCGCTCCCCGCCTGGCACGGCCTCACCCTCGGCGAGCTCGCCCGCTACATCAACGGCGAAAAGCATCTCAACGCTGCCCTCACCGTCATCCCCGTCGAGCATTGGAGCCGCGCCCTCTACTACGACCAGACCGGCCGCCCCTGGGTCAATCCCAGCCCCAACCTCCGCAGCCAAACCGCCGCCATCCTCTACCCCGGCGTCGCCTTCCTCGAGACCACCAACATCTCCGTAGGCCGCGGAGCCGAGACCCCCTTCGAACAGATCGCCGCTCCTTACCTCAACGCCGCGGAACTCGCCGCTTACCTATCCGCCCGCCACATCCCCGGCGTCAGCTTCACCCCAACCACCGTCACCATCGCAGACGACGCAAACCACTACCCCTACCACGGCCAAAGCATCCCCGGCATCCACTTCGCCGTAACCGATCGCACCACCTTCTCCTCCTCCGCCCTCGGGATCGAGCTCCTCGCCGCCCTCCACTATTTCTACCCGGCGAACTTCAACCTCGCTAAAGCCGCCACCATCGTCGGCAGCGCCAACACCATGCAGCAACTCAGCCAGAATGCCGATCCCGCCGCCATCTCGGCAAGTTGGCGCGCCAGCCTCGAGGACTTCAACCGCCGCCGCCAGCCCTACCTCCTGTACCATTGAGGGAATCCTGTAACTTTCTCTTCATCTCCACCGGTCTACTTGCGTAACAATAGCCAGAGGAGACGCCGTGCCGCGCATCAACTTTCAACAACAACTTGTCGCCCTCAAAGACAAGCTCCTCGCCATGGCCGCACTCTCGCAGCAGGCGCTTGAGTTCTCGCTTGAGGCCTATCTCAACGACAACCTCGGCCTCTGCAACCACGTCCGTGAGATCGAGACCGCCATCAACACCGCCGAGCGCGACGTCGACGAGATGGCCTACGATCTCCTCGCCAAAGAGCAGCCCATGGCCATCGATCTCCGCTTCATTCTCTCGGTCATCAAGATTAACGGCGACCTCGAGCGCATCGGCGACCAGGCCTCGAACATCGTGCAGCGCGCCGAACTTCTCCGCGACCGCCCCAAGATCTCGCTCCCCATCGACATCGCCAGCATGGGTGAAAAGGTCGGCGTCATGATCCGCACCGCCATCCAGGCCCTGCTCGAAGCCGACGCCAGGCTCGCCGAATCAGTCCTGACGCTCGATGACGAAGTCGACGCCATCAACCGCACCGTCCAGGCCGAGCTGGTCGAAGTCATGCAGCAGCATCCCTACGTCAGCGAGCAAAGCCTCAACGCGATCATCATCTCGCGCAATCTCGAGCGCGCCGCCGACCACGCCACCAACATCGCCGAAGACGTCATCTTCTGGGTCCGCGGTTCCGACGTCCGCCACAAGATGTCACTCGCCGAGGCCGATTAGCTACTTGCCCGAAGAGCTCGACGGACTGGACTTGCCCGAACCACCGCCGCTGCTTCCCGGACTCAGGAAGATGAAGATCGCCAGGGCCGCCACGATGACTCCCAGCATGATGTAGAACAATGTCGGGCCGGATCGCCCCGACGCCTTGCCCTCGGAACCTCCGCTTGACTGTGCAGTTCTCTCGTCCATGCACTATCTGATGCTGCCATCGAAAAACGTGGCTACGGCTGGTGACGACCACATCGCAATGCCTTTTGATATCCCCTCAATCCTTGACGCCCCCCAGACGCCCGCGTAGCGTTAACATCATGATCCACGCAGGCACCCCGCTCGGCTCGACCGCCTGTTGTTGCCGAACCCCCAGCTGGCGACATGCTTCCTCTTCGTAGATCAAGCCTCAAACGAGAAAGCCCAGCCGCCCACTTCACCAGTGGGCTTTTCATTTGCTCTCGCACCGCCCGGAAAAGGATCCAAAGCTGATGCCTGAACTCGCCCCAGCAGTACCCGCCGCTCCGCCCAAGGAAACCAAGGCCCAGCGCTCCGAGCGCCTCAAGTTAGCCAAAAACCCTTGGGACGCCTGGGACGAAGTCCGGCAGTTCGCTCGCGAGGGCCGCGCCGCCGTCCTCCCCGAGTGGACCGGCCTCTACTTCAAGTGGTGGGGCGTCTACACCCAGGGCGACGGCATCGGTGCCACCGGCGGCGTCGGCGGCGAAGGCAAGGCCACCGAATACTTCATGATGCGCATCGGCCTCCCCAACGGCATCCTCACCGCGCACCAGCTCCGCGTCATCGGCGGCATCACCCGCAGGCACGCCCGCAACCTCGCCGACATCACCACCCGCCAGAACATCCAGCTCCACTGGCTCACCATCGAAGCCCTGGTCGACGTCATCGACCAGCTCACCGAGATCGGCCTCTCCCCCAAAGGAGCCTGCGGCGACGTCGTCCGCAACGTCACCGGCTGCCCGCTCGCCGGCATCGACCACGACGAGCTCCTCGACGCCAGCCCCCTCGCCATCCAGATCGCTCACCACCTCACCGCGAACCCTGAGTTCTACAACCTCCCCCGCAAGTTCAAAATCTCCGTCACCGGCTGCCCGCTCTGGTGCTCCTACCCCGAGATCAACGACGTCGCCCTCACCGCCATCCGCCGCCCTGCCTCTGGAAGCCTCGGCCAGCCAGACGAAATCGGCTACACTCTCCGCGTCGGCGGCGGCCTGTCGACCGAGCCCCACCTCGCCGTCCGCATCCCCGCCTTCATCCGCCAGGATCAGGCCCTCGACGTCGTCACCACCGTCGCCCGCATCTTCAAGGAGCAGCAGGAGCTCCGCGAAAATCGCACCCGCGCCCGCATCAAGTACCTCTTCATGCGCCACGGCTGGACCGCCGACTCCATGCTCGAAGCCATCGAGGCCAAACTCGGCTACAAGCTCGGCCCCAACCCCGCCGACCAGGACATCATCCCCGGCGACATCTACCGCGACCACATCGGCGTCACCCGCCAGCGCCAGCCCGGCCTCTCCGCCGTCGGCGCCTCCGTCCTCCGCGGTCGCCTCACCGGCGAGCAGCTCGAGCAGCTAGCCGACCTCGCCGACCAGTACGGCTCCGGCGAGCTCCGCACCACCATCATGCAGAACATCCTCATCGTCAACGTCCCCAATGAGAAAACCGCCGCCCTGGTAGCCGCTCTCAAAGATCTCGACCTCCACGTCGACGTCTCCCCCTTCTGGCGTGGCGCCATCGCCTGCACCGGCACCGAGTTCTGCAAGCTCGCCATCGCCGAAACCAAGGCCTTCAGCAAATGGCTCGTCTCCGAGATGGAAGAGCGCCTCCCCGGCTTCGACCAGCAGATCAAGCTCCACGTCACCGGCTGCACCAACTCCTGCGGCCAGCACTGGATCGCCGACATCGGCCTCGAAGGAAAGAAACTCAAGCAGAATGGTGTCATCACCGACGCCTTCTACTTCTGCGTCGGCGGAGCCGTAGGCAAATACGCCGCCACCGCCCGCCCCCTCGGCTACCGCGCCGCCGCCGACGATGTCCCCGCGGCTATCGAGCGCATGCTCCGCGGCTACCTCGCCCAGCGCACCCCCGACGAAGACCTCCGCGCCTACTTCGCCCGCACCGACGACGCCACCCTCCGCGCCCAGCTCGCCGGCGAACCCATCGCCCCCGTCGAGCGCGACCTCGCCCCCGCCGGAGGCCACCACGCCGTAGACGCCTAAGCCGGTAATCGCCTCAGTCTGCGAGCTCCATCCATCCAGTCAGCGCCTAGTGACTCCCGGCATGGCAGCAATCCCACAAACCAAATTTCCGCTACGTATCCGGGTTGGTGAGCGCTTTGGCGATTTTGCGTCAGTTCACATAGGTCGCCGGGCGTTCTCTAGTCGAGAACACCCGGCTCGCTCAGCAATATCTAAGGAACCACGATTCGCAAGATTGCTCCCGGTCCACCCGCTCCCCAGTTTGAGATATAGAGCGCATTATCAGGACCGAACGTCATGCCGCTCGGCACATTGAGTCCGACCACGACATCCTCGAGCTTGCCGTTCGTGTTTACCCGCACAACTTTCCCCATCCCGGGCGTTGGATTGCCGGCCGCGTCGGACAATTCGAGCACATACAGCAGTCCGTCTGGGCCGAATTTCAAGCTCACGATCGTCGTGAATCCCGCTCGTGACGCTGCCAACTGAAGATGGCCAACCTCCGAAGACTTCGGTTGAAAGCCAGGCGCCGTGTCAAAGAAGACTACATTCTTCGATAGCGTGGTCACCCGCTCGGTGGTCATGCGGATCGGAAAGATCCCGAGGTTCCCGACATATAGGTTGCCATCGCGGAACGCGATCGACGTTGGCGTCACATCGCCAAAGTGGAACGAGTAGTCGTACGTGAGCCTGGTAGCGCCTGCTGGCGTGACCTTGAAGATCTGTGCGTGGTTAGGCTCCGCCACGTAAAGCGCCCCATCCTCCGCCACCATCGAGTACGGCACGCCATCCGGTTCAAAGTCATTGTACGAGTTGTACGCCGGCGGATGCTCCTGAACAAAAAGGCTTAGATCCGTAATGTAGTCCCACTTGCCACTTTTCAAGTTGACTTTGACTATCCCATTCGGCAACGTGGGGTTGCCGTGCGAGCAGCCGCCGCCGCCAAGGAGTGCGTAAAGATTTCCGTCCAGGAAAGCGACGTCCGCAACTCCGATCACGTCGCCCACTCCACTTACTCTGGATGGCAATCCGGAAGCAAGAACCGACAGGTTTCCGTTCAGAAACTTGCTGATTCGTGCCGTTGTGCCACCAAGCGACGGACCTATCGGAGCAACGACCTGTGTGCAGATGCCAACCGTCGAAAGCGTGCCTCCAGTGCCCGCCTCGGCGATGTACAACGCGCCATCTGGTCCAAAGATAAGACCACGTGGCCCCTCCAGACCAGAAACCAACGGCGTGGCGTTCGAGGCATCCACCGGCAGTTGCGCCTCGACGAAGGCAGGTGAGAGAAAAGCGATTGCCGCTAAGGCTGCAGCGGCGAAGTTTGGTGTGTGTATAGAAAGCTTCAAGGTAGGTCTCCTTTGACGGCAAATGCCGCAAAACTTAGGGCGACTCTGCTCCCTACACGGCGGTACACTACAGTTCCGTGCCGTAACTTACGTGTTGCGACAGCTTTTTCAACCAGTTACAGGAGCCTTCGCGGATGCTCGCTCAACCAACGACAGTAGATCGTGCGGAAGCGAATCAGGCGCTCAAACGTGTCCTGGGTTCCCGTGTCTTCGCCAGGGCAGAGCGCAGCCGGCGGTTCCTGAGCTATCTTGTCGAATCTGCCCTCAAGGAACCCCCGAATGCAGTCAAGGAGTACACCATCGCGCTCGACGTATTCGACCGCGACAATAGCTACGATCCCTCGATCGACGCGACAGTTCGTGTAGAGGCCAGCCGGCTCCGCGCCAGGCTTCGCGAGTACTACGTGGATGAAGGCAGAGACGACACACTGATCATCGACGTACCCAAGGGCAGCTACGTCGCCATCCTGCACAATCGCATCAGCCCGCCTGCCATCCCGGAAAGCCGACCCGTGGAGCACGTCAGTCGGGACGCACTCGCTCCAACGAGCACGCTGGCTCAAACCCTTGGCCTCGGGCGCCGGCGCTGGATTGCCCGGTCTGCAATCCTGGTCGCGTTAGCCCTTGTCGCTCTTACGACCACCTCGATTTTTCATAGACGAAAGATGCCTCCGCCACCGATGGTGTCGATTTCGTCACTTGCCATCCTGCCCATCCTGAACCATACGGGCAGCCCGAACAACGACTTTCTTTGTGACGGGCTGACAGATGACCTTATCCGTCAACTTTCTCGACTTCCCGCGCTGAAGCTCATCTCCCGGAATGCGGTGTTCCGCTCCCGGCCGCCCAATGCGAACCCTCTGGAGACAGGCAGGTCACTTGGGGTTGAATTCGTACTTACAGGCGAGTTGCGACGCAATCCGGACCACACCTCACTCTTAGCAGAACTAAGCAATACCGGTGACGGCACAGTTCTTTTTGACCGCGAGTACATCGTTGAAAAGGGAGACCTGCGTCCTGTTCAGGCAGATATACAACGAGACGTTATCGACAAGCTTCATCTCGAAAGCTCTGCCCTCAACCCGGGGCGAAGTCTTCGCAGTGTCACGTCCAACCCACAGGCGTATCGCGAGTTCCTTCGAGGCGATGAACTTGCTCGTAGCAACAATCCCGCCCAACTGCATCAGGCCATGGACCACTTTCAGAAGGCAGTGTCGCTCGACCCGGAATTTGATCTGGCATGGTCTTCTTTGGCGAGTGCTCACGCGTTTTTGGCTGTGTATTTCGAGGCTCCTCGCGAGCACATGCCGCAGGCACGACTCTTCGCCGAGCACGCGGTTCAATTGAACCCGTCACTGGGCGAAGCTCACGGAACCCTGGGGATCATCCATCTCTTGTACGACTGGAAGCCGTCAGCCGCCGCAGCGGAGATGAATGCGGCCGGGGCAGAAGAAGCCGCTATCAGTACGCTTACCTGTACCGCGCACCTCATCGGGCAGGCCGGAAGACATAGGAACGCGGCAGAGATGTTGACCCGCATGCTTACCTATGATCCCAACTCGGCATCGCTCATCGCAGAGCTCGGCTGTTCTGAGTACTACCGGGGCGACTACCATGCGGCGCTTCGTCACTATCGTGAGGCTGTTCGAATCGACCCGCGCTATCCCGTCTCGTACTGGGGACTGGCGAAGATCATGAACGCGCAGCATAAGTACGATCAGGCGCTTGCCGTGTTGACCGCGTTCAAGCAAACCAATGGTTTCGAACCGCCGCTGCTCACAGCCGAGCGTGGATATGCACTCGGGCGAGCTGGCCGACGGTCAGAAGCTCTGGCGCTCGTCGAGCAGCTCAACACTCAGGCTTCGCGGAGTTATATCGACCCGTACCTGGTGGCTATCATCTATGCCTCTCTCAACGATCGTGTTCAGGCTTTTGCGTGGTTGGATAAAGCGTTCGATGCGCGTTGCCCCTTCATGATCTCGCTGCCCTCCGAGCCGAAGTGGGACTCCTGGCAGTCTGATCCCCGTTTCGTGGAACTGATCTCTCGTATGCTCCACAGCAACGCGCCGTAAGTGGCGATCGGTACCGAGGCAGCAGTCAAGCAACTGAGGATCGAAAAGCTGACGCCCGAGTCGGATCGCGAAAATCTCAACTGTTGCCAACAGGCCAATGCGCTCTTCCAACCTGAGTTCAAAAATGCAGCTATCTGCCAGGCTCCGGTAACTCGATGCCGAGCGCCGCATTCTCCTCAAGTCCTGCCATCCAGTAGTTGTACTTCGCAGCAGCTTCGACGACCTTCTGCATCTGCCCTTACGTCGGTAGAGGAGGCGGCTTACCGGGATCAAACGGCTCGACAATGTCTCGAAAGAATCTGGAAATACTTTGCCGCTCGCCGCCATCGATCGAACCGGCGTGTCAGTCTGGTTGCGAAAGGCATGCTTGGTCTGTCCTGGAATCTTGATCACGTCGCCCGCGCTCGCGGTTCTCCAGCTCGCGTCCGGGCTGTTGCCGACAGACACCTCGAGAACGCGAAAACATTGAGCAAACTCGCATGTCAAGCCCCCAACACCCCCGAAACACACGAAACCCCAACAGGGACGCGGCTTTATGTGATTAAGTAATTGGCATAGTAGTTCCACTCCACCTGATAAACTTGAAGTAGAAGCAAAAACCAACTTGCCTTCCACTGCGCTCCCGGGCGTCCTCCTGCCCGATTCTCCGCAGGAGCCGGGCCCGCCAACGCTCTGCGAGAGCCAGCTAAGTGCCCTGTTCTGAAGAATATAAACGTAAGCCAAATGATATGAGGATGATAGAGTCGATATGGCCGTATCTCGCTCATTCCAGAGATTTTAGCCATTAGGGGGTGGGGGTATCACGCACGACCGGTCAATTCCTTCGAGGGAACTTCGGCTTCCGCCAAAGAACTCGTAACATCAAATCAACATGGATCTCTTCCCCATCTTCCTCAAACTCACCGCGCGCCCTTGTCTCGTCGTCGGCGCCGGCAATCTCGCCGAATCAAAGATCGAATCGCTCCGCGCCGCCAACGGCAAAGTCACCGTCATCGCTCCCCAGGCCAGCGCCCGCATCACCGACCTAGCCGCCGCCGGCGAAATCACCTGGCACCCGCGCGAGTTTCAGCCCGGCGATGTCCGCGACTACTTCCTCGTCGTCACCGCGACCAACCTTCCCGCCGTCAACCGCGCCGTCTACCTCGAAGCGCAGGCGCAGAACATCATCTGCAACGCCGTCGACGATCCGCCCTTCTGTGACTACTACTTCCCTTCCGTAGTCCGTCGCGGCGATCTCCAGATCGCCATCTCGACCGCCGGCGCAAGTCCCGCGCTCGCCCAGCGCCTCCGCAAGGAGATCAACGCCCAGCTTCCACTGGACGCCGGCGACTGGCTCACCGATCTCGGCAACCTGCGCCGCGAAGTCACCCAGGCCGAGCCGCTCAACGAAGAGCGCAAGTGGATCCTCCACCAGCTCGCCACCCGCGAAGTCTGCGGCTACGACGGCTGTCCATCGCGCGTCCTCGCCCGCGAACACGCCCGCACCAATTCGCTCCCCGCGGAAGACAAAGCATGAACTCCGGCGCCCAGCCCGGACACGTCTACCTCGTCGGCGCCGGCCCCGGCGATCCCGACCTGCTCACCCTCCGCGCCGCCGACCTCCTCCGCACCGCAGACATCATCCTCCCCGACGATCTCGTCTCCGAAGAAATTCTCGCCCTCGCCAGCCCCACCGCAGAAATCATCGCCGTCGGCAAACGCTGCGGTCAACCGCGCATCACGCAAGCCGGAATCCACGCGCTCATGCTCGAACACGCGCTCGCCCACCGATCCGTTCTCCGCCTCAAATCCGGCGATCCACTCGTCTTCGGCCGCGCCGGCGAAGAGATCGCCGCGCTCCGCGCCGCCAACATTCCCTTCACCATCGTTCCCGGAATCTCCGCCGCCTTCGCCGTCGCCGCCGCACTCGAGATCCCGCTCACCGACCGCGCAAGCGCCTCAAAGCTCATCCTCGCCACCGCGCATCACGCCGCTGGAAAGGTCGAACTCTCCCCAACCTGGACCGGCGCCTTTCCTGACGGCGCAACGCTGGTCATTTACATGCCCGGCCGCGACTTCGCCGCCCTCGCCGCCGATCTCATCGCCGCCGGCATTCCGCGTGACACGCCGTGCGTCGCCGTCAGCAGCGCAAGCACGCCGTTCCAGCAAGTCTGCCCAACAACGCTCGCCCGACTCCACGCCGTCGTCATCGGTCCCGCGCCGGTTGTTCTTCTCATCGGTCGAGCGATCCAGCTTGGCTGAGCATTCCACCTCCTCCGCGCCGAACAACAGGGTCACTTTTTGCGCCCAGCGACTATACTGCTGCATCCATTGACTACACTGGACTTTAGTGGAATCAACAGCGTGACGCTGATTCAGTTACGCTACAACGCAAGCGCAGCCGCTGAACCGCTCTGGGCACGCCAGAAAGAGAACGAGGCACGATGAGGACACGACAAGTACTGGCTCTTACCTTTGCCGCAGCAATGCTATGCGCGACGCACGCCAAAGCACAAACCACAACCTGGACGATTGACCCGGCCCACTCGCAGGCCGACTTCCAGATCCGTCATATGGCCGTTAGCACCGTGCGCGGCTCGATCAGCGGCGCCAAAGGCACGGTTGTTCTGTATGAAGGCGATATCACCAAATCAAAGGTAGAGGCGACGCTCGCGACTGCAACCGTCAACACGAATACAGAAGCGCGTGACAAGCACCTCAAGTCACCAGACTTCTTCGACGTGGAGAAGAACCCGACCATAACCTTCAAATCCACCTCCGTCACAAAGACAGGCGGCAAGCTGCAGATGATCGGCGACCTGACGCTGGGCGGAGTTACGAAGAGCGTCACGCTCGATGTCGACGGTCCTGCCCCACCGCAGAAGGGTATGGGCGGCAAGATCGTCAGCGGCTTCTCGGCCACGGGCATCATCAAGCGAAGCGACTTCAACTTCGGTCAGAAATATACGGCGCCGACTGTAGGCGACGAGGTCAAGTTCACGATTGATATCGAAATCGATAAGCAGTAAGGGCTGCGATGATAGGCCTTGCAGGGGGCCTATCGTCGCAGCATGTTCACTTACACCTTTGCGCGGATAGAAGCGACCTGTTCCTCTGGAACGACAGGAACGCCTTCGGTCTCCTGCATGTATTTCTTTAGTAGCTGATGATGCAAGCAGTAAAGTGCCAGCTCAAGACGGTCAGAGACGCCGAGCTTGTCGTAGACCTTACGCAAGTAGTTCTTAATTACCTGCTCAGTTGTTCCAATCTGGTACGCGATTTCTTTGTTCCGCATGCCCCGCGTGATGCAGCTGATAATTGCAAGCTCCTTCTTGGAGAGCTTGGGTTGCACCCTTGGATTCGTAAGCGTGGAGGCCTGCGAGCGATAGGCGTCGATCACCCAGCTGATCGATTGGTTATCGATCCAGGTCTCGCCGGCTGCGATCTTGCGAACGCATTTGATTAACAGGTCAGGGGTAATAGAGCGGGGAACAACCCCGCGGACGCCACGCCGATAAAGTTCAACCGTGTTTGCCTCGTCGGTCTCGACCACTTGTACGATTATCTTGGTCTCCGGGGCTCGTCTTACGAGTTCCGGAATGGCGTCGGCAGTACCGGCGATCAGCTGTCCTTCAAGTACGACGACGTCGGTCGGATATCGCTGCATAGCCGCATAAAGATTGGTTAAAGTCTCTGCCTGAGCAACAACGCGGATATCGTCTTCTAGCGCGAAGACCTTTCGCATGCCGACGCGGTAGATCGCCTGCGAATCAGCAAGTATAACGCGGATTCCAACCGGAGCAGATCCCTCTTCGACTCGCTCCTCCGGCTTCTCGTTCTCCATTTCAACGCCCATGTTCAAGCCTTTAGGAAATATTCGTCGATAACAACCGCTGCTTTTTTCTCCCTGGCGTCCTGCTCATGCCGGACGATGCGCCCAACGCAATGAATCGATACGTCCTTTTTCGAGCCCATAATGGCGCCTGGCATCGTGATTGTAAATTCGATCTTCGAGTTCAGGGTGGGCAGGAAGTCGCATACGAAGAGCAGTCCATTGGCAGAGACGTTCTCAGTTACCGCATGAAAGGACCCCAGGTCGGTCTGAATCGTGAGTGGCAGCTTCATAGGGAAGCGCACGGCGGACCGAACGGGATTCTGGTTAAACAGTTTTACGGGTGCATGGCCATTCGGCTGGTCCAACTCTGCCATCATTTCTTCTCTCAGTCGAACGTGAGTGATGACTTTAGTCTAGCGCAGGTACTGCAATAAAGTTCCAACCTTGTTAACGAAAAAACACATTGGTCACTTGGACAGAAACATTCCAGCCGATCCGCCGATCCACTCCTGGTCCTTGTTGTGGTCGACGCCCATCATCAACCCGCGTCCCATGCGTACGAGATTCGCCGTTGGCTGTAGTTTGCCCCCGTCAGGCCAGAGATACATAATGCGAATCTCAGCCTGGGTTCTGCCGTGCGGCGTGTCGATCACCGGCTCGAAGTAAAGACGTTCCTGAAGTAAATATAGATTCCGGTCCTGCGTCGGAATTGACGCGAGATCTTCGTTCGTAGGGGCGAACTGGATCCCGCGACCGGCAAAGGAGTACAGCGGCTTCAGGAGAATGCGCTCACGCTCCGTCGGCAGGCTTCCCGCTAAGCGGTCATTGAACCAGTCACTTAGGAGCGCGGTCCGAGGTACGGCGGGGTGCTTGAGGAAGGGCAGGGAGAATTTGCTGATGCGGAAGTACCAATTTGGGTGGTGGGCCCAGTGAACGTCTAGGTCGTCGCGGTAGTCGAAGTTGAGGGGGATTTGCTTGCGTTCGAGCTCGTCTACGATGGCCCGGTTGAAGATGCGGTGGACCGGGATGGAGCGGCCCTCTTTCCGGTAAAAGAGCTGCCGGCCCTGCTTGCGGAGGGTGGCAATGTCGACGGTGGCGATGCCCAGTTTGTCCTCGTAGATGTGGAAGTCGGGAAGGGTCTTCTGGTGCTCCGGTTCGATCTCGGCGAGGATGACATTTTCGGGGTCCTGGTCGGCGAGGATGATCTTGCGGAGGAGCGCCCAGTAGCTATCCTCGTCGAGGCCGCCGAGCAACCAGCGGAGGTCGGGGTCGAGCTGGTAGGCCTCGATGTAGGCCGGGACCAGGACGCTCTGGTAGCCGAAGATCGAGGGAAATGCCTGCAATTCGACGATCTTTGGCTCGAGCCGGCCATTCGCGTCGCGCACGAGGCCGAAGTCGACGGTCATGAAATTGGGGTGCGCGGAATCGTTCGGGACGCGGTATTTGTCCGGGACGGCGGCGGCCGAGGCCTGCATGTAGGCGGGGCTGCCGACGAGCTGGTGGGTGAGTTCGGCGCCAATTTCGGCCATCTCATCGAGCAGTTCGCGGGGGAAGAAACAGGGCGTTTCAGAGATGCGGAAGTGGATCTTCGACCGCGTTTTCTGCTCGAGTGAGGCGAGCAGCGCCTGATACTTCGCGGGGGTGAAACGCGCGTTGAAATCGGTTCGAAGAGGTTCCAGCATGGATGAAAATCAGTGTACTTCAGGGTTGGCCCGAACGACCGGCGGCGGGCGGAGCTGGAGGCCGAAACGCGGAAAGTACTACAAAACTGTAGTTATAAAAATGGCCATTGTAGTTACAACTTTGTAGTACTATAACTACAGATCTGTAGCTACGAAATATTACTACTTAGTATCGCTTTTCGGCTTAGTTCTCGATTTTGGGGTCGTGGGAGGCGCACGCTGTCAAGTTGTCTACGTTCTGCCCGGTCGCTGAATACTAGGGCGATGCGGAACGATCTGGGTAGTTGAATTTCGGGCGTCGGAGGTCGATTTTAGCTGGCTGGTCTCACCTCGAGGGTGAAGTGTCCGAGGCGCAGCTGCGGGAGCCCGGGTTCAACCTTCGATGAGGAACTCGCCGTCGCGCATGATCTGCTCTTCCCCGTCGGCGTCGCCGAGCCAGATGTTGAAGCCGAGGCCGACGACGTCGATGTGGGTGGAGGACTTCCAGGGGGCGCCGGTGTGGGCGCCATAGGGGTCGCCGAAGGCGATGTGGACGCCGGGAAACTTTTCGTCCTGGAGGATGTTGCCGATGACGCGCTCGACGCCGATATTGGTGCCGATGGCGAACTCGCCGACGCGGTCCGAGTTTTCGTCGGTGTGAGTGTAGACCCAGAAGTCGCGCTCGAGCTCTTTGTTAGCGCAGACGACCTTGGTGATGCGATTGCCTTCGATGTTGATGGTAAGCGGGGTCTTGCGGAGAATGCCGTAGCGGGCGCAGAGGAAGTCGCCGACGACACCATCGACTACGAAGACGCCGTTGACCTCGGCCGGTGCGGTGAAGCACTCGCCGCCCGGGAGATTGCCCCACTTCTCGGTGCTGATGATGCCGGAGGTCTTGAACCACTTGTAGCTTGGCGAGAGGGTGGCGTGGATGTCGGTGCCGGCGGCGGTGGTGGCGCGGACGTAGGTGGCTTCGCGGACACGGTCGAGGACGGCCTGACTGAGGCGATCGATGGCAAGGAAGTCAGCCCGCATGCCCTGCATCATAATCTCGGGGGTGATATTGACCATGTGGGCGTGGCGCATGCGTCGGCGGTTGACGACGTCGGTCATCTGCATGCGGCTGTGCAGCTCGTTGGGCTGGACGACAACGGCGAAGATGCTGACCTGGGAGCTCTCCATGTCTTCAAGGACGGCGGCGGGCATGGCCGTGAGCGGGCGCGGGGCTTCGGCCTCAAGGATGAAGGCGTTCCAGACGCAGCCGATGCGGTCGAGCTCTGTGCCGAGCGAGGCAGCGATGGTGAGGCAGCTGTCGTCGGTGATCAGGGTGACTTTCTCCTGCGGCTGGATGCGGAGGCAGGTAGTGACGGCGTTGCGGGCGCCGGCGGTGAAGCCCACGGGGAAGGATACCTCGCGAAGCATGGCGGCACCTCGAAGATCCTTAGTCTCGCTTCCTGCCTGGTCGTTGATCTCGCCTGCGATGCCTAGGGTCACGGAATCCTCGATTCTCTCCATATCCAATGTTTGATGCGTCTGTCTTTCCTGATGCGTGTCGTGACTTGATACGAGGCCTAGAGGTCGGCCTTAGTTTCTTCGGCCATGAAATCAACCACGCTGTGCAGGCTGCCTGTCTCGTGAAAGACCTTCAGCTGGCGGTCTGCTCCTGAGCCCTGCTTGAGCATGGTGTGGATGTATCCAATCTCCTCGCGGCTGCCCAGCTCGTCAAGTACCTCATCGACAAACGCGAGGTACTCCAGGATCAGATCGCAGGCGGGAACCTCTTCCTGCTTCCCGAAATCGATCAGCTTGCCACCCAGACCGTAGCGGACGGCGCGGAACTTGTTCTCCATGAGGAGGGCGCGCGAGTACTGGCGGAAGTCGAGGTTGCGCTCGTGGAGCCTGTAGAGCTTGCAGGCAGTGGCCTGGATAAGGGCCGCGATGGCGACGGTCTCTTTGGCGCGCATGGGGATGTCGCAGATGCGGACCTCGACGGTCGAGAAGTAGGGGTGGGGGCGGATATCCCACCAGAGCTTCTTGGCATTGTCGATGCTGTTGGTACGGACGAGGAGGTTGACGTAGCTTTCGAACTCGGAGTAGCTGGCGAAGCTGTCGGGGAGGTTGGTGCGGGGGAAGTTCTCGAAGACCTTGGCGCGATAGCTCTTGTAGCCGGTGTTCATGCCGAGCCAGAAGGGGGAGTTGGTGGAGAGGGCGAGGATGTGGGGGAGGAAGTAGCGAAGCGAGTTCATGACGCGGATGGCGATCTCGCGATCCTCGATGCCGACGTGAACGTGAAGGCCGAAGATGAGGTTGGCGCGGGCGACGAGCTGGAGATCTTCGACGACCTGGGCGTAGCGGGGATCGGGATAGATCTCCTGGGCGCGCCAGTCGGCGAAGGGATGGGTGGCCCCGGCGACGAGCAGGAGGCCGTTCTCTTCGGCGAGGCGGATCATGTTGCGGCGGAGGTCGAAGAGGTCTTCCTGGGCATCCTGGATGTTGAGACAGACGCGGGTGCCGACCTCGATGACGGACTGGTGCATTTCAGCCTTGACGCGCTCTTCGAGGCGAAGCTTACCCTGGGCGAGCATCTCGGTCGCGATATGCGAGCGGAGGTCGCGAGTCTCGGGGTCGACTGTCTGGTATTCCTCTTCAATGCCGAGTGTGAAGGTGGGGCGCATCGTGCTCCGTGGTGTTGCTGGGGATGTGAAGCATCGTACTATTTCCCGGCTTGGTCTAACGCTTCTCCTGCCTATTTCGTGGACTTCTTCGCTGGCTTCTTCGCGACGATCTTTTTGGCGGCTTTGCGGGCCGGGGTTTTGGAGACAGTGGGCTGGGGAACGGGCGGGGCGAGAAAGGCGGACCAGTTGAGCTGGGGGTTGAAGGTCTCGGCGGCTTGGGCTTTTTTGACGGCGAGATTGGCGACGCGGTCGACGATCCAGTCGAAGCTCGCGCGACCGACGGAGTGGAGGTCGGCGTCGGGGGCGGGGTTCATGAAGTCGATGGCGTAGGGGATGCCGTCTTCGACTGCGAATTCGACGGTGTTGAGGTCGTAGCCGAGGGCGCGGCAGAGGGTGAGGGCGTCCTTTTCGACGCGGGTGAGGAGTGCGGGATCGTACTGGGGGGGATCGAGGAGGTAACGCTCGTGGTGGGGGCGGCGTGGGTCGTAGGGCATGATGCGGACCTCTTGCTGGCCGACGACGTAGCAGCGGAAGTACTCCTTGAAGTTGACGGCGGACTGGAGGGTCATGCAGAGGTCGCGGGTCTGGTCGTAGGCGCGGAAGAAGTCGTCGGGGTTGTGGACGTGGAAGACGTCGCGCCAGCCGCCGCCGTCGTGGGGCTTGAGAAAGGCGGGAAAGCCGACGTAGGCGAAGATCTCATCCCACTTGAGGGGAAATTCAAGGTTGCGGACGGAGCGCTCGTTGATCTCGGGCGGGAAGCATTTGTGGGGGAGGAGGACGGTCTTGGGGACGGCCACGCCGAGTTTGGTGGCGAGGGCGTAGTTGAAGAACTTGTCGTCGGCGGACCACCAGAAGGGGTTATTGATGACCTGGGTGCCGGTAAGAACGGCGTTCTTGAGGAAGGCCCGGTAGAAGGGCATGTCGTGCGAGATGCGGTCAATGATGACGGTGTAGCCAGAGGGCAGTGCTTCCTGGACGCCGCCTACCTGGACGAACTCGGCGGTGACGCCATCGAGTTCCATGGAGTTGATTTTCTCGACGAGGGCTCCGGGGAAGGTGTTCTCCATGCCAAACAAGATACCGATCTTCAGATTCTTCAACGCATCCTCCAGGATGAGATTTGTTTAGGGGCTACAGGTAAGTTCGGAGCATCTTGATCCACTCGGGCCAGTCGTGGAGTGAGCCGTCGCCCCAGACATCGAGGCGGACGGGGATGCCTTTGGCGCGCATGATGTCGGCCATGCGCTCGGTCTGGCCGCGGCAGATGTCGTGTTCCCCGGTGGCGAGGACGTAGGTGTTGTGGCGGTAGCGGTCGAGGAGCCAGGAGTCGGAGACGTTGGGGATGTAGTGGGGTGGGATGTTGAAGTAGCAGTCGTCGTCGTAGTAGCCGCTGAGGAAGTTTGAGAGGTCGAAGGCGGCGCCCATGGCGAGGAAGGCCTTGAAGACGTCGGGGTGGCGGAGGGCGATATTGGCGGCGTGGTATCCGCCGAAGCTGGCGCCAAGGGCGGCGAGCTGGCCCCAGTTGCCGAGGGCGCGGGTGAGCGGGACGACCTCGTCCATGATGTAGCTCTCGTACTGGAGGTGGCGGGCGATGCGCCAGCGGGGGCCGACGTTGCGGTTGTACCAGCTTTCGGCGTCGACCGAATCGACGCAGAGGAGCTGGACCTGGCCGTGCTCGATCTGGTGGGCGACGGCGGCGACCATGCCGCGGTCTTCAAACTCGTGGAAGCGGCCGCAGGAGGTGGGGAAGACGATGGTCGGCAGGCCGGCGTGGCCGAAGACGAGCAGCTCCATATCGCGCCCCAGACGTGGGGAGTACCACTTGTGCCACTCGCGCTTCACTGCTCCTCCCCTCTGCTACCCTTGAAGTCATCCTAGCGTAACGGAGCGGCTAGTTCTCTATTGACCTTTCGCGCGAAATCCTCTCCTATGCGGGCTGTTTCGCTGGCTGCTGCCGAGGCGGACGGCCGGGTGAGGCCTGGCGAGGCGGACGGCCGAAGCAGGCCCGCCGACGCGGTCCGGGTGGAGGATGCGGCGACGGAGATTCCGCGGCTGGAGCGGTACCAGTTTCACTCGGCGATTCTGCCCGATCCGGACCATCGGATGGTGCTGGTTTGCCTGCCGGAGGCGTACGCGGCTGAGCCTCAGCGGCGGTTTCCGGTGTTTTATTTGCATGATGGACAGAACCTGTTTGACGGGCGGACATCGTATGTTGCCGGGAGGACGTGGGAGGCCCAGGCGACGGCGGATCGGCTGGCAGCGGCGGGCGGGATCGAGCCGGTGATCCTGGTGGGGGTTGCGAACACAGGGCTGCGGCGGATGGCGGAGTACACGCCAACGCGGGACGCGCAGATGGGTGGGGGCGAGGGGCGGAGCTACGGCCGGCTGCTGATCGAGGAGCTGAAGCCGTTTATAGACCGGAATTATCGGACGGAGACGGGGCCTGCGCGGACGGGGCTGGGTGGGTCGTCGCTGGGTGGGCTGATCTCGCTGTTCCTGGGGCTGGAGTGTCCGCAGGTGTTTGGGAAGTTGGCGGTGATGTCGCCTTCGATCTGGTGGGATCACCGGAGTATTTTGAGCTTTGTGAACCAGGCGCATCCGCGGCCGCCGGTACGGATCTGGCTGGATATGGGGACGGCGGAGGGGGCGCGGCATGTGCGGGATACGGAGCAGCTGTGCCGGCTGCTGCTGCGGCTGGGATGGCGCGAGGGGGTGGACCTGGCGTACATGGAGGCTGGGGGTGCGGTGCATGACGAAGCGGCCTGGGCCGGGCGATTTGGGGATGTGCTGCGGTTTTTGTTTCCGGCTTCCTAGCTTGCGGTGTAGGGGACGACGGTCTGGCGCTGCTCGCCCAGGCCGGTGACGCCGAGGCGCATGATGTTGCCGGGGCGGAGGTAGACGGGGGGGCGTTGGCCGAGGCCGACGCCGGGCGGGGTGCCGGTCGAGATGATGTCGCCGGGCTGGAGGCTCATGAAGCGGCTGAGATAGCTGACGAGGTGGGCGACGCCGAAGACCATGGTGGCAGTGGTGCCGTCCTGGTAGCGGTGGCCGTCGACCTCGAGCCAGAGCTGGAGCTGTTGCGGGTCAGGGAGCTCGTCGGTGGTGACGAGCCAGGGGCCGATGGGGCCGAAGGTGTCGGCGCTCTTGCCCTTGACCCACTGGCCGGTGCCCTCGAGCTGGAAGGCGCGCTCGGAGAGGTCGTTGACGACGCAGTAGCCGGCGACGTAGGTGAGGGCTTCAGCCTCGGTCACGTATTTGGCGGCGGTGCCGATGACGACGCCGAGCTCGACCTCCCAGTCGGTCTTTTCGGCGTCGCGGGGGATGATGACGTCGTCGTTGGGGCCGGTGATGGCGGAGGTGGCTTTCATGAAGACGACGGGCTCTTTGGGGACGGGCATGCCGGATTCGGCGGCGTGGTCGGAGTAGTTGAGGCCGATGCAAAGGAACTTGCCGACGGCGCCGACACAGGGGCCGAGGCGCGGGGTGCCCGGGACGAGCGGCAGGGTGGTGGAATCGAGTTGGCGAAGGGTGTCGAGCGAGCGGGGCGAGAGGGCGGCGCCGGCGATGTCGGGGATGACAGCGGAGAGATCGCGGAGGCGGTTCTCGGCGTCGAGCATGGCGGGGCGTTCGGCGCCGGCGTTTCCGTAGCGAAGTAGTTTCATGGAGGTCGGTTCCCTGCTGCGTGGCCTTAGGATGGAGTTGCTGCGTGCCCTGTCAGAGTAATTCTTTTGGGGCGGTTGATGATTGAGGAGAAGCTGCTGGAGTTGCGGCAGGATGGGTACTGCGTGCTGCGGGCGCAGCTGGCGGTAGCGCAGATCGAGGCCTGCCGGGAGGCTCTTTGGCCGGTTCTGCTGCGGTATGTCGAGGACCATGGTGAGGAGCCCAACCGCGGGCCTGGGCGTCACTTCATGCCGATGCCGTTTGAGCCGCCGTGCTTTCAACCGGACTTCTTCTTCGATCCTGGCGTGCTCGCGATCGTGCGCGGGGCGATGGATGACCGGGTGGTGGCTGACCAGTGGGGCTGCGATGTGCCCGTGCTGGGATCCGGGTACCAGGAGGCGCATGTGGACTACGGCCGGCCGCTGTTTGCCGACGAGCCGGAGCTGCTGCTGCCGGTCTACATGCTGGTGGTGAGCTTTGGGCTGGCGCGGATTCGAGCAGTGGATGGGCCGATCGAGATGGCACCGGGTACGCATCGGGTGCGGCGGGACGAGGCGGCGCGCGCGGTGGCTGCGGGCGAGATCGCGATGCGGCCGGTGCCGTTGGAGGTTGGCGATGTGCTGATCCGGCATCCGTGGGCGCTGCATCGCGGGACGCCGAACCGGAGCGAGACGCCGCGGGCGCTGGTGACGGTGCGGTATGTGCGGCGGTGGTATGCGGATGCAAGCCGGGAGGTGAACGCGATACCGCGACGGGTGTGGAAGTCGCTGACGGCGGAGCAGCGGGCGTTGCTGCGGTTTCCTGTGGGGGACTAGTCTCGGAGGCGGAGGGTTCCTGTCGATGGCAGCTGCGGAGTTTGCGACGTACCCGAGTCTTCGGGGGCGGGTGGTGGTGGTAACGGGGGGCGCGAGCGGGATTGGCGAGGCGATGGTGGCGGCGTTCGCGATGCAGGGGGCGCGGGTGGCGTTTCTGGATATTCAGGACGCGGCTGCTGACGAGCTGCTCGGGCGGCTTGAAGCGGCGGGGGCGGTGGAGCCGGTCTACGCTCGGTGCGACCTGACGGATGTGGAGGCACTGCAGGTGGCGGTGGCGGGAATCGTGGGGCGGTTTGGAACGGTGGATGTGCTGGTGAACAATGCGGGAAACGATACGCGGCATGCGGTGGCGGACGTGACGCCGGCGTTCTGGGACCAGTCGATGGCGCTGAATCTGAGGGCGCAGTTCTTTATGGCGCAGGCGGTGATTCCGGCGATGCAGCGGGCAAGGCGCGGCTCGATCATCAACATGAGTTCGATCTCGTGGGTGATTCCATCGGTGGGGGTGCCGGTGTATGCGGCGGCGAAGGCGGCGATCGTGGGGATGAGCCGAACGCTGGCGCATGAACTGGGGGCGGACAACATCCGGGTGAATGCGGTGCTGCCGGGAGCGATCGAGACGGAGCGGCAGCGGCAGCTCTGGTATACGGAGGCATACCGGGCGGAGATCCTCGGCAACCAGGCGCTGAAGCGGATGATCATGCCGGAGGAGGTGGCGCGGCTGGTGCTGTTTCTGGCGGCGGATGACAGCGCGGCGATTACCAGCCAGAGCTACGTGATTGACGCGGGGTGGGTTTAGCGGGCTTGATTGACGATGCGGTGTACAACTGGTGAAATGCAAGACCTGATGAGAAACTGTCCGGATTTTATGAAGGTAAGTGCGGGTGAGGGGCTGAGGGCTGGGCGTGGGAGCCTGGTTGCGGGTGGGGTTGCTGCGGCGCTTCTGCTGATGACGTTTGGCGCGGTGCGGGCGGCCGAGAAGCCGACTGCGAGTGCGAGTGCTGCTGGGACAGATTGGCCGGTGTATGGCGGGCAGGCGGCGAACGATCACTACTCGGCGCTTGATCAGATTACGCGGGAGAATGTGGGCAAGCTGCGGGTGGCGTGGACCTATGACAGCGGGCCGGGTGGCGGGCTGCAGACGAGTCCACTGATCGTGGGGCGGACGCTCTACGGGTACTCGCCGACGCAGACGGTGATTGCGCTCGATGGGGCGACAGGCGAGAAGCTGTGGAGCTTCGACTCGGGTAGCGGGGGCACGCAGCCGGCGCGGGGACTGACGTTCTGGAGGGACGGGACGGAGAGCCGGCTGTTTGCCGGGGTGATGAACTTTCTCTATGCGCTTGATCCGGCCACGGGGAAGCCGATTGCGAGCTTTGGGGAGCAGGGGCGGATCGATCTGCGTAAGAATCTTCGGGGCGACTATCTGCAGCAGTCGATCGCGCTGACGTCGCCGGGGGTGATCTACAAGGATCTGATTATCGTGGGCGGGCGGAACCCGGAGACGCTGCCGGCGCCGCCGGGGGATGTGCGCGCGTACGACGTGCGGACGGGCGCGCTGCGGTGGAGCTTCCATACGATTCCGCGACCGGGCGAGGCGGGCTATGAGACGTGGCCGGAGAAGGCGTACCTGACGTCGGGTGCGGCGAACAACTGGGCGGGGATGGCGGTCGACCTGGCGCGGGGAATTGTGTATGTGCCGACGGGGTCGTCGGTGTCGGACTTCTACGGCGCGGACCGGCATGGGGATGATCTGTATGCGAATACGCTGCTGGCACTCGATGCGGCTACGGGGAAGCGACTGTGGCATTTCCAGGGGGTGCACCACGACATCTGGGATCGCGACTTCCCTTCTCCGCCGACGCTGGTGACGGTGGAGCATGAGGGCAAGGCGGTCGATGCGGTGGCCCAGACGACCAAGCAGGGCTATCTCTACCTGTTTGATCGGGCGACGGGGGCGCCGCTGTTTCCGATTGAGGAGCGTGCGGTGCCGAAGAGTGATGTACCGGGGGAGCAGACGGCAGCGACGCAGCCTCGACCGCTGCTACCGGAGCCGTTTGCGCGCCAGCTGTTGACGGAGGGGATGCTGACGGAGCGGACGCCCGAGGCGCACCAGGCGATTGTCGAGAAGTTCTCAACCCTGCGCAGCGCGGGCCAATTTGTGCCGCTGACTATTGATCAGCAGACGGTCGTGTTTCCCGGGTTTGACGGGGGCGCGGAGTGGGGCGGGTCGGCGGTGGACACGCGGACGGGCGTGATCTACGTGAACGCGAACGAGATGGCGTGGCTGGGCAGCCTGGCGGCGAACAAGGCGGGGGGGACGGCGGGTGCGACGGCGTATCAATCCTTCTGCATGGTGTGCCATGGGGCGAACCGCCAGGGACAGCCGCCGGCGTTTCCGTCGCTGGTGGGCGTGGAGCAGCGGCATACGGACAAAGAGATTGCGACGATTGTGCACCAGGGCAAGGGGCGAATGCCGGGGTTCCCGAACCTGGATGATGCGGCGGTGGTGGGGCTGGTGGAGTATCTGAAGCAGACCGCACCTTCGACCCCGGCGCAGGCGGGCAGGGACAAGACGGAGATGGCCGGGGCGCATGCGGCTGCGGGGGCGGCGCCTGTGGCTACGGGAGGAACGCCGGCGGCTACGCAAGATGGGGCGCTGGCGTACCAGTTTACGGGCTACCGGAAGTTCCTGGATGCGGATGGCTATCCGGCGATTGCGCCGCCGTGGGGGACGCTGAATGCGATCGATCTGAACACGGGCGCGTACCTGTGGAAGATTCCGTTTGGCGTGTATCCGGAGCTGGCGGCTAAGGGCATGAAGGATACGGGGACGGAGAACTATGGGGGGCCGATCGTTACCGCGGGTGGGCTGGTCTTTATCGGCGCGACGGTCTATGACCGGAAGATGCATGCGTTCGACAGCCAGACCGGCAAGCTGCTGTGGGAGTCGGAGCTGCCGGCAGCGGGACTAGCGACGCCGGCAACGTATATGGTGGACGGCAAGCAGTATGTCGTGATCGCGGCCGGCGGAGGTAAGGACCCGAAGACGGCGCCGGGCGGGAAGTACGTGGCGTTCGCGCTGCCTTGATTGGATCTCAGTCTCGCCAGATGCAAGTTCAGGACCTACCTAAAAGGAGCAATGTGAACACTCTTCTCAAGCCGCGTCTCGCAACGATGATGTTTCTCGAATATTTTATCTGGGGCGCGTGGTATGTGACGGTGGGGACGTGGCTGGGACAGCGGCTGCACTTTACCGGCCTCGAGATCGGCATGGTGGCGGGGACGACGGCCGTAGGCGCGATCCTGTCGCCGTTCCTCGCGGGGTGGGTGGCGGATACGTTGCTGGCGACGCAGCATGTGCTGGCCATCCTGCATGGTCTGGGGGCGGTTCTGCTGTTTGCAGCGGCGGCGAATACGCAGTTTACGCCGGTGTACGTGCTGGTGCTGCTGTATGCGTGCTGCTATATGCCGACGCTGTCGCTGACGAACTCGCTGGCGTTTCGGCACATGCGGGATGCGAAGACGGAGTTCGGACCGATCCGGGTGCTGGGGACGCTGGGCTGGATTATCGCCGGGCTGCTGGTGGGGAGCCTGAAGCTGGAGGATACGGCGATGCCGTTACGGCTGGCGGGCGCGGCGTCGCTGCTGATGGCGCTCTACTGTTTCATGCTGCCGCACACGCCGCCGTTGTCGAAGCGCGGCAGCTTCCGGCTGTCGTCGCTGCTGCCGCCTGAGGCGGTCGGGCTGTTTCGCGAGCGCTCGTTTGCGCTGTTCGTGCTGGCGTCATTCCTGATCTGTATTCCGCTGCAGTTCTACTACGCGCTGACGAACCTGTATCTGAACCAGATCGGCGTGCACAATGCGGCGTCGCGGATGACGGGCGGGCAGATGTCGGAGCTGGGGTGCATGCTGCTGATCCCGTGGTTCTTCCGGCGGCTGGGGGTGAAGTACATGCTGGCCGCGGGGATGGCGGCGTGGGTGCTGCGCTACCTCCTGTTTGCCTACGGAAACGCAGGCGCGGCGAGCTGGATGCTGTGGGCGGGGATCCTGGTGCATGGGATCTGCTACGACTTTTTCTTCGTGACGGGACAGATTTACGTCGACCGGAAGGCGCCGCTGGCGCTGCGGGCGGCGGCGCAAGGGATGATTACGCTGATCACGTACGGTGCGGGGATGCTGGTGGGCTCGTGGCTCTCCGGCCTGGTGGTGGATCATTACGCACGCGCGACGGTGGACGGCGTGACGCAATACGCGTGGCGGCCGATCTGGCTGATTCCGGCGGGGATCGCGGGCGTGGTGCTGCTGCTGTTCCTGGTGTTCTTCTCGGATCGCGAGCCGGCGGTTGTGGGAGTGGGGATCGAAGAAGCTCCGCTGAACCGTGGCGGGGCGCATGCGATTCCCGATCCGCTGGGCTGATGCGGGGCAAGAAGGATGGCGGATAGCAGAAAGCGGCAGAGCCTTGGAGGCTCTGCCGCTTTTAGGTTGAGACCCGGGGCTCTTAGAACGGAGTCGTGAGTGCGAACAGGTACTGACGCGGGATGCAGGTTCGGCTCCGTTGCGGTGACGGTACCATCGCCGCGTTGCCGAAAGCTGGTTGCGCTTTCGTTGGGAATGAGGAGCTCCGGCGTGTTCGGGTGGCGGGCAGCAGAAAGCGGCAGAGCCTGAGGCTCTGCCGCTTTCTGGTTGGGGACTGAAGGCTTCTTAGAACTGGGCCTTGAGTGCGAACTGGTACTGGCGCGGGGTGTAGTTGGGGTCGGTTGCGGAGACCGTGCCGAAGGCGTTGTTACCAAACGACTGGTTGCCGCTGTTGTTGTTGGCGATGAAGAAGTTCGGCGTATTCGAGATGTTGAACGATTCCACACGGAACTGGACGTTCAGACGCTCGGTGACGGGGAAGTTCTTGAAGAGGGACAGGTCAACGTGGCGGAAGTTGGGTCCAAACAGCGAGTTGCGCTGCGTGTTGCCGATGGTTCCGAGGGGCTGGGGCGCGAAGGCCGCGGTGTTGAAGAACTCGGTGAGGGACTTCTGGCCGAGCCGCGGATCCGCGATGGTGTCAGGACGATCGTTGCCGCCGCTGTTCTGCGGGACGGCACGATTGCCGTAACCTTGCAGCTTACCGTTTTCGACCGTCTGGTCGTTGTTGTTGGGACCACTGTTGCCGCCGCTGTTGATGATCGAGAAGGGCTTACCGCTCTGCGCAATCGCGATCATGTTGGTCTGCCAGCCGGAGAGAGCAAACCTCTTTACCCCGGTGAAGTTCCTGCCGTACTGCAGTTCGTAGTTGAGCGAGAGGGCGAAGCGGTTCTGGATATCGTCTTCCGCGATGCCGTACTCGACTGCCCGGATGTTGGTGGGAAGCGCGTTGCTCCAACCCTGGTCGCCCTGTTCGGAGAAGCCAGTGATGTCGCTGAGCGCCTTGGCCCAGGTGTAGTTGGCGTCAATCGCCAGACCCTTGGTAAAGCGGCGCTGGAAGGAGGCCTGCAGTGCACTATAGTTCGAGACGCCCTCGCTGGCGAGATAGCTGACTCCGCCGAGATTCGAGCTGGTTGCTCCTGGCGGTGTGAAGAGCGCATCGAGGGGACGTGCGGATCCACCTGGATTGGTGAATGGGTTGTAAGGCAACGGCTGGTTGATGTTGTTGATGGATTCCGGCAGATGCTGGGCGACGTTGCCTACGTAACCGATGGTGAAGACGTTGGCGCCGACCTGCTGCTGGACCTGGAGGTTGAACTGCTGGATGAGAGCCGACCGGAAGTTGGTCGCTTCAGCTACAAAGCCAAGACCGGAGATGCTGGGGAGGTTGGCGATCTGCGCTGCTGATGGCGCCATCGGGGGCGGGACACCCTGGTTGATGGTTCCGGGCTGACCCTGCGTTACGCAGTCCGGGTTCTGACCGGTAAATGCACCCTGCGACATTTCAAGCTGGACGGCAGCGCTGGACTGGCAGGCAGGGTTGTAGACGGAAGTAAACGGTGCGTTCTTCAGGTCGCCGTTCGAGGTGTAGTTGCCAGGGAAGTAGCTAAGTCCGTAGCCGCCGCGAATGACGGTGGCCGGTGTCGCCGAGTAGGAGAAGCCAAGCCGCGGGGCCACGTTGTCATAGTTGGTCGGGATACCTGCGGTCGCGCTGACCCCATTGACGCCGGCGATCTTAAGTGCCGAGCTGACGGTGGCCTGCGTGGAACCGAGCGCCTGCAGATAGTCGAAGTTCGAGATGTGGTTGTGCGCTTCGGTGAAGGGAGTGTAGACGTCGTAGCGAACGCCGAGCAGCAGCGTCAGCTGCGGGCTGACCTTCCAGCTGTCCTGAGCGAAGCCACTTGGCTCCCAGCTGCGGTAGTCGGGGGGAACGAGGTTGAAGTTACGCTGCTGATTGTTGAAGGCGCCGACCAGGGTTGAGGCCAGCTGATTGTTCTGCGTCTGCAGCGCGTTGCCGTTGGTGTTGATGCTGTCGCTCGGGAGACCGAAGCTATAGGCACCGACCGCGGAAGCGCTCTGTACGTTGCGGGCCTGCCGACGAATGAGAGTGCCGCCGAACTTGAAGTTGTGATTGCCCTTGGTCCAGCTCAGCGTGCCGCTGTACTGGAAGGTGTTGTCGATATCCTGCAGGGGAACGTACGCACCGTCGCCGATGTCGCTGAGGGAACCGATCGAAACCGGGGTAAGCGAGTTGGCGAAGGGGCTGAAGGAAGTCATGCTGGCCGGAAAGCCGATGACGTTCTGGTCGACATTCTGACCGTAGTTGAGCGGGAGCGAGAGGTTGTTGATGCGTGTGAAGCCGGCACGGAGATCGAGCAGGACGGCCGGGGTGAAGATGTGGGTGTAGCCAAGGACCCACTGCTGGGCAACGTTGGTCGCCGGACCGGCAAAAATGTACCGGCCGCCGCTGACCTGAACGCCATTCACGACGCCGAGGGCCGGCGGGGTGAAGGTGTCGACGCTGTTATACGAGAAGCGCGCGAAGAGGGTGTTCTTGTCGTTGATGCGATGATCGACGCGGGCGTCGTAGGTGTTGGAGTTCTGTGTCTTGCTGGGACTGATGGTGTAGTTGTTCGTGAGATTGCTGTTGGTCGGAGCCGGGAACAGCTTCAGGTAGTTCAGCGTGAGCTGGTTGATGGGGAGACCGGAGGTGGATGTGCCGTTGTTGCTGCTGGCAATGAGCGCCTGGGGCGAACCGCCGCCGATGCTGTTAATGTCGTCGTACTCCGCAAGGGTGGGCACGGTGCTGGTGTAGGTGAGGCCGGAGACCTGGCGGAAACCTTCATAGTCAAAGAAGAAGAAGGTCTTGTTCTTGAAGATGGGCCCGCCGATGCTGCCGCCGTATTGGTTCTGGCGCAGTTCGGGCTTACTGCCGGTGGTCTGGAAGAAGTTGCGGCCGTCGAAGATGTCGTTGCGGAAGTACTCGTAGGCCGAACCGTGGAAGTTGTTGGTGCCGGAGCGAGTGATGATGTTGATGACGCCGCCGGCGGTACGGCCCGCCTCTGCAGCGTAGCTGTTGGTCTCGACGGTGATTTCCTGGATGCCTTCGACGTTCGGCTTGATGCCGATGGTGCCGATGATGCGCTCGTTGTCGTCGATACCATCGACGACCCAGTTGTTGAGGCTCTCATCCTGTCCGTTGACGGAGAGGCCGGCTGCGTTGGTGCGGCGATCATCGGGGCGACCGCCGCTCGAGAGACCGTTGCCGGGACCTTCATTGGCGCCGGGAACAAGCGCTACGAGCTGGACGAAGTTACGGCCGTTGAGTGGCAAATCCTGCACTGCCTTGGCGGTTACGGTCGAGCTGACGGTGGCGCTGTCGGCCTGCAGAAGCGGCGAGCTGGCGGTGACTTCGACGGTGGTCGACTCGGAGCCGAGCTGGAGATGGACGTCGTTGCGGGCACGGTCACCGGCTTCTACGGAGAGGTCCTTGGTGATCGAGGTCTGGAAACCGCCGGAATTGACGGCGATGGAGTAGTGTCCGACCGGCAGGAAGGTGAAATTGTAATCGCCGGAGCCGTTGGACTTGGTGTTGCGCTTTTCATTGGTGCCAGTGTTGGTGAGGATGATGGTGGCGTTTGGAACTACGGCGCCACTTGCATCGGTGACCGTACCAAGGATGTCGGCGGTGGTCAGCTGCCCGAAGGCGGCCGATGAGGCGAGAAAGAGAGCACAGAGGAGGGCGGCCTGAGTCAATCTCCTCCATAGGGACGTACCGCACTGGCCAGTGCGGGATGAGGCGGTGTTTCTGTTAATCATGAGGCTTCCTTTGAACCATGAGGTTCATGTTGGGCTGCAACGACGCGTGAGTGGTTGGTCTGGTACGTAGAAGATCTACCTAGCTGCGCTTGTACTCTCGGGACAATCGAAATGTAAGTTCACGTACGGAAACGTCCCCAAGGTATTCAAAACTCCCCTGACGCGATTGACGTGCACGGGAGCAACGAATCAAGTTCATCGGCTATCACTTCTAATTTTCAGAGTAAACCTACGTCACACAACGACTGTCAATAGTCAGGCGGGGTCTCATGTGCCAAATTGAGGCACAATTTGGTGGGTTAACGTTTACTCGGAAAACTATTTTGTAAAACCAGCGGTTTTCTGTGGATGTAGTGGGCGCTTATTGCTCCTTTTTGGGCTGGAAAACGCAGGTTCTTCGGCTCTGCTTCTCGCGGCGAGGTTGCGAGCAGCGTCGCTCAGGGTGGCAGTTTTCGGCGGTTCACTGACTGCCTTCCTGGTTGAAGGGCAGCGGTTTAGAGAGTCAGGGATGGTGGTGCGGCGGCCGGGTCGGCGCCGAGGGTGAGGTTTGGCTGCGGGCCCATGTCGAGGACGAGTCTGCCGCCCTGGGCGATGTCGCTGTGATGGAACCAAGTCCGCTGCTGCGGGGTGCCGTTGAGGGTGAAGGCTTGGATATATTGATGGGCGGAATCTTTGCGGCGGACCTCGATGTCGAGGGTCTTGCCGCCGCCGAGGGCGACGGTAGCGTGCTCGAAGAGCGGGGAGCCGAGGATGTAGTTGCCGCTGACAGCGTCGACCGGGTAGAAGCCGAGCGCGCTGAGGACATACCAGGCGGACATCTGACCGACGTCCTCGTTGCCCTGCATGCCGTCAGGGTTGGGCGAGTACATGGTCTCCATGAGCATGCGGGCACGGGCCTGGGTCTTATGCGGGACACCGGCGTAGACGTAGAGGTAGGCGATGTGGTGCGAGGGCTCGTTACCGTGAGCGTACTGGCCGACGAGGCCGGCGATGTCGGGCGGCGCGTCTGCGGGGAGGGTGGAGGCGGTGGTGAAGAGCTCGTCGAGCTTGACGAGGAAGGGCTCGCGGCCGCCGAAGAGCGCGATGAGGCCGGCGGGATCGTGCTGGACGCCGAAGGTGGTCTGCCAGGCGTTCGACTCGGTGTAGTCGCGATACTTCTCGCTGTGACCCATATCGATGGGATTGAAGGCGGTAAGACCTTTGCCTTCGGACGAGCCGGCCCAGGAGCCGTCTGCAAACTTCGGGCGCATGAAGGTAATGGAGGAGTCGAAGTAGTTCTTGTAGTTGGTGGAGCGCTTAGTAAGCATGGCGGCATCACTGGATTTGCCGAGCTTTTTCGCGACGTGCGCAATGGCCCAGTCGTCATAGCAGTACTCGAAGGTCTTCGAGACAGACTCCTCTTCCTTGTCGGCGGGGATGTAGCCCATCTTGCGGTAGTAGGGCAGGCCGCGGTAGTCGTCGACCATGGCGCGCTTCATCATGAGCTGGTAGGCGCGCTCGGTATCGATGCCAGGAAAGCCCTTGTTGATGGCCTCGGAGATGACGGCGGCGGAGTGGTAGCCGGTCATGGTGCCGGTCTCTTCGCCCTGGAGCGGCCAGACGGGCATGCCGGCGGGGCTCTGTTCGGCCATGCGCATGAGGGTGTTGACGAACTGCGGGACGCGCTCGGCCTCAATTAGGGTGTAGGTGGGGTGGGCGGCGCGGTAGGTGTCCCAGAGCGAAAAGGTGGTGTAGTTATGCTGGCCCGCGGGAAGCTGGTGGATCTGGTTATCCATGCCGCGGTAGTGGCCGTCGACGTCGTCGAAGAGGGTGGGGCCGAGCGAGAGATGGTAGAGCGCGGTGTAGAAGACCTTCTTGTGATCCTCGTTGGCGGTGGTGACGTGGACCTTGCCGATCTGGGCGCGCCACTTGTCGGTGGCCTGGCGGCGGGTCTGGTCGAAGTTCCAGGCGGGCTGCTCGGTCCTGAGATTGAGGGCGGCGGCTTCGGCGCTGACACCGGAGATGCCGGTCCTGACGAGGATGGTCTCCTTCGCTTTCGTCTTGAAGTAGAGGACACATTTGAGGTTGGTGCCGGTGAGCGGGCCGGTGGGGGCTGGGACCTGCTTATCGTCCTGGTAGAAGACAATGCTGGTGGGCTGCTTCGAGACCTGGAGGGTGAAGTAGGCATGGCGGCCTTCGCCCCAGGCGGTGGTGCGGCGGCCGCCGCTGAGGGTGTCGGGGGCAACCTTCGTGAGTTCGGCGGAGAGGACGTCGGGTTTGCCGCCGCCGTCGTAGCCGTGCTTCAGATCGAGGATGAGGTAGGCCTGGTCGCTCTCGGGGAAGGTGTAGCGGTGGAGGCCGGTGCGCTCGGTGGCGGTGAGTTCGGCGCGGATGTTGTAGTCCTTGAGCAGGACGGAGTAGTAGCCCGGCTCTACGAGCTCGTCGGTGTGAAGGAAGCGCGAGCGGTAGCCGCTCTCGGGGTTGGCGCGGGTGCCGGCGATGATCTTGGCGGGGCCGGTGCCGGCCATGACGAGGAAGTCGAGGAGGTCGCCGCAGCCGGTGCCGCTGAGGTGGGTGTGGCTGAAGCCCATGATGGAGGTGTCGGAGACGTGGTAGCCGGCGCACCAGTCCCAACCCTCGGTGTAGGTATCGGGGCTGAGCTGGACGGCACCAAATGGAACGCTGGCGCCGGGATAGCAGTGGCCATGGCCGCCGGTGCCGATGCGGGGGTCGACCCAGCGGAGGGGATCGTCACCTGGCAGCGGGCTGGCGGTGCCGGCGATAGCGGCGGAGGGAAGGCTGACGGCAGCGCAGGCAGCGGCGGCACCATTGAGGAAGTCTCTGCGGGAGATGGGCATGCGTCTCGCTCCTGTACGGCTGATGTGACTGTTTGTGACCTGAACGCTGCATGGCACTAGACTGGAAACGTTACCAGCGAATTGGCCGGGCAGCAACGCTCACCAGTTTGCTCGTTTTCTGCGGGTTGAGCAAGTTCTGGCCGCGAGTACTGAGTTCAGAGGAGATGCTGTGACGATCGAGAGCGGGATGACGCGACGGGATGTGATGAGGATGACGGGGCAGATGGCCGCGGGTGCGGGCGTGGGTGCGGTGTGGCCCTTCCCTGCCCTGGCGCAGAATGGGGCGGGCTTGAAGCGGCCGCCAGTTGGCGAGCGTAAGTTTCGGAGTGTCGCAGTCGAGGCGTTCATTGCGCAGACCGTAAAGCGGATCGGCGATCCGGAGCTGGCAATGCTGTTTGCCAACTGCTATCCCAATACGCTCGATACGACGGTCGAGCCGGGGACGTTTGAGGGGAAACCGGATACGGCGGTCATCACGGGTGACATTGCGGCGATGTGGCTGCGGGATTCTTCGGCACAGGTGTGGCCATACCTGCCGCTGGCGTCCAAGGACCCGGCCTTGCGGGCGCTGCTGGAGGGGGTGATCCGGCGGCAGACGCGCTGCATCCTGATCGACCCGTACGCAAATGCGTTTATGGCGGACCTGGGCGCGCCAGCGCTCGAGTGGAGCCGCAAGGACAAGACCGAGATGAAGCAGGGGGTGGGCGAGCGCAAGTGGGAGCTCGACTCGCTGTGCTACACGATCCGGCTGGCGCATGGCTACTGGAAGCAGACGGGCGACACGCAGCCATTTGACGGGCGCTGGCGGCAGGCGGTGATGCTGATTGTGGCGACGATGCGGGTGCAGCAGCGGAAGCAGGGCGAGGGACCGTACCACTTCCAGCGGATATCCGACACATCGACCGAGACGCTGCCGGCGTCGGGGTATGGCAACCCGGTGAAGCCGGTGGGGCTGATCGCGTCGGGCTTCCGGCCGTCGGACGATGCGTGCATCTTCCCATTCCTGGTGCCGTCGAACCTGTTTGCGGTGACGTCGCTGCGGCAGGTGGCGGAGATGGCACACGCGATTTTGCACGATGAGGCGCTGGCGAATGAGGCAGAGGCGTTGGCGGCGGAGGTCGAACGGGCGCTGCGGCAGTACGCGGTCGCGACGACTGCGTCAGGGACGATCTGGGCGTACGAGGTGGACGGCTTCGGCAGCCAGTCGCTGATGGATGATGCGAATGTGCCCAGCCTGCTTGGGCTGCCCTACCTGGCGAGCTCGCCCGATGCGGCGCTGTATGGACGGACGCGGAGCTTCGTCTGGAGCGAGCGCAATCCGTGGTTCTTCCGCGGGTCGGCGGGCGAAGGCATTGGCGGGCCGCATGAAGGCAAGGACATGATCTGGCCGATGTCGCAGATGGTATATGCGCTGACCAGCCAGGCGGATGGCGAGATTCGGCGCGCGCTGGCGATGCTGAAGGCGTCCTCGGCGGGGAGCGGCTTCATGCATGAGAGCTACTTCAAGGACGATCCGAAGCGGTTTACACGGACGTGGTTTGCCTGGGCGAATACGTTGTTCGGCGAGCTGGTGGGACAGCTTGCGGTGAACCGGCCGGAGCTGCTGCGGTAGAGCGAATCAGGTCAGGCTGGTGACCGCCTGGGCGTGCTGGACGGGAACGAGCGAGGCGGATGGGCGATTGCGGGCCAGGTGCTTCGAGAGATTGCGGGCGGCGTAGTCTGCCCCGTAAGCGAAGCGCATGAGGGGACCGAAGGTGGCGGCAGCGGCGATACCGACGAAGTAGAGGCCCGGGATAGAGCTCTCAAAGTGAACCGAGAGGTGCGGCGATGGGCCGTCGAGCCTGGTTCGGATGCCGGGGCTCAGGAAAATGAGTCGATCCTTATCCACGCGATAGCCGGTTGCCGCGATGAGGTGCTCGGTGAACTGCTCACGCTGCTCGCCGGTTTCGTCTCGGAAGCTGAGGCGCACGCCGCCATCGCTTGGCTCAGCATGGAAATCGGCTGTGCCAAGACTGAGCGGGACGTTGCCCATGAGGCGGCTGCGCATGGGCCAGCCGGGGGCGGGACCGAGGTGCTGCTCGACGATGCGGAGGCGACGGTGGAGGGGGAGCTGCCGAAAGGCGCGGGGGGCTTCGCAGCAGAGGCGCGATTTGAGCCCCGGGCCGAGGCCGGAAGCCGGGTTGCGCAGCCGCTGCCACAGGCTGCGTTGACCGGACAGGGGCGGGTCGTGGAAGCGGATGGCGCGTCGGCGGGCGACCAGGTTGACGCGGGCGCCGGCTTCGTGGAGGAGCACGGCGATGTCGACGGCTGAAGCGCCGCCGCCCACGACGGTTACAGTGCGATCGCGGAAGCTGGCCGGGTTGCGGTGAGATGAGCTGTGCGACGCGAGCGCCTTCGGAAGGGTCGCGAGCGCCTCCGGCATGTGGGCGAAGTGGGTGATGCCGGCGGCGGCGACGACCGAGCGCGCGCTGAGCGTCTCTCCATCGGCGAGGGTGACCTTGAAGCCACCGTAGAAGAGATCAATGCTGGCGACGGACCTTGGATCGAGATCGGGCACGTACTTGCGCTGGAACTCGAGGGCGTAGGCAATGAAGGTCTCGATCGGTACGGGCAGGTTGGTGTGGTGGTAGGGCAGCGAGCGGGAGGCGCAGAAATGTTCGAGCGTACCGGTCCCGGTCGGCTCGGAGAGGTTTGAGGCGAAGCCGTCGGATTTGAGCAGCATGCCTGCCGGCATGTGCTCGCGCCAGGTCTGCATGGGCGCGCCGAAGATGCGGAATGAGACTTTGAGGGCGCGGAGATGGGCAGCGACGGAGAGCCCGTACGGTCCTGCACCAACGATAATTACGTCGAGGTCAAACTCCATATAGATCAACATTGCCACAAAATGGCGGGAAATGAGTGTTTCTTTTCGTGCACTCCTTCCCGAAATGACACGGGATGGAATGGTGAAGGGTCCTTTGGAAGCGGAGCCCGTGCTGGCCCTGTGACTACCAGCCGGCCGGAATCTCCTTGCCTACGAGCTTGCGGAGCCGGGTCTCCCACTCCGGCGGCAGGCGCTTGACGAGCTCGCCAGCGCGCTCGGTCCACGCTTCTTTTCGGTCGTGCCGTCGGAGGAAGGAGCGGTCGAGCCGGTAACGGTAGACCGGCTGCAGCTGACCGCCGAACTCGCGCAGGAAGCGATGCGAGCCGCCCATCGACATCTTCTGGAAGCCCGATGCGGCAGCCCATTCCACGGCGCGCCAGACGAGGAGGTCGTTGGGCTTGAGGGACTGGCGCTCCGGCAGGGACGAGTTGCGCGAGTACTCCATCAGGCCGCAGGGATAGAAACGGAAGACGCTGCCGGCGATGACGTCGCCGCCATGCCGGGCGAGCAGCAGACGACGGTTGCCGCGGGTGTCGGCGAGCGCATGCTTCTCGAGGTCATAGGAGTAGGCCGGGACCTTCTTCTCCTCGCACCACGCCTTGTAGATCTCGTAGAAGGCGGCGAACTCGGTCTCGTTCTGCCACTCCGATACGTCGAGATCGCTCTTCATGCCGAAGCGAATGCAGTTACGGCGCTTGCCATTGCACTGCTTCAAGAGCTCAGCAGCACCGAGTGTGAGGTCGAGCACAGGAACGGCGCCGACCTGGCGCATGCGGTAGCGGAAGCTGAGCAGGCCGTTGAGGAGACTGTCGCTCCAGCTGTAGACGCTGATGGTTGCGGCGCCTGCTGACTCAATGCTGAGCCCGGATGCCAGAGCCTTGCCGACCTCTTCGAGCGGGGCGTCGGGCGCGACCTGCAGCTGAGGCCGTGTGGGCAGGCCGCAAGAGACATCGCTGCCATTGTGAAAGCCGGTGAGGACGGCGTCCATACTGCCGGGCTTCAGCACCAGGATCGCGAAGGCGCGTTTGCCTTCAAAATAGGGCTCGCGGAAGTACTCGGGCGACGTGTAGTGCGATGGTGTTTCGACCCGGGCGAGGAGACCACGCCAGAGCGCTTCCAGCTCCGGCTCCGGAAAGGCATGGAGGACCACTGTCCGGTACTGCCCCGAAGCCTGCTCTTTCGAATTACTCAACAAAGCCAACGCTCCGTCCGCCGGCGTGCCCTAAAGCTGATACGGCATCGGGTGAGTTCCCGTAGCTTCAGCTCAAAGGCTCGCTGCGCAATGCCATTCTCTGCGATACAGATACTATAACGGTGCGCTGAAGCAGGAACCAGATTCCGGTGATAAACCGAGCAAAACTGATCCAGTGATTGTCCTGCCGATGTCGCCAACAAAGATGACGGATTTAGTACTGCATCGCCACTTACCAGGTTTCCGCCTAACGGCTACGGTCTGTACTACATGGCTGCCAACGTCTGGCAAAGGACCTCAGACTGGTACCGCCCGCATCACTACCACCGACTCGCGGCTGCAGGCGAGGTCAGCCATGATCCGAAGGGTCCGGAAGATTCCTTTGATCAGCGGAACGTGGCGTCTTGGAAGGCGCGTCATGCGAGGCGGATCCTTCCTCTATACCGATCAATACTGCTCGCGCTCCATGGTAGGAACCGCGACAAGGGCGACGCATCTACAGGGACCAACCATCTAGACTTTCGCTGCGTGAAGCCTCATGCCTGATCAGCGCAGAAACCGCTCACGTCCAAGCGGACTATTCAACCGGAAGCTTTGCGCGGTAACCGTCGCGCGCAATGATGGAGTACTTCAATGGTTTGTGCTTTTCATCCTGCATCTGCAGCGGATGGCCTTCGTTGTCAACGAGGAGCACCTTGACTTTACGGTAACTACCATCGTTCTTCGTGTTCGTCGGCCGGTATGTAAGAACGTACTGATTGCGAATCGAATCATTGATCTGCGCGAAGACGTCAGGAAGCTCTCCTTGGAAGATCGGGCTAAAGCTTAGCCCACCAGTCATGGCGGCAAACGTCTTGAGCTGATTCTGTGCCTGAAGATAGTTCATGTCGCGGATACTGCCGCCCATTCCCCCTCGACCACCGGCTACTTCATTGACGAAGGCGCCGGTACCGATGGTAAAGATAGTTACGTTCGGAGTCGCCTTGATCTTAGCCAGGATTTTGTCAAGATTGATCTTCGAGAAGGTGTCGCGGCCCGTACCAATGAGGACGATGTATTTGCGACCTTCGATCCGACTGACTCGGTCGAGGGTTTCATAGAGGGCGTCAAAGGTGTCGGTATCAGAAAAGCCGGGGATAGTAAGGGTCTGCAGCGACTGGGCGACGATATCCTTATTGTTCGTGAAGTCAGTAAGGATGTGGGTGCGAAGATCGAAAGTGATCACCGCGATGTAATCGTCGGGACGCAAAGAACGAAAGAAGCTGTAGGACGCGTTCTGCATATCGCGGATGAAGTAGTAGCTGTTCGCGGCAAACTCGAGGAGCATGACGGCAGTGATTGGAGTCTGCGTCATGCGAACGTTCTGCACAGGCTGCTCCACACCGTCCTCGAGGACGAGGAAGTTGGCTGGCCTTAGACCTGGAACGAATTGGTGCGTCTTATCGAGGATGACGTTGACGTCAAGGTTTACGATTGGGACGTCAACGCGAAGGGAATAGGTCTCGTTGTTAGGGTTCTTGACCTTGGGGGCTTCGGGCGCGATCGGCGGTGGAGGCTCATCCGCACCCTTCTTCTTCTTGAGGATGATTGACCCATTGTCAGTCTGCGGACCAGCTTCGTCGGAGGGCTGATCGCTGGGCTGCTGCGGTGCTGGCGTCTGTGCGTGTGCATGCAAGGCTCCGTGCAAAGGCATGAAAAGCAGCAGAAGCAGCGCGTAAACGCCTGGCCGCACGATGCAGCGGGTGGACCGAATCGCGGCTGCCAGTTTTCGCGTAGCTATTTTGGGGTTCATCATCTGAAACTTTACTCCGAAAGTCGTTCGCGAGGCATACGCTGGCGTAGGTTTGATCCGGACCGGGGTGACTCCAGTCTGGAGCTATGAGCAGCTTCCCTTACAACCCCGCGAAGATCCTTACTGCCGCTAGCATTGCAGGTTGTTGGACGTTGATAGACCGGAATGGGTCATCTCGCGCGGGTCAGCAGTGCAGCGAACAGCGAAATGCGGTCGAGACGGTCGGCCGAGACGGGCTGCTCGGTGACTATGCTCATGTACCGCACCGCCTGATACGTAAACGACCGAGGCTGTGACCGCAGGTTTCAGACACAGAGTTTCGGAATGATCCACAAAAGCCGCGTAGAGACCGTCCGATGGGGTGTTGTAGCATCAGAGAGTTCGGCAGCCTCGGCTGCACGTACAGAGGAAACGACTTCAATGAGTGAAATACATGGTTTAGCCGTGCACGCGGCCGGTGCACAGTTGCTTCCGTACAAGTACGACGCTGGCGATTTGAAGGCAAATGAGGTGGAGGTTCGCATCTCACATTGCGGGGTTTGCTTTAGCGACGTGCACCTGATCGACAATGATTGGGGTATTAGCAAATATCCCTTCATTCCGGGCCATGAGATCGTTGGGACCGTAACGGCCATCGGATCTGGGGTGATGGATCGGACGGTAGGCGAGCGGGTCGGTATCGGCTGGCAGGCGGATAGCTGCGGGATCTGCGAATGGTGCCGGCAGGGAGACGAGCATCTTTGTGCCAAATCACAACCGACTTGCGTGGGACGAAATGGCGGCTACGCTGCGAGCGTCCGGGTTGACGCGAAGTTTGCGGTTCCTGTGCCGAGCGTGCTCGAAAGTGAACATGTCGCTCCCCTGCTTTGCGCCGGCGTCACGGTATACAGTCCGTTGCGGAACCATGGTGTTCGGCCTTCGTCGCGGGTCGGCGTGATTGGCATTGGCGGTCTCGGGCACCTGGGACTGCAGTTCGCCAGAACTTTTGGGGCGGAGGTCACGGCCTTTTCGACTTCGAAAGACAAGGAAGGCGAGGCGAAATCGCTCGGCGCAGATCACTTCGTCAATACCCGGGATACAGGCGCGCTGAAGAAGCTGGCGGGATGCTTTGACCTGCTGCTATCGACTGTCGGCGCTGACCAGGACTGGCCAGCGTATGTCAGTGCACTTCGCCCGAAGGGAGTCCTGTGTGTTGTGGGCGCGCCGCCCTCGCCGATGCAGATCAACGCATTCTCGCTGATCAGTGGGCAAAAGGCTATCGCTGGGAGTCCGACTGGCAGTCCGCGCGACCTGCACGAGATGCTCGGCGTCGCGGCGCGCCACGGAGTCAAGGCGATCACGGAGCGGTTTCCTATGGCCAAGGCCAACGACGCCGTCGCCAAGGTGAAGAAGAACCAGGTAAGGTACCGCGCGGTACTGGCGAACTGATTATCTTGGCAATGCCATCGGTGCATCGCCCCTCAGCTCTCGTCCTTTGTTCTGGCGCGTCTTTTAGACTCGAAGCACGATGATGTGCCGGATCAAAGCGGTGGTGCGCTAATGCAATTCGAGCTGTTCATCGCCATGCGGTACCTGCGCGCGAAGCGGCGGCAGGCGGTTGTTGGCGTAATCACGACTATTTCAGTGATCGGTGTTGCAGCGGGAGTGGCATCGTTGATCATTGCGCTGGCGATCACGAATGGAATGCGGCGCGACCTGCAGGATCGACTGGTTAGCTCAACCGCACATGTAGAGCTGCTGCGTGTGGCGGGAGACGGAATCCGCGACTGGCGGCCGCTTATAGATAGGCTGCGGAAGCTGCCGCACGTCATGGCGGCTTCGCCGGGATTGTATGAGCAGGTCTTGATCTCCCACAATGCGCGAAGCGGCGGCGGGTTGATCAAAGGCATCATTCCGCAGGATGAACAGGCCATTGGCAATCTGTTGCAGGCGGTCAATGAGGGTTCGGCTTCTGAACTTGGTGAGCAGAAGGCGGGAGCGACTGAAGGTCAGTCGATGGTGCCGCCGATCGTCATCGGAAAGGACCTGGCCGAGACGCTGGGCGTCGCAGTGGGCGACAGCGTGATGGTCATCAGCCCGCAGGGGGCAATGACGCCGTTCGGGCTGGTACCGCGCTATCAGCCATTTCGCGTGGTGGGCATCTTCAGATCGGGGTTCTACCAGTACGATGCCAGCTATGCGTTCACTCGGCTGGCGGACGCACAGCGTCTCTTTTCGGAGGCGGATCTCATCTCGGTAATCAGCTTCAAGGTCGATGACCTTTACCACGCGGACGCGATCGGGCGCGTGATCGAGACGGCTGCGGGTAAAGGATTTCAGACGACAAACTGGATGGAGCAGAACCGCGAGATCTTCCGAGCTTTGAAGCTGGAGCAGGTGGTGACGTTTATCGTGCTCGCGCTGATCGTGTGCGTTGCGGCGCTGAATATCCTGATCGCCTTGACCATGATGGTGATGGAGAAGACCCGCGATATCGCGGTCCTGATGAGCTTTGGCGTGCGGCCGGAGCAGGTGCGGCGCATCTTCCTGCTGCAGGGGCTGTTGATCTCGGTGGTCGGCACGGTTCTTGGGCTGGTGATCGGATACGGGCTTAGCTGGGCGGGCGGTCACTACCGGTTCATTCGCCTGGATGCGGCCGTCTACTCGATCGATTATTTACCGTTTGCGCCACGCGTGAGCGACGCGCTGATTGTTGCTGGCGTATCCCTCGGCCTGAGTCTGCTCGCTACGTTGTACCCGAGCGGGTCGGCGGCGCAGGTGCTGCCCGCAGAGGCTCTGCGCTATGAGTGAGGTGCGCAAGGACGGTGGCGCGCTCGAGCCTTTACCACTTGTGGTCGAGCAGTCGGCGGTGTTGCGCGCCGTAGGCCTAGGCAAGACGTACAGCACAGGGCGCGGTAAGCTGGAGCTGTTTCGCGGGCTCGACCTAACCATCAGGCAGGGCGAAATGGTCGCGATCATTGGCGAGAGCGGAAGCGGCAAGAGCTCCCTGCTGCATCTGCTGGCGGCTCTCGACTTGCCAACGGTCGGCGAGGTCTGGTGCGGAACGGCGCGGCTAAGTTTGTTCAACAAGCGGCAGGCAGCGGCATTTCGCAACCACGACATTGGCTATGTGTGGCAGTTCCACTATCTTTTGCCGGAGTTTACAGCGATTGAGAACGTCGCTATGCCGCTGCTGGCGCGAGGCACGAGGCACGAGGATGCGCTTCGGCAGGCGATGACCTGGCTTGCGGAGGTCGGACTGGCGGACCGGGCGGAGCATCGGTCGGGCGAGTTGAGCGGCGGCGAGCAGCAGCGGGTCTCCCTGGCGCGCGCTCTGGTGACCGAGCCGAAGCTCCTGCTGGCGGATGAACCGACGGGCGACCTGGACGGTCGGACGGCGGAGGTGGTTTTTGGGCTGATTCAGCGCCTGCACAACGCGCACGGGCTAACCAGTGTGCTGGTCACGCACAATGTAGAGTTTGCTCGCCGCTGTGACCGACTGTTGCGGCTGCGGAGTGGATCTTTGAGCGAGGAGGACAAGCTTTGATACTGGGTCCGCCTGGCCGCTACAGTACCAATTTGGCTCTCGTCCGGCTACGCACCCGATTTACGCATGGCTCATCCAATACTTGTTGATGTAGCGTACACGTAAGTTTCGCCGGGGTTTTGCCGGATGAGAGTGTACAGATACACTATAAGAAGGTGATGGATGCTCCGCCTGTTGGCAGCAGCCTGAGTGTTCCGGCCAGGTAGGCGGAATGTGACTGGACGAATGGTACTGCATCTGGCGAGGGCCGCGTGCAGTGGCCGGCTTGAAGGGGGAACATGTTCGAACGCTATACGGAGAAAGCACGTCGCGTCATATTCTTCGCACGATATGAGGCTAGTCAGTTTGGGTCCCCTTACATTGAGACCGAGCATCTTCTGCTCGGCCTGCTTCGAGAAGACAAGGCGCTGACGAATCGCTTCCTGCGCTCGCATGCGTCGGTGGAGTCGATTCGCAAGCAGATTGAAGGACATACAACGATTCGGGAGAAGGTTTCGACCTCGGTCGACCTGCCGCTTTCAAACGAATGCAAGCGGGTGCTTGCCTACGCTGCGGAAGAAGCGGAGCGGCTCTCGCACAAACATATCGGGACGGAACATCTGCTGCTTGGCCTGCTGCGGGAGGAGAAATGCTTTGCGGCGGAGATCCTGACGGAGCGCGGTCTGCGGCTGCCGGCCATTCGCGAAGAGCTGCAGCGAACCACCCAAGAGAAGGCGCCGGCAGCGACCGGCAGCGGCAAAGGAGCGCGCGGCGAGCAGAGCATGCTGGCCGAGTTTTCGCGCGACCTGACGCAGTCCGCCATGGATCAGCAGCTTGATCCACTGGTCGGGCGCGATACTGAGGTCGACCGGGTCATCCAGATTCTCTGCCGGCGGACGAAAAACAATCCCGTGCTGATCGGGGAGCCGGGGGTTGGTAAAACGGCGATCGTTGAAGGCCTGGCACAGAAGATCGCTGACGGCGAGGTGCCGAGCTTTCTGGCTGATAAACGCGTGCTGGCGCTCGATCTTTCGCTCATTGTGGCTGGGACGAAGTATCGCGGGCAGTTTGAAGAGCGGCTGAAGACGATTATGAAGGAGCTGATGGAGAATCAGAACTCCATCGTGTTCATCGACGAGCTGCATACGCTGGTTGGCGCCGGATCGGCGGAAGGCTCGCTCGATGCGGCGAACATTTTGAAGCCGGCGCTGAGCCGCGGCGAGATCCAGTGCATCGGGGCGACGACGCCGGCCGAGTACCGGAAGTCGATCGAGAAGGACCGTTCGCTCGAGCGGCGATTTCAGGCGGTCAAGGTGCCTCCTCCGAACGAAGAGGACGCAATCAAAATCATCATGGGAATCAAGGACAAGTACGAGAAGTTTCATGCGGTCAGCTACACGGATGAGGCGATCACGTTCTCGGTCTCGCACTCAAGCCGGTACATTCCGGACCGGTTCCTGCCGGACAAAGCGATCGACCTGATCGACGAAGCGGGCGCGCGGGTCAAACTGCGGCAGACTTCGCTGCCGGAAGAGCTGACCGAGGTGCAGAAGCGGATCAAGTTCATCGTGCACCGGATGGAGAACGCGATCGCGAACCACGAGTTCGAGAAGGCGCGGTTCTACTCGGACGAAGAGCGCAAGGAGCGTGAGAATCTCCGCGCGCTTCGTGACAAATACCACCTGGACGACTCCTCGGCGGGCATTGTGACGCGCGAGGATATTGAGGATGTCGTGAGCCGCTGGACCGGCGTGCCGATTACGTCGCTGAAGGAAGAAGAGACGCAGCGGCTGCTGCGGGTCGAAGAAGAGCTGCACAAGCGTGTGATCTCGCAGGACAAGGCGATTTCGGCGCTGTCGCGGGCGATTCGGCGGTCGCGTGCCGGCTTGAAAAATCCGGCTCGGCCGATCGGCAGCTTCCTGTTCCTTGGACCGACGGGCGTCGGCAAGACGGAGATGGCGCGCACGCTGGCGCAGTTCCTGTTTGGTTCCGAGAAGGCGCTGATCCGGTTCGACATGTCGGAGTTCATGGAGAAGCATTCCGTGTCGAAGCTGATCGGTTCGCCTCCGGGCTACGTGGGCTACGAGGAAGGCGGGCAGCTTACCGAGCGCGTCAAGCGGAATCCGTACTCGGTTGTGCTGCTCGACGAGATCGAAAAGGCGCATCCGGATGTCTTCAACCTGCTGCTGCAGGTATTTGAGGATGGGCAGCTGACGGATGGTCTGGGCAACACGGTCGATTACAAGAACTGCATCATCATCATGACCTCGAACATTGGCGCGAAGCACCTGCAGAAGCGGCAGGGGCTGGGCTTCCAGAGCGAGAAGGAAGACATGGTGATGGACAAGATGGAGGAGCTGGTCCGGGGCGAGGTGAAGCGTACGTTCAACCCGGAGTTCCTCAACCGTCTTGACGAGATCATCATCTTCACGTCGCTGTCGGATGCGGACCTGATGCAGATCCTCGAACTGCTGGTGCAGCAGCTGAATACGAACCTGGTGCACAAGGCGATCACGATCTCGGTGACCGACGATGCAAAACGCTGGATTCTCGAGAAGACTGTTGCCGACCGCACGTACGGGGCTCGTCCCCTGCGCCGCGCGTTGCAGCGGTACATTGAAGATCCGCTGTCCGAGGCGCTGATCGGCGGCTTCATTGCAGCGCGGCCGGCGTTCCTCGAGGTGTACATGGAGAACAACCAGCTGTTCTATCGTCCGATTGCTTCGGATGGTGAGGAGAAGCTTGCTGGTCTCGCACTCACGACCGTCTAGGCCCTGACTGCGTGCAAATGCCCCGATCTTCGGATCGGGGTTTTTGTTGCTTGTAGCGCGTCGGATAGCTGCTTTTTCTTAGTGATGTGCGTGTAAGTCCTTCCACAGCAGCACGCTACGAGCAAGTCGCTCGCAAAATACCGAATTCACCTGGCTTACGTTTGTAATACTCATTGTAAAGGGCCGCCATGCAGCACATTGGCCTGGGGCAGGAACACCAGGGTGGGGCGACGATACTGCTCCGAGCCTCTTCTTCGTAGATGTACTACAAATTGCTCAGTTGCGATGAGATAGCTGTAGATGCGTGAAGCACATCATAATAGCGATGCCCCGGCTGGCTGGCCGGAGCATCGCTTTATCTATTCCTCTATATCAATTTTTACAGGTTCTGCATGAACTACTATGCCGAGTTTGGTTTTTTTTATTATGAGCAACCTAGGCCTTGATAGGCCTTGACAGCTATCTCCTGTTCCCGGGCGCGGTGTTTAGAACAGCGACTTTGCGGATTGGACGGCATCGCTGGAACGATCGACGGCTACGTCGACGAGGTCGCTGACCGAGCCGGCGGCCTGCTTGATGGTCTTCTGGGCCTCGACGCTCAGCTTCTCCGCCTGCTCTTTCAGGTACTCGCCGGTGTCCTCGAGGTAATCGACGGCGTCATCGATTCCCCTACCAATCTGCTTGCGGGTTCTGGCTCCGGACTGAGGAGCAAATAAGAGGGCGATGGAGGCACCGATGGCGCCGCCAATGCCCAGGGCAAACCAGAGATATTTGCTGTTCATACACTTTCACCTCGTGTGGAGTTGGGGAGGATTCTTCTATTGAGAGTAATGGATGGGGAGGAAAAGTTGGACTGTGGATCGAGGCCGGCGAGTTCGCGGGCGCGGACGAAGATGCGGGTGAACATGACGCGGTCGAGGCGGCCGGTGTTGGTGTTGCGCAGCGACGGATGGTAGGTGGCGAGCAGACGGAAGCCATTGGGGAGAAGGTACTCGGCGCCATGCGCGAAGGGGTAGTTGGAGCGGCGGGCGATGACGCCGCCGAGGAGCAGGTAGGCGAGAAAGCCATCCCAGGCGATGCGGCCGAGGGCGACGACGACGCGGAGCCGCGTGAGCGCGCCGACCTCGTTGGCGAAGTGGGTGGCGCAGTTGCGGAGCTCTGCGGGCAAGGGCTTGTCGCCGGGCGGGGCGCAGCGAACGACGGATGCGATCCAGGTATGGCGCAGCCTGAGGCCATCGTAGCGGTTGATGGCCTGCGGCCTGGTGGCGAGGCCGACTTCGTGCAGGACGGGATACATGAAGGCGCCGGAGCCATCGCCGGTGAAGGGGCGTCCGGTACGGTTGGCGCCGTGGGCTCCAGGCGCGAGGCCGGCGATGAGAATACGGGCCTTGATATCCCCGAAGCCGGGCACGGGCCGACCCCAGTAGACGTGGTCCTGGTAGGCGCGGCGACGGACGGTGGCAATGCCGGTGCAGTAGGTGCGGAGACGGGGGCAGCGCTCGCAGCTGATGATGGCGTCGCGGGTGAGATTGCCGGTGAGATCCCGCGCGGGATCGAAGGCGTGCGAGATCCCTTGGGCGAGGACGGGAAGCGGCAATGAGGCGGGTGTTGGGGGCAAGCTTCGGGCGCTCAGGGCGGATGGTTTCAGAGTGGGAACGAGCAACGACACGCTTGATTCTAAAGCAAGTAAGGCGACCCTGCAGCGGGGTAGAATCCTCGACAGAGTAAGAAGCGATGAGGCCTTGACTTGGAAGATCCGCGAATCAGCCGCATGTATTTAGCCATGATCGAACGCTCGCTGGACCGGGTGTTCGGGCGCGTCCGCAATGGAGGCTGGCTGCGCTCCAGCGTGACCTGGATCGTTCTGCTGGTGGTGCTGCTGCTGGGCGCGGGGATTGCGATTCGCGAGAAAGGCCGCGGTCATTTGGCACGGCTAAAGACGGAGCTGGGAGCGCCGGTGCCGACGCCTGTGGTGAACGCTCCACAGCCGGGCGGGCAGGATCCGATTGTGCTGACGCGGGCGCAACAATCGGGGGCGATTACGCCGGAGTTTGTATCGGCGACCCTGCTGCCGGGACGCGGCATGAACGTACTGCAGATCGTGGCGTACCTGCCCGGGCGAGGCGAGGTCTCACTGCTCGAGGCTCCTTCGGTGGCCGAGGCGGCAGCGGAGATGACGGGGATTGAAGGCGACGTAAACGGCGAGCAAAGCCTGGCGATGGGCGGGGCGATCGAGGCGCCGTGGGCGGGACAGATTCCGGGCGCGGCGCTGCCGGGCGGGACGTCGGTGCTGGCGAACTGGCACGGGCGCGGGATCACGCTGCCGCTGAACTCGTCGCAGGCAAGTGGTGCGAGTGGGCAGAGCTCGACGGGCGGACTGCTGCTGAAACGAGAGGCGGATACGGCGGCGCCGGCGGTGATGCCGGACGGCGGCGTGGCGCAGGCGGTCTTCAACGCGGGCAGCTTCGATGATCACTGGCCTTCAAAGACCGAGGTGCGGACGACGGCCCTGCTGAGCGCGCGTACGATCACGTTGACGATCGTGGCGCGCAATGTGGGCAGCGAGCCGGAGCCGATGGGTCTCGGCTGGCGGCCGCGCTTTGCGATTCCAGCGGGAGAACGCGCGCAGACGACGCTGCGGCTGCCGTCTCTGGTGCGAGCCGAGACAAAGGGAGACAGCGGTCTGCCTACGGGGCAGCTGCTGCAGGTCGCGGGGACGGATTTCGATTTCTCGGGCCGGGGCGGAGCGGCGCTGCGGGCGATCAGTCTGAACGATATGTTCGTTCATTTGAAGAGCGGCACGCTTTCTTCAGGGCCGGAGGTGGAGCTGCGTAACCCGGTAGCCGGCTACGGGATCCGGATGACGGCGCTGACGCCGACGATCAAGGCGATACGGGTGTACGCGCCGGCGGATAAGCAGGTGATCGAGATCGATCCGCAGAGCAACTACAACGACCCGTTTGGTAGGGAGTGGTTGAAGGATGAGGATACCGGGCTGGTGGTTCTGCAGCCGGGCGAGAGCATGCAGTGGAAGATCCGGCTGGAGCTGTTCCAGGTGACGGGGCAGCAGATGTGACCGTTGAAGCGGTCGGCTCGGCGCGGGTTTGACCCTGCTGGAGGAAGCCTCGTACAGTGGTAAGAGGCGCTTGCCGCGTACTCGACAGCTTTCGGCGACGTACCGGCTCCCCACGTGTGAGCGGCGCGGCATATTCCCAAGCGACCCCTGGAAGGCATGGATTTGACCCCGACTGAGATTACGGAAACAACCGACGCGGCTGCACTGCAGCCGGACGCTGAGCAGAATCACGAGCTGGCGCACGAGCATACGCACGACCACGAACATACGCATGACCACCAGCACGGCCCTTCGCTGAATCCTGAGCTGATGCGCGAGATCGACGTAGAAGTGCCGGCAGACGAGGTGACGAAGGCGTACCAGACGGTGTTCAAGCGGTATCAGAAGCTGGCGCGCATTCCGGGCTTCCGTGCAGGCAAGGTGCCGGAGTCTTTGGTGCGCTCGAAGTTCATGAAGGAGGTTCGCCAGGAGGTGCTGGAGAGCCTGGTGAGCGATCAATTCCGCGCGGCGATCGAGGAGCAAAAAATCAATCCGGTCTCGCAGCCGCAGATGACGGACCTGCACCTGATGGAGGGCGAGCCGCTGCGTTTCAAGGCGGCGTTCGAGGTAATGCCGGAGTTCGACATTGCCGGCTACGATTCAGTGAAGGTGGAGCGGCCGGAGTCCGCGCTGACGGACGAGGAGTACGAGGCGGAGCTGAGCCGGGTGCTGGACAGCCAGGCGACGATCGAGCCGGTTGAGGAAGATCGACCGCTGGCAGATGGTGACTGGGCGGAGATCGAGTTCAAGGGCGAGGTGAAGAACCTGGCGCAGACGGTGACGGAGGACGGCGTTGAAAATGCCGCGCCGAGCCAGCCGATTACGGGCGAGGATGTGCTGGTCGAGATTGGCGGGAAGAATACGCTGGCGGCCTTCAACGATGCGCTGCGCGGCACGAAGGCAGGTCAGGAGCTGACGTTTGAGGTTGCGTACCCGGCGAACTTCGGCGAGGGGCGGCTGGCTGGGCAGACGGTGAGCTACGACGTGACCGTGAAGGCGATCAAGCGGAAGACCTACCCGGAGCGTGATGCGGAGTTTGCCAAGCAGCTTGGGAATTACGAGAGCTGGGAGGAGTTTGAGACGAAGCTGCGCGAGATGGCGGCTGATCGAAAGAAAGGCGCGCTTGAGAATCGGGCGAAGGAGGTCATGCTCGAGCAGCTGGTCCGCCGGTACCAGTTCCCTGTTCCCGAATCGTTTGTGCAGCAGCAGGTGGACGCGCGGCTCGACCGTGGGCTGCGGGCTCTTGCACAGCAGGGAATGAAGGCCGAGGATATGCGCAAGCTCGACTTCGTACGGCTCCGCGAAGCACAGCGGGAGGAGGCGATGAACGAGGTGAAGGCGTCGCTGATCCTCGACCGAGTAGCGACGGCAGAGAATATCGAAGTGAGTGACGACGATCTGAATCGCGAGCTGCTGATGCTATCGATCCAGTCGCGAGAGCCGCTTGAGACGCTGCGGGAGCGGTTGTCGAAGGATGGCGGGTTGACGCGGATTCGGGAGCAGATGCGCAGGGAGAAGACGGGCAACGTGCTCTACGAGAAGCTGGCGTCGTAGGTAAAGAGAAACCAACAAAGGCTTTTGCTGAGTGATGGATAGAAAGAGAGCGTCATGGGATTAGTACCGATGGTTATCGAGCAGACGAGCCGGGGCGAACGCGCCTACGACATTTACAGCCGTCTGCTGCGCGACAACATCATTTTTCTGGGAACGCCGATTGATGACAACATTGCGAATGTGATTATTGCGCAGATGCTGTTCCTCAGCGGTGAGGACCCGGAGAAGGATATTCAGCTTTACATCAACTCACCCGGCGGATCGATCACGGCGGGACTTGCGATCTACGACACGATGCAGTACATCAAGAACGATGTGGTGACGTTCTGCATCGGGCAGGCGGCTTCAATGGGTGCGTTCCTGCTGATGGCGGGCAAGAAGGGCAAACGCTTTGCGCTTCCCAATTCCCGCATCCTGATCCACCAGCCCTCCATGGGCGGGCTGAGCGGACAGGCGACCGACATCGATATTCACGCGCGCGAAATCCTGCGCATTCGTGAGATCACCAACACGCTGATGGCGAAGAGCACCGGCCAGCCGCTGGCGCAGATCGAGCGGGATGTGGAGCGCGACTTCATCATGACCGCGCCACAGGCGAAGGAATACGGGATCATCGACGACATCATCGACCGGCCACGTGGCTAGCCGCACGCAGGGGAGCGTCGATGATCGAGCCCTTCCGCAGCGATTTCAACTCTCGGCAGTTTTCGCAGGCCCGCTTCGACTCCCTGGTCGAGGCGGTGACCCGTCGAGTGCGGACCAGGGTGGAGTTCCCGATCTGCGAGACACCCTGCTTCTTCTCTGCCGAGCTGATCGACGAGATGGTCGACGCCGGCCGGGAGTTGACG
>CAXTLS010000027.1:0-45038 GCA_964245235.1 uncultured Acidobacteriaceae bacterium
ATCTCGGAGTTACCGTACTCGGTGCCTGTGGGGGTGATGGCGGCGTCGCCTTCGGTGACGATGAGGAAGCCGAGGAGGCTGGCGGCATCGACAATGGGGAGGAGGTCGTCGATCTCGAAGGCCAGGTCGTCGGCGAGGCGATAGATATCGTCCTTGCCGTTGTGGTCGATGAGGAGCTCCAGCAGGCCGGCGATGCCGCCGGGGCGGGCGTGGGGGAGCATCTGGTAGTGCTGGCGACGCGCGGCGCTCTGCTGCTTGCCGGACGTGTCCATGGGGGTGGGAAGCTCGGGCGGCTTGGCGTCGGGTTGGGTGAGGACCTTATAGATGTAGTCGACGAGCTGGGTAAAAACGGGAGCCTTGCGATCGCGCGGGTGAGGGATGGTGACCTTGAAGTCGGTGCGGATGTGGCCGGGGTTGCGGCCGAGGACGATGATGCGGTCTGCGAGGAGGACCGCTTCCTCGATGTTGTGGGTGACGATGAAGATCGACTGGGTGGGGATGGTCTTGTTCTGCCAGAGCTCGAGGAGTTCGCTGCGCAGGTTCTCGGCGGTGAGGACGTCGAGTGCAGAGAAGGGTTCGTCCATGAAGAGGACTTCGGGTTCGACGACGAGGGCCCGGGCGAAGCCGACGCGCTGGCGCATGCCGCCCGATAGCTCCTTGGGATAGGCTCCCTGGAATCCGTCGAGGCCGACGGTGTCGAGCATCTTGAGGCCCTGTTTGCGGCGGGCTTCGGCGTCGAGGCCGCGGGCCTTGAGGGGCGCTTCGACATTCTCGAGGACGGTCAGCCAGGGGAAGAGGGCGAAGCTCTGGAAGACGATGGAGACGTTGACGTTGGCGGTAGCGATGGGCTTCTCGTGCCAGTAGACCTGACCGGCGGAGGGAACGGAGAGGCCGGTGAGCATGCGCAGCAGCGTGGATTTGCCGGAGCCGGAGGGGCCGAGTAGCGCGACGATCTCTCCGGGAACGATGGAGAGATCGGTGGGAGAGATGACCTGGATGCGGTTCTCGCTGGGCTGCGCGTAGTACTTTTCTACACGTTCTGCGCGTATGATTGCACTCTGCATAGGGTGTTGGGCGATTGAGTCAGGAGAACGGATTCAGCTCGCCCTGTCATGGCAGCAAGCGCTGCGGTCAGCGTATCATTACAAGGGACATCCGTGGTTAAAGCCATCCTGCTATAGTCGCGGTACCACTTTGCAGCGTAAGAACATAAGATTTGGGGACATTGATAATGCCAGACACAGCCGCCACTCCATCGAAGCCTCGGGTACTCGTCGCGGACGACGAGCAGGTGATCGCCAACACCCTTGCGATCATCCTCAACCAGGCTGGCTTCGAGGCACGCGCCGTCTACAGCGGAGAGAAAGCGATCGAAGCGCTCGACACATTTCAGCCGGACATGCTGATCAGCGATGTGATCATGACGGGGATGACGGGGATCGAGGCGGCGATTGCGACGCGCAATAAGATTCCTACCTGCAAGATTCTGCTGTTTTCGGGTCAGGCAGCTACGGCGGATTTGCTCGAGAAGGCACGAGCGCAGGGGCATGAGTTCGAGATTCTGGCGAAGCCGGTGCACCCTACGGATTTGCTGGCGAAGTTGCGAGGCTAAATTAGTTGGTAGTTCTTAGTGCCAGTTCTAGTTGCAAATTCTAAGTTACGGTGTGGCGGCGGTCTTTAATTTTGACTGCGGGGACGCCGGCGTAGACGGTCCACGGTTCGAGGTTGCGGGTGGCTACTGAGCCGAGGCCGAGGACGGCGCCTTCGGCTACGTTGACGCCGGGGCCGACTGAAGCCCGTGCGCAGATCCAGGCTTTGGAACCAATCTCCATTGCGTAGGCCAGCAGGGGGAAGCTCGGGTCGTCGAAGTCGTGAGTGGCGCCGCAGATGTAGGCCTCCTGGGAGACGATGGCGTGGGAGCCGAAGCGGATTGGCGCGGGGTTGTAGATCTCGGCTCCATCGGCGACGGCGACGAGGTCTTCGCAGACGAGATTCCATGGGGCCCAGATCTTTGAGTTCGGGTAGAAGTGGCAGTTGGGGCCGAGCGTGGCCCCGAAGCTTCTGAGCAGGAACGAGCGCCAGGCGTGCAGAGGCCGCGGCGAGAGGCGGTAGAAGACGGCCCAGCAGAGATTCCAGCAGAGGCGGCGCAGACGATTGCCGGTTGAGAAGGCGGGGCGCAGGTAGGGGTCGGCAGCGGTATCGGGCGAGATGTGGTCGGCGGCGTTGTAGTGAGCCTGTCTGGCCATGATGTTCCGCTCCTATGGTAGCTGCGTTGGTCCTGTCTCGCTGCGGGTGGTCTTGTCTACTTGCGGATCGTTTCGAAGATGCGGACGATGGACTTGGCGTTTGCGCGCATGTCGTAGCGCTGCTCGAAGGTGGCGAGGGCCTGGCGGCTCATGGCTTCACGTTCAGCGGGGGTGGTCCGGAGCCAGCGTCTGAGGAGCTGGAGGGTACCGTCGGTGGTGTCGGGCTCCATGAAGCCGGCGTGATCGGCGGCGATGTCGGGCGCGATGTTGACCTTGTCGGAGAGCAGGACGGGGCGGCTGCAGGCGAGGGCCTCGGCGACGGCCACGCCGAAGTTTTCCTGGTGCGAGGGCAGGACGAAGGCTTCGGAGGCGAAGAAGGCGCCCCATTTTACGTCGCCTTCAAGCATGCCGGTCCAGTGGATGCGGCTGGTGAGGCCGGCGGCGGTGGCGTTTTCCATGAGAGCGGTCTGCCAGTGCTGCTGGTCCGGGCCGGCCATGACAAGGTCGAGATCGGGGTCTTCGGCGGCAATTCGGATGAAGGCATCGATGAGGAGATCGCAGCCCTTCTTCTGGTGGATGCGGCCGAGGAAGAGGACAAAGCGGCGGCCCTCGAGCGCGGGAAATCGGGTGAGGAATGCCTGCTGCTGTGCCTGGTGGGCGCGTGTGTCGCCGGTTGGACCTGTGGCGCCGAAGGCTACGACACAGGGGTTCCAGTGGTGCAGCCAGAAGCTCTGTTTGGCCAACTCGGCTTCGACGCTGCAGGTGAAGAGGACCTTGTCGGCGGCGCGCAGGACCCAGTATTCGGCGGGGAGCCAGTAGAGCCATTTTTTGAGATGTTTGCGAGGGAACGCGTGCTTGAAGTAGGGGTCGAGCATGCCGTGAGGAAAGACGGCGTATGGCGTGCGGCCGGCAAAGGCGCGCCAGGCGGCGATACCGCAATAGATCCAAAGGCCGTGGACGAAGATGCCATCGAAGCGGGCACGGTTGGCGCGCAGCCAGGGCAGGAGCTTCGGGCTGTAGGCAAAGGTGGAGGTGGCGGGGCCGAAGGCATGGGTGGGGACAGGCAACTCGGCGAGGAAAGGCGCCTGGGGGTCGTCCATCGAGACGACTTCGTGCTGATAGTCGGACGGGCCGTACTCGAACAGAGACCGGATGGCTTCGGAGACGCCCCCGGCGCGAGGATCGATGGTGCCGACGATGTGGAGGATGCGCATGGCAGTCAGGCGGAGATCTTGCCGGTGACCGCGGCGAGCGCCTGACGAAGACCTTGTACGTCTTCCTCGAAGCTCCAGGTCTGGATGCGGGCGAGTGCATTACGGCCCGTGGCGGCAATGGTCTCGGGGGTGGCGAGGACGCGCTGCATGGCGGCGGTGAGGGCGGCGATGTCGCGCACGGGGAAGACGGCGCCTTCGACGCCGTCGGTGATGAGATCGGGTTGGCAGCCTACGTCGTCCGAGATGATGACGGCGCGGCCGGCGTTCATGACCTCGTTGACGATCAGGCCCCAGGGCTCGTGGCGTGAAGGGAGGACGAAGACGCTGGCGATGTCGAAGAAGCGCGGGAGCTCGGACTGGTTGCGGAAGCCGCAGAAGCGGATGGTTTTGAGGCCGGTTGCGAGGGCGCGAGCTTCGAGCTGAGGACGGGCTTCGCCATCGCCCACGATGAGGAGGTAGGGGAGCGGCTCGCCTCCGGCTTCGGGTGCGAGGGCCAGGTAGGCCTCGAGCAGGTCGTCGCAGTGCTTGCGGTGCTGGAGCTTGGAGGCGAAAAGGATGACGGGGCGGCCGGGATCGAGGTTGAGATCGGTGAGCAGCCCGCTGCGGTCGGCCTGTGCGGCGAGGCTGCGCTGCTGGAAGTAGTGATTGTCGACCGCGTAGGGCATGAGGAAGTGGGGCAGGTCATCGCCGAAGTAGTGGTGCCAGTAGGCGGCGTTGAGCGAGCCGATGGGTAGGGTGGCGTCGACGAGCTGCTTGAGGAGATCGAAGAAGAGGCGCTTGAGGACGAGCTTGGCGCCGCCTCGGGCGCGATCGCGCAACCAGGATTCGGCACGGAGCAGGACGGGGATGCCGAGGGCGTTGGCGGCGAGGATGCCGTGCATTGCGTTGACGGTGGCGTAACCGTGGACCCAAAGGGCGTCGAAGGGCGGCTGGCCGGCTTTGCCGCGGAGGCGGGTATAGATGCCATGATTCAGGGGTCGGGCGACACCGACGCCGGAGGTCTTGCGTAGGTGCGGCAGGAACTCGTGCCGGTATCCGTCGAGCAGCGGAACATCCCACTTGACGCCGACGCCGAAGCCTTCGTCTTTGTAGTCACGTACGGAGAAGTCCGAGCCGAAGAGGACGGTGAGGTCGATGTCGGGCTCCTGAGCGATGCGCCGCAGCAGGGGAGCCTGATACTGGATAGGATGGCTGACGAGGTAGGCGAGCCGGACCCTGCCGGTGCTGCCCGGACTTTTGGAAGGCGCTGACCCCATGTGTATCGGCACTCCTCGGCTGTCGGACTGGGCGACGACGTTGATGGCGAGGTTTCCGCCCGTTATCGGTTCTGGAAGGCTACGAGCAGCAGGGAGGCGAGGCTGGTCGCTGCGGAGAAGCCGCCGTTCGTGAGCGCTGCCTTGAACTGGTTGGTGGGGAGAAAGATGATGTCGTCTGCCTGCAGCACGGGGTCGGGCAGCTTGCCGCGCATGACCTTCATCAGGTCAAGCTTGACCACGGTGCGGTCGAAGCCGATCGTCCGAACGATGCGCAGATCTTTATACTGACCCTCGAAGTTCGGTCCACCGCCAAGCGCGGCCGCCTGCATCAGGGTGAGGGGCGAGTTCTGCTGGAGGGGGATTGCGCCCTGGGTCTTGAAGGCACCGAGCATGTAGACGACGCCCACGCGGGGAACGACGACGGTGTCCCCGGCAAAGAGCGGCACGTCGGCGCGGGCGCTGCGGGCAGGGTCGGTACCGAGGTCGACGACGATGGGCTGGTCCTGGCCGGGCCGATTGATGATGACGGTGTGGCTGCCGATGGGCGGGTACTGGCCTGCGGCAGAAAGTACGCTGAGGAGACCGCGGCGGCCGACGACCGGGATGACACCGTGCATCTCGCCGCTGACGGTGACGACCTGGTTAGGCGAGTCGACGAGCTGAACGGTGATCTGTGGATCGCGGTACATGCCGGCGTTCTTGAGGCGATTGGCGATGACCTGCGAGGCCTGAAAGAGGGTGAGGCCGAGGACGGGAACGGGGCCGATCAAGGGTACCTGCAGAGCGCCGTCAAGGCCGACCCGCTCCGGGGTGGAGAAGTCGACGACCCCGAAGAGATGGACGACGAGCGAATCACCGACGCCGAGCAGGATGGCCCGATCTGCCGGATAAAGGATCGCGGGATCGGTGGTTGGGGTTACGACGGCGTTGACGGGAGTGCCGGCTCCGAGCGACGGGCCGCTGAACTGGCCGAGCAGCGTGGCGCTAGAGCAGCACAGGCAGAAGAGCGCGGCGATGAGCTTAATGCGCATCGTGGAGTACATCGCGGGGTAGGTGAATTCTGGTGAGGGGCTCGCTGTCATCGAGCGTGGTTCGTCTTCTGCTGGCAGCTTCCGTCTCATCAATCAGTTCCTTCTGCTCTTGGTGGATCCGCCGGCGGCAGACGTTGCTTCCCAGCTGTCGGAGTCGATGCTGGAGTAGGAGTAACCGGAGTAGCCATAGTAGCCGTAGTACTCCGGCGCGTTCAGGTCGACTGCGTTGAGGACAATGCCGGTAATGGGAGCGCTCGCCCTGAGCAGCAGGTCGCGGGCGCGGCGGACGACGTGCTTGCTGGACTTGCCGTGGCGGATGACGAGGGCGACCGCGTTTGCCTTGCGCGCGAGCAGAATGCCGTCGGTGACGGAGAGGAGCGGGGGCGAGTCGATGACGACGTGGGTGTAGAGCCTGCCGCACTGCTCGAGCAGGTCGTCCATGGCCTGCGAGGTGAGCATCTCGGTCGGGAACGGCGGGACGGGGCCGCTGGGCAGGATGTGGAGGTTGGGGACTTCGGGAACCTGTTGGACGGTGTTCTCGAGCAGCGTGGCGCCGGTGAGGAGCGTGGTGACGCCGACCTTGCCGTTGAGGCCGAAACGATGGTGGACGTTCGGCCGGCGCAGGTCGGCGTCGATGAGCAGGACGCTGGTGTCGCGCTGGGCTAGAACGCAGGCCAGGTTCGAGGCGACGGTCGTCTTGCCTTCGGACGGGGTAGCACTGGTGAAGAGGATGAACTTCGGCGGTTTCCCGGTGGTCGAAAGCAGGAGCGAGGTGCGCAACGAGCGGATGGCTTCGGCGAACTGGGACTTCGGCTGGGTAAGAACGTTGATATTTCGCTGCGCGGTACTGAGGTTGCCGAGCGTTTCAGCGTTGTTCTTGCGCGAGCGCGGGATGATGGCGAGCGAGGGGAGCTCGGTGATGGCCTCGATCTCGGCGATGCTGCGCAGGCCGGTATCGAGGCTTTCGAGCAGGAAGGAGAGCGCGATGCCGATCATGAGGCTGAACACGAGCGCGACGATGACGATGGTGGTCTTCGATGAGACGGTGGGGCTGGCCGGGGGGAGTGCCTGATCGACCACGTCAATTTCAAGTGACTCGAGGCCGGCCTGGACACCGGCGGTCCGCAGGCGCTGGCGAAGACCATCGTAGAGGATGCGATTGGACTCGTACTCGCGCTGGCGCAGCGTGTATTCGACCAGGTCGTCACGGAGCTTATAAGCGTTGTTCTTCTCGGTTTCGAGCGTACTGGTGGTCTGATTTTCGGTGTTCTGCGCGATGAGGTACGCCTCTTTGGAGGCCTGCACCATGCGCTTCTGCTCGAGGGCGAGCTGGCGGGTGAGCTCTTCGATCTGGGCTTTCTGGGCCAAAGCGGTGGGGTTCTTTGGGCCGAGGGTTACCTGAGATTGCGCATAGTTCGACTGGAGGGTGGCAAGCTGCGTCTGGAGCTGCTGGACCTGGCTGGAGTTCGAACCGCCTGGTACGTCGAGGCTGGTTCCGGGGGCGGCGCTGGCCGAAGATGTTCCTGAGCCGGTGCTGCTGCCGGTGGCGCCAAACGAGCTTGAGCCGGGGGAACCGTAGCTTGAACCGGTAGAACCGTACGTTGAGCCGGTAGCACCGAACGAGCTTGAGCCGGGCGCAGCCGATGTGGACGGAGCAGGGCTCGCATAGGTTGAAGGCGGCGGGCTGACGTAGGTGGAGCCGAAAGGATCGACGGCATTCGAACCCATGCCGGAGAGAGTTCTGTAGCGTGCTTCAGCGAGGATGCGGGCGATGCGGGCCTGGCCCGAGGCGCGGGCGAGATCATCGACGCCGGTGGTGACCTGGCTGTGCGTGGGATCGAGGCCGATGATGCCAAGCCGCTTCTGCACGTCGATCATCTGCTCTTCGGAAGTCTCGACCTGTTGTTTGAGATCATCGAGCTGGCCGGAAAGCCAGGTGGTGACCTTCTGGGTGGAGGCGAAGCGGGTCTCATAGCTGCGCTGGATGTAGTCCGAGATGAGCTTATTGACAATGTCAGCCGAGAGCTTGGGGCTGAGACTGCTGTAGCTGATCTCGATGATGTCTGTATGGATGACCAGCGCGATCTTGAGATTTCCCTGGAGGGTGCCGATGACAGCCTGACGGATGCCGGGATCATCGAGCGAGTAGTGGGTCGGCGGGCCCTTGGAGCCGAAGAAGTTGGGATCGTTGGCGAGGTTCAGCTCGCGGCCGACGGTGAGCATGAGCGAGTCGCTTTTAAGAATATTGACTTCAGTCGACAGCCGGGTCTGGGTATCGCCGCCGACGAAGCTTGACACAGCGCTGACGCGATATTCGTTTGACGATCCGGTGCGGACCTGGATTCTGCCCTTAGCTTCGTAGAGCTTTGGCTGCGACGTAGCCTTATAGAGGCCATAGAACAATCCAGCGATAAAGGTGACCACCAGGATCCATCGGCGCTTACGAAGTGTAATGAGAACTTCGGAAAGGCTGGTGTCGGACGAAGTTGCGCTGAACTCCGTTGCTCGCGCACCGGGGATACCCACCGGCGGCGGGTTTATTGTGCCTTGGGAAGCCATTGCCCTTATACTACGCGACGGTGCGGCCGGACGGAAACGAAAACGGGCAATGGTAACCGGCTGAATTCCCAGTTTCGTTCGCCACGAAATCCGTTGTGGTTGAATAGAAGGGCGGCATACGCCCCATCGTATCTTTCTCGGAACTTCAACCAGCCTGCACGAACGAGCGTGCCTCAATCGAACAAGGAAAGCCCTGCCCCCATGACTCAAAATATTTCGATCGCCGTCGTTGGATCCGGTTACGTAGGCTTAGTTGCCGCAGTGTGCTTTGCAGAGATGGGTCACCAGGTGATCTGTGTGGATAACGATGAGCGCAAGGTGGCCGCGCTCCGGGGTGGCGACACGCTGATCCACGAGAACTATCTGCCGGAGCTGCTGGAGCGGTATCGCAACACGCGGGTGCGGTTTACGACGGACCTGGCGGAGGCGACGCGGGAGTGCGAGGCGATCTTTATCGCGGTCGGAACGCCGCAGTCGGAGACGGGCGATGCCGACCTCTCCTATGTGGAGGCGGTGGCCTGCGAGATTGCGCGCTCGCTGACCAGCTACAAGGTGATTGTTGAGAAGAGCACGGTGCCGGTCTACACGAACGAGTGGATCCGGCGCGCAATTGAGCGCAGCGGCGTGGCGCGCGAGTTGTTTGACGTGGTCTCGAACCCGGAGTTTCTGCGCGAAGGCACGGCGGTGGCGGACTTCCTGCACCCGGACCGAATCGTTGTGGGCGCGGATAGCGAGCGGGCAGCGGCGGTGCTGAACGGCATTTATGCCCCATTGACGAGTGGAACGTATTACACGCAGGCCGGCCGGATCGCCGGGGTCTGCAGCGCCGATCAGCCGCCGCCGTTGTTGAATACGTCGACCAAGAGCGCGGAGATTATCAAGCATGCTTCGAATGCGTTTCTCGCGGTGAAGATCTCGTTTATCAATGCGGTGTCGAACCTGTGCGAGGCGACGGACGCGAACGTGGAGCAGGTGGCGCAGGGGATCGGTCTGGACAGCCGGATCGGGCCGAAGTTCCTGCGGCCTGGGATCGGGTATGGCGGCTCCTGCTTCCCGAAGGATGTGGCGGCGTTCCGTTCTGTCGCGGAGCAGATGGGGATCGACTTCAGCCTGCTGGGCGAGGTGGAGAAGATCAATGCGAGCCAGAAGAAGCGATTTCTGGGCAAGGTGCGCTCTGCCCTTTGGACGCTGCGCGGCAAGCGGCTGGCGGTGCTTGGGCTGGCGTTCAAGGGCGAGACGGACGACATTCGCGAGTCGCCGGCGATCGACCTGATTGAGATGCTCATCGGTGAGGGCTGCACGATCGCGGCGTATGATCCGGCCGCGATGAAGCGGACCGAGGAAGAGCTTCCCGCAGGGCCGCAGCTGCGCTATGCAAGCGATGTGTTTGACGCGGCGAACGATGCCGATGCGCTCCTGATCCTGACGGACTGGGCGGAGTTTGGCCAGATCGACCTGGATCGTCTGAACACGACACTGCGCTACCCGATCGTGATCGATGGGCGGAATCTCTACGATCCGAACGTGATGCTGCAGCATGGCTTGACGTACATCAGCATTGGCCGGCCGGCGGCGTATCCAAACCGGGACGCGGCGCGAAGCCCGACTCCCCTGACCCAGGGTCCGAGGGCATAGCTGCTGGCGGCCAAGGCCTGAGTTTATTGATAGAGAGCACGTACGAAAGGGAGCATGACTCAGCAAACAATTCTTGTAACTGGTGCGGCTGGATTTCTGGGCTCGCACCTGACTGATTTCCTGCTTGGTGAAGGCCATCACGTTGTCGGCGTCGACAACCTGTGCACGGGTAATCGGGCCAACCTGGCCCATCTTGCCGGGGAGCCGCGCTTCCGCTTTGTGGAGCAAGATATCTGTCGGCCGTTTGATGTGGGTGCGGTGGACTATGTGTTCAATTTTGCATCACCGGCGAGCCCCGTCGACTATGACCGGCTGGGGCCGGAGACGCTGCTGGTCGGCTCGACCGGGACGGTGAATACGCTTGAGATTGCAAAGAAGTATGGTGCCGGCTATCTACATGCGTCGACGTCGGAGTGCTATGGCGACCCGGAGGTGCACCCGCAGGTTGAGACGTACTGGGGCAATGTGAACCCAATTGGCCCGCGGTCGGTCTATGACGAGGCGAAACGCTTTTCCGAGGCGACGGTGACGGCCTACCATCGCTACTACAAGGTCAACACGCACCTGGTGCGGATCTTCAACACCTATGGGCCGCGGTTGCAGGCGAACGACGGCCGGGTAATCTCGAACTTCATGATCCAGGCGCTGCAGGGCAAGCCGCTGACGATCTACGGCGATGGCTCGCAGACGCGCAGCTTCTGCTATGTGTCCGACCTGGTTGACGGGATTGTGCGGCTGTCACGCTCGGGCGAACATCTTCCGGTGAATGTCGGCAACCCTGTGGAGTGGACAATCCTGGAGTGTGCGCACGAGGTGCTGGCGGTGACTGGGTCGAAGAGCGAGATCGTGCGCAAACCGCTGCCGCAGGATGATCCGACGCGCCGGCGGCCGGACATTACGCGGGCCCAGACGATCCTTGGATGGGAGCCGAAGATCAAGCTGCGAGAGGGCCTGGAGCGATCACTAGCTTACTTCCAAGCTTGTGTTGGGGGCGAGCTAGAGGCTTAATACGATCAGTGCGGATGAGAGCGATCAGGGCGGATAAAGCCGTTCAATTACCCGCAGTGTCCATTCATCCGCGTTGATTAATGTTAGGTAGTTAGAACTTGATTGGGCCAGTGTGGAGCTTGGGGAACCAGGTGAGCTGGACGGCAGTGGTGGTGTCGCTCTGCGGGCCGGGTAGATAGATGGGAGCCTTCCAGCGCTCGACCTGTACCCAGGCGTTCAGTTCAAGATCCTTTTCTTTGCCGAAACGCTTGACGATGCTGGCGGTGAACTGGTTCTGGGTGGTACCGCCGGCGATGAAGTCGTAGGGCGTCTTCTTGTTGAGGTATGCGAACTGGACCCACTCGTTGCCGGAGAGATGGTAGGTCATCCAGGCCTGGCCTCCCTTGGCCTCGCGCCCGATCCAGTCGCCGAGGAGGAAGCCCTTGTTGGTGTAACCCTGTCGCTGGACGGTCTCGATGTACTGGGAACCGCCATTAACGCAGACGAGGGTGGAGCAGTCGGTCGAGACGGCTTCAACGCGCAGGTCGAGTTTATGGAGCAGAGGGAACTGAGAGAGATAGATGCCGGGCCGGTAGGCTGCGCGGCGCGGCGCGGAGATGGGGAAGACGTCGTCATGCGTCTCTGAATCGGTGTAGAGAGTCAGATAGTTTCGAACAAAGGGAAGCCGGTATGAGAAGTTAAAGGAACTGAAGCGTGCTCCTGGATCGTTTCTTGAGAACTTCTCTGCCTCGGTTGTGTCGTTCCAATCGAAGAAGCCCTTGATGAAGGTATGGAAGGTTACGGGTGCGTGCCCTTCGCCGCCGAAGATGATGGTTCGTTCGAAGCCGAACTGAAAGTTTTTGGTTGGGTTGAACTCGAGGGTCTCGGCGTGGACGTAGGGACTGTTGGGGTAGGTGTGACCCTTGAGGCTGCCGTAGAAGAAGTCGTAGCGGATGGGCCCGATCAGCTTTGACACGAAGGGAATGTGGAGCGGCTCGACGCGGTTGATGCGAAAGGAGTAAATGTTCTCGGCATTGTTGGACCAGGACATGCCGCCTCCCATTCCGGGACCGATCCAGGCGTCGGTCTTGCCGCCGGAGAACTCGTGACCGGCGAGATGGAAGGAGAGTGTTGCCTCGACGATGCGGAAGGGGTTCTGTGCCCCGATGGGTGCTGAGGGGATGGTCGCCTGGTTGAGGTTGTAGCCGGAGTACGGGATCTCGTCGAGGCTCGACAGGAAGGCGGAGAGCGTGGGTGAGTAGCCGGTTGTGGACGACGGCGCGTGCTGGTACTCGACGCGGGTGTAGAGCGAGAAGCGGCTCCACTCGTTAACGGTGGAGAAGCCGGCGATGTTGTTGAAGCCCTTCTGATAGGGCCGGCCGTAGTCGTTCACGATGGTCTGGCCAAGGTGGTAGCTGTCGCGCAGGGAATTGCCACCGATGACTGTTACCCGGTCGTACACGTCATGAGCTCCGTAGAGCAGGCCGCGCGGCGTGTTGCCGGTGGGGATCTCGTCGGCGAGCTCATGGAGGAGGACGGAGAGGATGGCCTGCGCTTCCTGATCGTTGCCGGCGAGGATGGCATCCTGCGACTGGCGCAACATGTTGACGACGCTGAGACGGGTCCAGGGGCGCATGGCCACAAACGCGGTCTCGATGTAGCCAAGGCTGTAGAGCCGCATCATCTCGGGATAAACCCAGCTATCGACGGGAATGTAGGTCGAGCTGAAGTGGCTCTGCTCTTCGGCGACCTCGTGCGGGCCATAGGGGCCGTATGGCTCGTAGGCGGTGTAGATCTGTTGCGGCGTGTACTTCGGCTGCCCGGGCGGCCTTGGTCCCTTGATGATTTCGGGCGGCGGTGCGGGCTGCGGTATGGGTGCGGCCGGCGGCGTGCGATCGATGTTGGGATCGTAGGCGGGGCGCGAGGGTGTGACGGCTGGTGATTGATCGGTCGGGACGGGAGCTGCGGGTGCTGGGACTTGCGTCGGTGCTGGTGCGGTCTGTGCCTGGCCTGACGCGAGAGCTAGTACCGTCAGACCTGCTAAACCCAGTAAAATTCCTCGACGCACTCGCACCTCAGACCTTGTCCTGTTTGATACACCTAGTGTAAACCGCAGACTTCGATCGAAGACGCTGCTGCTCAACATTGGTGCGGGACGAGGAGTTATCTCTACAGTGCATCGAGCTTTGTCTTGAGGGCGAACGCAACTTTGGCGAGGCCCGCCTCAGTCTGAATCCTGCGGGCGAGAAGCGTTCGTCCCATGGCGACGACGGGGTCGGCCCCGAGCTTCTTTTTCTGCCCTTCGAAGGTGCACGCGACGCACTCCATCAGTGCGGGGCCGCCACCGGCACGGGCGCGGCCGATGGATTCCTGCGCGACGCGATAGAGGGCGACGGCGTCGCTCGAGTCGACGGGGATGCCGGGAACGCCGAGAGCGGTGGCGTGTGCGCTGGTGCTGAACGAGGTTCCCCTAACGGGCTTCGTTACGGATTTTGCTGCCGAGTCGGGAAGCAGGACGAAGAGGATGGCCAAGGTCTCCTGCGCGGCGAACTGCAGGCTGGACTTCCATGCCGAGGACTTCAGGTCTCCGGGCAGCGTAAAGATGACGACGACTTTGGTGAGCTTGAGGTGCTTGAAGGCCAGTGCGGTGCCGAGGGCCAGGCGCAGACGCTCCGCGGTGTCGGTGATGGCGGGCAGGAGGCCTGGTAGTGATGGGAGATTCGGGGGCGCGGGGTGCTTTCCTAAGGTGAGCTGCCTGTTGACGTAGTCGAGGAGGAATTGGAGACCGGCGCCGCGGAGATACGTCGTAATCAGAACGCCGGGAAGATCGCTTACCAGGTCCTCGGAGTCGAGGTCGACGACGGCGCTTACGCGGCAGGCTTCCTGACCGCGAGTGGTGGGCAGCTTTGCTTTTCGATGTCGCTTCTCGAGCGCGTCGCCGAGCATGCGGGAAGAGACGATTCCTTCGTACATCTGCTGCATCTTGCTGTTGGGAACGAGCGAGCTTTCGTGGGGAACGGGTTCGTCCGCTGAGTGCCTGCTGCCGACGAGTTTGCCCATGACGCCTCGATTATCTCTGGTGAAGGGAGGCCGCCGAAAGTGACGGCCTCGTTGGTGCGATGGTGGCTAGGCGCGGGCGGGGTCGATGGCTTCGGTGTCAAGGCCGAGCTCGATGAGAGCCTTTTGAGCAGCTTTCGGCTTGAACTTGCCGTCGCGGGCGAGCTTCGAAAGCGTGGCACCGACGATGGAGGCAGCGTTAACTTCGAAGTGACTGCGAAGGTGTTCGCGATTGTCGCTGCGGCCGAAGCCGTCGGTGCCGAGCGAGACGATGCGGCCGGGGAGCCAGGGGGCGAGCGTGTCGGGAATGGACTTCATGTAGTCGCTGGCGGCGATGATGGGGCCCGCGGTCCCGGCGAGCATGGTCTGGAGATAACTCTGCTTTTCTTTCTCGGCGGGATGGAGGCGGTTCCAGCGGTCGACGGCGAGGGCCTCGCGACGAAGTTCGGTGTAGCTCGGGACGCTCCAGACGTCGGTGTGAACGGCGTACTTTTCGGCGAGCATGGCCTGCGCCTGGAGGACTTCGTTGAGGATGGGACCGCTGCCGAAGAGCTGGGCTACGGTCGTACCGCCGGTGGCGGGCCGCAGCTTGTAGAGGCCGCGGAGGATGCCTTCGGCGGCGCCCTCAGGCATGGCGGGCATCGCGTAGTCCTCGTTGTACATGGTGATGTAATAGAAGACGTCCTCGGTCTTCTCGTACATGCGGCGGATGCCGTCCTGGATGACGACGGCGAGCTCGTAGACGAAGGCTGGGTCGTAGCTGATGCAGGTGGGTACGGTGCTCGAGAGGACGTGGCTGTGGCCGTCCTGATGCTGGAGGCCTTCACCGAGCATGGTGGTGCGGCCGGCGGTGCCGCCCATGAGGAAGCCCTTGCCGCGCGAGTCGGCGAAGGCCCAGACCATGTCGCCGATGCGCTGAAAGCCGAACATGGAGTAATACATGTAGAAGGGGATGGCGGGAACGTTGTAGTTCGAATAGGCGGTGCCGGCGGCAGTGAAGCTGGCCATGGAGCCGGCCTCGGTAATGCCCTCTTCGAGGATCTGGCCGTCCTTTGCCTCGCGGTAAAAGAGCAGCATGTCGGCGTCGTGCGGGGTGTAGCGCTGGCCTTCGGGGGCGTAGATCCCTACCTGTCTGATCGCGGATTCCATGCCGAACGTCCGGCCTTCGTCGGGGACGATGGGGACGATGAGCTTGCCGATGACGGGATCTTTCAAGAGGTGACGGAGAATGCTGACAAAGCCGAGGGTCGTGGAGACGGAACGGTTGTTAGAGCCGGCGGTCCACTCTTTGAAGTAGGCGAGGTCGGGCGCCTTGAAGTCGAGCTTCGGGACAGAGCGCGTGGGGAGATAGCCGCCGAGGTCCTTGCGGCGCTGCTGCATGTAGGCGATCTCTGGGGCGTCCTGCTCGGGGCGGTAGAAGGCACCGTCTTTTGCGGCCTGCTCGGGGATGGGGATGTCGAAGCGCTTGACGAAGAGGGCGAGGCCGTCATCGGCAAGCTTCTTCTCGGAGTGGGTGGCGTTGCGCGCCTGTGCGGAGCCGAGGCCGTAACCCTTGACGGTCTTGGCGAGGATGACGGTTGGGCCGCCCTTGTGCTCGAGGGCGCGCTTATAGGCGTTGTAGATCTTGGCGTGGTCATGGCCGCCGCGGTGGAGGACGGCTAGCTGGTCGTCGGTGTAGTCCTTGACCAGGTCGAGCAGCTCGGGATATTTGCCGAAGAAGTGCTTGCGCAGGTACGCGCCATCCTTGGCTTTGAAGGTCTGGAAGTCGCCGTCGACGCACTCTTCCATGCGACGGAGGAGGAGTCCGGTATGGTCGCGCTCGAAGAGAGCATCCCAGTCCGAGCCCCAGATGACCTTGATGACGTTCCAGCCGGCGCCGAGGAACACGCCTTCGAGCTCGTCGATGATGCGCTTATTGCCGCGGACGGGCCCATCGAGGCGCTGGAGATTGCAGTTGACGACGAAGATGAGGTTGTCGAGCTTCTCGCGGGCGCCGAGTGAGATAGCGCCGAGGGTATCGACCTCATCGGTTTCGCCATCGCCTACGAAGGCCCAGATCTTGCGGTCCGTCTTCTCAATGAGGTTACGGTTCTCGAGGTAGCGCATGAATCGCGCCTGGTAGATGGCATTGAGCGGGCCGATGCCCATTGAGACGGTCGGGAAGTTCCAGAAGTCCGACATGAGCCAGGGGTGCGGGTAGGAGGAGAGGCCGGGCTCACCGCGGAGCTCGTGGCGGAAGTTCTTGAGGCGGGCGTCATCGAAGCGGCCTTCGAGGTAGGCGCGGGCGTAGACGCCGGGTGAGGCGTGACCCTGGAAGTAGATGAAGTCGCCGGGCTGCTCGGTGCCTTCAGCGCCGGTGTATTTCGCGCGAAAGAAGTGATTGAAGCCTACCTCGAGCAGGGTGGCGAGCGAGGAGTAGGTGGAGATGTGGCCGCCGATGCCGGCATCCTTCTTATTCTGGCTATGCACCATGGCCATGGCGTTCCAGCGGATGAGGGCTTCGACGCGGCGCTCGAGATTGAGGTCGCCGGGGTAGGCGATTTCGTCGTGCTTGGGGATGGTGTTGCGGTAGGGCGTGGTGAGTTCGTTCGGGGTCGGGACGCCGGCCTCGCGGGCGCGCTGGCGGAGGGCATTGAGGAGCTCCGAGCCATTCTCCCAGTCGGCGGCAACGACGTCGTCGAAGGCCTCGATCCATTCGGACATTTCTGCGGCAAAATCGACCTTGGCGGAAACTTCAGTCTTCGTCGTCATAAGCAGTCGTATACCTCTGGCGCAACATTTCTACGATACTTGCCCAGCGTCAAAACGTCATCTTGTGGGTGACAGAGCTGTGTGGGTGAGGGATCATGTGGCTCTCTAATCCATAGAGGCCTGCCAGGGCGATGGCGACGCCGCAGAGGATCATCAGGGTGCGCCGCAGGATGCCGCCATCCCACCAGACGAACCACAATGACCCAACGCCGTAGACGAGCGAGACGGCGAGTAGGACGGAGACGATGACCACGATGAAGGCGAAGATGAGGGTCTCCTGGCGGGTTGGCTGGTGCTCGAGGCCGAAGATTCTTGCGCTCAGGTTGAGTAGTCGGCGTTGATGCGGATGTACTCCTCGGTGAGGTCGCAGGTGAGGAAGACGCACTCTTCGGCACCGGCCCCGAGGTCGAGGGCGATGGTGTACTCGCGGGCGAGCATCTGCTGGTGGGTGGCGGTTTCGTCGAAGAGGAGCGAGCGGACGCCGTTGGTGTAGACCGGCAGACCGCCGATGGCGATGGTGACGAGCGCCGGATCGAAGGCTACGCCGGAGTAGCCGGCAGCGGCGAGCAGGCGGCCCCAGTTGGGATCGGCGCTCGACCAGGCGGTTTTGCAGAGCGGCGAATGGGCGATGGCGCGGGCCACGGTCCGGGCCTCGACTGTGCTGCGGGCGCCGGTGATGTGGAGCTTGACGACATGGCCGACGCCTTCGCCATCGTCGACGATCTGGTGGGCGAGCGAATCACAGACCAGCTGCAGGGCACTGACGAAGGCTTCGCCTACGGGCGGGTCGAGCGAGATGCCGCTGGCACCGCTGGCGAGCAGCAGGACGGTGTCGTTGGTCGAGGTGTCGCCATCGATCGAGATGCTGTTGAAGCTGGCTTCAACGGCTGGCTCGAGCACGGCGCGAAGCTGGGTGGCGTCGGCGATGACGTCGGTGAAGAGATAGACGAGCATGGTGGCGTGCGGGGCGCCGGCCGGGAGGCTGGTCTGGATGCTGGACTGGAGCTGGGGGTAAATCATGCCGGCGCCCTTGGCTACGCCGAAGAGCCGGACTTCGGAGTCGCCTACCTCGATGACGGCGCGAGCGACCTTCATCTTCGTGTCCGTGGTGAGGATGGCCTGCGCGAAGAGCTCTGCATGGGCTGGCGAACTGCCGAGGACGGTTGCGGCGGCGGGGAGGGCGGCGATCACTTTTTCTGCGGGGAAGGGGACGCCGATGATGCCGGTTGAGGAAGGGAAGACCTCGTCGAAGATGCAGCCGAGCTGCTCTGCGGCGGCGACGCAGGTCTGGGTGCAAGCTTCTACGCCGGGCTGGCCGGTAGCGCAGTTAGCATTGCCCGCATTGACGAGGACGGCGGAGACGCGGCCACCGGTGGCGAGCAGGTGGCGGCGGCCGATGGTTATAGGGGCGGCGACGACTTGATTCTTAGTGAACATGGCCACGCCCACGGCACCTTTGGGCGCGGTAGCGACGGCGAGGTCGAGCGAGCCGCTGGCCTTGATGCCCGCCTTGACTGCACCCCACATGAATCCTGTTGGCAAGGCCTGGACCGGCAAGTTACGTCTCCTTTAATCCTGCTGAAGCGTTTGAACCTGTTGCTACTTTACCCGATGTATCCTGCTCTCATGCTCCTTGAAGAACTGCGTACGGCTGTGCTCGAAGCGAACCTGGAATTGGTAAAGCGGGGGCTTGTCCTCTATACGTTCGGCAATGCGTCGGGGGTGGATCGGGAGCAGAGCCTAGTGGTCATCAAGCCATCGGGCGTGGACTACGACGACCTGCGGCCGGAGCACATGGTAGTGACGGACCTGCACGGCAAGGTGGTGGATGGAAGCTTCCGGCCGTCGTCCGACCTGGACACGCATACGCTGCTGTACCGCGAGTTTCCGAAGATCGGCGCGGTGGTGCATACGCACTCGGAGTTTGCGACAAGCTTTGCGCAGGCGGGGATGGCGATTCCGCCGCTAGGGACGACCCATGCCGATTATTTCTACGGACCGGTGCCGTGTACGCCGGACCTGACGGATGAGGCGATCGGCGGCCTATACGTGCACGAGACGGGGCTGGCGATCGTCGATCACTTCAAGCGGAACGGGATTGATCCGTTGGCGGTACCGGCGGTGCTGGTGGCGGGCCACGCGCCGTTCTGCTGGGGCGAGACGCCGGCCGATGCAGCACACAATGCGGTGGTGCTCGAGGCGGTGGCCCGGATGGCGTACAAGACGCTGACGCTGGTCCCCGGACACACGGGAGTTTCGCAGGCGCTGCTGGATCGGCACTACTTCCGCAAGCATGGGGCGGCGGCTACGTACGGCCAGGCGACCTAGGCTAGAGGTGGACCGGCAGGGTTCGTCCTTCGGCTGAGCTTTCGCGGGCCATCTCGAGGAGCTTGACGACGCGATAGCCTTCTTCGGTGGGGATAGCCAGCAGGGCGGTGTGGTTGATGGCGTCGCGAACGCTGGCGTAGAAGTTGCGGTAATCGCCGGGTTCGGTCTGGATGACGGTCCTGACCAGGGTGCCGGGCTGTGCGGGGTCAGGGGCGATGGTGAGAGTTCCCCAAAACTCCTTAGCTTCAGGGAGCCAGTTGCCGGTGCCCACGGGCGGAACTTTGGCGCCGGCTACGAGGGTGGGCTCCTGCGGGTCGAGGCCGAACTTCTTGAAGCTGCCATGGGTCCCGTGCAGCAGGAAGCGCGGCGAGGCGTCGGCAGCGAGCATGCTGGATCGGCAGTAGGCCATGAGGCGCGGCCCGGTCTCGCCGGTGTAGTGGAGAGTGATGTCGAAGGCGTCCTCGATGCTGGTCTGGTCGCGATCTTTGCGGACGCTGGCAGTGATGGCCTGGGGAAGGCCGAAGAGGGCAAGGACCTGGTCGAGGAGGTGCGGACCGAGGTCCATGAGGAGACCGTTCGCGGCATTGCCGGTCTCCTTCCAGGAGTTCTCGCGGGGAAGGGGCCGGAAGCGATCGAAGTGAGATTCGAAGGTGACGACACGGCCCAGCGCGCCGCTGTCCAGGAGCTTGCGGACGGTGAGGAAGTCGCCATCCCAACGGCGGTTGTGGAAGGGCGCGAGGACGACGTTCTGCCGCTTGGCAAGGTCGACGAGCTCGCGGGCTTCGTCGCTGGTGGCGGCGAAGGGCTTGTCGATGACGACATTCTTGCCAGCTTCGAGGGCCTGCCGGGCGAGATCGAAGTGCGTCTCGTTCGGGGTAGCGACAACGATGAGCTGGACGGCCTTGTCGGCGAGGGCCTCGTCGAGGGAGCGGAGGATGCGGGTATCGGGATAGGCTTTGGCGGCCTCATCGCCCTTGCGCTGAACGATGCCGCCGAGGTGCAGTCCGGGTACGGCGCTGACAAAAGGGGCATGGAAGACGCGGCCTGCGAGGCCGAAGCCGACGATTACTGTTTCGATGGGCATGGATGCTCCTGTCTGGGCGGGCTTGGAGGGCGAAGGCTTTACGCGGATCAGTGCGGATGAGACGGATAGTACCGGATGTGGAGACAGCAAGGGCTGGTTAGGTGCGGCTGATGTCGCGGAGGGCTGGGTAGATCTTTCGGTATTCCTTGTAGGCTGCTTCCATTACAGGGGCGTTTACGGGCGGGATGGTCTCGGCTATGCGGACGGTGGCTTCGCAGGCTGCTTCGACGGTGGGCCACGCGTGGACGCCGGTTGCGGCGAGCAGCGCGGCTCCGAAGGCCCCGCCTTCTTCAGCTTCAAGCCGACCGACTGACTGGCCGTAGACGTCGGCCTGGATCTGACGCCAGAGCTTACCGCGAGCGCCGCCGCCGCCGAGGCGGATCTCGTTGGCAGGGATCTTTAGATCGGCGAAGAGGGTGAGGGTATCACGGAGGCTGAAGGCTACACCTTCGAGGACGGCACGGACGAAGTGGCCGCGGGTGTGGGAGGCGGTGATGCCGATGAAGGCCGCGCGGGCCCGAGCGTCGAGGTAGGGAGTGCGTTCGCCGAAGAGATAGGGTGTCCAGAAGAGGCCGGCTGAGCCGGCGGGGATGTCGCCGGCGAGGACGAGGAGTTCGTCGTAGCTGTTGATCGGGGTAAAGGTATCGCGGAAGTAGCGAAGGCTGAGGCCGGCGCCGTTAGTAACGCCCATGACGTGCCAGAGGCCGGGGGCGGCGTGGCAGAAGGTGTGAAGACGGCCGAGGCGATCCATCGTTGGCTTGTCTGTGGAAGCGAAGACGACGCCCGAGGTGCCGATGGTAGCCGAGACGGTGCCGGGCTTGAGGATGCCCATGCCGACGGCACCGGCGCCCTGATCGCCTGCACCCGCCGCTACGGGTGTGCCGGCGGGAATGCCGGTCGCGGCCGCCCCGGCGTCGCTGATGCGAGCGCAGATTTCGGGGCTTTCGAAGAGGCGGGGCAGCCAGGTGAGAGGAATGCCGGCGGCTTCGGCGACTTCGTCGGACCAGCGGCGGTGGGCCACGTCGAGCAGCAGGGTGCCGCTTGCCTCCTGCATGTCGATGGCGTACTCGCCGGTCATGCGGAAGCGAACGTAGTCCTTGGGGCAGAGGACGTGGCGGATCTGCCGGAAGGTGTCGGGCTCGTTGTCGCGGACCCAGAGGAGCTTGGTGAGGGTGAAGTTGGGCAGGGCGGGGTTGGCGGTGAGCTCGATGAGGCGATCGAAGCCGAGCTTGCTAGTGAGCCAGTCGCATTGAGGCTGGGTGCGCTGATCGCACCAAATGAGGGCGGGCCTGAGGACAGTACCGTGCTCGTCGAGCATGACGCAGCCGTGCATCTGGCCGGTGAGGCCGACGGCTTCGATCGAGGCGGCCGGCTCGTTGAGGGCTTTGAGGACGCCCTGAACTGCGGCCTGTGCCGCGCGCCACCAGTCGTTGGGGTCCTGCTCGGCCCAGCCGATTTCAGGCGAGCTCATGGCCAGATGCTCGACTGCATGGGAAGCGAGGACGGTGCCACTTCGATCGATGACAATGGCTCGCGTTCCGCCTGTACCCACATCAATGCCCAGAAACATTTGCTGTCCTCGCTCCTGCTGTGTCGTACCTGTCGCTGCTGGTGCAGTGTACCTAGAAGTGCGTGGTTCCGAACAGGGGATGAAACGTTTCAGTGCAGGGAACCAGAGATGTGCACGCTTTGTTGCTCGAAGATCAAGGCAGCTCTTCGAAAAGGGAGACTTGTCGCGGATCGGGGGGCTACAACTCTTTTTTGAAGAAATGGCTCAACCGCGTGCATCACATCGATATCAGAGTTATGTGGCGGGTTCGCGGGTAGAGGCGGGTCTGCGGCTGGAGTGGACGTTCCATGTTGAAGAACGGAGAACAGGTACCATCATCGTTATGACGGAAAGAAAACAAGCGTGGAGTTACCGCCTGGCGACGGCTGCCCTTGGGCTTGCGCTCGTCGCGGGCACGCAGCTGCGGGGGCAGGGCGGAAGTTCCTCGTCTACTGCTCCGCCCGTCGCCTCTGGAACGACCTCGCAGGTTCCTGCGGCTCAAGGGCAGCTGTCGAATGCTTCGGGCCAGAACGGCGCGCAGGTGACGTCGGATTCGTTCCGCGGCAGTCTGATCGAGGGTAAGGCGACAGGTGGCGTGCTCGACTTGTCACTTGATGAGGCGATCCAGCGCGGTCTGCGTACCAACCTCGGCCTGATCCTGCAGACGGCCTCGCAGAAGAACGCGAACGGCCAACGACTGGAACAGCTGCAGGCATTGCTGCCAACGGTGAATGGTGCGGCCAGCTATAGCGTGGAACAGATCAACCTTGCCGCGGAGGGCATTACCTTCCCCGGGCTGAACCCGATCATTGGGCCCTTCCAGGTGATGGACTTTCGGGCTTTCCTAACGCAGAATCTGGTGAACATTCCGGCGCTGCAGAACTACATCGCGGCCAAGCATAACTTTGCGGCTGCGAAGCTGACAGCCGATGACGCCCGCGACATAGTGGTGTTGACGGTCGGCAATGCATACCTGCTGTGTATCGCAGATCAGGCACGGATTGAAGCGGTGAATGCGGAGTTGGCGACGTCAAAGGTGTCGCTCGACCAGGCCATCGCCTCGCACGAGGCAGGTACGAGCCCGAAGCTCGATGCATTGCGGGCGCAGGTGGACTACCAGAACGAGCAACAGACGCTGATCTCGACGACCAATGACCTGGCGAAGGCGAAGCTGGCCCTAGCGCGGACGATCGGTCTGCCGCTCGACCAGAAATATCGGCTGACGGATTCGGAGCCGTACCAGTCGCTCGACACGATTGATCCGCAGGCTGCGTTTGACCAGGCGCTGAAGGGGCGCAAGGATCTTGCGGCAGCTGCTGAACAGGTGAGAGCAAGCAGCGCGCAGAAGACTGCAGCGTGGACACAGCAGCTGCCAATAGCGACGGCGAGCGGAGACTTTGGGGACCAGGGCACGACAGTCGGCCACTCGCACAGCACGTATACCGCGACCGGAACGGTCAGTGTGCCGATCCTGCAGATTGCGAAGACGCGCGGCGACGAGCAGGTGGCGGCCGCTGGATTTGACTCGGCACGCTCGCGGTATTCCGACCAGATTCAGCAGGTAAACGCGGACATTCGCGACAGCATCCTCGACATCAAGTCAGCGGCGAAGCTGGTCGAGGTGACGCAGTCGAACGTCGACCTGGCGAAGGAAGCATTGAGCGAAGCGCAGCAGCGTTTCCGGGCGGGTGTGTCGGACAATTTGCCGGTCTCGCAGGCGCAGTCGCAGACCGAGCAGGCGAATGATCAGTACATCAGCGCACTCTACCAGCACAACGTGGCAAAGCTTTCCCTTGCCCGTGCCCTGGGTATCGCGCAGACCAACTACAAAGATTATCTGGGAGGAAAGTAACCGTGGCAGATCAACCGGAACAGAATCAGGACGGCCAGCAGACAGCGCAGATCAGCGGAACGGTGCAGATCAAGCCCAACGGCGGCGAGGGCGAAACGGGCGGCGAAGGCAAGCCTGATGACAGCAGCAAGAAGAGTGACGACGGCAAGAAGCAGGATGGGAACGATGCTGAGAATGAGCCGCCGGCGAAAAAATCACGGCGCCGATTCATCATCGTCGCCGTGGTCATCCTGGTGGCGCTGATTGCCGGACTTTTCTACTATCACTCCACCTTCTCTGAAGACACGGACGATGCTCAGGTGGATGGCGATCTGTACCAGATCAGCTCGCGTATTGCAGGCCAGGTGATCAAGGTCTACGTCGAAGACAATCAGAAGGTCGAAATGGGCGCGCCGATTGCCGACATCGATCCGAAGGATTACCAGGTGGCGCTCGAGCAGGCGCAGGCAACCCTGGCCAGCGCGCAGGCCGCGTACATCCAGGCGGATGTGAGCGTTCCAATTACAGGCGTCAACACGCGGACCACGACCAGCACGACCGGTAGCGACGTGCTATCGGCGCAGGCCAGCATTGCGCAGGCGCAGAAGCAGGCGCAGGCGGCGGCGGCGCGGGTTGACCAGGCAAAGGCAAACGCGATCAAGTCGCGGCTGGATGTGGAGCGGTATACGCCGCTGGTCCAGAAGGACGTGATCTCGAAGCAGCAGTTCGATGCCGCAGTGGCAGCGGACGCGGGAAATACGGCGGCTGTGCTCGATGCCGAGGCAACGGTGCTGGCTCAGCAGGCGATGGTCTCGCAAGCCGTCGAGAAGCTGGCGCAGGCCCGATCGACTGCGGCCCAGTCGCAGAGGAATGGTCCGCAGCAGATTCGGGCTCAGCAGGCCCAGGCAAACTCCCAGGCTGCGCGGGTGAAGGAGGCGCAGGCGCAGGTCGACCAGGCGATGTTGAACCTCAGCTACGCTCACCTTACGGCGCCCAGCTCCGGTGTGATCAGCAAGAAGAACGTTGTCGTAGGAGCGAACCTGAGCGTCGGGCAGGACCTGCTTACGATCGTCCCATTGGCGAATCTGTGGGTTACGGCGAACTTCAAGGAGACGCAGCTCGACAAGATGAAGTCAGGCCAGAACGTGACCATCAAGGTGGACGCGCTGGGCGGACGCAAATTCTCCGGCAAGGTGACGCAGATTGGCGGCGCAACAGGTTCGCGGCTCTCGCTCTTCCCGCCTGAGAACGCGACGGGCAACTATGTGAAGGTGGTCCAGCGCATTCCGGTCCGGATCGACTTCACGAATCTGCAGCAGGAGAATGGCGACTACGCACTGCGACCGGGATTCTCGGTCACACCTGAGGTAGGCGTCAAGTAGACAGGGATCTGCGGAGCGGACGCAAGAAAGGCCCGGCTCGGGGGAGTCGGGCCTTTTATTCGTAAAAGGAAGCTTGCATCAAAGGGGCGCAGTTATCATCTACTCACTATCGACGCACTGCAGTTGAAGACGCCTATGCCCATCGCCCTCGCATTTTTCGTGCACTATGCTTACGCGATCCTCTTCCTCTGGGTCCTTGTGGAGCAGCTTGGCATACCGATCCCTAGTATCCCGGTGCTGCTGACGGCGGGTACGCTGAGCGCGACGCACAAGCTGCACGCGTCGTACGCGCTACTGGCGGTGCTCGCCGCCTGCATGGTCGCCGATACGATTTGGTATATGCTTGGACGCCGGTACGGGGGCAGCATCCTGCGCCTGCTTTGCCGGCTGTCGCTTGAAGCGTCTACCTGTGTGGCGAAGACGGAGGGATACTTCAGCAAGCGCGGGCCGGTGACGCTGCTGTTTGCGAAGTTTGTTCCGGGGCTATCGACGGTGGCCGCGCCGATCGCGGGGCAGACAGGCATGCCGTACCAGCGCTTCTTCCTTTACGACCTTGCGGGCTCGATTATATGGGCTGAGGCTTACCTTCTGACAGGGCGGTTCTTCGGCGATGTCGCGCAGAAGAGCGCTCCTTTCTTTCACGTACTCAGTCATTTCGCGTTCACACTTTTCGTCCTGATGGTGCTGGGGTTCATGGGGTACCGGGTGTTCAAGCAACGGCGTTTCCTGACACAGGTTCGCGCGATGCGGCTCGAGCCGGAGGAGTTGAAGGAGATGATCGACAAGGCTGAGGCCGCCGGCAATATAGCGCCGTTCATCGTGGACCTGCGGCATCCGCTTGATTATCTGCCTGACCCGCGCGTGCTTCCGGGGGCGGTTCGCATCGGACCTGGCGAGATCGCGCGGCGCAACGCGGAGATTCCTCGGGATCGTGACGTGATTCTCTACTGCACGTGCCCGAGTGAAGAGACGAGCGCGAAGGTGGCGCTTGAGTTGCAGAAGCTCGGCGTCTATCGTGTGCGTCCTTTGCGTGGCGGCTTCGACGGCTGGAAGACGGCGGGATTTCCGCTGTTTGACTACGTGGAGCCATCGGCGCTGAACCAGACAGTGACCTCGAAACTCGTTTCGGCGATCTAAGTTTAAACGATATTCATCAGCTACTTATTTTGAAGTTGACGGTGATCGTCGTCTGGACCGCGGCTGGCTCGCCATTGAGCTGAAACGGCTTATAGTGTGCGGTGCGGATGGCGTCGATTGCGGCCGATTGCAGCATGGCTGGGCCGCTCAGGACGTGCAGGCTCTCGATTGCTCCGGACTTCGAGATGACTGCTTCGACAACGACGATGCCTTCGACGTGCGCGGCCTTGGCTATCGGCGGGTAGCTGGGGCGGATAGGTGCGAGCAGCAGGCCCGCGATGACGCCGCCCGAGATTCTCGCTGGGCCAGCCTTCCGTTGTGGAGTGACCGCTACAGCGACTGTGCTTGCATTACCGAAGCCCAGCGCTGCTGCCGGTGGGCCGGATGCTGCCATGCCGCTGAAGGACGCAGCGCTGGTGAGCGGTGCGGCGGAAGGATCAATGCGGCTGGGAGTGACGCGGGGTGCGACGAGTGTGCGGGTGAAGGTGGGAGCAGAAGGGCCTGCGGTGTTCGCGAGATCTCTGTGGGTCGGCGCTGGTCGTGGAGGTAGCTGGACCGGCGGCGGAAGGAGGACACTAACCTCGTGGGCTCGCTCCGGCAGTGCGCCGATATGCAGCAGGGGGATGAGCATGACGCAGGCGGCCAGCAGGCCCTGGGTCACGATGGAGGCGGCGGTGGCCCAGCGGCTGCGCCTGGAAACGCCGCGCGCTGTCGACTCGAAAAGACTGTCCTCAAACATAAGGCACCCTCCGGTAAAGCGGATGTGGTGCGCATCTGCGAGGAATGCGGCCGTATGTCTATAGACACCTTCGGAGGCGATAAAGGTCCCGCACCGGCTACGGAGCGAAGTTTGTCGAGGCCATCGAAGTTGTGAGGAGTCGTTGCTGGACGATGTTGCGGATGATCTTCTGGATCTCCTCAATCCCACGGTCTTCGGCGATGAGGACGACACGCTGACGCTCCCGGTTGGCGATGTGGCGATAGGCGGCGTAGATGCGCCGGTAGAAGTCGTCCGATTCACCTTCGAAGCGATTCTCGTCAGTGCCATGAGCCTGGACGTTGCGCTGATTGCGGCGTCGCGCCCGGGCGAGGGAGGCCTCGACAGGTGGCAGCAGGAGGAGGGTCAGGTCGGGCTGGAGATTGCCGCAGACTGCGGCGTGCAGCGCGAGGACGCGGGTGTTGCCGAGCTGGCGGCCTCCTCCCTGGTAAGCCTCAGACGAGTCGGTGAAGCGATCGCAGAGGACGATGCTGCCTCGCGCGAGGGCGGGTTCAATGACTTCGGCGATGGCCTGGGCGCGGTCGGCGAACATCAGGGCCAGCTCGGCGAGGGGATCAATCGTGCCAAGGGCGGCTTCGGAGCGTGAGTCGAGCACAAGGGCACGGATACGATCACCGAGGGGCGTACCGCCGGGCTGACGAAGGGTGACGACCTGGTGGCTTTCGGCGATGAGCGAGGCGGCAAGGCGGCGGAGCTGGGTGGTTTTGCCGGAGCCGTCGAGACCTTCGAAGGTGATGAAAAAACCACGCGGCATGGCTGAAGTTTAGCGCATCGGGAGAGGCTGAAGCTGTGCTGTCGTTGGGCTTGGAAAGATCAGCGCTTCGGCGGCGGTGCCTGCCAGTGCACGCCGTCCTGGGCGATGATGACGACCAGCGGACCCTCGTCCCCTTCGTTCAGGGTGGGTCCTGCTGCGTGTTTCTCCTGCTGGGTGTTGTCGGTGTAGATAACTTTGGTTGCGCCGGTTCCGAGAACCTTGAAGCGGTAGTGGAAGTCCTTGCCGGGCGCGAGGTTCTCCGTTCCAAAGCTGGCCGTCGGGTAATCGAGCTCGACGAGAGGGATGGCCGAGGCGGTGTGATTGCTGATGGTGGCGTCGATGAAGGCGGAGTGACAGCCGGTAAGAACGAGCAGCCACGCAGCGAGTAGCCCAGCAGCGGGCGCGAAGAGGCGATGAAGACGCATGAGAGTTCAGGGTATCAGGGCGTCTGCGCCGCTGGTGTTGCGCCGGCCTACTCCCGGTGCTCACGGCTGCGGCGTAGCAGCTCGGGGAGACGGTTAAAGAGGGCGACCGAGCGGAGCCACTGGCGATTCTCAATGGCGGGATAGCCGCTGACAGTCTTGCCCGGGGTGACGTCGCCAGGGATGCCGCTTTGGGCGGTGGCAACAGCTCCGTCACCTATGGTGCAATGGCCGGCTACGCCGACCTGGCCGGCGAGGATAACGTTGTTGCCGATGGTGGTTGAGCCGGCGAGGCCGACCTGGGCGCAGAGCAGCGTGTTGCGACCGACGGTCGAGCCGTGGCCGACCTGGACGAGATTGTCGACCTTCGCCCCGGCTCCAATCCGTGTTTCGCCGATGGAGGCCCGATCGATGCAGGCGTTGGCCTGGATTTCGACCCGATCTTCGAGTATGGCATGGCCCGACTGGAGGATCTTGTACCAGGCACCGTCCTGCTGCCGGGCGAAGCCGAAACCGTCAGCGCCGATAACCGCCCCGTTCTGCAGCGTGACATGGTCGCCGAGATGACAGTGTTCGCGGACCACGGCGTGGGCGTGCGCGAAGAAATGGTCGCCGGCGCGGACGTGCGGGTACAGGACGACGTGCGGTAAGAGGACGGCATGGTCGCCCAGGATGACGTGCTCACCAACCACGGTGTATGCCCCGATGTGGGCATCCCTGCCAATCTGCGCCGTTGGGGCGATGACGGCCGAGGGATGGATGCCCGGAGCGTAGGCGGGCGGCGTGTAGAAGAGCTCGATGACGCGAGCGAAGGCGAGGTAGGGATTCTTGAGGCGGAGGGTTGCGGACGGGATGGCGGGGAAGTCCGGTTCGACCAGGACGGCGGTAGCGCGGGTGGTCCGGGCGAGAGCGGCATACTTCTGGTTCGCGACGAAGGTGAGGTGGCCTGCGGAAGCTTCTTCGATCCCGGCGACACCCGTGATGCGGGCGGATGGATCGCCGGTAAGTTTACCGCCGAGCAGGTCAGCCAACTCGGCCAGGGTGTGGGAGTGGCTCATGGTGGGATTCTAACGAACTTGAGACCGGGGCTAATTCGGCCGGGAGTCCGGCGGAAGCGTGGCGAAGAGGGTCTCCTGAAGGGTGGGTGCTTCGGGCGCGGGCAGAGGCTTCTTCCGCGATGGCGTGGTGATGACGGCGATGAGCTGGAGGTCGGTCATTGCCGAACGGGGGACGAAGATGCGCTGGGTATTGGAACGGGTGTCGGGCGGCACGAGGTGAAGGCCGGTGTCCTCAACGATGCTCGAGAGGAGGGTGAGATCGGTCGGGGCGAGCCCTTCGAGCAGGTCGCCGGTCCGGAAGGTGAGGCGCAGCCAGAGGCCCTCGGTACGCGGCCGGGCGAGAAAGGTGCGGCGCAGGAGACGTTCCGGGTTCGCGGTGTCACCCAGGTTAAAGTCGCGGACGTAGCTGATCATCTTTACGTCTTCGAGCGGCAGCGGAATGACGCGCCCGCTCAGGTCAAGAAGGTCCACCTGGGGGGCGGCGACGTCGAGCCGGACGAAGGCTCCTACGGGCAGATAGCCGGGAAGAAGGCTTCCGGTGAAGCGCCGCACGATGACCTTCTTTTGTGCGTTGGCCATAAGTAATTTGCTGGTGTGTAGCTCGCTGGGTTGGTTACCAGAGACCTGCGTGCTGATGATGTGCCCTGAAAGGGCACTCGCAGGTAGTCAGAACATCAATGCTATGTTACGCTTACATTTTGTGTTTCGTGTCCATGTTCTTTCTAAATCATTGACTTGCAATAGTTTAGGTCAGACCGAAAGACCATCGCTGGAGTGAATGTACGTATGGCCGACTATATCTATCTGCTGGAAAATCGCCTCTCTGCAGCGCAGCAGGAAGCAATCAAGGTAGTACGCGAGGCAGCTCGTTCGCAAGGGCTAACGGTATTTCTGGTTGGCGGCGCGGTACGTGACCTGACCAGCGGGTCGCCGGTACGAGACCTGGATGTAGTGGTTCAGGGCAATGCGCTGCAACTGAAGAAGCAGATCGAATTAGCTGGCGGAGTGATTATCGGCGAGATTGCAGTCGGCCAGGCATTGTTCGCCCGTTTCGTGGGTGGGGTGCGGATGGAAATCGGAAGTACGCTCGCCGCGACGTATCCGAAGCCAGGCAAGCCGGTGTTGAACCCCACGACGATTCTCGAAGACTTGCGCCGGCGCGACTTTACGGCGAATGCCATGGCGCTCTCTCTGAACGAGGGTTCCTACGGGCTGCTGATGGATCCCCTGAACGGCGTCGCGGATATTGAGAACCGGCAGCTTCGGCTCGTGAGCAACTACGGGTTTATTGAAGATCCTGTGCGGATGATTCGCGCGGCCAGGTTCTCGGCTCGCCTGGGCTGGACGATGGACGAGCGGACGCAAGCCCGCTACGAGACGGGTAAGGAAGAGAACTACATTGCGGCGCTCGGTGACTTTCCGCGCGGGTACGAGACGGAGGAGATCTTCCACGAGGAGGATCCGCTGCGGATTCTGCGCAAGCTGGAGGAAGAGGGATGGATGGAGTATCTCTTCCCGGCGCTGACAGTGGCCAAGGCTAATGCTGCGGAGCTTGAGAAGCTGCGCGATGTGCAGACGCAGCTGCAGTTACAGGGAATTCATCCGGAGGCGGCGGCGGCAAACTTCCCCCTGGTGACGGCGAAGCTTTCGGCCAAGGAGATCACGGACCTGAAGCATAGCTTTGTACGGCCCGGCTTTGTGACCGAGCTGGAGTCGCTGGAGAGTGAGGCGAAGGAGTTTGCTTCCCAGCTTCTCGGTAAGGGAGCGGTGCTGCCCTCGCAGGCCTGGAAGCTGCTGGTAGCGGCCAAGCCGGAGGCTGTTCTGTGGGTAGCGTATTCATCAAAGAGCGCAGCGCTCCAGGCCAAGCTGAAGAGCTTCTATACGGACTGGCCTCAGGCGCGAAACAAGATTCCGTACACGCTGATGCAGGAGATGCGCATTGTTCCGGACCTGCCGGTATATGACGAGCTGGTGGAGAAGCTGTTCTTCGAATTGATGGATGGGAAGCTGACCACGGTCGAGGAGATGAAGGCGTATCTCGAGAGCTATTCCCCGCCGGCGCCCCCACCCCCGGTGCACCTGCGCCGACCGCGGACGGCGAAGAAGGACGCCAAGAACGCCAAGGGACGGAAGAAGGCTGCGGCTGCTTCGGATGATGATGACGACGATCTGGGACCGGATCGGCCGAACGCGTCAGGCGAGGACGATGATGATGGCGAGGATGCCGAGCCTCAGGATAAGGAGACCTCCGACGACGAGAGTGAGGAGGAAGCTCCTGCGGCTGCTGTTGAAGCTTCGCCAGTGAGGATTCCCATGGAGAAGACGGCTTCGCCTGAGCCCGCTCCAGTCGACGTAGCAGATGTTCAGGTGACGCAATCTGCGAAGGGTCGCGGGGCGAGCTCCGGCAAGGCTCCGTCGCCGGTGAAGACTGCGCCGGAAAAGTTGGCCGTGAAGAAGCCGGCGCCGGCTGCGAAGAGCGTGGCTGTGCCTGCGAAAAAGACGGTAGCTTCTGCTAAGAAGGCTGCCGCTAAGACCCCCGTGAAGGGACCTGTGAAGCAAGCGGCAAAGCCGGCCGTTCCCGCGAAGAAGGTTACGCCTGCGAAGAAGGCTGCCGCTCCAGGGAAGGCGGCTGTCTCAAAGGCGCCGGCGAAGAAGATAGCAGTGAAGGCGGCTCCTGCCAAGAAGTCAGCAAAGGCGGCGAAGCGACACAGATAAGGGAGTTGTCATACTGAATCGAGAAGCTGTATGGGCGAAGATTAATGAGCCAGAAGGTCTCGTCTGGACTCACGTGGGAGGAGATCGCTGAGCCGGAAGTAGCCGGGAAGTAGCTCAGCGATTCTCCACACGACGGCACTCCTCGGCCAGGGAGTGCTGACGATGGATGAGGCTGAGAAGGCCGCAAAACTCCTTGATCTCTCAGCTGAAGAAGCGAATTGGCTTACGGTTTCTTCAGAGCGCAGAACAGCGGCCTTGATGTCGCCTACTGGTCCGCTTATCTATCGCTTCTACGAGCTGATTCAGAGCTACGGTATGACATGGAAGGCGTTTATCGAGGAAGAGTTCGGCGACGGAATCAGAGTGCGATTGACTTATCAATCGACGATTCATCGTGAGCCGGACCCGAAAAGCGATCGTGTCAGGATCGAGATCGTCGGGCAGATTTCTGCCATCCAGATGATTCTGAAGAGAGATCTACGCCGGTACGGCGTAGATCTCTCTTCAGGTTTTGACCCTCACTCCGCCGCGATCTTCTCTTCCTGATAGTGCTCGATGTGCTTGTAGATCGTTTCAGGGAACTTCAGGTTGCGATAGAGGTTGCCGCAATCAGGGTCGGCCGGATTGGGAATGATAGGGAACTCCTGTTCGGCCTGCCATTCGAGGATGCGATCGCGCTTCGGAGGATTGTAGGCTCGTCCTTCGACCTGTCGCAGCATGGCCTCCGCCTCCGCCTCTTCGAAGTCATTGTCGCGCTTGAGCCAGGTGAGGACCTCTTCGTGGGGCAGAAAATGTCGCGCAACCATGGCGAACACCAGCCGCCCATAGTGGCCTATATCCTTGCCTTCCGCTAACGAATCGAGCAGGTGAGCCATCATGGAGTCTTTGCGCAGCTCAGCTTCACCGCCTGCCACATCGACGTTCTCGCCTTTATCGGCTGCGGGTTGCGCGCCGGTGGCCGGGTGACCCTTCAGCTTCGCCAGTTCTGCTTCAGCCTGCTCGGCTCGCTGTGTGGCTTTCGCGAGGGCGTCGCCGCCGCCATCCACGCCCTGATCGAGGACAATGTTTCGCTCTGTCATATACTGCTCCCTTACGCTATTTCTTCGCCTGCTTCAGAGATGGCAGGAAGGATCGTTACGTTGCCCGAATGCGCTGTCTCGCGGCAGTCCGCTTCAAGGTTTAGTCGGTGTGCTTTCGAAGGAGAAAAACGCTACCCACGAAGAGGCTGCCCGCAGTGACGACTATCAGGGTGATGGCGCGCCGGTATGCGGATTGTGTCTGCGGGGGTGTAGCGGCAATGTTGTCGCGGCATTGAGCGCAGCCCTGAGCTGAGGCCGGGACGCTGATCGACAGGGTCAGCGACAGGACGAGGAGGCAAAGAGCGAGCTGCATGCCTCTTACACGCGCAATCACTGAAAGAATGCAAGCAGCGCGAAGAGGAACAGCCAGAAGACTCCCATAGAGTGCCAGTACCAGGCTGCAGTGTCGACGAGGATCTGGCGGTTCTCCATCTGCTTGGAGGTGTAAAGGCCGACCAGCGCTCCGATGAGCGCGGCCACGCCAAGCACGAGATGGATGCCGTGGACTCCCGTGATCAGGAAGAAGAAATGGCTGCTTGGATTCGAGCGGAAGAAGACATGCTGGAGGGCGAGCTGCCTCCAGGCGAGCCACTGACCGATCAGGAAGCTGAGGCCCAGGGCGACAGTGATCACTAGCCAGGGCATCGCGTTGCGCGTGCTTGGCTTGCCGAGCCCGAGCCATTCGTCCATCACGTCCACTTCGCGAAACATGTGGCGGCGGGCCCGCTCCATAGTAAGGGAGCTGAGGACGAGAACGGCGGTGTTCAGCCAGAGCACCGGCGGGATGAGCGTCGGCAGCCACTGGTTGATGTAGTTGTTGTAGGCGTCGAAATGGCCGGTGTTCTGGGAGACGAAGAAGGCACTGACGATCGCAACAAAGAACATGAGGTCGCCGGCGAGGGCGAAGAAAACGGCGAGCCGGAAGCGGCTGAGCTTCTCACGTGGGCCGCGACGACCCTGCGGACGGTTGTTCCAGCCGTCGTTGTCGCCGCCGCCACCGGTTCGCTTGTCGTTCTCGTCATTGGGCGGGCGCCGGCCGTTGCCGCTGTCGTGGTCGTCGATGCGGCGTTTCTTCTCGTGTTCTGTCCCGATGGGGGTGATCGTTGCGGGCATTCCAAGGCTCCATGGAAGGGCTTGTGGACAGATTACTCCTCATTACTGATAGACGACCACTGGGTGAGGAAAGAAGCGTCGGCGCGGTATTCGCAGGGAGCACGGAAGGCCGCGATTATTTCATTGGATGCGGCTGGCGGCGCGCATGGAGCGAGGTCCGGATGCCACTCCATGGTGGTCGCCTGCCAGGGGTTCGGCGATGCTGGACGTCCGCGGCCCAGGCTGTGCACGAGGTTGATGAGGAAGGGGATCTGGGCGCTGACGAGGAAGACCGCGCCGTAGGTGATGTGTCGCTGGAGCGGGATGGAACCGGTAGCGAGCAGGCGGGCGGCGGCGGAGCCGGGGATCCCGGTGAGCTGGGCGTAGTGGCGCGGCTCGCCGGCGAGGCCGGTGATGTGCATCGGGAGGAAGGTCGCGTAGGCGCCGAGAAAGCTGCCCCAGAAGTGGAGGCGGCCGAGGGTCTCGGACATCAGGCGGCCTTTGGGCTGAGCTGCCGTGCTGGTGAGCAGCGGGAACCAGTAGTAGGTTCCGGCGAAGAGACCGAAGACACCGGCCATCGCCATGATGAGGTGGAAGTGGGCGACGACGAAGAAGGTGTTATGCAGGTACTGATCGAGGATCGGCTGGGCGAGGATAGGACCGGTGAGGCCGCCGGTGAGAAAGAGCGAGACGAAGCCGAGGGCGAAGAGCATCGGCGTGGTGAGCTGCGGCCGGCTGCGCCAGGTTGTCGCGATCCAGCTGAAAACCTTGGCGGCGGCAGGCAGGGCGATGGCGATGGTCGAGATTGAGAAGGCGGTTCCGGCGAACGGGTTGAGGCCGGCGACGAACATGTGATGGCCCCAGACGAGGATTCCCAGGAAGCCGATCAGCAGTGTTGTCGCGATCATCGTCTGGTAGGCGAAGACGCGGCGGCGGCTGAAGTTGGCGAGCAGCATCGAGGTGAGACCCATGCCGGGGAGGATGGCGATGTAGACCTCGGGATGGCCGAAGAACCAGAAGAGGTGCAGCCAGAGGAGCGGCGATCCGTTGCCGCCGCGGTGGAGGGTTCCGCTGACGAGGTCGCCGGCGGAAAGGAAGAAGCCGGTCCCGGCGTGGCGGTCGGCGAAGAGCATGACCAGCGCGGCGAGCAGGACGGAGAAGGCGAGGATGCTGAGGAGCGCGGCAGTGAACCAGCCCCAGACGGTGAGCGGCAGGCGATCCCACGACATGCCGTGGCAGCGGAGCTTGACGATCGTGACGAGCGTGTTGATCGAGGCTGCAGTGCTGGCGACGGCGAAGAGCGCGATGCTGGTAAGCCAGAGATCCATCCCGAGCGCCTGGCCGGGACCGGCGGCGCCTATGGCCGAGAGTGGCGGATAGGCGGTCCAGCCGGAGATAGCGGCTCCGCCTTGTACGAGTGTGGAGCTGAGGAGCGTGAGGAGCGCGACGGCCGTGAGCCAGAAGGAGGCGGCGTTGAGGCGCGGGAAGGCCATGGTGCGCGAGCCGATCTGGGCGGGCAGGATGAGGTTGCCGAAGCCGGACTGCGGCGCGGTGGTGAGGACGAAGAAGAGCATGATCGTCCCGTGGAGGGTGACGAGGGCGAGGTAATCCTCGGGCAGGATCGGACCGTGACCGGGCAGGATGAGGTCGGGCCAGACGAGGTGGATGCGCATGAGAAGCGACAGCGCGGTGCCAATGGCGACGGCGACGAGGGCGAGGACTAGATACTGAATGCCGATGACGTGGTGATCGGTCGAGAAGAGGGAGCGGCGCAGGAACGAGAGCTTCGGGCGCAGCTCGGAGCGATGAGCCGATTGAGGTTTTGGCGTCATGGTTTGACGCTCTCGCGTTGCGCCAGCCAGTCGGCGAAGGCTGCCGGGGGGAGGACGCGGAGGTTAGCGTTCATGCGGTAGTGGCCGGCGCCGCAGAGCTGGGTGCAGAGGATCGCGTAGGTTCCGGGCGTTACGGGCGTGAAGTGGACGTGGACAGTTTCACCGGGAACGGCGTTCTGCTTAAGGCGCATCTCGGGGATCGCAAATCCGTGGATGACGTCCTGTGCGTGCAGGCGGAGATCGACTTCGCGGCCCGCGGGTAAGACGAGCTCGGAGGTGACGAGGTCGTCGAGGCCGTGCGGGTCGGCGGGATCAATGCCGAGCGGATTGCCTTCGGCGGCAGAGACGCGCTGCGGCTCGGTTGCGCCGAAGGTGGCGTCGACGCCGGGATAGCGAAAGTACCAGGCGAACTGCATGCCGGTGACTTCGACCTGGAGCGCGGCGGGATCGGCGCCGGTGTAGCGTGCGGCGGCCCAGAGATGTTCCGCCTGGACGGCGAGGAAGGTGAACAGGACGGCGAGCGCTGTGAGCGGCAGATATTCGATCAGCCAGATGCGGCGCGGATGGTCATCATACGGCGTCTTGCCGGGTCGGCGGAGCAGGCCGATGAGCAGGAGCAGGTGCGCGAGGGCGAAGAGGCCGAGGGCGATCCAGAGATTGCGAAAGAGATGCAGGTCGAGCGCGGGGCCGTGGGCGCTGGCGTCGGCGGGCAGCGGCCACCAGGACGCGAGGAGCGGGACATGCTGCGAGGTGGCGAGCGGCATGGCGGGGAGCGTCACTGCTTCAGGATACTGCGTTCGCTGTGGCGACGGCGGCGATGCTAGGCTGGGTGCGATGAGCTTGAAGATTGCGGCAATTCGGTCTGGAACCGAGCCGGTGGGGAAGCTGCCGGATGCGGCGTTTCATCGCTGGCTGGATGAGCCGGTAGGCTGTCCGAAGTGCAACGTGAGCTATAACCTGGTGGTCGACTTCGACCAGGCGGTCGGGCGGTTCTTTGCCGAGGACTCGCGGCGGCTGGTGATGCTGCTGAAGAAGGCGGTCTTCATGGGACACGGTGACGATCATCGCGTGACGCACTTCGAGACCGAGGGCGTGGTGGTGAAAAGCTTTCTGGTTGGCCGTGACTAAGATTCAGCCGGCGGTTAATCGCGTCAGCTTCCGGGCTCGGCTGACGGGATGCGCGTGCCCTGGTGGAAGATCATCTGCCAGCGGTCGCTGCTAAATTGCCAGAGTGAACTGCGGAGGCTGACCGTGGTCTTTCCGTTTGCGATGCTGGTGGCGCAATAGGTGACGAGCGCCGTCTCCGGGGCGATGAGCTCGCAGTGGAAAGCGGTGAGGCTGATCTCGCGGGTTGATTCGGCTGCGAGATCGGCGATGATCTGCTGCTTCGTGAAGACGCGGCCGGAGCTGCCGAATTCGCGGAAGTTGTCGGCGAGGTGCTCGGCGACGGCTTCAGGATTGTGGCGGGTCGCCGGATCGAAGAGCTGCTCTTCGAGGATGCGGAGAAGGGCGGCCAGATCTTGGGCCGGGATCATCGCTGCTGGGCGACCATGGTGAGGAAAAGTTGGTGGATGCGGGGGTCGGTGGAGAGTTCGGGGTGGAAGGTGGCGGCGAGGAGATGATCCTGGCGGACGAGGGTGGCGAAGCCGTCGCGGTGGGCGAGGGTTTCGACGGCGGCGCCGGTGCGGGTGATGCGCGGGGCGCGGATGAAGACCATCTCGAGCGGGCCGCCGGGAAGCGCGGTCTCTTCCGTGAGGATGGTGGAGTCGTTCTGGCGGCCGTAGGCGTTGCGTTCGACGGTGATGTCGAGGGCGCCGAGCGAGCGCTGGGCGGGATGCTCGACGTTGGTGGCGAGCAGGATGGCGCCGGCGCAAGTGCCGAAGGTCGGCGTCTGGCGGACGAAGCTGGCGAGGATGTCGAAGAAGCCGCCGCGCTCGAGAAATTTGAGCATGGTGGTGGATTCGCCGCCGGGCATGATGAGGCCGTCGAGGCCGTCGAGGTCTTCGGGGACGCGGACCAGGCGGGCGGTGGCGCCGAGCGAGGTGAGGACGCGGGCGTGAGCGTCAAAGGCTCCCTGGAGGGCGAGGACGCCGATGAGCGGGCTGGACGGCAGGTGTTGGGCTGGCGTTTGAAGTTCGTCCGGCATGGCCCCCCCACTAACATGTAAATTCTCTGGAATGAAAAAGATGCGAGGGGTTAGCTCGCAAGGTCGTCATATTGCTTGGCTTACGTCTAAATTCTTCAAAGCAATGGACTTACACGGGCTTTCGGGGGTTTGCCAGGAGAACTTCTCTGAGTTTGTAAGCCATTATCATAATTATACGAGATTGGTGTGGGGTGTATGCCACGGGTAAGTTGCTCATTTGTATAGAGATAGGCTGATTTGGGGCTTGACATGCGGATTTGCTGGTGTTTTTGCGGGTCGGGAGGAAAAGAAAGTTGCCGGGCAGGTTTACTTACGTCCGGGCATGGAGGAAGTCCTACAAGGGTGCCGCTGTATGCTGGCTGAAAGGATTGCCTCATGATGCGACTCGGCCTGATGATGCGGACGCGTGACCGGGCGAAGTGGGTGAAGGTGTCGGCGTCGGTTGTAGTGCACCTGATGGTGCTGGCGGCGCTGGTGCATACGCGGGGGATGGGAACGATTGTGCCGATGCAGCTGCCGGGCGATGCGCATGGGTCGCGCATGGTGCTGACGTACCTGCCGGGGCGGGGCGCGGTGGCGGCGGAGATGCCGGTGAAGGCCACGGTGACGAAGGCGGCGGTGAAGACGGCGCTCGACCGGACGCCAACGCCGGTGAAGACGGAGCCGATGGCGGCGAGTACGGCGGCACCGCCGGCGGCGCATCCGGACGGGACGGTGGGGGACGATGCGTTGGGCAGCGGCAACGTGAATATTGCGCTGGTGCGGAGCTTTCCGACGCCGAAGCCGGACCTGTCGAAGCTGCCGCGGGGGACGTCGGGCGACGTGGTGGTGGATGTGGTGATCGACGCGGACGGGCGGGTGGCGCGGCTGACGACGATGAAGGGGCTGGGGTTCGGGGTGGACGAGGTGGTGGTAGCGACGGTCGAGCGATGGGTGTTTCAGCCGGCTACGAAGGACGGGAAGCCGGTGGCGAGTGAGCAGGAGCTGCACTTCCACTATGAGGCTTTGTCTTGAGAAGAGCGAAGGCTTAACACCGATCCGTGCGGATGGATGGATCAGGGCGGATCTAGGTTGAGCGGGGTTGATCTGGGGCTGGGTTGGTGGTGGGGGTAGACGCAGGTCCTTCGGCTGCGCTTCTCGCGGTGGTGCTGCGAGAAGCGCAGCTCAGGATGGCAGTTTTGGGGTGGGTTGGAGGGAGTGCAAAGGCAAACGCAGGTTCCCTTCGGGAATGACAGAAAGGCGAGGGCAAGGGCGCGAGATGCAGGTCTGGTCCGGGTTGAAAATTGCTACGGCAGAGGCGAGAAGCAAGTCTTCCGCTTCACGAAGGGTGACAAGGTGTGGGATGTGGGCGTTTGTCGCGTCACGAAGGGTGACAGGGTGTGGGTGGTGGCGTTAGTCGCGGTCGAGGCGGTTGGCGGCGGCTACGCGGGCGTACCAGAGAGCGGAGTCTTTTGGGGTGCGGGTCTGGTCGCGGAAGTCGATGTAGTGTAGGCCGTAGCGTTGGCTGTAGCCGTCGGCCCATTCGAAGTTATCGAGGAGGGTCCAGGCGTGGTAGGAGCGGACGCGGGCTCCATCCTGGATGGCTCGGGCTAGCTGCTTGAGGTAGCTGCGGAAGAAGTCGATGCGGCGGGTGTCGGGGATGCGGCCGCCGGCCTTGGCGTAGGGGGCGTCGAGGTAGCTGCAGCCGCTTTCGGTGATCTCGATGAGGGGATGGTTGTACTCCTTCGAGATCTGGTTGACGAGGTCGTAGATGCCGGGCGGGTAGACCTCGAGGCCGGCGTCGGTGAGTGGGCCTTCGGTAGGCATCTCGGCGTGGAACTGGGTGTAGTGGTCGCGGCTGGCGGCGCCTCCGCCGTCAAGCTCGGTCTCGGTGCCGAACTGGGCGTTGCCGGTGGCTGCGGAGCCATTGACGGCGGAGACGACGCGGCGGGTGTAGTAGTGGAAGCCGACCCAGTCGAGTGGAGCCTTCATGATGGCCTCGTCGCCGGTGCGGTAGCCCATCTCTTTGAGAGGCGTGGGGCCGACGAAGGCCTTGGGATATTCGCCGGTCATCGCTGCGTGGAGGAAGAAAACGTTATTCATGGCATGGTAGCGGGCGGTAGCGGCGACGTCGGCCTCGCTGGTCGTTTTGGGGTAGGCGGGGGCCATGCCGTAGGCGCTGCCGACGGTGGCCTTCGGGGAGACGGCTTTGAGCGCGCGCAGGGCCTGAGACTGGGCGAGGCTGATGGTGTGGGCGGCCTTGAGGAAGAGGCCGTAGTCTGACTTGCCTGGAGGGAAGGCTCCGGCTCCATAGCCTAGATAGGCGAAGGTCCAGGGCATGTTGAATGGCGCCCAGACGGTGAGCCGATCGCCGAAGTGCTTGCCGAGGATGGTGGCGTAGTCGGCGAAGTAGTTGGAGAGGTCGCGGTTTGGCCAGCCGCCGCGATCTTCGAGCTGCTGGGGGAGGTCCCAGTGGTACATGGTGCAGAAGGGCCGGATGCGCGCCTCGAGCAGGGTGTCGAGGAGGCGCGCGTAGTGGTCGAGGCCACGCTGGTTGGGAGCGCCGGTGCCGCTGGGCTGGATGCGCGGCCAGGATATGGAGAAGCGGTAGCTGGTGCAGTTCATCTGCTTGACGAGGGCGATGTCTTCTTTGAAGCGGTGGTAGTCGTCGCAGGCGATGTCGGCGGTGGCGGCGCCGCGGATCTTGCCGGGGCAGTGGGTGAAGCGGTCCCAGATGGACTCGCCCTTGCCGTCCTCGTTCCAGGCGCCCTCGACCTGGAAGGCGGCGGTGGCGGTGCCCCAGTAGAAGTCTTTGGGGAAGGCGGCGCCGGTGTGGGGTTCGGGGGCGGGTCCGGCGTGTGGCTTGGGTTCGGTGCGGGGCGAGTGCGGAAGAGCGGCTGCGGCTGCGGCGGAGAGCGAGCTGCCCAGGAAATCTCTTCGGTTCATCGGCGAGGACCTCGTTTGGGGTGCGGTTTCACGGTAGCGGAGGTTGGGGACGATCTGCAAACGGGGTAGTAGGGGAGGTGTTGAGCAGGGCACTGGGCAGGATGGTGATGCGGGGGTGTGTGCGGCTAGAATCGAGGTGTGCGCACCCCTACTATTTTTGCAAAGAGCCTTTCTGTTCCGCTGTGCCTGGTGTTGAGTGGCTGCAGTAAGCCGTCGCTGGATGTGCCGGCGACGGTGACGATTATCGGGCAGGCTACGCCTGTCGCTGTCCATGTGCATGATCCGCATGGGGTGAGTAAGCTGACGGCTACGCTGGCGCAGAACGGCGCGCAGTATGTCGCGTGGCAGACGCCTGCTGCTTCAAAAGATGCGGACACGACTTTCAACTTTGAAGTGGGCGCGAAGACGACGCCGCAGCTGCATGATGGGCCGGCAAAGCTGATTCTTGAAGCTACGTCGGGCGGCCTGTTTCGCGGGACGGCGCGGTGGGAGCGCGACGTGAAGGTGGTGACGGAGCCGCCGGTGGTGAGCGCGGACTCGGAGCAGCACTACCTGTACCAGGGGATGGCGGACCTGGCGACGATGAATGTGACCGGCGCGTATACGGCGGCTGGCGTGCGGGTGGGGGACCAGACGTTTCGGGCGTGGCCGATGCCGGGGGGCAAGCCGGGCATGTTTTCGATGTTCGCGTTCGCGTGGAATATGCCGCGGGACACGACGCCGTTTGTGTATGCGTCGAATGGCGTCGGGAACGACGTGATGACGCCGCTGACGGTTGTGTTTCCTGCGAAGGAACAGCCGGTGTATACGCAGCACCAGATCCAAGTGTCGGACCAGTTTATGCAGAAGGTGCTGGGCGAGCTTGATCCGAACGGGACGGGCGACCCGGTGGCCCGCTTCGTGCGGATCAACACCGCGATGCGGAAGGCCAACAACAAGACGCTGTCGGACCTGCGGCTGAAGACGGCGGACAGCTTTTTGTGGTCGCAGCCGTTTGCGCGCCAGCATGCGCAGGCGGAGTCGACCTTTGCGGATGTGCGGAGCTATATCTACCACGGCCAGAAGATTGACCAGCAGGTGCATCTGGGCTATGACCTGGCGTCGACGCAGCACATGGGGGTGCAGGCGTCGAACGACGGGCGGGTGGTGTGGGCGGCGGCGCTGGGCATCTACGGCAACTGCGTGGTGGTCGACCATGGCTATGGGCTGCAGACGATCTATGGCCACATGAGCCGGATCGATGTGCATGCGGGCGATATGGTGAAGCGCACGCAAGTGATGGGGCTGAGCGGAATGACGGGAATGGCCGGCGGCGACCATGTTCATTTTGCGATGCAGCTGGACGGGGTGCAGATTGATCCGAAGGAGTGGTGGGATCCGCACTGGATCAAGGACCACGTGGTGAAGCGGGTGGATCTGCCGGGCTCCGGGAAGTGATGCGCGGCTCGATAGCTTCGAGGGCTTTATAGTGTGGTATGCCTCTTGAGCGCCTCTTTCACCTGGCCGGGAACCTAGTCGCACCCTGCTGGCTGCTGCTGCTTGTTGTGCCTACGTGGCGATGGACGCAGCGGCTGGCTACGTTTGTGGTGCCGCTGCTGCTGGCAGCGCTTTATGTAGTGCTTTTGCTGCGGGCGCATCCGCCTGCTGGTGCGGGGTTCAGCTCGCTTGCCGGGGTACGGCTGCTCTTTGCGGCACCGGAGGCGCTGCTGGCCGGGTGGGTCCATTATCTTGCGTTCGATCTGTTTACCGGGGCGTGGGAGGCGCGCGACGCTGCTCGGCTTAATATCTCGCGGTGGGTAGTGGCTCCGTGCCTGATCCTGACGTTCCTATTTGGGCCCGTGGGGCTGGCGCTGTACCTGCAGCTGCGGCTTGGGCTGCGGCGGAGGGTGGCGGCTGAGGAGGCGGCGTGAGGGAGTTCCTGAGGCCAATATTTATGTGGCCGGGTGAGAACCGCGGCCTGCTGATTGCGCTCTGGTTTCACTTCGGGCTGGTAGTCCTGAGCCTGGCGGCGCTGCCGTTTGACCACCGCGTGATTCTTGGGTTGAATCCGTGGATCAAGCCGTTGAAGTTCGATCTTTCGGTCATTATCTACCTGGCTACGATTGCGGTTCTGCTGCACTTGCTGGGAAGTCGGTGGCGGAGGAGCCGCGCGTTGGTCGGCTGGGGTGTTGCGGTGGCGATGATGGTCGAGGACAGCATTATCTCGGGGCAGTCACTGCGCGGGGTGCCATCGCATATGAACTACACTTCGCTGTTCAATGGCGTGGCGTTCGGGATGATGGGTGCGTTCATCCTCTTCAACACGGTTCTGGTTGGGGTGCTGTTCGTCCTGTATCTGCGGCCTACGCAGCTCGCGGCGGCGCTTGCGTGGGGGATCCGGCTGGGGCTGGCGGCTTTCCTTGCGGGGAGCATTGAAGGGGTGCTGATGGTGGTGCATGGCGGGCATACGGTGGGGGCCCATGATGGATTGCCGGGGCTGCCGTTTGTGAACTGGGCCTATGGGCATGGGGATCTTCGGGTGGCGCACTTCTTTGCACTGCATACGCTGCAGGCGGCGCCGCTGCTGGGCTGGGCGCTGGGGCGAACCCGGCTGCGGGTCGGGACGCAGCTTGCGACGCTGGTTACGGGGTTTGTGGCGTATGTGGGTTTGGTATGGCGGCTGTTTTCCGAGGCTATGGCGGGGCGGCCGCTGATTCACTAGGGCTGGAGGCTTCGGCTCGGGATGACAGGGTTCTTGGGTGGGTGTGGATGGGAAGAACGAGGGCAGAGGCGAGCGGTGGGGGTGCGACGGCATCTAATCCGGAACTGCGGGTCACGCGGTCTGGAGTTCTTATGAAATCTTCTGCGGTTGTTGCTCATGTTGCTGCGCATTTGCTTGGCGTGAGTGCGGGTTTTCGCTCGTTTACGCCACTTGCGGTGACTGCCTGGTTTGCTTACACGGGCCGGCTTGATGTTGAAGGGACCTGGGCGTCATGGGTCGCGAGTCCGGCGGCTGTTGGTCTTGCTACCGCCGCGGCTGTCGGCGAATATGTAGGCGATAAGCTGCCGAATACGCCGAACCGCACGGCTGCAGTGCCGTTGATTGGGCGTGTGGCGCTGGGTGGCCTGGTTGGCGCGATTGTGGCGACCGCCCTTCGCCGGCCCGTTGCGGGTGGGATTGCGCTGGGTGCGGCGGGGGCTGCTGCGGGAACGTATGGGAGTTTTTATGTGCGGCGAGGGTTGACGAAGGGCGCCGGGCTTGAGGACCTGCCGGTCGCGCTCTCGGGCGATGTCGCAGCGGTTACGATTGCCGTCCGTTCGCTGCTTCGGCTGACCGGCTCGACCCGGTAAGCTGCAGGGTACGTCGGCTGGAGGCCACCCTTCGCGATGGTGCTGCGAAGGATCGAGCACCCGGGCGTTCGGTGTTGGGGGAACGGGTTGTCGGTCGTCTGCTGAAGCGGGTGAGTTGGCCTCGGCTGTGGCGTCAGGGGTGGGGCTGGGACGACTGGATGTAGCCAGTGGTGGCGAGGGTTTTGCCCATGGCCTCGTACATGACGGGGTTGTGGGGCTGCCAGGTGGCGAGGCCGTCGACGTAGCGGTTGTACATGCAGAAGGCCGCGGCGATGAGCACGGTGTCGTGGATGTCGAGGTCGGTGGCGCCGTGGTCGCGAGCGATGGCGATCATCTCGGGCGTGACGGATTTGGCGTCACCCTGGACGTGGGCGGCGATGACGAGCAGGGCCTTGAGCCGGTCGGAGATGTCGGCGGTGCGCGGGTCGGACCAGACGGCGGCGACGAGCTCGGAACTGCCGCCGGGATGGCTGGCGGCAGCGGCGCCGTGGCTGGTCATGCAGAAGAAGCAGGTGTTGCGTGAGGAGACGTAACTGGCGATGAGCTCGCGGTCGCGGGAGCTGAGGCTGGCGTCTTCGCCTGGCTCGAAGAGGAGGGTGTGTGCGAGCGCGCGCATGGGGCGTGCGGTCTCGGGGCGGAAGGCGAAGGCGGCGCCGATGCCGGGGATCTCGGGGGAGAGTTCGATGTGGGGCATGGTTACCTCGCGACCAGTTCAGGGGCCGGTGGAGCGACGATGTTGGTGAGGTTGGCGGCGACATAGCCATCGCGGGCGACCATCTTGCCGCGCTCGCGGTAGAGGTCGGGGTCGTGGGGCTGGACGGTGGCGAGGCCGTCGACGTAGCGGTTGTACATGCAGAAGG
>CAXTLS010000027.1:45048-49409 GCA_964245235.1 uncultured Acidobacteriaceae bacterium
GTGCGTCGCAGGCTGACGGTAGCCGTTCTCCGCGAGATGCTTGCCCATCGTTTGATACATCTCCGGCTCACGAGGCTGGAAGGTGGCAAGACCATCGACATAGCGGTTGTACATGCAGAAGGCAGCGGCGATGAGAACGGTGTCGTGGATCTCGAGGTCGGTGGCGCCCTGGTCGCGGGCGGCCTGGATGTCATCCGAGGTGACGCGCTTGCCGTCCTGCTGGACCTTGCCAGCGATGGTGAGGAGGGCTTTCATCTTGGGCGTGATGTCGGCTGTCTGGACGTTCTGCTTGACCGAACGGACGAGCTCTTCGTCGCCGTTGAGGTGTGCGGCGGCGATGGCTCCGTGGATGGACTGGCAGTAGTGGCAGGTGTTGAGCGAGGAGACGTAGGTGGCGATGAGTTCTCGTTCCGCCTGGGAGAGGGAGTTTGGATGACGGAGCAGGACCTCGACGAGCTCGTTGAGGGGCTTGGAGGTCTCGGGTCGGAAGGCCATGGGACCGCGTATTCCGGGGAGATTGGGCAGGGCGATGTGGGGCATGGTGTCTCCTGTGTGGTGGTTAGAGTGCGGGTTCGAAGGCGGTTTCGAGGGTGGAGTCGGCGGCGGCGTGGGCCACGTGGGTGTGCGGGTAGGAGGGGAGGAGGAGCTGGAGGATGGCGGCTAGGAAGAGCGGCAGGGCGAGGAGGAGGACGGTGCTCGAGAGGTAGGTGCCGGCCTTGTCGAAGGCGTGGCCGATGAGGACGGGGCCGGTGGCGCCGCCGACGGCGTAGGCCGTCCAGCTGAGACCGTAGAGGGTGGAGAAGCGAGCCTTGCCGAAGTATTTCGCGATGAGGAAGGGGACGACGTCGGCCTCGCTGCCGGCGCCGGCGCCCATGAGGAAGGCGCTGAGGATGCCCATGGGGGCGGTGGTGGCGTAGGCGAGCGTGACGACTCCGACCGCTGCGAGCACCAGGACGACGAGCGAGACGAGCGGGGCGAAGAAGCGGTCGAGCAGATGCCCGGTGATGAGGCGGCCGAGGATGCCCGAGACGCCCAGCATGGAGAGTGCGAGCGCGGCGCTGGTGGCCGTGACGCCGCGCCCGGTGAGCAGGGCAGCAAGGTGGGCGATAGCGCCGTTCATGCTGAGGGCGGAGAGCATGACGGGCAGGGCGATGAGCCAGAAGATGCGGGTGCGCAGGACGGAGCCGATGGTGTTCGTAGCTTCAGGGTAGGCCGGGACGTCGGCTACGGGACGGGTGTGAGGTATGGGGCGATCGCGGACGAGCATGGCGGTGAGCGGAAAGCCGAGGAGGGCGGTGGCGCCGAGGACCAGGTAAGAGGCGCGCCAACCGTGGGTGGCGATGATGTGCTGGGCGAGGATGGGCAGCAGGATAGAGCCGGTGCCGCTGCCGGTGAGTACGATCGCGAGGGCGAGTCCGCGGCGCTGGTCGAACCAGGTGAGGACGGCGCGGGAGTAGGCGAGCTGTGCGGTTCCGTTGCCGACGACGCCGATGAGCAGATAGGTCCCGTAGAACTGGGCGATGTGTCCGCCGAGGCGTGAGAGCGAAGCGATGCCACAGGCGAAGACGAGGATGCAGGGCAGGATGATCCTGCGGGGCGGCAGCTTGTCGAGCAGGGTGCCGATGGCCGGCGAACAGGCGGCTACGGTGAGAGCGGTGATGGCGAACGCCTGGGAGATGGCTTCGCGCTTCCAGCCGAAAGAGGCCTGGAGCGGGGCCAGGAAGAGGCTGAAGGTGTAGGGCACCATGGCGGCGAAGCTGACCATGACGCCGATGAAGGCGGCGAGGGTGACCTTCCATCCGGGGTAGGCTGCGGAGGTCTCTGATAGGGGCGGGTTATGCGCGGCGGTGGCAGGTGTCTGTAGGGTGTGAGCGTTTGCCGGTGGCATCGCAACCTCTGGAAGATCGTTTGGGAAGACAGACGAACTATAGGTGGGTGCGGTGGAGGTGTCGTCAGCAGGAATGATGGTTCTGGGTCATCCGTTTGGTGGACGGGAGCTTCTTGCGTGGGGCGGGCAAGGGCAAGGAACCAAATGCGGGGGTCCCACCGCTGCGGCACAAGGGCGTGACTTCGGTCGGGATGATGGGAGGTTTTATGTGGAGAAGAAAGGGCAATCGGCAACAGCATGGGTCGCTGTTGCCGATTTTGTGGGTTGAGGTGGGTTTGGGTTAGAAGGTGAATTTGAGGGCGGGGGGATGGCGCCGACGGAGGTCATGCCCCTACGTTGCCGGCGATGAGGTTGGTGTTGGGGGTACCGAAGCTGGGATGGTTGAAGGCGTTGAAGAGCTCGAAGCGGAACTGGAGGCCGTAGCGCTCCTGGACCAGCCAGTTCTTGATGAGGGCGGCATCAGCGGTGTTGGTGCCGGGTCCGGGCAGGACGTTCTTTGGGACTGCTTCCGAAGGTGCCCGGTGCGTTGGGCTGGAAAGCGGCGGGGTTGAAGTACTGCTGAATCCTGCGACTTGCTGCCCTGGTGAGTCTGGATGGGAACGCCGGTGAGGTCGGCGCGATCCTCATACTGCTGAGCGCCGGAGTTGTTGTTGCTGCCGCCACCGCTGACGGTGAAGGGAAAGCCGGACTGCAGGGTGAAGATGGCGCTGACCTCCCAGCTACCGGCGACGGCGCGCAGCAGGTGGTTGAGGCCGCTGAGCTGCGGGCTGGTGGAGATGAAGTTAGTGGTCGAGATGATCGGGATATCGAGGAGGGAGTTGCCGCGGTTATAGCGGACGTTGAAGGGGTTGGGCAGGGCCGGGTTGCCGAAGGAGATGTTGCCCGAGGAGGTGAGATCGGTGGCGTGGAACCAGGGAAAGTTCGACTGGAACTGGATGTTGTGGGAGAGCCGCTTTTCGAGGCCGGCCTGGAGGCTATGATAGCTGGCGGTCCCGAGCGAGGTGTCGGTCAGGATCTGGCCGAACTGCGTATACGTGGTGCGGTTGCCACTGACGGCGGGGTTGGTGGCGGAGTAGACGCCGGGTTCTGGTCGAGCACTGTGGTCTGGTGGTAGCTCTCACTGCCGACATAGGCTGAATTCGTCGCCGCCGATCGAAAGGGTGTGGCGGCCGATGGTGTGGGTGAGGGCGTCCGAGAGGCCGAAGGTGGTGCGGATCTCCTGCGAGGGCTCGGTGTAGCCGGTGCTGAAGCCGTTGGTGACGCTGAGGCCTTCGATGTAGCAGCCGAGCTCGTTGACCTTGGTGTAGCGGGAGAGGCAGCCGGGCTGCCCGGAGCTGTCGTTGACGGTGGCGGCGCTGTGCGAGGACATCTGCGTCCAGAAGCAGGAAAAGACGTTGACGGTGCTGGCGTTGAGCGTCCAGTTATGGCTGACGATGCCGTTGTAGTACTGCTGCGGATTGCCCTGGATGATGGTGTAGGGGTTGAGCGCGAGGACGGAGAGGATGTTTCCGTTGATGGTGCCGGGTGGCTGGTTGAAGTAGTTGACATAGGTGCGGGCGACGAGGTGCTGCCGGTCATTGATGACCCAGTCGAGCTTGCCGGTGCCTTCATCGAACTGGTTGCTGATGGCGCCGTACCGCTGTACCAGCCCCGACAGTCACAGGGTCAAGCTGAGCTTCAGGCGAGCGCCGACCAGACCGAAAACCAAACAACTCCTGCCGCAGATGCCTTAGCTTAGACTCGAATGACATGCTCAACCGGGGCTATGCGTACACCACAATCATCAGCAGCAAATATCATGGTCGAACCCTGCTCTCCCACTTGGCGAGCCTTTACCCACACGCAAGCCCACAAGCCTGGCAAGAAAAACTGAACAACCACGAAGTCACCGTCAATGGCGTCACCGCCACCGGAGGCGAATCGCTCACTTCAGGTGAAATTGTTGTCTGGAACCGCCCACCCTGGATTGAACCAGACTCTCCTCAGCACTTTGAGGTCCTGTTAAATGACCCCCATCTATTGGCGGTCAACAAACCGAGCGGGCTGCCCACCCTTCCCGGCGGCGGCTTTTTGGAAAACACTCTCCTGCACTTGGTGCAAAGGCAAATTCCCACTGCAAACCCTGTCCACCGGTTGGGCCGAGCCACTACCGGCATTGTCCTCTTCGCTAAGACACCGCAGGCGGCCTCGAAGCTATCCGCAGACTGGAACACCCCCAGAACTCAAAAGATCTACCGAGCGCTGGCCCAAGACGTTGCACAGCACGACGTCTACGAAATTCTCACACCCATCGGCCTTGTACCGCATCCGCTCATCGGTTCCGTGTGGGCCGCCAACCCGAGCGGCAAACCGTCAAGGTCCTTGGCGAAGGTGATCTCACGCACGACAAGCACCACAACATTTGAGGTAAGCCTCAAGTCGGGCCGCCCTCATCAAATCAGAATCCATCTGGCATCCATCGGCCATCCCCTGG
>CAXTLS010000028.1:0-49044 GCA_964245235.1 uncultured Acidobacteriaceae bacterium
AGGGCAAGGTCGTCGTCCTCCCCAAGGACGCCAGCCCCATCGACTTCGCCTACGCTATCCACACCGACGTCGGCAACTCGACCATCGGCGCCAAGGTCAATGGCCGCATTGTTCCGCTGCGTACGAAGCTCCGTAATGGAGATATCGTAGAGATCACCACCCAGACCGGCCACGCCCCCAGCCGCGACTGGCTCTCCTTCACCAAGTCCAGCCGCGCCCGCAACAAGATCAAGCACTGGCTCAACGAGCACCAGCGCGAGCGCGCCATCGAGATCGGCGGCAAGCTGCTCGAGCGCGAAGCCCGCAAACACAAGCTTTCCCTCAACAAGTTCGACGAAGCCGACTACCTCCGCATCGCCGCCGACTACGGCCTCGGCACCCGCGCCGAACTCCTCGCTGGCGTAGGCTTCGGCAAATACTCCTCCCGCGTCGTCCTCAACAAACTCGAACCTGGCTCGACCTTCGCCGCCGAGCCCGCACCGCCCGAAGCCGGCGTCGGCAACACTCTCGGCCAGATGTCCGAGACCGTAAAGCGCGTCTTCTTCGGCAAAGGGTCAGAGTCCCTCCAGGTCGAAGGTCAGGACGACCTCCTCGTCTACCGCGCCCGCTGTTGTAACCCCATCCGCGGTGAAGAGATCATCGGCTACGTCACCCGCGGCAAAGGCGTCGCCGTCCACGCCCGCAGCTGTCCCAACGTCCAGAACCTCCTCTACGAATCCGACCGCCGCATCCAGGTCGAATGGTCCAAGGCGCCCACCGATGCCAGCGCCCCCAGGGCCGACACCTACCCCGTCCGCCTCACCGTCCTCTGCGAAGACCGCCCCGGCCTGCTCAAGGAGTTCACCGCCATCATCGCCGAAGACGGCACCAACATCCGCTCCGTCGATTCCAAGCCCACCGAAGACGGCAACGCCCTTGTGGACTTCGTCATAGAAACAGTAGACGTCCGCCACCTCAACAAGCTCACCCAGAACCTCCGCAAAGTTCCCGGCGTCCGCGACGTCCAACGCATCCAGAAAATCTAGCTCGTTACTTCGATCCCCTTCAGTGGGACGGGCAACTTTGGTTCCCCGCCGCATCGATCGCCTGCCGAGCCGCTGCCACTGCCTGTGGGTCTCTTCGAACTTTCTGCAGAATGCAGGCTTTGCCCTCGCTGATACCGATCACCACCAGATACGGAGTTACCCTCGTTGATTCAGGATCTTCACTCACATTAAGTGGAACAATGACGGCCAGGGGAAAACGCCGCTTGCCCTCCCGTCGCACGCGCCACTCTGCCGTCTTACCGACGACCGAGAAGTGAGGCGTCACCGTAGTCCAAAAGTCAAGAGGATGGCGCATCCCCTCTGGCGTGACGACCGTGACAGACATTCGTCCATCGGAATCAAGCAACTCTAGCCCGTAACCCAATACGCCAGGGCACACCTGTTCTGAGTTCGCGCCCTCCGCTTGAACGCTCTTCGTCTTGCAGGGTGGCCGCGTTAGCTTGGTAACTTCGCTTGAAACAGCGTTCGCCGCAACAACGCTCGATTGCGCTGCGGCAAGCGATAGAGGAAGCAATACTGCCAGAACAATAATCAGCAACCGGATGATCCTGGTCATGGCTGCCGGTTCAACCACGGCCACCTCTTCAACCAATGCTGTGGTTTGCATGCGCCAGATCCTCGATCCCTGTTCGCACTGCGGCAAGGCCAGTAACAAAGGCCTCGGGAAAGACACTCTGCTGGCTGGCAGTTCGCGTGAAGCCCGCATGAATATGACCGCTATGCGGATCATGCCCGGTATACGGATGAACCATCGACTTGCCCGCACTCCAGATCGTCTTGTTCCAGATGATCTCTTGGAAACCTACCAGGGTTGCATAGTGAATGAACGCATTAAACAGCTGGTCGCCGATCAACTTTTCATTCGGGAGAGAGACAGACAAACCGATGTCCAGCGCCCGGCCTTCTGCATGCAGTGACTTGGTAGTAGTCCCGGCAATAAAGCGATCGTTGTAAATCCCGTCATTGCGTGTTTCAGGGAAGTTTGCATGAACGAGATGCCAAAGCGCCTTTGGCGCCGGCTGCGGTCCATTCCAACGGATCCCCGGGGAATGAGCGTTCTTTGCATGAGGTTGCATGTCGAGCGAATACTAGGAGGAGTGACGAATGATAGCAAGTTAAACCTGCGGCGGTTCTACAACGGCTCAAAGACGATTGCTGCGATGCTCTTCTCGTTTACAACCCTCCTCTCCGCCCAAACCCCAACCCTCACTACCCAATCCACCCTCATCCTCGTCCCCGCCACCATCCAGGGTAAAGACGGCGCCATCCTCTACGGCCTCCGCCCCGACCAGTTCGTCCTCGAAGACAACGGCCTTCGCCGGCAGGTCCAGGTCGAAGAAGATCCCGCCGTGCTGGGACTGTCGCTCGCAATCGTGATCCAGTGCAGCCGCGACGCCTACCGCGACTTCCCCCACCTCCATACCCTGGCCACCATCGTCGAAGCCGTCATCGGCGGAGGCGATTCCCAGCGTCCCGTCGCCGTCGTCCGCTACGGCACCGAACCCGAACTCGTTGGCGACTTTACCAGCGAGCCGGCAGAACTCAAAGACACCCTCGACCACCTCACCCCCTGCCGCGACGACGACCAGGCCGCCACCCTCGACGCCGTGGCCTACGCTGCCGGCCTCCTCGATGCGAGGAAAGACCACACCCGCCACGCCATCCTTCTCATCTCCGAAACCCGCGACCACGGCAGCATCATCCAGCCCGAGGCCGCCATCGCCGCCCTCGGCCGCACCAACACCGTCGTCGATGCCGTGTCCTTCACCCCCGCCAAAACCCAGCTCCTCTCCGAACTCCGCCATGGCAGCTACGGGCCCACCAACTACATCCCGCTCATGGTCATGGCCGTCAACGCGCTTCGGAGCAACGTTCCACACGAACTGGCCGCACTCTCCGGTGGCGAGTACACCAACTTCACCACCCAGAAGGGCTTCGATCAGGCCCTCCACCAGCTCTCAAATCACATCCGCAACTACTACCTGCTCAGCTTCCAGCCACCCTCTGCCACCGCCCCTGGCCTCCACCAACTCACTCTCCACGTCCCGGACCACCCCACCGCGCAGATCCGCACCCGCGAAAGCTACTACGTCCCTGACCCCCAAAAATAAAGAGGTCAACCGTTCTCGCCCGCGCCCGCCCTCGCAGCCCCGTTACCCCCGCCTACAAAACAAGTTTCCACTTCCCCCGCCTACAAAACATTTCGTCATCCCGACCGAGGCGAGCCCTTGCGCCGCAGTGGAGGGACCCCCGCATTCCGCCTCTCCCGTTGCTCGTTTACTCTTGCCCACCCCAGAAACCGTCATCCCGAGCGAAGCCTCTCGCGGACACATCGCAGAGGCGCAGTCGAGGGACCTGCGTCTGCCCTTGTCTCCTCCGCAACCGGAGACCTGTTCCCGAGACTACCCCAAAGTGTGTCAAGCCCCACCTTAGTACCGCAAGTCAGCCAACTAATTTAGAGAGAATTACTTACAACCACAAATCAACCAAAGAAAGTTGGCATATCGCCCCCATCCAGCTTGGTACACTGGATATAGACCTCAACAAAGCCTCGGCCACCGCCGGGGCGTTGCTGTTTAGAATGAGCATCTTAACTGTAAGTCGCCTGTTCTGAGGACTTTATAAGCCAATCTGCGCGGCGCCCCTCATTCGAGACACTTTACAGCGCATGCACAAAGAAATAGGAGTGAAACCATGCCGTATCCGACCTGCCAGCTCATCAAGATCGACGGTGTCCCCTGCGGCTCGCCCGCCCTGCGCAGCAGGATGTATTGCTATTTCCACCAGCGAAGTGCCGACCTCTACCAGGTTCGCAGCACTCCGCGCAGCGGCGAACCCATCCCGCTCGATCCCGTCCGCGATCGCCTCGAGCTTCAGGTCAGCCTCACCCGCATCATCCGCTCGTTCGCCATGGGCCGCATCGACGACCACCGCGCCACCCTCCTTCTGAGAGGTATTCAGACAGCCGCCCGTAACCTCAACACCGTCGAACGCCTCAGTTACCGCATCACCCGCAAGCCCGCACGCAAACCACCCGCACAAACCTGACACACCCACCGCCCCGGCAGGGTGTACGGAACCCCAATCACGAATCCGCCGTATACGACTCTGCGACGAGGTGGTTGTTAGACTCCAGCCGCCTGGGAATCGTAAATGCTCGTAAGGCAATTGGAGTGGAGAGGTAGTTTGCGGTGGGTTGGAGTGGCTGGTCTTCTCTGGCTATCGCTCACCGGACCAGCGGCCGCACAGGTCAGCAATCAGGAGGGCCAGTCGAAGCCGACCGTGGTTCCGGAAGCACCGGAGAAGGAGCAACAGGTCGCCACGGCTACCGTTCCGTTCATCGACCAGCCGCTCCGTCTCGACGATTTCGAAGGCATGCAGCCGCGCGACGGCCTGCGCGGGAAGCTCGGGCAGGTAAGCGGCTTCATCCAGAACACGCCCAGCGACGGCCAGCACGCGACCGAAGAGACGCAGGTTTGGCTGGCGCATACGAAGACGACCTTCTACGCGGTTTTCCTCTGCTTCGACAGCCATCCCTCCCTCATCCGCACTCACCTGTCGCGACGCGAAAACGTCCTGAATGACGACAACGTGACCGTGCTGCTCGACCCATTCCAGGATCGCCGGCGCGGCGTCCTATTTCAGGTGAACCCGTCCGGCGTACAGGCGGATGCGGCGTGGGCCGAAGCCACCGGCTACGACTACAGCTACGACCAGGTATGGGATTCCGAAGGCCGGATCACCTCCAAAGGATGGATGGTGCTCGTAGCAATCCCCTTTCGCAGTCTTCGCTTCCGCCTGGACAGCTCCCGCTGGGGCATCGTCTTCGAGAGAAACTTCCCGCGCAATAGTGAGGTGGATTATTGGCCGCGCGTTGCGGCGAACGTCTCCGGCACGCTCAGCCAGGAAGGCACACTGCGCCTGCCCGATCTTGAAGGGGTCACCGGATCACACAATGTGCAGCTCAATCCCTACGGGCTGGCCCAGAACGAGCACACCCTTCAGACGGCGGACCCGAACAACCCCTACTTCAGCTCGCGCCGCTTCGAGGGTACAGCGGGCGGGGAAGTGAAGGCCATCATCAAGGACTCGATCGTGCTCGACGGCACCATCAACCCCGACTTCAGCGATGTGGAGTCCGATCAGCCGCAATTTACCGTGAACCAGCGCTACCCGGTGTACTTTCCCGAGCTGCGGCCCTTCTTTCTCGAAAACGCCACCTACTTCTCGACGCCGATGCAACTGCTGTACACGCGCAACATCATCCGCCCTGACTGGGGCGTGCGGGTGACGGGTAAGGTCGACAACACCAACTTCGGCCTGCTGGCCATCGACGACCGCGAACCTGGCGAGACCGTTCCTTTCGGCGACCCGCTTTACAACCAGAAAGCCAGCTTCTTCGTAGGCCGTCTGTCGCAGGATCTTGGCAAGGGATCAAACATCGGCCTGATGTACACCGACGAAGAGTTCGGTGGCGGCTGGAACCGCATCGGCGGCGCGGACTTCACATGGCGCGCGGACAACCATTGGACCCTGCTCGGCCAGGGCGTCGAGAGCTCCACGCACCCCAGCAAGATCAACAGCCAGGCCACAGTCTTCCCGGCCGGGTACTCAGCCGGTCCGGCGTTTTATCTTGAAGCTGATCGAAGTGGCCACGCCTTCAACATGCAGAGCGTCAGCCGTGATTACAGCAGCGGCTTTCAAAGCCAGGTCGGCTTCATCCAGACCACGAACTACTACAACAACCAGACCCACTCCAACTATCAGTGGTTCCCGAAGCACAGTACCCTCCAGAGCTTCGGCCTGGAGGAAAACAACCAGATTGCCTACGATCACGACGGCAACCGTGTGTATCACTACACGTCGGTCGATCCCTTTTTTCTACTGAAGCGCAATATCGTCCTTGCCCCGATCGTCGGCCAGAACTCGGACACGGTGGGCCCGCAGGATGGCTATCCGTTGACTCACAACGAGAACTTCACAGAGAACGTCGGCGGGTTTGTCGCTCGCGGACAGCCATGGGCGCAGTTGAACTTCAACATCCAAGGCTTTCGCTCCGGCAACGTCAATTACAACCCGCCTGCTGGCAGCACTCCGTTCCTCATGAACCAGCAAACGGTGCAGGCGCTCGTCTCATTCAATCCGCTCCGGCAGCTGACAGATGACAACACGTACCTGCTCGATCGCGACCGTTCCGCCAGGGACGGGCAGCTTGTCTACGAGTCGCAGACGTTTCGGACCAAGTTGAACTACCAGTTCACGCGCGCGATGTCAGCCCGCGTGATCGTCGAGTACGACACCACGCTGGTCAATCCGGCGGAAACATCCCTGGCGCGCACCAAGGATGTCCAGACTCAGGTGCTGCTCACATGGCTGCCGCATCCAGGAACGGTCCTGTATGTCGGTTGGAACAACGACTTGCAGAACTACAACCACACTCTGTGCAGTCGCCTGAACGGCACCTGCAGTCCCATGCAGCCCATCCTTCCGCGTGGCCCGGGCTATCTGGATGACGGACGTCAGATTTTCGTGAAGTTCTCGTATCTCTTCCGCCTGTGAACCAAAGCCGTAGCTGAAGCCCTAACCTCCAGCCGCCACCATCCCCAGCACCCGCACCAGGAACGCATACTGATCCACCAGCCCCTCCACCCGCTTACTCAGCGGCATGCCGGCCCCATGCCCGGCGCGCGTCTCGACCCGGATCAACACCGGCGCCGACCCGGGCGACACAATCGCCTGCATCGCCGCCACAAACTTGTAGCTGTGCGCCGGAAACACTCGGTCATCATGGTCCGCCGTCAGCACCATCGTCGCCGGATACGCCACGCCCGCGCGCAGCCGATGCAGCGGCGAGTAGCGGTAGATGGCCCCAAATTCAGCCGCGTCCTCCGACGGCGCGCCGTACTCCGCCTTCCATGCCCAGCCGATCGTAAACTTGTCGAAGCGCAGCATGTCGAGCACGCCCACCTCGGCCAGCACCGCACCAAACAGCTCCGGCCGCTGCGTCATGCAAGCCCCGACCAGCAGCCCGCCATTGCTTCCACCCTGGATGGCGAGCTTACCCGCCGACGTATACTTCGCGTCGACCAGCCACTCCGCGCAGGCCATGAAGTCGTCAAAGACATTCTGCTTGTTCAGCTTCATCCCGGCCTCGTGCCAGGCTTCGCCATACTCGCCGCCGCCCCGCAGACACGCCTGCGCGTACACGCCGCCCATCTCCATCCACAGCACCCGCCCGGAAGAGAAGCTCGGTAGCAGCGAGATCCCAAAGCCGCCGTATCCATAGAGCAGCGTCGGCGCCGTCCCATCCAGCACCAGCTCCCTCCGGTAGCTGAGAAACAGCGGCACCCGCGCCCCATCCCGGCCGGTCACGAACACCTGGCGGGTCTCAAACTCATCTGGCCGGAAGCGCAGCTCCGGCGCCTTGTAGACCGTCGTCACCAGCGTCGTCATGTCCAGCCGATACACGATGCCCGGCGTCGTAAAGTTGGTGAACCCGAAGAAGGTCTCATCGTCCCCGCGCCGCCCGCCAAAGCCTCCCGCCGTCCCGATTCCCGGCAGCGCGAATTGCTGGATCAGCGTGCCGTCCGGCTGGTGCAGCTCGACCATGCTCTGCGCGTCTGCAAGGTACAGCACGATCAGCGTCCCGTGCACCATTGACACCTGGTCGATCGCGTTCCGGCTCTCCGGAATCACCGTCACCCAGTGCTCCCGCTCGGGCCGTGCCAGGTCGATCCCGATTACCTTGCCGTTCGGTGCATCGAGCGTCGTCTGCACCCAGAAGAACGTACCCTTGTTGTCAATCGGGATGTACGCCGCATCCGCCTCGGTTACCAGCCGGATCACCACCCGAGCCTCCAGGCCGTCAGCAAGATCGAGCACCGCCAGCTCGTTGTCCGGGCTCGTCCCCTGCGACTGGTGGATCATCACGTAGCGCCCGTCGTCGTTCACCTGCGCTCCCAGGTTGAGCTCGCCATTATCCGGCCGCTCGAACACCAGCACATCATCGGCCTGCGGTGTTCCCAGCCGATGCAAGAAGACCTTGTGGAAGTAGTTCGCTGCCTTGAACGACCCACCGATCGACTCACCCGCCGGCGCATCGTAAGCCGCGTAGAAGAAGCCACTGCCGTCCTTCATCCACGAGGCCCCGCTGAACTTCGACCACTCGATCCGGTCCTCGCGGTCCACGCCGCTCTCCACCTCGCGCACCCGCCAGGTCATCCAGTCGCTCCCGGCTTCCGAGATCGCATATGCAGCCAGCCTGCCGTCATCCGTCACGCTGAAGCCGTTCAGCGCGATGGTGCCATCCGCCGACATCATGTTCGGATCAAGCAGCACCCTGCGCTCGCCCTCAAGCCCGTCCTGCCAGTAGACGACCGACTGGTTCTGCAGCCCCGAGTTGTGCTGGTAGAAGTAGCGCCGCCCGCGGCCTGCGACGTCATAGCCCGAAGGCACCGTGTACCGCTCAAAGTCCATCATGCCCATCAGTCGCGCCTGCATCGCCGCCCGCTCCGGCACCGCGGCAAGATACGTCTGCGTCAAGCTATTCTCGGCCTTCACCCAGGCCGCGACTTCGGCCGAGTCCACGTCCTCCATCCACCGGTAAGAGTCGTCGACCGTCGTGCCGAAGTAGTCGTCCACATGCTCCGCCCGGCGCGCCGGCGGATACGTCTGGACCTCCGGCGAAGCGGGAACTATGGCGGCTTGGGACGCACTCGGGGACGGGGCTGAAGTCTGGCTCATCGCTCTATTCTAAAGACCCGCCGGCTACCTTCACACGGTACGCCGCAAGCCCGCTCTTTAGAGCTGCCGTCACTCCATGACAGCGAAGATCGACAGGAGCCGGAGATCTCAAACGCAGCGCTGCCCGGAGCTCGTCCGGCATCGCTGCATTTGTTCGTGATGACTTCAGCTGGGCTTTACCGGAACCTGAAGCGTCGTGCCGATCTTGACATTGTTTGGGTCAGGAAGATGGTTCGCCTTCACGATCAGCATATACTGGTTCGGTGTGCCGTAGAAGACCTTGCTGACATGCGACAACGTGTCGCCCGACTTGATGGTGTAGGGCTGTGTCTCGCCGCCGGTTGTCCCGATCTCGTGAAACAGATCAGAGTAGGTAGGGTCCACCGACTTGATCACCTCCCACACCCGCTCCGCGCAAACCTTGGATGGGACTGTACCGCGGATGTGTATCTTATCGCCAGCCAGGTCGACGGTCTCGAGAGTCGCGCCATACTCCTGGAAGCTCTGCAGAGTCTCAATCACGGGGGCGTATTTTTGCTTCAACTGCTCAAGGTCGGCCATGCTCATCTCCAGTCCGGTAGCTTGCTGCGGTTTACAGAAAGCGGTTCAGAAGCTGTTGCGCCATGCCGCCGAACTGGCTCTGCGGCGCCGCTTGCCCACCCGGCGCAAAGTGCTGAAGGACCATTGGCAGCATAGTGGCCATCGCCATCTGGACCACCTGTGTGGATACGCCCGCGTGCTCCGCCGTCCGCTCAATCAGGCCCGTACCGCCAAGTCCCTGTTGCACCTGCTCCGGGGTGGTCGTCTGCTGTTGGCCGGAAGTCATAGCGTCTACATGGTCACCCATGCCATTCTGCCGAAAGCTGTCGATGACACCCTGTATCCCGCCGGGATGCTGCTCGAGTGCTTGCATCAGGCCGCCCGCAACCTTGGCTTGATCGCCACCCGCACCCGACTGTCCTGCCATCGACCCAATCTCATCAAGAAAACCCATTCGCCATACCTCTCCGCTGCTTTGATGGCAACAGTCGAAGGCGTGGGAAGCTGCAGCGGAAAGAATTGTCAGGGCTGCAGCATTCATCGGCAGGCTGCGGCTCCTTATGGGATCAAGTTGCGGAACTGTCGCGGTCCAGCGACAATCCCACCATGACGCCACAGACCAAGACCGCCATCACCACCAAGGAAGCACCGGCCGCCATCGGCCCCTACTCGCAGGCGGTCCGCGTCGGCGACATGCTCTTCGCCTCCGGCCAGGTCGGGCTCGACCCGGCGACCGGCCAGATGGTCTTAGGCGGCATCGTCGAGCAGACCACGCGAGCGCTCGAGAACGTCAAATCCGTCCTCGCCGCGGCAGGCATCGACCTTATTCACGTGGTCAAGACAACCGTCTTCCTCAGGTCCATGACCGACTTCTCGGCCATGAACGAGGTCTACGCGAAGTACCTGGCGCCCGCTGGCGTTGTCCCACCCGCCCGCTCCACTGTCGCCGTCGCCGGTCTGCCGAAAGACGCGCTGGTCGAGATCGAGGTGATCGCAAGAGAAGCGTAATCCGGCTCGCAGCAGCGTAATCCAGCTCGTAGCATCCAATGTGCAGGAGATCTATCCATGGCTGACACCACACATATCGAGACACCGAAGCGGGAGAAGGTCCACAAGACCGAGGCCGAGTGGCGCGAGCTGCTCACCCCGGAACAGTTTCACATCATGCGCGAGAAGGGAACGGAGCGGGCGTTCTCCGGTCCGCTGAATAACAATCACGACGACGGCATCTATCGCTGCGCCGCCTGCAATGCCGAGCTGTTCACTTCCGATAAGAAGTTCGAGTCTGGAAGCGGCTGGCCGAGCTTCTGGAACCCCATCTCGCCCGACGCGATCGAGGCCCACGAAGACAATGCCTACGGCATGCGCCGGGTCGAGGTGACCTGCGCAACCTGCGGGGCGCATCTCGGGCACGTCTTTCCAGATGGGCCGCGCCCGACCGGTCAACGCTACTGCATGAACAGCGCCTCGCTGGCCTTCGACAAGCAGTAATCATTCGCCATAAACACAAAAAGCCCCAGCCGCCTGCTACCGGCTGGGGTCAATTGTTTCTGCAGTAGTTCTCTAAGTCTTGACGACTTTACCGGTCTTGATGCAGCCGGTGCAGACACGTAGCCGCTTGGTGGAGGTCGCGCTGATCTTCGCCTTCACGGGCTGAAGATTGACGTTCCAGCGACGACGTGTCGTGTTGTTCGCGTGAGAGATGTTATTACCGAACTGCGGGCCTTTGCCGCAAAGATCGCATTTAGCTGCCATGGTGAATCTCCAATCCTGAATCGCAGAACTCCCGGAAAACGAGCTTCGAGACAAATCCGAAGCCGGGGAGTGGTAGGCACGAGCGGATTCGAACCGCTGACCTCTACCGTGTCAAGGTAGCGCTCTAACCAGCTGAGCTACGCGCCTGCGTACATCATTACAGTCTAACCGGAATCCGCCCCAACGGCAAACCTCTGGACCAACTTTCAGCGCGGCTTCAGGTTCACTGCGCTACGATGACGATACTGCACGCCATGTCGTTTCTCGTTCAATTCCGCGCCGCACCCAACCTGTTGACCCTGCTGCGCCTCTTTATCATCCCGTTCCTCGTCATCGAGATCCTCGATGGTCATTACGAGCTAGCCTTCGCTCTTTTCATGCTGGCCGGCATCAGCGACGGTCTGGACGGTATCATCGCGCGGTGGCTCAGCCAGCACACGACCCTGGGCCAGTATCTCGACCCCATCGCCGACAAGCTGCTGCTCAGCACGCTCTTTATCGTCCTTACCCATGTCGGTCTCATCCCGCGCTACGTCACCGTGCTGGTTTTCAGCCGCGATCTCGGCATCCTGCTCATCGCGACCCTGCTCTTCGCGACGGGAACCCTGCGGAACTTCCGGCCCAGCATCTTCGGCAAGCTTAATACGTTGTTTCAGATTGTGACCCTGGTCGTGATCCTGCTGGCGAAGATCGCGCCGTCGCTCCCTCTCCGCGGCGTGTGTGAGGTCCTGCTCCGGGCAATCGCCATCCTCGCACCCGTCTCCGCTGCCCAATATGCCTGGATCATCGTGCGGCGTCTCAATTCGAATGAAGTTGTCGCCACCATCCCGGCCAGCGCTCCTCCGGCAGCAATCCCGCTCGCAGGGATGGAGGCGGCAGCGGCCCTGGATCAGGCCGAAGCCAAGTTGCCGATCGAGCGGCCAGCCAGCTTCAACCAGCCAGCCTAGCGCCTGCCACGGGCCGGTTTGCGGATCACTGCGGAACCTTCCTCCTCTGCGCCAACCGCTAGTTCCTCTTCCTCGATCGCCATGTCGACATATTCCGCGGCGTCAAAGACCTCGCGGCAGCTCTGGCACTCGACGAACTCGACATCGTCCTCGCGGGCGACTACACGAACCTGGGGATGCTTGCAAGGGTTTGTCATGGTCGGGGGAGTGGGATTGGTAAGGATTTTGCCCGTCCACAGAAGCCTTGTCAATGCAGTTTCACGACAAAGCATCTTTTGCACCACGGCTTGTGCGTCCCCGCGGCAGGCAAGTGACGACCGGTTGCGTATGGCCATCGATCGCCGTACACTAAGTAAGACCGATTTAGTCGGTCATCGCCGCGTTCACTGGGGATTTCATGCTGCGTCTGACCAAAAAAGCCGATTACGGTCTGATGGCCCTGAAGTATCTCGCCGAGCAGGCGGTGTTGACGCCCCGTATCCCGGCGAGAAGCGCGAAAGAGATCGCCGAGGCGTACCACATCCCGCCGCAGCTGCTGGCCAAGATCCTTCAGACCCTGGCGAAGGCCGGCCTCTTGGTATCGCACGCCGGTAGCAACGGCGGCTATGCTCTCTCAAGGACCGCTACCGAGATCACGGCCTTTGAAGTGATCCGCGCGATCGACGGTCCACTTTTTATCACCAGTTGTATTACGATCCACGGAACCTGCGACCTTGCAGGCCACTGCACCATCAAAGAACCATTGCGTAAGGTGAATGACAGCATCAAGGACCTGCTGAATGGCATTCGCATTGGAGACTTGATCGATCCGGCAGAGGTCGGCGGTGCCGCAGTCGCCGGTGGCCTGGTCAGCATCGCGGTCTAGCGAAGACGTTCCGGCACACAAGTTCAGTTACATATTCGAGGAGCACACATGAGCAACGAGATCAGCAACAACGGCAGCTTCAACGACATGGCCAACAACGGCGTAATCATCACCGAGTCCGCCAAGCCCCTGCCGGCCGGCGTGACCCTGCCGCTCTATATGGATAATCACGCCACCACGCAGATGGACCAGCGCGTGCTCGAGGCGATGCTGCCTTTTTTCACGGGAAAGTTCGGCAATGCGGCAAGCCGCAACCATGCGTTCGGCTGGGAGGCGGAGCAGGCAGTTGAGAAGGCTCGCGAGCAGATTGCCAAGCTGATCGGCGCTACCGCGAAGGAAATCATCTTCACCTCCGGCGCCACCGAGTCGAACAACCTCGCTATCAAGGGCATCGCCGAGATGTACCGCGAGCGCGGCAACCACATCATCACTCAGGCGACCGAGCACAAGGCTGTCCTCGACACCTGCAAGCGTCTCGAGAAGAACGGCTACCGCGTTACTTACCTGCCGGTCCAAGCCGACGGCCTGATCGATATTGAAGACCTGAAGCGCGCCATGGACGACCAGACCATTCTGGTCACCATCATGTATGCCAACAACGAAATCGGCGTCGTCCAGCCTATTGCCGAGATCGGCAAGCTCTGCCATGAAAAAGGTGTGCTCTTCCACACGGATGCCGTTCAGGCAGTCGGCAAGATTCCTGTTGATGTGCAGAAGGACAACATCGACGTCCTTTCGCTGACCGCCCACAAGATCTACGGACCCAAGGGTGTCGGCGCACTGTACGTTCGTCGCCGGAACCCCCGCGTCCAGATTCAGGCGCAGATCGACGGCGGCGGCCACGAGCGTGGCATGCGTTCCGGTACGCTTAACGTTCCAGGCATTGTTGGTCTGGGCAAGGCATGCGAGATTGCTGGTCAGGACATGGAAGCGGAGACCCGGCGGCTCACCGAGCTTCGCGACTACATGAAGGCAAAGTTCGAGAAAGCCCTCGACTACGTCCACGTCAACGGCAACATGGACCATCATCTCCCCGGCAACCTCAACATGAGCTTTGTCTATGTCGAGGGTGAGAGCCTGCTGATGGGCATTAACGACATCGCCGTCTCTTCCGGTTCCGCCTGCACTTCGGCTACCCTTGAGCCCAGCTATGTTCTTAAGGCCCTCGGCCTCGGTGACGATGTTGCCCACAGCTCCATCCGCTTCGGTCTGGGACGCTTCAACAACCAGGCCGAAGTCGATTATGTCTCCGACAAGGTCATCGATGTCGTTTTGAAACTCCGCGAACTCTCGCCGCTCTACGAGATGGTCAAGGAAGGCATTGATCTCACGAAGATCGAGTGGGCAGCCCACTAAGGTAAGCTGAAGCGCATATCCACTCGTCGGAGAGTGGAGCGAAGTGAATCACTACGAAATCTAAGCTATCTAAAGAAGCGACAGGAGAAACATCATGGCATACAGCGACAAGGTAGTAGATCACTACGAGAATCCCCGCAACGTGGGCTCGATGGATAAAAGCTCGGACGAAGTCGGCACCGGCCTGGTCGGCGCGCCGGAGTGCGGCGACGTTATGCGGCTTCAGATCCGCGTCAATCCTGAGACCCAGGTTATCGAGGACGCCAAGTTCAAAACCTTCGGCTGCGGCTCGGCCATCGCCTCGAGCTCACTCGCGACCGAATGGGTCAAAGGCAAGACCATCGCCGAGGCCCTCACGATCTCGAACACCGACATCGTCAAGGAGCTCGCGCTTCCCCCGGTTAAGATTCACTGCTCCGTTCTCGCAGAAGACGCGATCCGCGCAGCCATCGGCGACTGGAAGAAGAAGAACAACGTAGCCGAAGTGGCCGGCGTGGCAGTAACGGCTGCACGCTAGGCTTTGGAGCTTCCGCTCTCTGTCACACATCACTCGGGCGCAGCAGAGGTCCAATATCTACTGCGCTCGATGCTAAGAAGCACATCATTTAATGGCCACCTTCACACAAATCGGAGCTCCTGCTCCTGGCGATTCTGCAGCGGCGCCCGCTGATCCCCTCGCAGGCCAGATTGTCCTCAACGCGGACGATCAGACCCCGGAACAGATCAGCGCCCGCAAAGGTATCCAGCTGACCCAGCGCGCCTTGAAGCGCATCCGCATTGCTATGGCCAAGGAGAACATTACTCCGGACCAAGGCGGCTTGCGCGTCGGCATCCAGGGCGGCGGCTGCTCCGGGCTAAGCTACAACATCCGCTTTGATACCCAGCCTCGCGACCGCGACCGCGTCTATGCTTTTACCCAGGCGCACCTCGATCCCGCGGCAGCCGATGCCCCATCGATCCGGATCTTCGTCGATCCGAAGAGCTTCATCTATCTCCACGGCATGGTGCTCGATTACGAAGAGACCCTGATGCGTCAGGCCTTCAACTTCATCAACCCGCACTCGACTAAGAGCTGCGGCTGCGGCTCGTCATTTTCCACCTAGCTTCGAGCCGCCACTCCCTATGGATTTCTTCACCTTCTTTACCCTGCCTCGCAAGCTAACGGTCGATGTCCCTGCACTCGAGAAGCAGTTCTACGCGCTCAGCCGCAAGCTCCACCCCGATCGCTTCGCCGCGAAGTCCTCTGCCGAACAGGAGGCCGCGCTTGCGCAGAGCTCGCTGCTCAACGACGCCTACCGCACCCTCAAGGACCCGATTCTCCGCACGCAATATTTGCTCACGCTCGAAGGCGTTGAGCTTGAAGAGCAGTCCAAGGCAGCGACTGAGGCTGCCCGCACCAGCGGCACCGCCAAGAAGCAGATCGTGCCGCCGGACCTGCTCGAAGAGGCCTTTGAATTGAACATGCAGCTCGAAGAGATGCGCATGGCCAAGAAGATGGGCGAAGACGACCCGCAGCTTCGCAGGGATCTCGCTATGGCCAAGCAGACCTTCGACGCGAAGATGGCCGAGACGCAGGCCGATCTTGAGCAGCTGTGGACCTGGTGGAACACCGCCGTGGACGCCGACGATAACGCAGCGAAGAGCGCGGCCAAAGATGCCTTGGTAGCCCTGCTGAACCGGCGCAGCTATCTTCGCAATCTCGTCCGCGACGTGAATGAGGCACTGGAATAAGCAATGGCAGATGACAACAACTCCCGCGTAGTCGGTATCGATCTCGGCACCACCAACTCGCTTGTCGCCTTCATGCAGGGCGATACGCCGGTCGTCATTCCCGGCGAAGACGGCGAGCGGCTTGTCCCCTCCGTCGTCGCCTGGACCGACGACGGTATGGCCATCGGCAACGCCGCCCGTGCCACCCTGCTCACCGACTCCGGCAACGCCGTCTACTCGGTCAAGCGCCTGATGGGTCGCGGTATCGACGACATTCAGGCCGAGCTCAAGCTCTTCCCCTTCAAAATTGCTGAGGGTCTCAAGCCTGACGAAGCCCTTAAGCTGAACGTCGGCGGTCTTACGCTTACACCACCCGAGATCTCGGCCTACGTTCTCATGCAGCTTAAGAAGAACGCCGAGCGCTTCTTCGGCGCGCCGGTTACGAAGGCCGTCATTACGGTCCCGGCCTACTTCAACGACGCACAGCGCCAGGCTACTAAAGACGCCGGTCGCATTGCCGGCCTCGATGTCCTTCGCCTCGTCAACGAGCCCACCGCCGCGGCGCTGGCGTACGGCCTCGACAAGCAGAAGGACGGAGTCATTGCCGTCTACGACTTCGGCGGCGGCACGTTCGACGTCTCCATCCTTAAGCTCCACGAGGGCATCTTCGAGGTGGTCAGCACAGGTGGGGATACCCACCTCGGTGGAGATGACGTCGACAATCTTCTCATCGCCATCGCCCTTGACGACATCGCCGGCGATCTCGGCGAGGATCTTCGCGCGAACGGCGAGGCCGTACAGGCGATCCGCAAGGCGGTCATCGAAGCTAAGATCGTGCTCTCGACCGAGCCCGCTGCGCGTATCGCGCTCATCCTTCCCAGCGGCAGGCCCTATGCCCGCGAGATCACCCGGGAGCAGTTCGACCAGCTCACCGCCGGCGTCATCGCCCGCACCGCCGCACCGGTCCGCCAAGCGCTCAAAGACGCCAATCTCGAGCCCGCACAGATCGATGAGGTTGTCCTGGTCGGCGGCTCCACTCGCATCCCCGCCGTCCGCACGCTGGTCGACCAGTTCTTCAGCCTGAACGCCCGCGGCAAGAAGCCCCACACTGACCTCAATCCAGACGAAGTCGTGGCGCTCGGCGCAGCCGTCCAGGCGCAAATCCTCGCCGGCGGCTCATCTGCGACCGAAGATCTGCTGCTGCTCGATGTCACGCCACTCTCGCTCGGCATCGAAGCTCTGGGCGGCGTGGTCGCCAAAATCATCCAGCGCAACTCGACCATCCCGGCCAGCGCGACCGAGCACTTCACGACCGGCGTCGATGGCCAGACCAACGTTGCCATCCACGTCCTGCAAGGCGAGCGGGAGCTTGCCAAGGATTGCCGCTCGCTGGCCCGCTTCGACCTTAAGGGCATTCCCCCAATGGTGGCGGGCCTGCCGCGCATCGAGGTGCGTTTCCTGATCGACGCGAACGGCATCCTCACCGTCTCGGCCCGTGAGCAGCGCAGCGGCAAAGAGGCCGAGATCGACGTAAAACCCACCTACGGCCTTTCCGACGAACAAGTGGAGACGATGATCCTGGAATCCTTCGATAATGCAGAGACCGACATCAACGAGCGCCAGGTAATCGAGGCGAAGAACGAGGCCGAGACCATCCTTGCCGCCGTCACGAAGGCGAAAAAGCACGCCGCCTGGCAGCAGCTCACCAGCAACGAGATCGAGAAGATCGAACAGCAGCACGAGGAGCTCAAGGCGTCCGTCATGGGCGGCGACTACAAGATCATTCGCAGCGCCATCGAGCGCCTCGATAAAGCCACCCGCCGCCTCGCCGAGCTGATGATGGATACGACCCTGGCCGGTGCCATGACCGGTCAGACCATGCAGTCCGCCGGCGAAGGCATGGGCGACGGGCCGTCCGCGCCGCATCCCTTCGCCAAGGCGCAGTTTGACGAAAACGCGAAGTAACGCTCCAATCAAACAGGAACGGAGAAACATGGCAGACAGCAATGAGATTGTAACGTTAGGGTTGACCGACTTGACGCAACCCGCAGCCGAGGGCATGGTGCGCGTCACCTTCCAGCCCGAGGGCCGCACCGTCGAGTTCCCCTTCGACAGCCTCCCCTACGAGGGCCACGGCCTGCCCATGTCTTTCCTCGACGTGGCAGAGAACTACCACATCTTCCTTGACCATGCCTGCGGCGGAGTCTGCGCCTGCACAACCTGCCACATCCACGTCAAGGAAGGGAAGTCCGGCATCAGCGAGCCCGAAGATCTCGAACTCGACCGCATGGAGACCGCAGCCGATGTCCAGCTCAACAGCCGCCTCGGCTGCCAGGCCGTCATCGAGAAGCCCGGCACCTACACCGTAGAGATTCCCAAGTGGAACCGCAACTACGTCCAGGAAGGCAAACCCTCACACGGCCCAGGCGCCTAAAGCAGTAGGCTTGGCGCGAGCTCGGTGACCCCGCATCGCAGAAGATAGGCGGCGGTGTCATCGAGCTCCGCAGGCTGCCGCGTTGGGTCAGCCGCATCGCCCGCGGGAACGTAGATCACCATCCCTTGACGTGCACGGGTCAACAGAACTCGGTAGGCATTCTGACGAAACTTCTGCTGCTCGCTCTTGCGTATAAGGCCCCACTTACTTTGCTGACCGTGGCGCATGTCCCGTGCCAGCCAGCGACCGCCTGACCAGATAAAGTCGCCACTCCAGCAGAGCCCGATCCAGTCGAGCTCCAGGCCCTGGATCTCGAACTCCGTCGCAAATACCTCGCAACTGAAGCTCGATCGAATGTCCGCTCGCGGTGCAAGGTACCAGTGATGCCACGGATAGGCCGCATGGAAGTCCGAGCTCGGTTCAAGCCCCTCCGCACGAAGCCGCGCCGCGCCGGATGAAGCAACCAGGCCGAATCTGCTGTTGCCCAGTGATTCCCTTTTCAGGCAGCCCCGCGCCCCTTCCAGACTGCGCGTCAAAAAGATCGGAAAGCGTCGGGTGATTTCGAGAGCCGCAGCCCCCTCCACCTCTCCATCAAGAACATGATTCACCCAGCGCGCTAGGTTATCCGCACGCAGGCTGCGGTTCGAGGTCCGCAGATGCAGCGTCTCGCGCTGCCGAACCGGCGACCTTGGACTGGCGGTACCAAAGAGCGTGTGTCCCGCCGTCGATGATCCGCCCGCGATTACCTCCGGCGAAGCGAAGACCCGCCACTCGCGGTGGCTTCCATGCAACGCCTTGCCCCACTCTTCAAGCCCAGCTTCCCCATCGTTGATCTCCTGGCCGCCACCCACGAGCGCAATCACGACGGCCCAGTCCTTGTGCCGTTCCATGATCTTCAGCAGCATCTCCGGCTCGGAGTAGTTTCGTGCAAACTTCCGCAGATTCTGCGTCAGGTTCCATGCCCGCTGCGCCTCGTCGAAGATGATGACGTGGTTCGACGGCGCCCGGTCCTGATCCTGGTCGGTGTACGTTCTCGCAAAGACATGCACGTTCTCAATCAGCGTCTTCGCCTGCATCAGCGCCGGAGCGGCCGGCACCCCATCCCGCATCGCCTGCTGCTTGAACAACTCCTGCAGCACGCTCACCAGCGGACCGTTCCCACTCATGAAGTGGATCGCATCCGTCCGGCTCTCACTCAGGTGCGCGAGGCTCAAGCCGACCAGCGTCTTGCCGGAGCCAGGCACACCGGTGAGGAAACAGATCGCGTGACTCTGCTCTGCCTGCGCCTTGAAGACAATCTCGCGGATCTCTTCCGTGACTGTCTCAATGTCATGTTCTGCGGCTTCGGAGTGAGCAATCTCGTGGATCTTCAGGCCGCTGCGAAGCGCTAGCGCCGCATCAATGATCGTCGGCGTCGGACAATAGCGACCGTCATCCCACGCCTCGCCGTCTGTCGCCGAAGCGTGCCCTTCCGCAATCGAAGTGAGCAAGCCAGGCAGAGCGTCCCACAAAGTGATCTGCGTCGGTGCGATCCAGAACGAAGGCAGCGTCGGAAAGCCAAGCTCTCCCTGCGCCAGCCCGAAAGCGCTGGCGTGCGAGCCAGAGATAGCTGTGGCCGAGACCACAATCGGGTAGATACGCCGCTGATCTGAGGGCTGATGGAAGTAGTGCAGCAGCAGTGCATACTCCTCGACCTGGCGCACGGCATCGTGGTTCGCCGCACCACGCTTGCACTCCAATAGAATGATCGCCGATCCGGTCAGCAGCACCACATCGAGTCGCCGCTCCTTGCGAGGTACAGAGAACTCAAGCAGCACCTGCCACTCACGCTCCGCTCCGACCGTCTCCAGCACCCTGCGTAGCGCCGCCAGGTCGTCCCACCACGTAAGCGGCAGATCCGTATGCATGCGCGCAAAACCCGAACGTGCATAGCCAAGCGTCAGCTGCGCCAGCACCTCGCTATCTGACACTGCCATGAAGCCCGCGATCGACGTGCGAAAGTACGAGGCCATAGAGAGTGCGCTGTGCCGCCAGGATAGCAGTCGCGTCGACCGATGGCCGTCACACTCGGTAGACTATCGGCAGGAGATTACCATGCCCCGCGAGATCGATTGGACCGACACCGAAGAGATCGGTATTCAGCTTCAGGAAAAATTTCCCGAGCTCGACCCCTACACCGTCCGCTTTACCGACCTCCACCGCTACGTCACCGAGCTCCCCGGCTTCATCGGCGACAATGCGAAGTCAAACGAAGGTCTGCTCGAAGCCATCCAGACCGCGTGGCACGAAGAGTACGAGGACGCTAAGGCCTAGTGAGCTCGCTCGCCTTCAGACCTCAGCGAACGCAAAAACCAGCCTAACCCTTCCGCCGCAGCAGCTGTCGCGGCAGCTTCGACCCCGTACCCACCAGCACGCCCCAGCAGAGCCCCGCCCACACCATCGTGCCCAGCGCAATCACGATGAAGTCACTGCGATGCCCGCGCGGCAGGTGCAGCAGCCGCACGCACGCAGCTGTGCCGGCCCAGCTCACAATCGTCGCCAGCAGCGCACGCCCCAGTTCGCCGAACTCCAGCCCCTTCAAATGCACCAGCCGGTCGCGATGCAGCAACACGGCTAGCGTTGCCGTGCTCAGGACCATGCCCACGTCGGACGCCACCGCCAGCCCGAGCACCCCCAGCTTATGAAAGAGCAGGCCGTAGATCGGGATCGAGACCAGCGTCACCGCCCACCCCGCAATGGCTGGCGTCAGCGTATTCCCCGCCGCGTAAAAAGTACGCGAGTAGATAGCCTGCGCCGCCCAGGCTGCAATCGAGATGGCGAAGATGGTGAAGTATTGCGACGTCTCGACCGCATCCCGCATGCTGAACGGTCCCGCGCGAAACAGGTCGATAATCGGAAAGGAGAGCGCCACCATCCACGCTCCCGCCAGCAGCGAGGTCGCCAGCACGCGCGAGACGGATCGGTTCACCGCCCCGGCAAACTCCCACAGCTTGCCCTGCGCGAACAGCGACGCAAAGAACGGCAGCGACGCCGCCCCCGCTGCCGACCCGAGCAGCGACATCGGCGCATTGAACAGGTTCTTCGCGACGCTCAGGCGCGAGATGCCGCCCTCGACCGAAGAGGCGTAGTAGCTCAAAATCCACTTGTCGGCAAAGGTCAGCGAGACCCCGATCATCAGCGGAAACGTGAGCCGCAGCCACTCCAGAAACGCCGGATGCCGCAGGTTGAAGATCGGCCGGTAGCGCAGCCCGTCGCGAAAGGCACCGTACGCCGTGAAGGCCGCCGGCCCGAGGATCACGCCAACCATCACTCCGATCCCCAGTGAGTAAATACCGAAGCGGCGCGACAGAAAAATTGCCCCGAAGATGATGCCCAGGTTATAGATCAGCGGCGTCACCGCCTGGTACAGGAAGATCTTGCGTACCAGCAGTCGCGAGCCAAGCACACCGCCGATGAAGAAGAACAGCGGCCCAGGCAGGATCATGCGCGTCAGCCGCGTACACAGCGCCGCGCTCTCCGGCGTGAACCTCGGGAACGCCACCCGCGTGTAGACCGGTGCGGCGATCTCGGCCACAATGATCGCCGCCGCCAGCACCACCATCATGGCATTCAGCACGATCGAGAGCGCCCGATCGCCGCCCTCCGCATCACCCGCCTCCCGATACCGGTTCAGCATCGTGATCAGCGAGATCGACGCCACGCCCCCGACCAGGAAGTAGCTCAGCATATCCGGAAGCTGAAACGCCGCGTTATAGGCGTCCGTCGCCGGCCCCGCCCCAAAGATCGCGTTGATGTACCGCGTCCGCACCAGTCCCAGAAGACCCGACAGCAGCGTCGATCCCATGATCAGCAGCGTTGCTGAAAAGGCCGTATGCGGCGCAGAGGGTCGCAGCATTCCCAAAAGGCTGCGCTTCGGATTAGAGGAGATGGCTTCAGTCAAAGCGGAACGAACTCGCGGCAAGACTCGGAATCAGTCGCCAGCTAGATTCTACCGGTCAGATTGCCCTCGACCTCCAAGCTGCCACCATAGACCCCGGCAGAAGCGCTACTGCGTCTGGGTCTGGTCCGTCGGGAACGATTGAAGATGCTTCAGCGTCACACCCTTCAACTCCGGCATGGCGATCGGTGCGCGCTCAGGCAAGGCCGTAAATCTGGTTCCGCCGACCGTTCCGCCGACCATCGATGGTCCGCTCTCCTGAGCCTTTGGATCGCTCGCATTCCAACCGTGCGCAGCTTCGTCCCGCGCCGCGCGCACCTGCTTCACACGCGACGACACAGCACGCTGCGCAACCGCCAGGTTAACTGCCTGCCGCTTACTGCAGGACAGGCACCGCACCGGATAGCGCAGAAAGAGCAGCGGCATCACGTCTTTCCCCTGCAGCTTGGACCGGCGAAAGCTCCGTCCAGCACAGAACTCGCATTGCACGCCCATATCCTCCGAGTGAATCATCGGTACTCCAGTAGCGGTCATCATGAGGCCCTCCGTACTTGTTGCGATTTCGTTTCAGACCAGGCTTTCAGATTCGCCGGCCGGGCAAAACTACTCGAAAAGATCATTCGACCGCTGCGGCGTGGCCAGCCGAGCTGCCGGCGTTCGCACCGCCCGGATCGGACGAACCACGCTCTTTGCTGGCATCGTGGACGATCGCGACGTGGACGCAGGCGCGGCGGAGAGCAGGTTCAGCAGATCCCGCATCTCCTTCTGCAATCGTCGCAGAGTCTTGCGATCAACCGTCAACGAGGCATCGCTTTCGACAATTGAAAGCGAAAGCTGCGGCTCCTTCTGCCGATTTTCCATCTTCAGCAGCTGTCGTGCTCCAGGAATCGTGAACCCCTGGTCATACAACAGCGTCCGGATGCGAAGAGCCATCTCCACATCCCGGCGGCGATAGAGCCGCTGTCCGGTCCCGCCCTTGTTCGGCTTCAGCTGCGGAAACTCACTCTCCCAGAAGCGAAGGACGTACGTCGCCACCTCGCAGATCGCGGCAACCTCGCCAATCCGAAAGTACAGCTTGTCCGGGATAGCTGCCGCTTCCGAAAGCATCCCGGGAGCCGCGCGATGAATCGTCGTCTCATGGTGCGCCATGCAGGTCTCCGGAGCCGGCTACAGACCGGCCTCGCCGCGACGTGCGACTAAGTTAAGTATAGTTCACCCCGGCACACCCGGACGGGAGGATCTGCGGCGTCCGCAAGACATTCATCAGGCTCACCTCACTGTAACCATCCAATCAGCCATGCACCGGCCGCCGAGCTTCTGTCCGATGCGCCGCGGCCCGCGCATACTGGACCGGCCACGTCGTCTCCTGCTTCAGCTCGGCCGCCGCCCGCAGCGGCCAGTACGGCTCCCGCAGCAGCTCACGCGCCAGCAGCACCACGTCCGCCTGCCCGCTGCGTATGATCTGGTCGGCCTGCGCCGGCTCCGTAATCATCCCCACAGCGCCCGCCGCCACACCCGCCTCGCGCCGTATCTGCTCCGCGAAACTCACCTGATAGCCCGGTCCCACAGGAATCTGTGCCTGCGCGACATTGCCCCCGGTGGACGTATCCACCAGGTCGACGCCCTCTGCCTTCAGCAGCTTCGAGAACTCGACCGATTGCCCGATATCCCACCCATTCTCGGTCCAGTCCGTCGCCGAGATCCGCACCAGCAGCGGCAGCTGCTCTGGCCATGCCGCGCGCACCGCCTTCACAATCTCAAGCGGGAACCGTACCCGGTTGGCAAAGCTGCCGCCATACTCATCCGTGCGCCGGTTCGAGAGAGGCGACACAAATTCATGCAGCAGATAGCCGTGCGCCGCGTGGATCTCCGCCACGTCGAACCCCGCCTTGATCGCCAGCCCGGTCGACGCGACGAAATCCGCCGTCACCTTGTCCATCCCCGCCCGGTCAAGCGCCAGCGGCTCAGGATACTTTTCGCTGAAACGAACGGCCGATGGCGCCACCACCTGCCAGCCGCCCTCCTCAACAGGAATCGCCCGCTCCGGCTCCCACGGCACCACCATGCTGGCCTTGCGCCCCGCATGCGCCAGCTGCACGCCGGCATACGCGCCATGCTGGTGCAGGAAGTCTGTAATTCGGCGCAGCTCCACCGTATGCTCCTGCTTCCACAGGCCAAGGTCGCCCAGCGTGATTCGGCCCTCCGGACTCACCGCCGCCGCCTCCGTAATCACCAGGCTCGCTCCACCCACCGCCCGGCTGCCCAGGTGGACGAAGTGCCAGTCATTCGCAAACCCGTCCGTAGCTGAGTACTCGCACATCGGCGACACCACGATGCGGTTGACCAGCGTAAGACTACGCAACGAAAATGGAGAGAACAGGTGCGGCACGGCATCAGTTGACATGGGGATTGGATGTCTCCCCCCGGCACGCGATTCCGGCCAACGGAACTCCCCGGCCCGCCGCCGCGTATCGTACAGTGTTGCAAGGGCTGGAAGCAGCGGTGCACGGCTGGAACAATCAGGAAGGCGACTCAGATGCGGCACGCGACTCTAGCAGCGGCAATCATCATGGCGGCAAGCGTCACCGGCTGCCGTATCGACTCCGACAAGAGTGGTGACAGCAACAACGTAAAGATCGCGACCCCCTTCGGCGGCATGCAGGTCAAGACCAACGACTCGGACGTTCTCGCAGGCATCGGCCTGCCCCCCTATCCCGGCGCCACGCTCGTCAAAAACAACAAGAAGGAAAATGGCAAGGAGGAAGATGGAGCCGCCGACGTCAACATGAGCTTCGGCAGCTTCCAGCTCAAGGTGAAAGCCGCCTCCTATCGCACGCCGGATAGCCGGGAACAGGTCCTGGCGTTCTACAAGAAGGCGCTCGCCCGCTTCGGCACCGTCATCCAATGCAACGACAAGCGCCCTGTCGGCACACCTACCCGCACCGCGGAGGGCCTTACCTGCGACGACGATGACCACGGCTCCGACGGCAACTTCCACATCAGCGGCAACGATGTAGTCATCAACGGCGCCGGCAGCGATAAGGACACTAAGCTCCAGCTCAAGGCAGGCTCGAGAAAGCACCAGCACATCGTCTCGGTCGACCCTGAGAACTCCGGCACAAAGTTTGGCCTCGTCTCGCTCGACCTGCCCACCGACTTCCACTTCGGCGACAACGACCAGGGCAAGCACGAGCAATAGCAGTAGCCCCACCCCTCGCCGCTGCTTGCCGCACCCCGCCGGCTGGGATAGCTTTAGAGCTATGCAGAAAGTTTGTCACCGATGTGGCGGCGATCTCTCCCCCGGTGCCGGCCCTGAGCCATTCTGCCCCCACTGCGGAGCCCCGCAGCTCTACCTCTCCGAAGACTACTTCGCCGACCAGCCCGCCCCCGCCCCTGCCGACACCACAGGCGCCTTACCGCCGCCCCTTCCCCGCCAGGTCGACTGGCAGGCCGCCCTCACCTGCTCCGCCGTCGTCGCCGCCATCGCCGCCCTTTTCTGCATCGTCTCCCTGCGCGTCCCCGGCTTCTCGCTCATCAGCACACTCTGGATCCTGACCGCCTCGACCACGACGCTCGCGCTCTACCACCGCCGCCGGCCGCTTGCGTGGATGGACGCCGCCGTCGGCGCCCGCATCGGTCTAACCGCCGGCCTGGCCGTCATCATCCTCAGCGCCATCTCGCTCGCCTTCGCCGGCCTCGTTGCCCGCTTCGGCCTCCACGCCATGACCGGCTTCGACGCCGACTTCGCCCAGATGCTCGTCCAGGCCAAGCTCGCCGCCACCCAGGCCACCGCCGGCTCTCCGCCCGACACCCAGGCCCAGGTCCTCCGGCTCTACGACCTGCCCGAGTTCCAGTCCGGTTTCATCCTCACCAGCATCGCCATGGGCTCTATCTTTCTGCTCGTCTTCTCGACCCTCGGCGGCGCCGTCAACGGCCTCGTCCGCACCCGCCGCCGCGCCCGCCTCTAACTGCTAGAATCACCGCAACCGCCATGACCGAGACGCACGCCTCCCAGATCCCGAAGCTCCGCCAGAAGGGCCGCCTCATGTCGGCCTCCGAGATCGAACGCACCCTCGTCCGCCTCGCCCACGAGATCGTCGAAAAGAACGACGGCAGCGCCAACGTCGGCCTCGTCGGCATCAAGCGCCGCGGCATCCCGCTCGCCGAGCGCCTCGCCGCCATGATCGCCAAGATCGAGAAGCGCCCCGTTGACATCGGCGTCCTCGACATCAGCTTCTACCGCGACGACCTCACCACGGCCGGCGCCCGGCCTACCGTCACCCCCGGCGACCTCGGCTTCGACATCGCCGGCCGTGACATCGTTCTCTGCGACGACGTCCTCTACACTGGCCGTACCATTCGCGCCGCGCTTGACGCTCTCTTCAGCCACGGCCGCCCCAAAAGCGTCCAGCTCCTCGTCCTCATCGACCGCGGCCACCGTGAACTTCCCATCCAGGCCACCTTCACCGGCCGCACCATCCCCACCTCCCGCCGCGAGATCATCGAGGTCAAGCTGAACGAGATCGACAGCGACGAACAGGTCCTCCTCGTCGAACTTACGGACTAATGTTGGTGGTTAGATGGCGTCTTGGGCTGCATTATTGTCGAGTATCGCTTCGATCCTGAATGCATTCGCTTGGCCTGCCGTTGTTCTGTGGTTTCTGTCTGTACACAAAAAAAGAATTGCATTTCTGCTCAAAGTGTTTGGAAACAAGCTCTCCTCGGCCAAGAGAATGAAAATTGGCCCGGTCGAAGTAGAGGACATCATTCAAACAGAGCTGGAAGATGCTGCAGTGCAAGCTGGCGCTCAGACAGTCGACGATAATCTTCCGAAAACCATCCCTGAAAATCAGATAGCCGCAGCAAAAAGGTTAAACGACAGGGTCAACGAGACAGGTATCCCAGGTGAAACGGTTCTGGAGTCAGTTCGGAAAGAGATCTACCGCCTCGCAAGCGAATACGAGACTACTAGAGAAACAATGCCCAGTGGCCATTTACGAACACGAAGGATGAACGAGGTAGCGGCCGGGATGAGAACTTTGGCGATTGCGGGCTTAAGACTCCGAACAGAACTTACTAGGTCCGCTGTGGCCGGGAGGCGGCTAGCGGCGGTTTGCATACTCCAAGTAGAACCACGCTCCAGATACTTTAATTGGCTGATTCAGCGTGTAAAGACAGAATCACAACCATTCATCTTTTACCAAGCCGCATTGGCGATCCTGGAAATGGCTAAGAATAAACTTTTCGTCAATCCGACTCAGGCGCGTACTGAGATCCTTGATGCAATTGGCGTAATTTCAAGCTTTCAAGGCGGCAAACCGGATCAAAATACAATTGACGCATTGAACGAAGCTATGTCGATGGTTTAGATCGCATTATCATCCTGAACAAGCATCCCGCCCCACCTACCGCATGAACCCCGGCTCCCTCCTCACCACCGACGGCCTCCCCATCGCCGAAGTCGCCAGCATCCTCGCCCTCACCAACCGGCTCGAACAGATGCCCGCCGCCGAGCGCACCACCCTGCTCGCCTCTCGCCGCATCGCGCTCCTCTTCTATGAGTCCAGCACCCGCACCCGCACCTCCTTCGAGCTCGCCGCCAAGTCGCTCGGCGCCACCACCACCCTCGTCAGTGACAAGTCCTCCTCGATCGAAAAGGGTGAGTCGCTCAAGGACACCGGCCTCACCCTGCGCGCCCTCGGGGCTGAGTGCATCGTCCTCCGCCACCCCGCCTCGGGCGCGCCGTTTCTGCTCGAACGCTCGACCGGCCTCCCCGTCCTCAACGCGGGCGACGGCATGCACCAGCACCCCTCGCAGGCCCTGCTCGACCTCCGCACCATCCTCATGCGGCTCGGCCTCACCCACCTCCCCACTGACCCCGAGACCCTCGCCGGCGTCACCGTCGTCATCACCGGCGATATCCGCCACTCCCGCGTCGCCCGCTCGAACGCCATACTGCTCCCCCGCTTCGGCGCCCGCGTCCTGCTCTGCGGCCCGCCCGAGCTCCTCCCCGAGCACGCCATTGAGGGCCTCGCCACCGACCCAACCGCCACCGGCTGGATCGAGATCATCCGCGACTTCGACCTCGCCCTCACCCTCGCCAGCACCGCCCCAAAAGGCTGCGTTGTGATGATGCTCCGCATCCAGCGCGAACGCCTCGCCGGCCTTGAAGTCGACCTCGCTGACTACATCACCCACTACCAGCTCAACGCTGACCGCCTCGCCGCCCACGCCCCTAACGCGCTCGTCCTCCACCCCGGCCCCATGATCCGCGGCCTCGAGATCGCGGGCGAAGTCGCCGACAGCCCTAACGCCGCCATCGAGCAGCAGGTCACCAACGGCCTCGCCATCCGCACCGCCCTCCTCGTCCGCGCCCTCGGAGCCACCGCATGACCTTCCCGTCGGCCCTCCCCTTCGTGCCGCTTTGCTTTTCTCTCTGTCATTCCCGAAGGGAACCTGCGTCTGTCTTATCTCCAGCAGCACCCTAATCACCCCATGACCGACCTCCTCATCCGCAACGCTCACCTCCTCGACCCCGCCACCGGACTCGACGTGCCCGAAGCCTCCTGGCGCGACCTACTCATCCGCCACGGCCGCATCGCCGCCATCGAACTCCCTGGCGTCCTCCCTCCAGGTCCCGAAGAGATAAACGCCGCCGGCCTCATCCTCGCGCCCGGCCTCATCGACATCCACGTCCACCTCCGCGAGCCCGGCCAGACCTACAAGGAGACCATCGCCACCGGAACCCGCGCCGCCGCCGCCGGAGGCTTCACCACCGTCGTCGCCATGCCCAATACCCTCCCCGTCAACGACACGGTCGCCAGCCTGCGCTCCATGCTCTCGCGCGATCGCAATCCCGCCGTCCACCTGCTCGCCATGCCGGCCGCCACCCTCGGCTCGCTCGGTGAAACCCTCTCCGACTACGAAGCCCTCGCCGATGCCGGCGCCGTCGGCTTCACCGATGACGGCAAGCCCGTCCTCGACAGCGACGTCATGTGGTCCGCCCTGGTCGCCGCCGGCCGCCTCGGCCTGCCCATCTCCCAGCACGCCGAAGACACGCGCCTCACGGGCGGTTGTTCGATGAACTTCGGTTCCGTAGCCTTCCGCCTCGGCCTCCGCGGCATGACCGTCGAAGCCGAATCGTCCATCGTCGAACGCGACATCCAGCTCCTTCGCGACATCGAGAAGGTTGAAGGCGTGCGCCCGCACCTGCACATCCAGCACGTGTCTACGTCGAAAGCACTCGCCGCCATCCGCCAGGCAAAGCAGCAAGGCCTCCACGTTACCTGCGAAGCCGCTCCGCACCACTTTGCCCTGACCGACGAAGCGCTCAGCACCTTCGACACCAACGCCAAGATGAACCCGCCGCTCCGTTCCGAGCACGACCGCCAGGCCGTCATCGCCGGGCTGATGGATGGAACTATAGACTGCATCGCCACCGACCACGCCCCCCACGCCGCCTACGAAAAGGAGGTTGAGTTCGAGCGCGCCCCCAACGGCATCACCGGCCTCGAAAGCGCCCTTGGCCTCGCCCTGCGCGTCCTCCATCGCGAGCACGGTTTCCCGCTCGCGAAGATCGTAACCTTGATGAGCACAAATCCAGCAATGCTCCTTAAGCTCGCCGACCGCGGCACCCTCGCCCTCGGCAGCCACGCCGATCTCATCCTCTTTGAACCCGACGCCGCCTGGACCTTCCACGCCACGGCCAGCCTCTCGAAATCCAGGAACACGCCCTTCGACGGAGCTCCCTTGCTTGGCAGAATCCACGCCACGATCAGCGAAGGGCGCATCGTCCATCGCAGCGGATCGAGCCGCATCTGAGCCCTTGACGGGTCCACGAGGCAGCTGTAACCTCTCAGCCAGCGGAGAAGAAATCCATGAATCGCTATTCCCGGCGGGACTTCGTCAAAACCGGCCTCGCAGCAGGCGCCGTTCTCGGTGTGGCAGGTACACAGCAGCTCCTCGCTCAACCCCAGACCGCCACCGACTGGGTCGAGCTCGGTCACTCCGGCGTCAAGGTCACGCGCCTCGCCTTCGGTACCGGCAGTATGGGCGGCCAGGTCCAGCGCGACCTCGGTCAGCAGGAGTTCACTCGCCAGGTTCGCTACGCCTACGATCACGGCATCCGCTTCTTCGAAACCGCCGAGTCCTACGGCGATATGCACCGCCGCCTCGGCATTGCCCTCCAGGGCCTCCCGCGCGACAGCTACCGGATCATGTCGAAGGTCACCACCAGCGACGGCGTCGACCCGCAGGTCAAGATCGACGAGTTGCGCAAGCTCGCCAGGACCGAGTACTTCGACATCATGCTGCTCCACTGGCAGCACACCGCCGACTGGCCCAAAGAGAGCATCCGCTGGCAGGATGGCATCGCCACCGCCCAGCAGCGCGGCGCCGTCCTCAAGCGCGGCGCCTCCGTCCACGGCCTGCCTGCCCTGCGCCAGGTCCCGGGTAACACCTGGCTCGATGTCGCCATGATCCGGGTCAACCACAACGGAACCCGCATGGACGCCGAGGAGCACGATGCCCCGGTGCTCGGCAACGTGCCGGAGGTCGTCTCTCACGTCCGCCAGGTTCGCAAAGAGGGCATGGGCGTCATCAGCATGAAGCTCTGCGGCGAAGGCGTCTTCAACCACGAGGATCGCCAGGCCGCCATGCGCTTCGCCTTCCGCAACGCCGGCGTTCAGAGCGTGACGGTCGGCTACAAGAGCACCGCCGAGATCGACGAAGCCATCAACAACCTCAATCTCGCGCTCGCGTAACCTGTATCCCGAACGATATTTTCTCGCAACGCCACGCAGGTCTATTTAGAATGGGCGCGCACGAGGCCGGTCGCCGAACCGGTCCTAAGGAGAGCTCATGAGCGCCCTGCAAGGCTCCTCTCGCATCAGCCCGTTCCTCTGGTTTGACGGCAACGCTGATGAGGCCGTCGATTTCTATCTCACCGTCTTCCCCAACTTCCGCCGCATCAGCGAGCTGCATTCTCCTGTACAGACCAGCGTCGCTACGGGCAAGGTCCTCGTCCTCGACTTCGAGCTCGACGGCCAGAAGTTCACCGCACTCAACGGCGGCCCGGCCTTCAGTTCAACCAGGCCGTCTCCTTCGTCGTCACCTGCGAGACCCAGCAGGAGATCGATCACTACTGGAACCGACTCATGGAGGGCGGCACCGCAGCCCAGTGCGGCTGGCTCGCGGACAAATTCGGACTCTCCTGGCAGGTCGTCCCAGCCAACCTCTTTGACTTGGTCAGGACCGCGGGCGGTATGCAAGCCATGATGAGCATGGTCAAGTTCGACCTCGCGGCCCTCGAACGCGCTGCGAATCTCCAGCCAGCCAACTTCTAGGCCGCGACGCCCTGCTCGTGAAAGATTAGGCCAGCACGCCGGTGCGCTTTGCCACCGTAACGAACGTCTCGAGCGCCTGGTCGATCTCGGCGCGCGTGTGCTCGCTCGTCATGATGGTGCGCACGCGTGCCTTGCCCTCGGGCACGGTTGGGAAGGCGATGCCGGTAGCCATGACGCCGGCTTCGAAGAGTGCCTTTGAGAACTCCATCGTCGTCCGGCCGTCGCCGAGAATAATAGGTGTAATCGGTGTCTCGCTCTTCGGCGTCGTCACCCCGCCGACATCGAAACCGGCGTCGGCAAGCTGCTCCTTGAAGTACCAGGTGTTCGCCCACAGCCGCTCGATTCGCTCCGGCTCGTCCTCAAGGATGTCGAAGGCGGCGATACAGGTTGCGGCGACACTCGGCGGGTGCGAGGTCGAGAAGAGGAACGGGCGCGCCCGGTGATAGAGATAGTCGATCAGATCGCGGCTCCCGCAGACGTAGCCCCCAAGGGAGGCGATTGCCTTCGACAGGGTGCCGACCTGCACATCGACCTTGCCATGCGCGCCGAAGTGGTCGACCGAGCCGCGACCATTGCGGCCCAGCACGCCGCTGGCATGCGCGTCGTCGACCATCATGATCGCGCCGTACTTCTCCGCAAGCGCCGCCAGTTCGCCGACCGGACCAATGTCGCCGTCCATCGAAAAGACACCGTCGGTGATGATGAGCTTCCGTCCGGGATCGGAGTCGACCTCACGCAGAAGATCTTCGCAATGCGCCACATCTTTGTGCCGGAAAACCTTGATCTTCGCTTTCGAAAGCCGAGCACCGTCGATGATCGACGCATGATTGAGCTCGTCTGACAGGATGAAGTCGTCCTTGCCCAGAATCGACGAAACTGTGCCGGCGTTGGCCGTAAAACCTGACTGAAATACGACGCAGGCCTCGACATTCTTGAAAGCGGCGATCTTTTCTTCAAGCTCCATGTGGATGCGCATGGTGCCGGCGATGGTCCGCACGGCACCCGCACCGACGCCATATTTCACCGTCGCGGCGATTGCGGCCTCACGTAGCTTGGGGTGGTTACAAAGGCCAAGGTAATTGTTCGAAGCGAGATTAATGACGCGACGGCCGTCATAAGTGCAGACCGGCGCCTGCTCATCGTCGAGCACGCGCAGCTTGAAGAAGGTGCCGCGATCTCTGAAGTCGTCGAGCTGAGCGGTAAGGTGGGCGAGTTGGGGGCGGGTTGCCGTCGCGGTCGTCATGCCACCATGCTAAACCTTGGGCGGCATCGGCGGCGTAACCCTGGAGCGGCACACTATAGATGTTCCACGTGGAACATTCAAGATGTTCCACGGCTAAGGTGCTCTTCTACTAACTGCCTGGCCTCGGTCCAGACCTCCTCGTCGCCTCCGCAACCAGCCAGCCAATGCATCTCCGGCTCGCGGCGGAACCAGGTCCCCTGCCGCTTGGCGTAGTTGCGATGGCCCTGCTGGGCGCGCCGGACCGCCTCGTCGCGGGTGCACTCGCCCTTCAGGATAGCAACGGCCTCTGCGTAGCCTAACGAGCTAAGCGGCCTGCAATCAAAATCATACCGCCCGACAAGCAAGGCGGTCTCTTCGACCAGGCCGCGGTCGAACATGGCGGCGGCACGGGCGTTGATGCGCGCATAGAGGCGCTCGCGAGGCGGGTTGAGGCCGAGGCGCAGTATGTGGTAGCCGGTCAGGGCATCGCGGCCCTTCTGCCATTGCTCGGTGACGGGTGTGCGGGCGGCGACGCTGACTTCGATGGCGCGGACGGACTTCGAGACATCGTTGGGATGGATCGCCTGGGCTGCGGCCGGGTCAAGACGGGCGAGGACGCGATGAAGATGTGCGGGACCCTTCAGGGCGGCGCGCTGGCGCAGGCGCTCGCGTAGGTCATCCTGGCGGGGTGGCGCGGCGAAGAGGCCGTCGATCAGGGCGCGCAAATAGAGGCCGGTGCCGCCGGCGACGATCGGCAGGCGGCCGCGTTCGGTGATGCCGGCGAGTGACTCGCGGGCCATGCGGCTGTAATCGCCGGCGGTGCAGGCCTGGTCGGGCCACGTGACGTCGATCATGTGGTGAGGGATGAGCGCGCGCTCTTCATGGGTCGGCTTGGCGGTGCCGATCTCCATGCCGCGATAGACAGCGACCGAGTCGCAGCTGACGATTTCTCCGTTGAAAGCTTCAGCGAGGCCGAGGCTGAGGGCTGTCTTGCCGCTGGCGGTGGCGCCGGCGAGAACGATGAGCGGCTTGAGATCGGGCAAGGCTGGTTTCATCAAAGCCGAAGCCGGTGCTACCAAAGGCGCCACCAGCCGATTGTGAATACCCGATGAATTCCGGCGTGGAGGACGCTTGCGGTCAGGATGGCAAGGCCGATCACGAGCAAGCCACGGGTCTGACGCCGGCGCTGATGTATCTCCGCGGGGCCGTCGCTGACGGGTTGTGCCGGAGGTTGTTTGCCGCCAGGCCGCATCGCTACTCCTGCTTCTGGTTGACCAGGTAGTGGATGCGGAGTTCGAGGTTTGGTCCGTGGAACTCGCTGGGCAGTTCAGGAAACTGGCCGACGCCGGTGATCGACCCCCAGGCGGCGCGGTTGAGCGCATCATCGTGGGTCGAACCCTCAAGGACCATGCCGCCGATCCTGCCGTTGGGCAAGATGATAAAGCGGATCTGGGTGACGCCGGCTTTGTTGAGTGGTGGCCGCGCCTCTTCTGGGATCAACGGAATCCACGTGTTGTAGATCTGGCGCATGATCTTCTTGAGGTAAGGGTCGAAGTTGACGCCCATGGTGTCGGAGAGAATCTCGGGCGCGTCCATGCCGACGGGCGAGCGGCGGCCGCTGGTGTACTCCCCGGCGCCGCCTCCGCCGCGATTTTTGGCGGCACCTTCCATGGCATCGTGAATGGTGTCCCCGGCGCTCTTGCTGGGGCTGCCGAAGTCGGGCGCTGGCTTAGGTGCGTCGGGGATGGCGGCGATCTGCGGCGGGGTCGGCCGCTGCACCTGCGGCAGGGGTGTTTGCTGCGGCTGCAGCACGGGTGGTGGCGGGGCGGACTGGACCTGCGGCTGCGGCGTGGCGGGCAGAGGCCTCGGTGCGGCGGCGGCCTTGCGCATGGCCTGCAGGGTTTTGGGGTCGACCTGGTGCTCGCCGGGCGGCTTGGGTGCGGTCTTCGGGTTCTTCCTGGCCTGTTGCAGCTTTTCGGCGATATCGCGCGGGACCTGGAGCTCGGTCATCTCGCGTTGCTTGAGGACGTCGAAGGGATTGACCAGGCGGGGCTGGTGGAAGAGGACGCGCGGGCCGTAGAAGACGAACCACGCGACGATGATGTAGACGAAAATCGAGATGTAGATGGATTCGCGGAAGCGAGACTTTGCCCGTTCATCATCGAGCGTATCGAGCAGGTGAATGAGCTCGTGCTCTTCGAGCTCGCCGAAGCGGCTGGTCCTGACCTTGACCGGCTGTGGTGTTTCAGCCGGGTTCGGGGGTGTCTCAAGGAAGGGCGCAGGCATGAGGTATCACGGTAAGACGCTTGCCAGGCCTATAAAGTTCGGACTGGTTGTTCCGAAGACAGAAGGGACAAGCCAAGCGACGCATCCGCCCGCATCATCGCTTCTTGATTCTCTTCATTTTCTCATTCTTTTGTAGCCGGGCAAATTGCAATCTGCTTGCGGCCAGCGACAGAGGTCGAAACCCGTCCCGTTCGGAATGCGTCTATATGTTTAACAGCCGGCGCAGCTTACAGGCGCCGGCACTGGCGGGTGGATTGCCTCCGCTGGATGAAGGATGTCTATGTCGATTGCAGCGCGTTCCAGGTCTATCGCAGGGTCAATGTCAACACGCTGCGCTCTCCTTCTTTTGTCTCCTCTCCTCGTGGCGGCTAGAGTACAGGGTCAGCAGGAGATTACTACGGCGCCGGCGCGGACGGGCAGGATCGCCCTGGACGTGGTGGTGACGCCGAAGTCCGGGACGCCGGTGGCGGGGCTGGAGCAGCCGCAGTTTACGGTGCTCGACAACAAGGTGGCGCGGCCGCTCACCTCCTTTCGTGCGGTGAGTGGGGCAGAGGTGCCGACCGAGGTAGTCCTGCTGATTGATACGGTCAATGTGCCGTATCAGACGGTGGCGTATGAGCGCCAGCAAATCGATAGCTTTCTGCGGGCGAATGGTGGCCAGCTCGCGCATCCGACCACGCTCGCGATCTTTACTGACACGGGAACGCGGATCGAGGGTGGGTTTTCGACGGACGGGAACGCGCTGAGTGCGTCGCTCAAAGACGAGTCGATCGGGCTGCGGGACATTCGCCGCTCGGCAGGATTTTACGGGGCGACCGATCGCCTTCAGCTCTCGCTGACGGCCCTGCGGCAGCTGGCAGCGCGAGAGGCGGCACGTCCGGGACGGAAGATTATTGTGTGGGTCTCGCCGGGTTGGCCGCTGCTCTCGGGGCCGGGAATCGACTTGGATCGCAAGCAGCAGGAGGCGATCTTTGCGGACGTGGTGAGCATATCGACGCAGTTGCGGCAGGGGCGCGTGACCATCTACAGCGTGGATCCGATCGGCGCGTCGGAGTCGGTGATTCGCAGCTCGTACTACGAGCAGTTCGTAAAGGGCGTCAGCAAGCCGGGCCAGGTGGATATCGGCGATCTTGGGCTGCAGGTGCTGGCAACTCAAACGGGGGGCCTGGTGATGACCTCGAACAATGACGTTGCCGGGGAGCTGAAGCGAGTGATGGAAGACACGTCGGCGTTCTATGAGCTGTCGTTTGAACCGCAGCCGGGCGATCATCCGAATGAATATCACCCAATCCAAGTGAACGTCAGCCAGCCTGGGCTGACGGCGCGGACGCGGACCGGGTACTACGCGCAGCCATAGCTGCACATCACACTTTGCTGGCGTGCCGTAGACTAGGCCCTGTGATTCCGCGTTTTCGTTCCGATATCCGCACCGTCGTTCTTACCGTCAGTGATCGCTGCTTCCAGGGTACCCAGCAGGACCTCTCCGGGCCGGCGGTGGTGCGCCTCCTGCTTGACGCTGGCGCCCATAGCCCCGCCGCGCATGTGCTTCCGGATGAGTTTGAGCAGATTGTCGATGCGTTGCGGCAGTACGCCCGGACGATGAGCCTGATCGTGACCACGGGCGGAACGGGGCTGGCAGCGCGCGACGTGACCCCGGATGCGACGCGCATGGTGTCGGAGCGGCTGGTCGAGGGACTGGCGGAGCGGATGCGTGCCGATGGCCTGATGCATACGCCGCTGGCGCCGCTGAGTCGTGCCGTGTGCGGGACGCTGGGGAGAACATTAATTGTGAATCTGCCGGGCAATCCGGCGGGGGCGGAGAGCTCGCTGGCAGCGATCCTGCCGCTGCTGCCGCATGCGCTTGACCTGCTGGCGGGGCTTACATCGCACGAGCCGGGAAGCGGGCACGATGTCTAATCCGGTGGCCGACACGGTAGCCGTGGTGCCGCATCACTCGCGCTTCGGTTTTCTGATGAAGTGGAATCTCGCGCTGCTGGCGTTTTTGAAGCCGCTGGGAATCTGGGGGATCGGGGCAATTGCGCTGATCGACTCGGCGGCAATCCCGATGCCGCTCGACCCGATGGTGATCGACTATGTCGCGCAGGATCACGCGCGCGCGGTGTTGTACTGCCTGATGGCGGCGTTCGGCTCGGCACTGGGAAGCCTGTTGCCGTATTTTCTGGGCCGGGCAGGTGGCGAGCTGGTGCTGCTGAAGCGCATCAATCGGCAGCGCTATGAGAAGCTGCGGGACCGCTTCGAAAAGCAGGAGTTCCTGGCGATCCTGCTGCCAGCGATGGCGCCGCCGCCGTTTCCAGTGAAGGTGTTCGAGTTCGCGGCGGGCGTCTTCGAGATGCGGCTCGGGTGGTATATCGGCGCAATCTTCCTTGGTAAATTCATCCGGTTTACCGTGGTGTCGTTCCTGATTATCTTCTTCGGGCACCGGATTGTGGCGTCGGCGATGGGAACGCTGCACCACCATTTCGGCGTGATGGTAGGAGCTTGCGGCCTGCTGCTGCTGGTGCTGGCAGTCGTTGTGATCCGGAGGCTCTTCGACCGGCGCCGTGGGGTGAAGTTTCCGGTTGAAGAGGAGGAAGGCAAGGCTTAATACGGATCAGTGCGATGGTACGGCGAGGTGCCGGGTAGCTGATCAGGCGGTGGGGAAGTTGCGATCCTGCGTAGCGTGGATGCTCTCGATGATGCTGGTGGCGAGGACCGGCAAGCCGAAGAGTGCGCCGGCGGTGATGGCGGTCGACATGGCGTCATTGGCGTAGAAGGGGATCGCGGCTACGTAGCAGGCGCCGAGGCCGGCGAGGGTGTGGGTGTACATGGTGCCGGTCCAGACCATGAAGTTGCTCAGCAGGAAGAATGAGGTGGATGATGCGAGGACCGCGCCGCCGACCCGTAGGGCCGAAGGTTTGCCGGCGAGCAACTGGTGCCCCATGAGGCAGACCGCGGCATACCAGGCCCAGGTGATGAGGTAGCTGCTGGCATGAAAGGCAAAGCCGTAGGCATAGACGGTGAGGTAATAGTCCGTGGCCATGAGGGCGAGGGTAGCGATGACGGCCTGCCACTGGCTGCGCCGGGCTCCAAAGTAAAGCAAGCCGCCACCGACCGCGGTGAAGCCGACGCTGGTGGTGTGGAAGGCATGCGGTAGAACGCGGCTCAGCACCGCAAAGAGAAGAACAAGATAGGCTGCCATAAAGATCCTCGATCCGCGAAGCACGGAGGGCGTGCAGAAAGCCGCCAGTCTCAATTCTGGGGCCTGGAGGACGGTGGGTCAACTGTATACCGCGTCGTTCGCGGGATTGGCTGCGGGACGGTGTAAGTTCGAGCACAAGACAAAAGGCTGACCGGAGATTCCGGCCAGCCTTTTGTACGTTGGGACTGCTGTTGACTACTTCTTGTGACGCTTCGTGGGTGATGCGGTGCGGGACGCTGCCTTGACCGAGCTCTCGTTCACCGGAGTGAGACCAGAGCTGCTCATGGTTGCGCCGGCGGGGATCAACGTCTGCTTCACAATCTTGCCGGAATCAGTACCGGTGTAGACGTTGATGCGGCTGGCGTCGATGCCCTTTTGGGTAACCAGGTAGTCCTTCGTGTTGACTGCACGCTGCGCGGCGACGGTTCTGCCGTTCTTCTCGGTACTGTCTGCGTCGCCGACAATGGCGAGCTTGGCATCGGAAGAGCGCTGCAGGTTGAGGGCGACGTCGTCAAGGCAGGCCTTCGCTTCGTTGTCGACGCGGGCTGGACGGCGCTTGTCGCGATCGAAGTTGATCGAGCAGAGATCCGTCGTGGTGGGGGCGACTGTGGCCACTGAGGTGAGCGTAACGCTCGTCGTCGTGGATGCGGTCTGACCCTTATCGTCAACTACGTTGCAGGTTACGGTGATGGTTCCAGGTGCAGCACCAACCGTTGTGAGTGTGGCGGTCGACGTGTTGCCGGAGATAGAACCAGCCGATGCGCTATAGCTGTAGGTAAGCGGACGATTCTGCGGGCTTACGCCATTGGCGGTAATGGTGGCGGAGTCGCCGGGTGCCATCGAGGACGGGCTTGCCGAGCAGGTGATGGTCGGCGGCTCGTAAGCCTTGACGGTGAAGGGAACGGTGCAATCGGCCATCTCGCCCGGCTTAGCGCCTTCAGAGACATGACCCTTGACGTTGTAGGTGCCGGCGTTGAGGGTCTTGGTGTCGACCGAGGCCACGTTCGAGGTACCGGAGACGGTGCCGCCATCAGATGACCAGGTGTAGCTGGCGGTCTTCTTGGGGTTCAGGTTGAGGGCGGTGCCGGTGATGGTGATGGGGTCGCCGGGGTAGATGGTGCTGGGCGACGCAACGCAGGAGTAGGTGACAGGCGGCGGCGGGACGATGTGACCGAAGTGCATCACGAGGCCCGTGCTTAGCTCGGCGGCGCCTAGGTTGGCGCGTCCACCCAGCTGGTAGATGGTGGGTACGGCGACCGACGGGCCGTAGTCGGCATGGATGTAGCGGTAGTCAGCCTGGAAGAGGCGGACGGAGAACCGATGATCGAAGAAGGGCAGATCATAGTCCATACCGCCGCCGACGGTGAGGGTAGGTCCCCACTGCCAGGGATTGTGGTAGATAAACGGATTGGACTGGTTTGGTCCAACCAGCTTGCCGCCGCCGGCGAGGGCGTGCGCGAAGAGGGTGAAGTTCTGCATCGGCGCGCGGAAGATCGGACCAGCCGAGGCTGTGTACAGGCCGTCGTTGTTGCCGTCCGGATGGGCTGCGAAGATGAGCTCGCCGCCAACGTATTTGTTAAAATAATAAGCGGCGCTTCCCATCGCACCGTAGTTAATTGACGAATAGGGGATGCCGGCCGGCTTGATCTCGCCATGGGCTCCGAAGTAGGAGTATCCCACGAAGACATCGACACGTGACGGGTTGCTCCCCGGCAATGCGGTGGTGCCTGTGGTCTGCGCACCTAAACTTGCGACTCCAAGACTGACTGCGCATGCAGCCAGTAAGATCCGGCCTACATCACGTAACGGGCGGTAAACCATTCGAATTCCTCCACTCAAGTTCTGATTGTTCTTGTAATGCGCTCTTTATAGGATCTACGTTCATTCTACTTCTGCTTCGGCGACGAATCCGGGCCGGAGCAAATTCTGGGTAGTTGGTCAGGCCTCCGAGATGAGATGTTCTCGGATAGCGAACCAGACAAGATCAGCGTTCGTCTGCAACCCAAAGTCTCCCATAATCCGATACTTATGGAAAGCGATAGTTCGAACGGCGATGTCGAGGACGGCGGCGGCGTCCTTCATGGAGCGACCTGCGGCGAGCAGCTGGAGCACCTGGCGCTGGCGCTGGGTGAGTTCCTTGACACGGTCCTGACGAGGATTACGGATGAACTCACCGACGAGCTTCTGCGCGATGGATGGCGTGACATAGGAGCGTCCTTGCAGTACTTCGAAGATGGCATTTTAGGCTCAACGCCTGCTGATTTCTTTAGCAGGAACGCCGATGCCCAACTCCGCAGCGCCCGCGAAGCGACGTCCGGATCTTCGTTCATGGTGAGGATAATCAGTTTGGTTCTGGGTAGCAGTTTCTTCAATTCCTTACCGGCATCAAGACCATTCAGCAGGGGCATGCTGAGATCGAGCAGAACAATGCCAGGCTTCAACTCCGCGGTAGCGGCCAGTAGCTTTCTTCCATCGGACACGAGTTTGATGACTGCATATTCCGGTTCAAGCATGGTCTTGAACGCCGCGGCGAGAAGCGTGTGGTCGTCGGCAATGAGGATAAGCGGCCGTTCCATGGGTATCTCCGAAGCTTGACCTACCGGCGGCACTGGACGACTGATGAGTAGTTTATCCTTTACGCGTCGCGACTTCCGGCATGATGCTCCAACGTGTTCGAAAGAGCCACTTCCCAGCATGGGGCCAGAGCGCAGATTTCTCAGCTGCCAAATTTAACAGTTTGTCGATATTTTGTTGCTGGCAGCTCGGATACTGGTTGCTTAGGAGATTCCACACCGGACTAATAGTCTCTGGTTAATGCCTGCCCGCTTTAATGATGCCGGGCGAACGGTGCGGTCAGCTGCGATGCGGCTATTGGGTGTTTTGACAGTCTGCGACCCATGACAGACGACGCGGTGAAGTTTGATCCAAATCGTCTTCGCCTCCCCTGCACTTCGTAGCACGGTCTGCATGCAAGACTTCAGCCCCAGTCAACTTCCACTATCGAGCTCTGGTACCGTCCGCGTCGGAGGGTCGCTACACAGCGCTGAGTGCATATTTCGAGCCATGCGCCTGGCGAACCTGTCCACGGTAGCAAGGCAGGGAGCTTGCCTACGTTTAATGTACGAACGGGCTCTCTCAGGTACTTCTACTAGACAGCAGCGCAGCTTGATCACGATACGGCCGGTGATTCCTGCGAGACGCAACTTATCCGCAAAGACAAGCTCCCGATTTCAACGAGAAATCAAGCTCGATTTTGTAGATCGTTCCTTGCCTGAAGGTCCTCGACGACTGATCACGATCGAAGACCTGACCGACCGGGGACAGCAAGGACACGGAACCGCGCAGGAGACAAAGCGAGGTCACAATTCTGGCCTCACAGCTGATCCAGTCGCAGGAGAACGAACGGAAGCGCCTCTCACGCGAGCTGCACGATGATGTTGGCCAGCGTCTGTCGCTGGCGGCGTCGGAGGTGGCGCTGTTGGCAATCCAGCAACCGGGCAGGACGCCCGGCATCGAAGATCGCCTAGTGACGCTGCGCGACGAACTCGATTGACTGTACTCGGACATGCACCACATGTCGCATAACCGGGTTTGCTGCCGCCCTGCGACGAGAATGCGGCCTTCGGCGCCCACGCCGGCCTGATCTTCTAAGTCGTGGAATCTTCGGACGGCTGCAGTTGTAGCCGGCGATGCGGGTTCCTGCGTCCTCCGTTGCTAGGGCGTGTTGTCGGGGATCAGGCGGCCGACGGTCAGGTCGTTTGCAATCTGTTTGAAGATCTCATTGAGGCTGGTGGTCGGCTGCGAGGCGGAGACGCAGGTGCTGGATCCCTTGCTTGCGGTGTAGTCGGAGAAGAAGTTCTGCGGGACCGAAGCAATCTGCTGCATGGTTTCGCATGGGGTGATCCCGGAGGCATCGGTCGAACAGCCGGAGTCTGTAGCGCCATAAGCGACCGAATAGATGTTCGTTCCCGCTGCCGTTGCCTCGGCCGCCGCCTGAACCGCCTGCTGGCACTGATTCTTGGTTGAGGGGTAAGTGCCCGAGGTGGTTGAGGCTCCAGGCAGGGCTTTGGTGGATGCGCTGGCGTCGCCATCGCTGAGCAGAACGAGGACGTTCTTGGTACCCGCGTTGGCGCTCGACTGGGCCAGCAGCGCCGCTTGTGCGGCATAGATGACGCCTGCGTAGTAGGTGCCTTCGCCGCCGATAGCCTGCAGGCCGGTGCAGGTGTCCTTGCCGCCGGCTGCCTTCACGAGGTTTGAACCTGTGGTGAGGGTCGTGGTGGCGTCGGAGCTCCGGTAGTCGCTTGAGAAGGGCACGATCTGGTAGAGGGGGAGGGTCGGATACTGGTAGGGCGCGATGGTCGGCTTATTGCCGCTGCAGTCGAAGTCCTCCTGGGCGTCGTTGGTCGAGGCCACGGCTGGAAAGGTGAAGAGGCTGACCTTGTCGACCGTATTTTGGACGTTGCCATTGTTCGCCGTGCCGCAGCTCAGCTGGCTCGAGCCGCAGGGTGAGAGGTTCTGCAGGAGAACCTGCACGCCGGCCAGGGCGCAGCTGATCCGGGTGGATTTGCAGTTGCTGGCTGAGTCGGTGTCGTTCATGGAAGCGGTTGAGTCGACGACGATGACAACGTTGTAGGGGCTGCTGCTGGAGCCGCGCATGGAGGCGGTCGCGCTGGCGCTAAGGGTAAGTGTCTTAACGCCGACCAGGGGCATCAGGTAGAGCGGCAGGACGACCTGCTGCTTGACGACAATGGCGTTTCCGTTAGCGGGAGCGACACAGGCCATGCCCTGCGCCGAGAGCGTGGACAGGCAGGTGATCTTCGGATAACCGGCCATCATGGTGACGTTCCCCAGGTCGGGATGAGCATTGAGGTTGCCGGAAACGGAGCTGTACCGCGTGGCCGTGCTGGTTGCCGTGCTGTTCGGCAGGACCTGCGCGCCGGCGAGCGCGGCGGCGTCGGTCGAGGCCTGGAGTTCGCGCTGGGCGTAGAGGGCGCGGCCCAGATCGATGGTGAAGCCAGTCATGGTGAGCAGCGTGACAAGCATCAGCGCGACGAAGGGCAGAACCTGGCCGCGCTCGTCGTTCCCTAAGCGGCCGAGCCAGAGACGGCTGAGTCGCAGCGCGGCGGGCGGGGTCTGATGGGTCGTCCTCGTCATTGAACGAGCTCGGCGGTCTGTGCCTTGAGCGAACAGCCGGGTGCGTAGTTGGCTCCGTAAACGGCCAGGCTGCAGGGGTAGGTGATCGTCAGCTGGGCGGACTTGCCCTGCAGCAGGTTGCCGGCCGCGCCGCTTGTGCTGTTGGCGCTGGGGCACGAGTTCCCGACGTAGGCGACCCCATTGAGCAAGAAGGCGAAGGCGAAGTTTGCCTGCTTCAGGTTGGGTGCTGCGGCATAGACGGCGGAGGCGGTGTAGGCGCATGGGTCGGTATTCTGTCCGCGGCTGATGGCGAGCTGGCGGGCGCCGACGTTGGTGGCGTCGGTCAGCATTAGGTAGTTGTTGAGGGTGATGCCGAACTGAAAGATGGCTGTGACGACGAGCAGTAGCACCGGCAGGCAGATCGCGAACTCTACCAGCGACTGCCCAGCCTCGTTATCTGAAGAGAGCAGGGCCCGGCCCTGCTGGCAGGCGCCGGGAATCAGGGCAGCGAACTTCGAGTGCGCTGCAGCGTCGGTTTTGGGAAGCGTGTTCACTTTGTAGGTATCGGCATGGCGGGGAGTGGGCGTGAGTGAATCGCAACCGAAATTCTGGTGGGTTGGCGGACTTTCGGCTATCTTGATTGCACTGCCATGAAAAATTATCGGTTGCGCCTCGTGATCTGCTGCTGCCTGCTGTCGTCAGCTTTGTCGCTTGCCCTAGCCGCCCAGAGCTTTGCGGTCCAGGAGCACACGCTCAAAAACGGGATGAAGGTCCTGGTGCAGGAGGACGACTCGATCCCGAATGTGGCCATGTACACGTTCTTTCGCGTTGGGTCGCGGAATGAGCATGAGGGGATTACCGGCATCTCGCACTTCTTTGAACACATGATGTTCAACGGGGCGAAGAAGTATGGCAACGGGCAGTTCGACACGGTGATGGCGCTCGACGGCGGGGAGAACAATGCGTATACGTCGAACGATCTTACGGTGTACCAGGACTGGTTTCCTGCGCCGGCGCTCGAGACCATCTTCGACCTGGAATCGGACCGGGTCGAGAACCTGGCCTTTGATCCGAAGGTGATCGCGAGCGAGCGGCAGGTGGTCTACTCCGAGCGACGGCTGCGGACCGATAACAGTAACCCTGGCCTGCTGAGCGAACAGATGGAGGCGGCTGCCTTTATCGCGGCGCCGTATCACTGGCCTGTGGTGGGCTGGCCGACGGACATTGAGGCGTGGACGATCGAGGACCTGAAGGCTTACTTCGCGATGGGCTACTCGCCATCGAACGCGACCATGGTGGTCGTGGGGGCGGTGAAGGCGGCGGATGTTTTCAGGCTGGCGGAGAAGTACATGGAGCCGATCCCGGCACATTCGCCACCGCCGCCGGTCCGGACGAAGGAGCCGGAGCAGATAGGCGAACGGCGGGTGACGGTGAACAAGTTTGCCCAGCTTCCGCTGCTGATGATGGGGTACCACGCAGTCGATGCGAAGTCGTCGGACTATTACGTGTTTCAGCTGATCGACAACCTGCTGTCGACCGGCCAGAGTTCGCGGTTGTATGCGTCGCTGGTGGACAAGCAGCAGCTTGCGATCTCGGTAGATACCGGGCTCAGCCCCACAATCGATCCGAGCTTGTTTGAGGTGGAGGCGCAGCCGCGGCAGGGCGTGACGGCGGAGGCGGTCGAGAAGGCTATTGACGTCGACATCGACAAGCTTGCGGCTGAGGGTCCGGGCGAGAAGGAGCTGCAGAAGGCGAAGAACCAGGCGATTGCCGGCTACTACCGCCGGCTGCGATCGATCAATGGGCGGGCCAGTGCGATTGGCAACTACGAGGTGCTGTTCGGGGACTATCACAAGCTGAGCGGCGTGGAGCAGGAATACCAGAAGGTCACGTCAGCGGACATTCAGCGCGTAATGAAGAAGTACCTTGTGAAGACGAATCGCACGGTGGCGATCCTTGTACCGACGGCGGAACCGGCTGCTGCTGCTGCGCCGGCGAGTGAGGCGAAATGATGCGCATGCAGGCGATATGGATTGCGGGAATGGTTCTGGGGCTGCCGGGCGTGTTGCAGGCACAACGCCCGGCAGAGAAGTCGTTTTCTGTCTACCGGCTTCCCGAAGCAAAGCAGGTGAAGCTGGCGAACGGACTGACGGTGCTGCTGCTCGAGAAGCATGAGCTGCCGCTGGTGAGCGCGGAGCTGGCGCTGCGATCAGGATCGGTCGCCGACCCGGCGGGCAAGGAAGGGCTGGGATCGGTGACGGCGGAGCTGCTGCGCAAGGGAACGGCGACGCGGTCGGCGGAGCAGATCTCGGCCGATATGGATTTCATTGGCCTGGTCTACAACGCACGGACGACGCTCGACTATACGAGTGCGTCGGTTGATTTTCTCAAGAAGGATACGGACACGGCGCTTGGACTGCTGGCGGACGTGGTGCTGCACCCGTCCTTTCCTGCGGACGAGGTGACGAAGCTGGTGGCACAGCGGCGAGACGCTCTGCGCAGCGCGAAGGATAATCCGCAGGCGGTGCTGGGGTTCTACTTCATGAAGGCGCTCTACGGAACGCATCCGTATGGCCGGCCGGCGGGTGGGGACGAGGCGAGCGTGGCGACGATCACCCGCGCCGATGTTGCGGCGGACTATGCGAAGAACTTTACGCCGGGCAATGCGGTGCTGGCGATTGCCGGCGACTTCGATGCGGCCGCGATGGAGGCTGCGATCAAGCGGCTCTTTGGCGAGTGGCAGGGCGCGGCTCCGGCTGCGGTTGCGGTGCCTGCGATGAAGCCGATGACGGGCAAGCGGGTGGTGCTGATCGACAAGCCTGACGCCACGCAAACCTACTTCACGATCGGGAACGTCGGGCTGGCGGACAGCTCGCCGGACCGGGCCCCGGTCGAGGTGGTGAATACGCTGTTTGGCGGGCGGTATACGTCGATGTTCAACGATGAGCTGCGGGTGAAGTCGGGATACAGCTATGGGGCGAGTTCGAGCTTCCAGCTGCTGAAAGAGCCGGGCGCGTTCCGGATGACCACTTTTACCAAGAATGCGACGACCGGGCCGGCGATCGATAAGAGCTTCGAGGTGCTGACGCGGCTGCATACCCATCCCTTCAAGGATGAGGACCTAACGTCCTCGAAGAACTACCTGCGGGGCACGTTTCCTCCGTCGCTCGAGACGACGCCCTCGCTGGCGCATGAGCTAGTACTGCTGACCATCGAGGGGCGGAGCCGCCAGGAGTTCAATGCAGAGCTGGTAGCGGAGCAGGCGACGAACCTTGCCGAGGCCAATCGCGTAATCGACGCGGACTTTCCTGCTGACAGTTACGTGCTGGTCATTATCGGCAAGGCGAGTGAGATCGGTGCACTGGCCCCTAAGTACGGGACGGTAATTACGAAGAAGATCAGCGACGCCGGGTACTAAGAGCGCGATCTTCCAACCGCGGTTAGAGATGGTAGAAGTGATCGGCTCCGAGGACCAGGCCGAGAGTGATGGCGGCGATAGCGACCTCGCCGAGTGCGCCGACCAGGAGTGGGCGAACACCCTGCTTGCCGAGATCGCGCAGGTTGGTGCGCAGACCGAAGCCGGTGAAGGTGAGCAGGAAGGTCCAGCGTGAGAGGTTTCCGAGCGCGGTGAGCTGCGACTTCGAAAAGGCGCCGACGGTCGCGAGTGCGGAGATAAGCAGGAAGCCGAGGACGAACTTTGGGAACTTTCGCCAGAGGAAGGCAGCCTTGTTGGTGACAGTGGCGGCCTGTCCCTTGCTGGCCCAGTAGAGGGCGTAGCCGAGGACGACGAAGCCGATGAGCGCGTTGCGGCAGGTCTTGGCGAGTACGGCGAATTTGCCGGCGGTGTCGGAGTAGAGGGCGCCGGCGGCGGTGGCTTCCGCGGTGTTATCGACGGCAAGGCCGGTCCAGAGCCCGTAGGCGTGATCGCCCATGTGAGCGCGTGGCCGATGAGCGGGAAGGTGAAGAGGGAGATGGCGCCGAGCGCGAGGATGGCGGCAATAGCGGTCGAGGAGTCTTCTTCATCGGCGTCGATGGCGCCCGACATGGCGATGATGGCGGAGACGCCGCATACCGAGGAGCCTACTGCCAGCAGCGTGGTCAGCTTGGGGCTGAGTTGGAGGGCGCGGCCAAGATAGGTCATGAAGAGGATGGAGAGAGTGAAGGCGATCGCGACGAGGGCGAGCGAAAATGCCGCCGAGCTTGAGGATGTCGCCCAGGATGAAGCGCGCGCCGAGCAGGATGATGTCGGCCTTGAGCCAGAACTCGTAGGTGGCGACACCGGCGCGGAAGATGCGCGGCAGGCCGACCGTGTTGGCGACGAGGACGCCGAAGAGGACAGCCCAGAGGACGTATTCGATGTTTGGCAGGACATAGTGGTGCGCCTTGCCGTAGCGGGCGATGCACTGCTCGACGAACTTGCCGGCATACCCAACGACGAAGAGCAGGGCAATGCCCGGCACCAAGCCGAGGAGGGTCGCAGGCTCCTTTGGGTCGGCACTGGTCTCGGCTGCGGGACCATGCGCGGGGTATGCGGCGCGAAGGTCAGGAAGCTGAGCCGATGGGATCATGCGGGCCTCCTTCGAGGGTGCGCTTACCAGGGGACGGTCTTGAGGAGACCGACGCGAACGATGAGGGCCAAGACAAGCGAGAGGATCACGGCCCAGGTGTCGAGCGAGAGGCGACGCTTCTGACTTGGAAGGGTATCTGAACTTGGCATGGGAGGAACTCCGGACAGGGATGGCTTCGCGGGGAAGACTCGCGGCAAATGTAACTGAGAATTGTCTAGCGGAGAGGGTGGTGCTAGCGACAACAACAGGTAGGGCTGCCGGAGAGAGACGCGGACTGGCCCACGGTTGTCATGCTGTTGCGAATGTACATCAGCCTCGGCAGATGACAGAAGCTGGACCTACTGGCCGATGGCCGGATTCAGATGAACGATTCGACTACTTCGAAGTTTGGACTCTCGTAACGGCTGCGGTTGGTCTGCACGATGGCGGGTAGCTCGGAGACGTGGGGGATGATCTCCTCCATGATCGCGCACAGCGCGGCGTAGCACTCGGGATCAAGCCTGGCGGGGATCTCGCGGTCCATGATCGCGGTGATCTGGGCGGGCCTGAGAGCTTCACGATAGGGCCGGTGCTCCGAGAGTGCGGCGAAGATGTCGGCCACGGCGAGGATCTTGGATTCGACCGAGAGATCGTTGCCGGCGAGTCCGCAGGGGTATCCGGAGCCGTCGAGCTTCTCGTGGTGCTCGCCAGCCATAATGGCGATTTCACTGAAGGCTTCGACGTGACTGAGGATCTCGGCGCTGATGCCGGGGTGAGCTTTAACCAGCTTGAACTCGGTATCGGTGAGTTTGGTGGGCTTGTCGAGAATGGTGTTCGCAATGCTGAGTTTGCCGACATCGTGGAGCAGGGCGGCGCGGCGCAGCACCTGCATGCGCTGATCGTTGAGGCCAAGCACGTTGCCGATAGCGGCGGCCGCGTTCATGACGCCCAGCGAGTGACGATAGGTAAAGGGGGATTTA
>CAXTLS010000029.1:0-47772 GCA_964245235.1 uncultured Acidobacteriaceae bacterium
CGAGCTGAAATTCGGCAAGCGAACCCTCCAGACAGACCAGCCTTAACCATAACTGAAGCGTGAGCCGCATCAGGGCTGGCCTGTTCCTGTACTGTTTACTTGACGAAATGAATGACCATTCAGTACAGTTCATCCCGTCCGGGTTTTCGTCCCGCAGGTGAGCCAAGTCCATGCCGAGCAGTTCCACGTCGACCCCTTCCGCAAGCCGACAGATCCGTACTGTAGCCGTTCTTGGGGCCGGCACCATGGGCTCGCGTATTGCTGCGCACATTACCAATGCCGGGGTTCCCGTCGTTCTGCTGGATATTGTGCCGCCGGGCACGGCAGCCGACGCCTCGCGGCCAGAGCGGAACAAGATCGTCCTTGCTGCACTGGACGGGTTGAAAAAGTCAAAGCCGGCGGCCTTCTACGCGCCGGATGCGGCGCGCCTGCTGACGATCGGCAACTTCGACGATGACCTGGAGTTGATTGCTAACTGCGATTGGATCATCGAGGTGGTCGCCGAGAATCTTGACATCAAGCGATCGCTGCTCGAGCGGGTGCAGCAACATCGGCTGCCGGGTTCGATCCTGACGACGAACACCAGCGGCATTCCGATCGGCAGCATTGCGGCCGGACTTTCAGATGAAGCAAAGCCGCACTTCTTCGGCACACACTTCTTCAATCCGCCGCGCTACATGCGCCTGCTCGAGATGATCCCCACGCCCGAGACGGACGCGAGAGACGTGGCGACCATCGCTCACTTCTGCGATCAGCGGCTCGGGAAGGCGATCGTCCGCTCGCACGATACGCCGAATTTCATTGCCAACCGCATCGGTACGTTCTCGATGGGCAACGCGATCCGGCTGATGATGGCGCAGGGGCTCTCGATTGAAGAGGTGGACACGCTGACCGGCGCGGCGCTGGGCTGGCCGAAGACCGGGACCTTCCGGCTGGGCGACATGGTGGGCGTGGATGTGCTGGCGCATGTGGCGACAAACTTTTCAAAGCAGGCGGAGCACATCCAGGACGAGCGGCAGGATGTAACGCTGGCACCATTTATTACGAAGATGCTGGAGAGCAAGTGGCTGGGCGACAAGGCCGGGCAGGGCTTCTACAAGAAGGCTGGACGCGACGAGCAGGGGCGTGACCTGCGGCATGTGCTTGACTGGCAGACGCTTGACTACAAGCCGAGCACACGGCCGAAGCTACCCGCCATTGAGATGGCGAAGAATGTGGAGCAGACGGCGCCGCGCATCGCCCAGCTGCTGCATGCAGACCCGGAGCGCGACAAGGCCGCGGCTTTCTACTGGCCACTGCTGACGGAGCTCTTTACCTACGCTGCGAATCGCGTGCCGGAGATTGCGGACAACATCGTCGAGATTGACCAGGCGATGAAGACGGGCTTCAACTGGGAGCTTGGGCCGTTCGAGATGATGGATGCGGCGGGCGTGCGGGCGACGACCGAGAAGATGCGGGCTGGAGGAGCGGCGATCTCGGCCAATGTCGAGAAGCTGCTGGCGGGCGGCGAGAGCTGGTACAAGGACGATCCGTCGACTGCTTCGGGGCGGCAGTATTTTGACCCGATCAGCGGCGCCTACAAGCCGGTGGTTGCCGCCGAAGGCGTGAGCAGCCTGGCTACAATCAAGAAGGCGCATGGCGTGGTGAAGAAAAATCCCGGAGCTTCGGTGGTCGATCTAGGCAACGGGGTGGCGGCAATTGAGCTGCACTCGAAGATGAATGCGCTGGGCGACGATATCGTGATGCTGATTACGCATGCGCTGAAGCCGGCGAGCCAGCAGGTGGCGGACTTCGAGGCGTTCGTCATTACTGGGGACTCGGCTAATTTCTCGGTCGGCGCGAACCTGATGCAACTGTTGCTTGGGGTCCAGGAAGAGGAGTGGGATGAGGTGGAGATGGCCGTCCGCGCCTTCCAGAATATGACGCAGGCGATCAAGTTCTGCCCACGGCCGGTGGTGGTGGCGCCGTATGGGATGTGCCTGGGCGGCGGGGTTGAGATTGCGCTGCATGCTGCTGCGCGCCAGCCGCATGCGGAGCTGTACATGGGGCTGGTTGAGGCCGGGGTGGGCCTGATTCCGGGCGGCGGCGGGTGTAAGGAGATGGTGCTGCGATCGATCGAAGCGGGGTCGTCGATCCGGTCGGACGCGCGGGGTGAGGGCGTCGAGATCTTCGAAGCGATCAAGAAGAACTTCGAGACAATCGCGAAAGCTACGGTGTCGACCTCGGCCGCGGAGGCGCGCGGGCTGGGCTTTCTTCGGGCTTCAGACGGCATCACGACCAACCGGGAGCGGCTGCTTACGGACGCGAAGCTGAAGGCCAGGGCGATCGCCGATGCGGGCTACACGGCGCCTACGCCGCGGACGGCTATTCCTGCGCCGGGAGAGTCGGTGCTGGCTACGCTTAAGCTTGCGGTGTGGACGATGCGTGAGGGACAGTACATCTCTGAGCATGACGCGAAGGTGGCGAACTGGGTAGCGTACGCGCTCGCCGGTGGCAAGGTGAATCCGGGCACGCTCGTGAGTGAGCAGTATCTGCTGGACCTGGAACGCGAGGCGTTTCTCTCGCTCTGCGGTGAGAAGAAGACGCAGGATCGCATTGCTTTTACGCTGAAGACCGGCAAGCCGTTACGTAATTAGGAGTGAGCACCATGAATGATGTTGTTATCGTTTCGGCTGTGCGTACGGCTATCGGCAAAGCTCCGCGGGGAACGCTCCGCACGACGCGGCCTGATGACCTGGCCGCAACGGCGATTACGGGCGCGCTTGACCGGATTCCGCAGCTTGCCAAGGCTGAGATCGAGGATGTGATCCTTGGCTGTGCGATGCCCGAGGCCGAGCAGGGGATGAACGTGGCGAAGATTGCTGCGTTTCGCGCTGGGCTGCCGGTGACGACGTCGGCGATGACGGTGAACCGCTACTGTGCGTCGGGGCTGCAGTCGATCGCGATTGCGGCGGACCGGATCCGCGGCGGCGGGGCGGAGGTGATCGTCGCGGGTGGAACGGAGAGTATGTCGTATGTGCCGTTTGGCGGAAACAAGATCTCGGTCAATCCGTGGCTGGTCGAGAACTATCCGGGTAGCTACATGTCGATGGGGCTGACGGCAGAGCGCGTGGCGGCACATTACGGGATCTCCCGGGAGCAACAAGATCTGTTCTCGTATGAGTCGCACCAGAAAGCGCTCCATGCGACTGCTACGGGGAAGTTCGACGACGAGATTGTGCCGGTCACAGTGACAACAACGACCGCTACTGGCAAGGGTAAGGCCAGACCTGTCGAGTCGACCTTCAAGCAGGATGAAGGGCCGCGCGCGGACACCAGTCTTGAGGCGTTGGCGAAGCTGAAGGCGGTGTTTCATGCGAAGGGCAGTGTAACTGCGGGGAACTCTTCGCAGACGTCGGATGGTGCGGCGGCTGCGGTGGTAATGTCGGCGAGCCGTGCGGCGGCGCTGGGGATTCCTGCGATGGCGCGGTTTATTGCGTTTGCCTATGCCGGGTGTGATCCGGAGGAGATGGGGATCGGGCCGATCCACGCTATCCCGAAGGTGCTGAAAATGGCGGGGCTGTCGCTTGAGGATATCGATCTGTTTGAATTAAACGAGGCGTTTGCGGCGCAGTCGCTTGCCGTGATCAAGGTGCTTGGGATTGATCCGGCGAAGCTCAACGTGAATGGGGGCGCGATTGCGCTGGGCCATCCGCTCGGCTGCACCGGGGCGAAGCTGACGGCTACGCTGCTGCGGGAGATGCCGCGGCGAGGGGCGAAGTATGGGATGGTGACGATGTGCGTTGGTGGGGGTATGGGAGCGGCTGGGATTTTCGAAGCTGTTAAGGGTCCTGAGCATGAGCACACCAGATCGTAGTCAGATTGTCTACTTTCCTAGTAACCCTCTATAGCTTTCAAACTTTTTGTAATTGGAACACCATGCTACTACCGCGAGGTAACATATGGCCACGCTCACGAATCTTCCGCCCGAAGTATCCACCCTCAACCCGAAGGCTACCGCCGCTCGCATTGCCGGTGGCTCCTTCCTGATCACCAATCCTGCGCCTGCTGACTGCTTTTTCCCTGAGGACTTTACCGAGGAGCATCGGCAGATTGCGCAGACTACGGCTGATTTTGCGACCAACGAGATTGTGCCGAACTCGGATGCGATTGAGCATAAGGACTTTGCGGTCACGCGGCGGCTGATCAAGGAGGCGGCGGAGCTTGGGCTTACCGCTGCCGATATCCCTGAGGAGTACGGCGGCCTCGAGATGGACAAGGCGACCTCGGCGATCATTGCCGAGAACATCTCCAAGCAGGGCAGCTTTTCGGTCGCCTTCTCGGCGCACACGGGAATCGGCACGCTGCCGCTGGTCTGGTACGGGACACCGGAGCAGAAGCAGAAGTACTTGCCGCATATCGCGGACGGCACCATGGTTGGGGCGTATGCGCTGTCGGAGTCGAGCTCAGGCTCAGACGCGGTAAATGCCAGCACACGGGCCGTGCTTTCTGAGGACGGCCAGAGCTACACGCTGAACGGCGAGAAGATGTGGATCACCAATGGCGGCTTCGCCGACCTGTTCACGATTTTCGCCAAGTGCCTGGTGATGGAAGGCAAGGACGCCGGCAAGGAACGGCTGACTGCGTTTCTGGTTGAGAAGGGGACGCCTGGCTTCCGGCCCGGGAACGAGGAGCACAAGCTCGGCATTCGCGGTAGCTCGACCACGCCGCTCATTCTGACTGACTGCAAGATCCCCGCTACCAACCTCTTGGGGGAGGTCGGCAAGGGGCACCATATCGCGTTCAATATCCTGAACGTCGGGCGCTACAAGCTCGGCAATGCCGCGATTGGCGGAGCGCGTGGGGCGTTCAATAACGGCCTCCGCTATGCGAAGGAGCGGAAGGCGTTCGGCAAGCCGATCTGTGAGTTCGGCCTGATCCAGGAGAAGCTGGCCAACATGGCTGCGGGCATCTTTGTCGGCGAGGCGGTCTGCTATAGGACGGTCGGGCTAATCGACGCGGCCCTGGCGGGCGTCGATAAGAACGACACGAAGGAGATTCAGAAACGCATCGAGGATTATGCCGTGGAGTGCTCGATCGTGAAGGTCTGGGCGTCCGAAATGCTCGACATGGTGGTCGATGAGAGCCTTCAGATCTTTGCCGGTTACGGCTATGTCGAGGAGTATCCGGCCGAGCGCGCGTACCGAGATGCACGCATTAACCGCATCTTCGAGGGCACGAACGAGATCAACCGGCTGATTATCACGGGCTGGTTGATGAAGTCGGCGATGACGGGCAAGCTTGCGTTGATGCCAGCGATCAAGCAGCTAATGGATGAAGTCGTGGCCGGTCCTACCCCGAAGGAGGACCGGGAAGGTGCGCTTGCGGACGAGTTCAACCTGCTGGGTGCCGCCAAGAAGCTGACTCTATTTGCCGCAGGCGCGGCCACGCAGAAGTATATGGCCAAGATTGCCGACGAGCAGGAGGTGATGGGGTCGATCGCCGACATGATCATCGAGGTTTTCGCGATGGAGTCAGCGATTTTACGAGCCGAGAAGATGGGCTCAGGGAAAGCGAACGCCGCTATCCCCGTCGCCATGGCCCGCGTCTACGTGTCGACGGCGTTCGAGAAAATCGAGCTTGCCGCGCGTCGGATCATCGCCACGGTTGCTGAGGGCGACATGCTGCGTACCCAGCTGACCATCCTGCGCAGGCTTGCGAAGCACGATACGACGGACACCATCACCTTGCGACGGCAGATTGCCCGCCACGTGATTCAGGCTGGGCGATATGCGCTCTGATTCAGCGGCGCGCTCTCGATGTAACCCGCTGGCTGGCGCTCGTCGTCCTATAAGACCAGGCGATGACAATAAGGCCTTCGCTCAGTCGGAGGCGTTTTCGACTGCGTGATGCCCGAGCGGGCGACAGCCTCCTAAATTGGGTTGCAGACGGACGAAGTTCGCAACTTTCTCGCGCATCGCCGGTCTAAGATGTACAACCGATAGTGGGAAAACTTTGTTTGCGTTTCACTGTTCGGCACGGCACGTTTCGGATATTAAGAGACTCTGTATTCACAATAGGATCAGTCAAATGCGCAGCCGCCTCCATCTTTGCTCCACCATATCTCAAGCGATTCTTGCCTTTGTCGGCCTTTTCGCATGCACCGTGGCCACCAGCCAGGCCGCCGTGCAGAACCGCATCACGAATGGCATACGTGCGAATAGCCGGGTCGCGCTCGTTCACACCGTCTCGCCCAAGGCGGCACTTGCCACTGATCTAGGCGCCGCGCCATCCTCGCTGAAGCTGGAAGGGATGACGATGCACTTCAACATGACGGATACGCAGCAAGCGGCGCTCACGAAGCTCCTCGCTGACCAGCAGAATCCAGCCTCGCCGCTCTACCGCCAGTGGCTGATGCCGCAGCAGTTCGGCGAGCAGTTTGGCCTTAGCGTCGCCGACCTTGCAACTGTCTCTGCATGGCTCACCGCACAGGGATTTACCGTTACCGGGACAGCAAACAGCTCCACCTTCATCACCTTTAACGGCACGGTCTCGCAGGTCCAGCAGGCATTTAGCACCAGCATTCACCGCCTGTCTCTGAACGGTGAAGAGCACATTGCCAATCTCACCGAACCGACTTTACCAGCCGCAATCGCCGGAGTCGTCGCCGACATTAGCGGCTTAAACGACTTCAGGCTGAAGCCGCGCATCCGAAAGGCCGAGCATCGGACCACCTCCTCAGATCCAAAGCTGACGATCGCCGTATGTACCACCTCGGCCTGCGCGGCAACCGAGATCGAGCACTTTATAACGCCGGGTGACTTCGCGACGATTTACGACAGCGCGCCGCTCCTTACCGGCTCAAGCCCTATCAATGGGAACGGCGTCAGCATCGCGATCATGGGACAGGTCAACATTGTTCCATCCGATATCGCAGCCTTTCGCACCGCCTCCGGTTTAAGCGCCAACGTTCCCACCGTTGTGACTGGAGGTACGAATCCCGGTCCTGCACAGGCAAACTGCCCGACAAATTCGACTACCTTCTGCCCGACGTTTGACGATCTGGACGAGTCGGAACTGGATATTGAATGGGCGGGCGGAACAGCACCTTCCGCCAGCATCATTTTCGTCCAGTCGACTGACGTCATCGGCAGCTCGCTCGTCTACGCCATCGACAACAAGGTCGCCCAGATCCTCTCCGTCTCGTACGGCGGATGCGAGGTTCAGGACTTTCCAATCGCTACGATGACTTCGTTGAACACCACGTTCCAACAGGCGAACGCTCAGGGACAGACCATTATCGGACCATCGGGCGACACCGGCGCGACGGACTGTGAAAACAACGGTGGCACGGTTGCCACTACGGGTCTTGCTGTCGACTTTCCTGGCAGTTCACCCTCGGTCACCACTCTGGGCGGAACGGAGTTCAGTGAAGGTACGGACGCGGGAAGCACGGGGGTGTACTGGAACAACTCGACGGCCACGAATGCGCCGGTCAGTTCTGCGCTCTCGTACATCCCGGAGACAGTATGGAACGACACTGCAAGTGAAATCGCTAGCGATCCTACCGACGCGACGTTCAGTTCCGGCGGAGGTGGCGTGAGCGTCGTCTTCCCGAAACCGTCGTGGCAGATTGGCACAGGGGTTCCAAACGATAGCTACCGCGACGTCCCCGACCTCGCTTTCTCGGCTTCGGCTGACCACGATGCCTACATGGTGTGCGCCCAGGGCTCCTGCCAGAACGGTACCTATTTCACGACGAGTACTGGCTCGTTCAATGCGTTCGGTGGAACTTCTGTTTCAACACCATCCTTCGCCGGTGTGCTGGCCCTGGTTGAACAGAAGCTTGGGGGAACCTCGCTCGGCAACATCAATCAATCCATCTACGAACTCGCCAATGGCAGTTCTTATGCGTCAATTTTTCACGACGTCACGACCGGAGATAACAAGCAGCTTTGTAAGGTAGGTTCAACGGGTTGCACCATCAGCCCCATCGGCTACAGTGCCGGCGTTGGCTACGACCAGGCCAGCGGCTGGGGCAGTCTTGATGTCAACCAGTTCGTGACCAAATTCTCCTCAGTCTTAAGTGAGATCACCACAACGACTACGCTCACTGCTTCGAACTCAGCGCCAGTGGCCGGGAGCCAGGTCACCTTCACGGCGACCATTACTCCCGCCAGTACCGGATCAGCAGCCCCAACCGGCTCGGTAGCTTTTTCGGTTGACGGCGGCACAACCACGACTGTTACTTTGAGTGCGGGCGTCGCCGCCTTCCCGATAACCTTCAACACTGCCGGGACCCATACGATCACCGCCGTCTACTCGGGCGATACAAACTACTTCGGGTCGACTACTTCGATCACGGAGACTGTCACCGCTGGCTCCGTAGTCACCACAACCACGCTGACCTCCAGTTCTGCGTCCGTAGCTCTCGGCAGCTCGATTACGTTTACAGCGGCCGTTAGCACATCGGTTGCGGGCACGATTGCAGGCACCGTCACATTTACCAGCGGTTCCGTGACTCTCGGTACCGCAAACCTCGTAGCCAATACAAACGGCAACACAGCGGTCGCAACTCTTACCATTACCGCGTCTGCGACAAATCTTCCGGTCGGCACCGATTCAGTTACGGCGGCCTATGCGGGAAGTACGACGTATGGCCCATCAACCTCAAACGCACTCACGATCACCGTAACCAATCCCATGGTGGCGCTGGCAGGCGCAAACATCTCGATCGCCAACGGCTCCTCTGGCAGCACAACCATCACCCTCACCTCCTCAGGAAGCTACGCTGGCAGCGTCGTTATGAGTGCGTCGTCAACATCTACAGTGCTCAACCAGAATGCTTCTATATCCTTCGTTCCCGCCACCGTCACGCTAGCCGCAAACGGGACCGCTACGACAGTGTTCACCCTCGCGACGTCCTCAACTGCTGTTGCCGAAGAACGTATACGCCTCCATCATGGCGGCATGAGCCTGCTTGTCACGGGGGGCGGGCTCTCGTTTGCGAGCTTGCTGCTGCTGTTTGGTCTGGGCGGGACGCGGAGAAAGCGGTGGTCGGGGGTGCTTTTTGCCCTGCTGGCTACGACTATCCTTGGAGCCGCAATGGGCTGCGGAGGCTCGAGCTCGACCGTGACAGCTTCGGGTATTCCGAACGGCACCTACACCATCACGGTGACCGGAACGGATAGCGTCAACAGCACAGTCACCGGAAGCACAACTGTAACCGTCACGCTGCACTAACTCATCGCTTCGGGGACAGAACCGCAAGAAGAAGCCGCACATCAGTGCGGCTTCTTCTTGCTCAAGAGTGTCAACCTCTTCAATCTCATGAAGCGGTCTTTCGCAAGTGATTGGTCGGCGCCGCCGACGTACCGTCCGCCTCCACAGACCCGCGGGCCAGGGCCATGAAGTGTTGCTGCGCGTTGCATGGCTTGCCGTCCTTCGGTGCCCGGATGTATTGTCCGTCGGGCTGCAGGAGGCGAGCCTTGACGTTGTCGCGCAGATACGAACCGAGAATCTCGCCTCGGAGACGCTCGGACAAAGCCTTGTCATGCACGGGGAAGACGACCTCGCAGCGCTCATAAAGATTGCGCGCCATCCAGTCGGCGCTGCCGCAGTACACCTTCGGATGGCCTCCGTTGACGAAGCTGAAGATGCGACTGTGTTCGAGGTACCGCCCAACAATTGACCGGACACGGATGCGTTTGCTCAGCCCCTCCACGCCGGGCCGTAAGGAGCACATACCTCGAATGATCAGGTCGATCTCTACGCCGGCCTGCGACGCTGCATAAAGTGCCTCGATGGTGCGCCGCTCCAGCAAGCCGTTCATTTTGGCGACAATGCCTGCGGGGCGTCCTTCCCGCGCATGCTCCGCCTCGTGATCAATCAGTTTTACGAAGGAATCGGCCATGGTGAGTGGCGCTACCAGCAGCGGATCGTAGGACTCTGATTCCGACTCGGCCGTCAGGTAATTGAAAACCGACTGCACTGCCTCGGTGAGCTCCGGATGCGAGGTCAGCAGGCTAATATCTGTATAAAAGCGCGCTGTCACCGGGTTGTAGTTCCCGGTACCCAAGTGCGCATAGCGGCGAACTACGCCATCCGGATCGCGCCGCACCAACAGAGCCAGCTTGCAATGCGTCTTAAGGCCAAAGATACCGTGATAGACGCCCACACCCGCGTCCTCCAGCTCCCGCGCCCACCGGATGTTTGAATCCTCATCGAAGCGCGCCATCAACTCGACGACGACCGTCACGTCTTTGATCTGGCCGGCCTCGATCAGCGCGCGGAAGATGGGCGAATCCTTACTCGTTCGGTAGAGAGTCTGCTTCATCGAGATCACTGCGGGATCGAGCGCTCCCGCCTCGATAAACTCTTCGACTGTCTGGTAGCTGTCGAACGGATGATGCAGCATGATGTCCTTGTGACGGAGATCCTCAAACAGATCGTGCGACTTCAGGGACACCTTATAGTGACATGGAATGAAGTCCGGGTACTTCAAGTCGGGACGCTTCACCTCGGAGGCCAGGTTCATGAGTCGCGACAGGTTTACCGGTCCATCTGTCCGAAAGACCTGCCACGCCTCCAGCTCGAAGTTCACCCTGAGCCGCTCGATGATCTCCTCCGTCGCTGAGTTCTCAATTTCGAGGCGAACCGCATCGCCCTTGCGGCGGTTGTGCAGCTCCGCGCGTACACTTTCAAGCACTGACCGCGACTCCTCTTCCTGCATGTACAGGTTGCTGTTTCGCGTCACGCGGAAGGCGGATCGTGACAACACCTCGTACCCGCGGAACATCCGCTCGACCTGCGACTCGATCAACTCATGCAGCAGGATGAAATCTGAATGGCCGTTTGCGGATGGCAGCGGAATCAGGCGCGGCAGGGAGCGCGGCACCGTCACCACGCCCAGCACTGTTTCCTTCTTCTGGCCTTCCACCCTGCGCTTGTAGCGAAGCAGCAGCGCAATGCAGAGCGCCTTGTTGAGGACTCGCGGGAAGGGATGTGAAGGATCGATCGTCACCGGCGTCAGCAGCGGATCGACCTCGTTCTGATAGAAGGCGAGGGCATGCTCGCGCGCCTCGGCACTCAGCTCCTTCCATCGGAGGACACGCACCTTCTCTGCCTTCAATGCAGGCAGCAACTGCTCGTTCCAGCATTGATACTGTTCCCGGACAAAGGCGTTCATTAGAGTACTCAGCGTATCCAACCGCTGCTGGGGAGTCAGCCCGCCCTCGTCGGGGGCCTGCGGCTGGTTGTAGCCATCCTCAATTCGCTGGAGGATGCCGGCAACGCGAATTTCGACGAACTCATCCAGGTTGCTCGCCGTGATGGCGAGGAATTTGACTCGCTCCAGGATCGGATTTGTTGGATCTTGCGCCTCTTCAAGAACGCGCTGGTTGAACTTCAACCAAGATTCATCCCTGCTGAAAAACAGGTTTGGAACTGCAACCGGTTTGGTCTTCGTAGTGGATTTTTTGCTGGTGGAACGTTGCTTGGTCGTCGGCATATCAGGGGGATAGACTACCCCATCGATATGAACATCGTAAAAATGAGCTTCAATAAGGGATGAGGGGAGAGGCGCTATGGTCACTCTGAACGAGACCACCGTCATTCAGGCTCCATGGGAGCGCTGCTTTGATCTTGCACGCAGCGTAGAAGTTCATCTTGCGGGCAACGTTCATTTCGGGGAGCAGGCGGTTGTTCTCGGGGGTGTCACCAGCAGGCTGATCGGCCTTGGCCAGCAGGTCACCTGGCGGGCGCGTCATCTCGGCGTCCTTCAGAACTTGACCAGCGCCATCACAGCTATGGATCGCCCATCCTACTTCCAGGACACCATGCAGCGCGGCGCCTTCCGCTCCATGCAGCACGATCACTACTTCCGCAGCCTGGCTGGAGGCGAGACGGAGATGCTGGGTGTTTTCCGATTCGCCGCCCGCTTCTTGTTCTGGGGCGCATTGCGGAGTTGCTGGTATTGCGACGCTATATGCGGGCCCTGCTTGTGGAGCGCAATCTCGTCATCAAGCAGGTGGCTGAGTCGAACGATTGGCGGCACTATCTTGATCCCGTTAGTGATGGCTAAAGACGCGATAAACTTCAGCCATGCGGATCGTCATACCGGGTGGGGGCGGACAGGTTGGCCAAATACTTGCGCGTCACTTCCACGCAGCGGGGCACGCGGTCACCATCCTTAGCCGCAAACCTTGCTGTCACCGTGGCAGGTTCTGCCGTGGGATGCTGAGACCAGGGGCCAGTGGATGGACGCGCTGGATGGTAGCGATCTCTGCATCAATCTTACCGGCCGGAGCGTCAACTGCCGTTATCACGAAGCAAACCGCCGCGCCATCTACGACTCACGCGTACGCTCCACGCAGCTCCTGAATGAAGTTAGCTGACCTGCCGCATCCGCCTCGTCTCTGGCTTAATGCGAGCACCGCCACTATCTATCGCCACGCTCTCGACCGTCCGATGGACGAAGCGACGGGCGAGTATGGCGGCAACGAGCCCGGTACTCCCGACACCTGGAACTTCTCGATCGCCGTGGCCAAGGGCTGGGAAGAAGCCTTCTTCAGCACGGCCACCCCGCGCACGCGTAAGGTCGCCATACGCAGTGCGATGACCTTCAGCCCGGACCCAGGCGGCGTCTTTGATGTCTTCCTCGCGCTGGTACGCTACGGCCTCGGAGGCACGCAGGGGAACGGCAACCAGTTTGTCTCGTGGGTCCATGATGTTGACTTCATTCATGCGGTCGAGTTCCTCATCACACGTGACGACTTCAGTGGACCGGTCAACTTGGCTTCTCCGAACCCAGTACCGAATCGCGAGTTCATGCGCACACTCCGTGACGTCTGGCGTACGCCGCTTGGTCTGCCCGCCGCCGGATGGATGATCGAGGTCGGCACCTTCCTCATGCGCACAGAGTCGGAGCTGGTTCTCAAGAGCCGCCGAGTGATTCCGGGCCGGCTGCTTGCTGCCGGCTTTACCTTCGATTACCCCGAATGGCCTGCGGCTGCTAACGATCTGGTTACGCGCTGGCGCACGCCAGCTCACCGCCGAAAGCCGGGGTAGAGCTGGCTTTGTGTCTCAAGTGGGCCTAGTTGTGCCGGTGCATCTTCCAGCCAAGGTACTTCGTTGCCGCCTCGTAGACTGGCGCCGCCGTGGTCGAGAAATTTGCCGCAACGTGGTGCTCGAAGCCGTTCTCGCAGATGTACCTCAGCAACTCCTGCATCTTCGGAATCTCCACGACGCCCGCACCCCCAAACGTATTCAGCGGATCATTGGTAAAGGCACCCTCCCCTACGTAGCCGGTAATCTGGCCGCCGAAGTCGTCCGTTGAAAAACGCGCAAAGCTCATCGCGCCGGCCTTCACCGTGCCATCAAGCGTGCCGTGCGTATTTTCCTTGCCGACGGTCCCCGCGATAATCAACTGGTAGTCCATCTTCACACCTTCGTTGAAGAAGTGTTTGGGCAGATTCGAGCAGTGAAAGCAGACAGCCTTGTCTGGATTGTCACCATAATTGTTGTTCCAGTCGAGGAGTGCCGATGGCGTTTCACTTGCCAGCGTCAGCGCATACATGCTCAGTGTGCCGAGGACGTCGACCTCGCACGCCGAGGGGATCAGGTTCTCGCTCATCATGCTCATGACGGTGCACGGAACGATGCCGAGAAACTCCTCGATCGAGGTCCAGCATTGCACGGCCGAGACGGTCAGTTCACTCGCCTTCATCCAGTGATCGATCACCGCGCCCAGTTTCGCCATCTTCATCAGCGCGGCCTCCGGCGTCTCGCCGACCGGGATGTACTTGCGGATGGCTGCCAGCTTCTCCTGCGCTGCATCGTCGTCGTCGTTCATGCGGCCGATGCGCCCCATCACCTCGCTGAGGTCCAGAGTCTCTACCGTGATGCCCGATCGTTCAAGCAGCTTCTCCGAGTAACGCACCGTGTTGAAGGCCGTCGGCCGCGCGCCGATTGCGCCGAAGCGCACGTTCTTCAGCCCGCCAACCACGCGGCAGATCCCCGAGAACCACTCCAGATCCGCTTTGAACTCTATAGAGTCGGGAGCCTCCGTGTGCAGCCGCGTCAGCGAGTACGGGATACCGTACTGCTTGAGATTGTTGCAGATCGACATCTTCCCGCAAAAGCTGTCGCGCCGAAATGCGATCGACATCTTGCTTGCGTTATCGGGTGTCGCCTGGATCAGCACTGGAACCTTCAGGTTGGCCAATCGCAGCGCATCGGCCAACCCGCGCTCTTCGCCGAAATTCGGCAGCGTGATGATAATGCCGTCGATCTCTTTCGCGTGCTGCTCGAAGAGTGCCGCACATTTCTTCGCATCCTCGTAGGTCTCGACTGCGCCGTGAGCTGTCTCCTCCGGCGTCAGGACGATCGGCCTGATCCCCGCAGCTTCAAGCGCCGCGATCATCTCGAGCCGCCCACTGGTAGCCAGGTGGCTTGGAAAGAACCCGCGGTTGCCCACAACCACGCCCATCGTCATCTGCTTGGCCATTGCTTCTCCTTCAAACTTGTGCAGTTTAGTGTGGAACAAATTATGCAAGTTAAGCGATTTAGTTTTGCTGCGTGTCAGTCCTCATCCGAACCGTTATCCCTTGCCCGGACGGAAACGGACCGTATAAAAGCCCCCGAAAACTGCCAGCAGCACTCCCCACCACAATGTTGGCTGCAGGTTCGCGAGCACAGTCGGGGGTGGATTGTGCAACTCTGTCAACCCGGTCGCAATCAAGACCAGCCCATAGCTCAACATCAGAATGCCGCAGAAGAACCAGATCGAGATTTCCTTGCGCTCACTCGGTACGTCCGACATGAATGTCCTTGTCCACCGCTCCAGCAAAGCGGTCGCTGCGTTAGAAGAAGATCAGGTTCAAGATGAAAAAGATGACGATAACGACGATTGCCCAGAAAATCGGCTTCTGGAACAAGCCCTTAGAGCCATCATCGGGGAGCGGCGTTACGCCGTAGACGAGCCCGGCAAGCTCCGCGTCCGGGACCGGCGTGGTGATCAGACTTACTACGATCGTCACGACGACGCAGATAATCCAACTCCATAGTGCACGATAGAGATTTTCCGCCATTGGCCGTGCGTCCCCGCTCATCGCGATATAACGCAGTGCGGCAGGCTCAACCTGCACCCACGTAAACATTCCGATCGACGCAGCTGTACCGGCCAGCAGACCCCAAAAGCCGCCCGCATGGGTAGCCCGCTTCCACATCATGCCGAGGATGACCGTCCCGAACAGCGGCGCGATGAAAAAGCTAAAGAGCGCCTGCACGTAGTCCATGATGCTGTTCGCATTCATTACCAGGTAGGCCGTCATGATCGAGATCAGCATGCCGATAACGGTTGACCAGCGACCCATCGCCACGTAGTGCTTGTCGCTCGCCTTCTTATTGATGAAAGCGCCGTACAGGTCATAGGTCCAGACGGTTGAGAAGGCGCTGACATTGCCCGCCATACCACTCATGAAGCCAGCAACGAGCGCGGTGATACCCAGCCCGAGCAGGCCCGGTCCGCAGTACCGAATGAGCATCAAAGGCAGCACTTCGTCATAGCTGTGCAGCGCCGGATTACCCTTCGCGATGCTGCCGGCGACAAGGTGCATCATGCTGCCGTCGGGATTCTTAAGGACGGCCAGCGCCAGCAATCCCGGCACGATGACGATAAAGGGTACGGCCATCTTGAATGCGGCTCCAATGACGGGAGCTAGCTTGGCCGCGCGCAGATTATTCGCACTCAGCACCCGCTGAACCACAAGAAAGTCTGTAGTCCAGTAGCCGAAGCTCACCACGAACCCGAGCCCGAAGACGATGCCCGTCCAGTTCACGCCCATGGGATTGTCTTTGAAGTGGCCGAGGGTCGTCCACATGTGCGTGTAATCGTTGCTGCCGACATTGACCGCGATCTGTGCCTTCAGCTTCGACCAGCCACCTGCCTCGATCAGGCCAAGGATCGGAATCATCGCTGCACCTGCCCAGATCAGTACAAACTGCAGGACCTCGTTGATGATCGCCGATCGCAACCCCCCGAGCATCACATACAGCGCTACCGTGCCGGCTCCGATCCAAATGCTGAACGTGATATTCCAGCCGAGGATGGTCTGCATTACTACAGCCATGGCGTACATATTGACGCCACTCATGAGGATCGTCATTAAGGCAAAGGACACTGCGCTGAGCGCCCGAGCGCCCTCGCCAAACCGGAGATGCAGGTAGCCAGGAACCGAATGCGTCTTCGAGATGTAGTAGAACGGCATCATCACAATGCCGAGGAAGAGCATCGCGGGAATCGCACCGATCCAATACCAGTGAGCCGCCAGAATGCCGTACTGGTAAGCCGAGCCTGCCCAGCCCATCAACTCCAGTGATCCAAGATTGGCCGACACAAAGCTCAGACCGGCAATCCAGGCCGTCATCTCGCGCCCCGCCAGGAAAAACTCCTCGCTCGTGTTCGTCTGTCCCTTCACGTAGAAGCCAATGAAGACGACGAGGGCGAAGTACAGCACCAGTATCAGTATGTCGACGGGCGACAGCTTAGTCAGTTGCGTGCCCGAGAACAGCAGAAGCGCTGCCGATACATGCATAGGTCAGGGTTACCAATGGCGAACACATCCAAGGGATGGTACGCGCACTCTCGTCAAGATAGGAAGCAAAAAACTGGCAAAGTCGGCCGGTTAAACGTATTCCGAAATTTCCAAAAACGCTCCGCCTGACACGTCAGCGAGCGTTCTTGCCAGACGAAGCAAATATACAGTAAGGCCCTGATCACGATACATCTAGGTCGAATTCGGTGATGGGTCAAATTTTCAAACTGACCCATCACACGGATTTCACATTGGAGGGGCAGAAAGCAACCTTGTCGCAGTCGACCTCGTCCGATTAAGAGTTCACACCAGATGCCGTAACAGGGTTTAATGACTCACTAGGGAGATCTCCATGCACTTTCGCTATATCGACAGACTCATCCTCGCAGCAACGATCACGCTGACGGTGCCCGCCCTTATCGCGCAAGACGGCGCGAAGCAGGATATGCAGAACGCCGGCACGGCGACTAAGGACGCCGCCAAAGATACGGGCAACGGCGTGAAGTCCGGCACAACAAAGGCTTACCACAAGACCAAGCACACTACGAAGAAGACCTATCACAAGAGTTCCAATGTGGCTACAGATGCCGGCCACGACACCAAGACGGTCGGAAATGATGTTGGCCACGGTACGAAAGTTGCCGCAAAAGACACCGTCCATGGAACAAAAGTGGCGGCCGACAAGACCGCTGACGTGAGCAAAGATGCGTATCACGGAACTGTTAAGGGGACAAAAAAACTAGGCGACAAAATTGAAGGTAAGCCCACCCCTCAGTGAGGCATCAGACGGGTGTCAGCCACTGCAGGGGAGCTGACATCCGAATTATCTACATCGCTAAGCGCTTGTCTGGCCAGACAGTAATTGCCGCCAAAGCGACGAGAGCGATCCAGTAAAGATCTGCGCCCAGTAGGTGAACCATTTGCATCCACACGGGAGCCAGCAGGAGCACATCGGCCGCTCCCAACACGAATTGCGCGGCTAGCAAGATGAGTACTACTGCTGTGACCTTACCCGCCCGGCGAGCCTTTATTAAGAGCCAGACTACAAAGGTCGCCGCTACCACCGCACTTACGGGATGTATGCCGCGTAGCCGGAGCAGCCAAGGCGATGTGGACGCGAGATCTTGGGCAAATGCCGCCTGGAGTGTAGCCGCGGGAAAAAGCGTGTCCCCGAGTGCCGCTAATGACCCACTGACCCCAACGACCAGCGTCGCCGCGAGTCCAGCAGATGCCCAGCCAACTCCCTTCGCGGCGACTATCTCCGCCCATCTCTGCCGCGTGTGGAGGAATCGCGCCGTGAGGGTGAGTGCCGCCAGCAGAAGCAGCGTATTGCTCAAGTGCACCGACAGCAACACCATGCGCCCTACGGATTGGTTTCCGGTAACATAACCCAATTTTACGAGCAGTGCGCCGAGTAATGCTTCATTGAGCAGCAGCACCGTCGAAATGATCGACAGTACGCGCGCAGCTTCACCCGTTACTGTCGCGCGCAAGGTCCACACTAGCAGCCCAAGCACTACGAAAAGAGAGCCACTGGTCATGCCGCGGTGCGTGAATTCAATGAGGGTATGGACCGTCGGCGAGGGTGGGATTACCTGACCATTGCATAGGGGCCAGTGATTTCCGCAACCTGCGCCCGAGCCCGTGGCCCGCACCAGAGCGCCCCAGAGGATTACCAGGACGTTATAGCCGACAGCAATCCAGGCCAACCGCTCAACGCCGCGCATGCCGCGCCGCGCCGCACCTTGCCTCATTGCCATCGTTGCCATACCTTATTCTACGACGTTCGAACGACGTACTTTCGTGTCATACAGGGCACGATCCAGGTTTACTGCCACGCTTACGTGAGCGATATCAGGTCGCCGGGTTCATCCGGCTTCGTCTCGCGAAAGGAAAGGTGTTTGTGTCCGAAGAAGCTGCTGATCACGGTGAACACCGCAACCAGGGCCGCCGCTATGTAGGGAGCCTGCGTCTGGAACCGGGTTGTGTGGCGGATCAGCCCAACGAGCGGCGCCAGCGCCACAGCCGAGAACAGGATCGTGCCACTGTAGACGATCAGGCTGCGCGACCATTCTCTGAGATAGTTCCCTTTCGTACGAAAGACAAACCATTTGTAGCCAAAAAACGCTACCGTGATGCTGATTAGATTGGATGCAAGACTTGCAGCGATGTAGGAGTAAGCGGGCAGTACGTGCGATAGCCAGCGATTCATCAGGAAGAAGCAGGTGTAACCAAATACGGTGTTCCAGCCGCCGACAAGCAGATAGCGGAGAAGTTGGGCAGGCGGAATATGCTTCGTGAGCCCGCTGCGGAGAGGCGTGGCAGGTGACAGAAGGTCGCTCATCCCTGCGCCGTCTCCTTGAAGTTGATCCGTTCCTTCTCGATGACCAGCGGGCGGTTCTGCACCATTGTATGAATCGAGCCGATATATTCGCCAATCACTCCCAGCGCCACAAGCTGCACCGAACCGAAGAAGAAAAGGCCCACCGCCACTGGTGCAATCCCGACGCTGAAGCTGTTCCAGAAGAGAATCTTCGCGATGAAGTAAACAGTTCCTACGAGTGCACTCAGAAGAGCAAAGATGAACCCCGTAAAAGTCACTAGTCGAAGCGGCACCTTAGACAAATTAGTGATGCCCAGCATGGCAAGATCGTAGAGGGTATAAAAATTGTTCTTGGTGATACCCCGCTGCCGGCGTTTCTGGTTGTAGTAGACCGCTTTGTAGGGTAAGCCGATCTCGGCAATCATTCCGCGAAAATACGGGTAGGGATCGCGAAATCTGGTTCGCAAGATGTCGATTACCCTACGGTCGTACAGGCCAAACCCGGTGAAATGTTCAAAGACACGTACATTGGTCAGGCTTGCGACCGTGCGGTAATATACGGTCCGAATCTTGTACATCAGGCCACTCTCGTCACTCGTGTTTTTGATGCCGACGATGACCGGTGTTCCCTGCTCCCATTCTTTAATCATTTCGCCGATCAACTCCGGCGGGTCCTGCAAGTCGGAGAGCAGCATGGCCACTGCATCTCCTTCTGCACCCAGAATAGCGTGCTGCGGCGATCGAAGGTGGCCGAAATTCCGGGCGTTTACGATCACCTTGATATTTCCATCTACTGCGGCTAAGCTGCGCAAGATCTCGACGGTATTATCTGTCGATGCGTTGTCGATAAAGATGTGCTCGTAACGATACTGCGGAAATTGGGCGAGTGTATCTCGCGTACGAATGTACAATTGCTCAACATTATCCTGCTCGTTGTAGCAGGGACTTACAATACTGATCAGCTTCATACACTCACCTCGTCGGGTCGTTGCCATCCATACCACTCTGCTGTACGCCTAATTGCTTCTCTTAACCCGACTGTCTGCTTGAGGCCCAACTCATTGAAAGCTTTCCGCACCGACGGTACGTACTGGGCGCGTAGCGCACTTGGAACAGCGCGGCCAAGTACCTCAACATCAATGCTGGACTCAAGCGCCGACCTTACCTCCTCGGCGAGTTCCCGGATGCTAATTGGCTGCTCGGACCCAATGTTGACCGGCTCCAGTGAGGGACCGTGAAGCAGCATCGTCCAGAGCCAGACGGTCAAATCGCTTGCATAGAGATAAGACCGGAGCGGGGTGCCATCGCCGTGCATCTTAATTGCCCGCGATGCCAGAACGCTCCCGATGAAGTTGCCGATTGCATAGGTACCATCGAGCGCAAGGTGCGGGCCAACAAAGGCAAAGCAGCGCGCGATCTGGCACGTCAAGTCCGGGCTAGCTGCTGCATAGGCCGCGCAAAGCGCCTCAGCAGCCCGCTTACCCTCGCCGTAGGCACTGGCGGGTACCGACGTCTTCGGGCCACCAGGATAGCTCTCCGGAATATGCGAAATTTCGGGCGGTTGGCTTCCGTACACCGCGCCAGAGCTGACCATTAGGAACTTACGTGTTCCATGTGAGGCCGCAAACTCGAGCATCTGTCTTGTTCCATCAAAGATTGTCGAGAGTGTGCGCAACGCAGCATTCTTTGCCTCCCCAGTCTCGGCAGCGGCATGAAGAACAAGCGGAAATTCTCCTTCTGGAAAGGAAAAAGACCGCACATCGCCCTCCAGCAAAACTACCGCGGGATCTGCTGCAAGGTGGGGACACCGCAGACAGAAGTTGGCCGGCGACCGAGTAAGTACCGTGACCTCTGCGCCCAATGAGAAACGTCGATTCGCCTCAATGAAGCTCTCGACCAGCCAGCACCCAAAAAATCCAGTACCGCCGGAGAGGAAGAGGCGCTGTCCTCGTAACTCTTCCCAGAGTGGCGCCGCTTGGACACACACCTGTTCGAGGTCACGTGCACTAATCCGAGGCACAGCGAGCGGAGCTGACGCGGAGGAGTTCTGCAAAGAACTCACGATTTAGGAGAGCACCGGTAATGCCTTTGCCTGTGCAGCGAACTGCGCGATGGTCGCAACGATGTGGTCGAGCATCTCGTAGTTGAGCCCCGGGAATACACCCAGCCAGAGGACGTTTCGCATCACGAAGTCTGTGTTCGGAAGATCGCCAATCTGCCGGAATTCGATCCCCTCGTACGCAGGCTGTCGCAGCAGGTTACCGGCAAACATCAACCGCGTGCCGATCTTCTGCGACTCGAGCGCCTTCACCAGCTGGTCTCGGGTAAATGGCGCATCTTCACGGACACCAAGCGGGAACCCAAACCAGCTTGGGTCAGCGCCTTCGGTCCCAACCGGCAGCATGAGCAAGTCCTGCATCGGCTCGAGCGCCTGATAGAGGTAGCGGAAGTTGTCGCGGCGAACCTGGATGAAATGCTCCACCTTGTCCAACTGCGAAAGCCCGAGCGCCGCCTGCATATCGGTCGCCTTCAGGTTGTAGCCGATATGCGAGTACGTATATTTGTGGTCGTAACCGCAGGGCAGAGTGCCAAGCTGCCAGTCAAAGCGCTTGCCGCACGTATTATCAACACCCGGCTCACACCAGCAGTCGCGACCCCAGTCACGGAACGATTCGACCAGCGTCTGCAGCATCGGTGTGTTGGTCAACACGGCGCCACCCTCGCCCATCGTGATGTGGTGTGCCGGATAAAAGCTCAGGGTCGCGAGATCGCCAAACGTGCCGACTTTCTGCCCCTTGTAGGTTGCTCCAAGCGCGTCGCAGCAGTCCTCAACCACCCAGAGGTTATGCTTTTTCGCAAACTCCATCACAGCGCCCAGATCAAAAGGATTGCCCAAGGTATGCGCAATCATGATGGCGCGAGTCTTGGGACTCCAGGCCTTGTCAAGCTGCGTCACATCGATCTCAAGCGTCGGCAGCGCCACATCCACGAACACCGGCACCATGCGATTCTGAATGATCGGATTGACGGTGGTCGGGAAGCCTGCGGCGACCGTGATCACCTCATCGCCGGGCTTTAGCTGCCGGTCGCCAAGCTTCGGCGAGGTAAGCGCCGTGAGCGCAACGAGATTTGCCGAAGATCCGGAGTTCACCAGCGAGCAGCCCCGGACGCCGATGAATCGCGCCAGCTTCTTCTCAAAAGCTTTTGCAAAGCGGCCCGTCGTGAACCAGCAGTCCAGCGCAGAATCCACGAGCAGACTGAGGTCCTGGCCGTCGATGACCTTACCCGACACGGGAACAAACGATTGTCCCGCTTCAAAGGTCTTTGGAGGGAAGGCCTCCGCGTGGTATTCGGCAGTAAGTTCGAGGATTTGCTTGCGAAGCTCTTCGGCGCGTTGGCTCATCGTGAGCAGACTCCTTCAGGGTCGTCATCGTACTGGCTGTTAGCAGAACTTTGAGTTTATCGAACGGGCCGTATACTGGCGGAAGACGGCAAGGTACCCATGATCGACCCACCTGGCAGAGTACTTTGGTACAAGACTCATTATAGCGTGGCTGCACCAGCAGCAGCTCCAAACACGACTCGCTGCAATCCAAAAACACGAGGTGAGCATGAAGGCGGTAATTCTCGCAGGAGGTCTCGGTACGCGAATCAGCGAAGAGACGTCGGTACGGCCCAAACCCATGGTAGAGATCGGCGGGCGCCCGATTCTCTGGCATATTCTCAAGATGTACTCCCATCACGGCATCTTTGATTTCGTCATCTGCCTGGGCTACAAGGGCTACGTCATCAAGGAATATTTCGCCAACTATTTCCTGCATACCGCCGACGTTACCTTCCATATGACTGATAATCGCATGGAAGTGCACGGCAATACGACAGAGCCGTGGCGCATTACGCTGGTTGAGACCGGCGAGCAGACCGGAACCGCCGGACGACTGAAGCGTGTCGCTCCGCACATCGTCAATGAAGATGTCTTTTGCATGACATACGGCGACGGCGTATCCGATGTAGATATCACCGCGGCAGTGAAATTCCATCACAACCACGGCAAGCTCGCCACGTTGACCGCGGTTCAGCCCATCGCTCGTTTTGGCATGCTTGGCATCGAAGACACCGAGATCCACACCTTCCAGGAGAAGCCCTCCACAGATCTAGGCTGGCTCAACGGCGGCTTCTTCGTTCTCTCCCCCAAAGTGCTCGATGAGATACCGGACGAGCCCGCAATGATGTTCGAACGCGAGCCGCTCGAGCGTCTGGCTACCGAGCATAATCTGCACGCCTTCAAACACTCCGGTTTCTGGCAACCTATGGATACACTGCGGGATAAGCAGCACCTCGAAGAATTGTGGAACTCTGGAAAGGCGCCATGGAAGACCTGGTGAGAGAAAGTTCGCTTGAGGAAACTCCGCTCAGAAATGCGTGGCAGGGACGTCGTGTCTTCCTCACCGGCCACACCGGCTTCAAGGGTGGCTGGCTGGCGCTCTGGCTGGCGAAGCTTGGCGCCACAGTCCGCGGCTACGCGCTTGATCCGTCGACCGAGCCCAGTCTCTTCTCCACCGCACGCGTGGGCAGCCTTGTCGAGGATATTCGAGGTGACATCCGCGACCAGGCCTCGCTCGACCGTGCACTGCGAGACTTCGAGCCTGAGGTGGTCTTCCACCTTGCCGCGCAGCCGCTTGTTCGCCGCTCTTACGTCGATCCGCTCGCCACTTACGCCACCAACGTCATGGGTACGGCCCACGTTCTGGATGCCATCAGGACTACCCCTTCGGTGCGCGCCGCTCTCGTCGTTACCACTGACAAGTGCTATCTCAATCGCGAGTGGCACTGGGGCTACCGCGAGACAGATCCGCTCGGCGGCTACGATCCGTACAGCAGCAGCAAGGCGTGCGTCGAGATCCTGAGCGCCTCCTACCGCAGCTCTTTCTTTCCGCCTGAAAAATTTGCGCAGCATCGGGTCGCCCTGGCCACCGCTCGTGCCGGCAACGTGATCGGCGGCGGCGACTGGTCTGAAGATCGTCTGCTTCCCGATCTCGTCCGAGGCTTCCTCTCTAACGAGCCCGTCCTGATCCGCCGCCCACACGCGATCCGTCCCTGGCAGCACGTTTTGGAACCAGTCGCCGGCTACCTTGCCCTCGCCGAACGCCTGCTCGCTGGGGAAGTTGCCTTTGCTGATGCATGGAACTTCGGTCCTTGGGATGACGATGCGTGGCCAGTCGGCCGCATCGCTACCGAGATGGCCCGCCGCTGGTTAAATGGTGCAAGCTGGATCACCGACGATGCTGAGACCGTACATGAGGCGGGTTACCTGAAGCTCGATTCCAGCAAAGCTCGCTCGGAACTGCATTGGCTCCCCCGCCTGAAACTGCAATCCGCGCTGGAGTGGCTGGTCGACTGGTACCAGGCTTGGGACGCCGGTGCCGACATGCATGCATTCACGCTCCGCCAGATCGCCGGATATGAGGCGGCCATGCAGACGCCTGCATCTGTTGCTCCGACACTCGTCCTAACCCCGCAACGTTAACCGCGCGCAGTGTGCAGGAGAGGATGCAGGCTCGATGCTGCGTCCTCTCTTCTTCAAGGCACGCAGGTAACGGCAGTTTTGCGGCAGATCACAATACGTCCCATGAGAGCATTCATGCAGAGAACGGCATCCGATCGCTACATAGGCCTTGGCCGCATTCTCTTCAGCGCGATCCTCTGTGCTGCTGCAGCCTTATACGTCTTTCAGACGATCCATTGGCGCTGGACGCACGACGAAGCCGTGATGCGCTACGTCAACTTCCTGATGGATCACGGCAAGGCTCCCTATCGCGACATCATCGACCCCAATATGCCAGGGTCCTACTTCATCGATGGCTGGGCTGCGCACGTCTTCGGTCCAAGTGATCTTGGCGTGCGCTTTTACGAGTTCACGCTGCTCGGCTGCCTCACCGCTGCGATGATTGTCATCGCGTGGCCTTACGATTGGTTCGCCGGCCTCTTCGCCGGCGTCCTCTTCATTCTGCTTCATGGTATTGATGGACCCATCGACGCCGTGGAACGGGACGAAATCATGGTGGTACTCATTGTGATCGGTTATGCCTTCCTCTTCTCTGCCGTGCGTCGACATCGACCACTCCTGACGCTTCCTTTCGGTTTCCTGATTGGCCTTGCCGCTTCGTTCAAACCTACTGCCGCCCCGCTTGGGATCGTCTTGCTGTTCATCATGATCGTGGCGCTTCGAAGACAGCAGCAGGCCGTTCTCCCGTATCTCGGAGCAGGTCTGCTCGGGCTGATCACGGCCGGTTTTCTGACCATAGGATTCCTGGTTGAGAAGCATGCCTTTCCAGCATTTATTGCGATCTCAAAACGGTTACTGCCCTACTACGCAGGAATCGACAAGATGGGACTGGCAGACCTGCTACGACAGATCACCAGTGTTCGGATGGTCATTCTCCTGTTCCCGATCGCGGCCATCCTTACGATAAAAGATACCAACTGGAAGAACTGGGAGCGATGGGCGCTCGCGCTCGGTGTATGCTTCGGCGCTGCTACCTTCTTTGTGCAGCAGAAAGGATTTAGCTACCATCGCTATCCGTTCTTTGCCTTCTTCCTGCTTTGGGCAGGTATTGAATGTACCGGCGCGATCAGGAAGACAGGGTGGGTGAGTGTCCTGGGACTTGCAGGCATTGTTGTCGGAGTGCTCTATCTAACTCCTCTCTACGCGGCTCGGCTGATCAAGGTCAATCCTGTGTTGCATCTTCCTGAGACCTTGCAGAGCGATCTACTGCGGCTTGGCGGTCAGCAACTTCAGGGCCAAGCCCAATGTCTGGACCAGGCAAGCGGCTGCGTAGAAGCTTTCTACCGTGCCGGCCTCGTGCAAAGCACAGGCTTCATTGGCGATTACATGTTCTTTCCCCCACGCGGCAGCCACATCTCACCCTACGACCGGGACATGTTCTGGGGTGACATCAACCGCAATCCTCCTAAGGTCCTGATTGTCACCAACGAATGGCTTGGCGAGAAAAGCAGCTTCGAAAAGCTTGATCAATGGCCACAGCTCAGGGATTACATCAATATCCACTACAGACTCGATGTCGAACGAAATTTTGGCCCGCAGGAGTGGGATCTGGGTTACAGAATCTATCTCCTGAACGGCTTCCACTGACGCCAGTAATCAGCGCGCCTATCCTTGAGCCAGTTCCCTCGCCCGCTGCGTGGCCCGTTTTACGGCCTTGATCAAGGTAACGCGCAGGCCGCCCTCTTCCAACTCCAATATGCCGTCGACCGTACATCCCGCCGGCGTCGTCACCTGGTCCTTCAGCAGTGCCGGATGATAGCCCGTCTCGAGCACCATCCGCGCTGAGCCGTAGGTGGTCTGCGCGGCCAGCAGCGTCGCGACATCACGCGGCAGCCCGACGTTCACACCCGCCTCCGCCAGCGCCTCGATAATGATGTAGAGAAACGCGGGTCCCGACCCAGATAGCCCCGTCACCGCATCCATGTGCTTTTCATCCACAACGACCGTTCGGCCGACCGTCTGAAAGATCCGCTGCGCGACCGCCATCTGCTGCTCCGACACGAATCGTCCGCCGCATAAGGCCGTTACGCCAGCCGCGATCATCGCCGGCGTATTCGGCATGGCGCGAATCACCGCCAGCTCACAACCCGCCGCATCTTCGATCGACCGCGTCTTCACCGACGCTGCAAACGACAGTAAGAGCTTGCCCGTGTTCAGCGCCGAACGAATCTCCTCCACGACCGCTGACACCTGGATTGGCTTCACTCCGAGCAGGATCACATCCGCCTGCAGCGCCGCCTGCAGATTGTCCGTTGTTACCTGGACCCCGAATTGCGCTGCCAACGCCAGCGCCCGATCCGGATGCTGCACCGTCGCAAAGATCTGATCGGCCGCGACCAGATCGTTCTTCAGAAAGGCCTGCAAGAGAATGCCGCCCATCTTGCCCGCACCCAGTATAGCGACACGTAACTCAGGGAGAGCAGACGCCGGGGTAGGAAGCTGATACGTCACATCGCTCATCAGCAAAGGCTATCAGACCTGTCCACCGCCCCGGGCGATCCACGCATTCACACGCTTCTCGAGCGTGTCCATCGGCAGCGCTCCCGAGTCGATCACTACGTCGTGGAAGTCCTTCAGCCGGAACTTCGCTCCAAGCGCCGTCTGCGCCCTCTGCCGCAGCTCAAGGATCTTCAGCTGCCCCATCTTGTATCCGAGCGCCTGCCCCGGCCACGCGATGTAGCGATCGACCTCCGCCTGGATGTTCGTCTCGTCGATCGCCGAATGCTCATGGAAGAAGTCAACCATCTGCTGCCGCGTCCAGTGCTTGGAGTGCACGCCCGTATCGACCACCAGCCGGATGGCTCGCCAGATATCCGCCTCCAGCCGGCCGTAGTCGCTGTACGGGTCCTGGTAGAACCCAATCTCCTTACCCAGTCGTTCGCTGTACAGACCCCAGCCCTCGACATACGCCGTGTAGTAGCTGTACTTGCGAAAGTTCGGCAAGCCGGTCAGTTCCTGCGCAATAGAAAGCTGCAGATGATGCCCGGGGAGTCCCTCGTGATAGGACACCGCTTCAACCGGGGCCAGCGACCGCTCCGCGAAGTTGTACGTGTTCACGTACACCCGGCCCGGCCTGCTCCCATCCGGCGTCCCGTTATCGTAGTAAGCCGCTGCCTGATCCTTCTCCATGTACGCCGGCACCGGGTCCACCACCAGCGGAGCCTTCGGCAGGGTTCCAAACAGCTCCGGCAGCTTTGGCTTCATCTCTGCGATATGTCCCCGGTAGGCGTCGAGCAGCGCCTCCTTCGACACCGGGTGCTCTTTCGGATTTGTCTTCAATGCCGCGGAAAACCTCTTGATATCGCTGAAGCCGAGCTTCTTTACGATCGCCAGCATCTCGGCTTCATCGCGCTTCACCTCGTCGAGCCCAATCTGGTGGATCTCCGCCGGCGTCTTGTTCAACGTCGTACTCTGGCGCACTCGAAACGCATAGTACGCATCGCCATCTGGCAGCGACCACGCTCCCGGTTCCGTTCGTCCCTTGGCGATGTACTGCGCACTCAGGAATCGCGCAAAGCGTGAGTATGCTGGCTGCACATCGTTTGCGATCGACTGCAACATCGCCTCGCGAAGCCGCTGCTGCTCCGTTGCACTGATGCTCTGGGGGAACTTCTTCAGCGGCCCAGCAAACGGGCTCTCCGAAGCCTTGCCTGCAGCCAGCGCCTGAGTCTGTATCAGCACTTTCTCGAGGATCGACTTCGGCGGCATCCGCCCATCCTCCATCCCAAGTTGCATATTCGTCGTAATCTGCGAGAAGGCCGTCGGCACCTTGCCCAGCCGCGCGATGTAGTCGTCGTAATCCTTAACCGTCTCGAACGGAACCCGGTTCACCAGCTGCGGCAAATCCGTCTGAAGGCCGTTGAACTGGTTCACCGGCATCTCCCATTCCTTGAACTTCGCCGCCTCCTGCTGGTCGATCAGCGTCCGCAGCATCAGGTCGTCCGACACCTGGTCCTGCTCCGGTAAATCGGTCGTATCGATCTCGGACAGCCGCTGGATATAGACCCGTCCGCGCGCGAGCGACGCGTTCACCGCCGCGACCGAGTAGTCCGTCAGCTGGTCGTTGTACCGGTTGTCGCCGATCGACGAGGCAAACTCCGGCTCATGCTTTAGCCGGTCCTGCCATATCTCCGCAAACAAAGCTGCAAGCGCCTTGCTTCGATCCGCCACTGAAGCCGTCGCCTGCCCCTGCAGTACGCCCGATCCTACCCCGATGACAACAACGCCGAGGGTCCCGGCAAACACCTTCTTTAACCAAAACGAATCAACCATGGCGATAGTCTATCGTTCTGCCTGGCTCCCGCGAACCTACCCCGAATAGCCTGCGTCACTGCCATCGGTGCACGCATCGAGCATCCTGTAGAGCGTTGACCGGCTGATCCCCAGCACCTCCGACGCTCGCAGCTTGTTTCCCGAGCATTGTGTCAGCACGTCGAGCACGTGGCGCTGCACCACATCTTGCAGCCGCTCCAGACTGCGTCCCGCCTCTTCCACATGCTCCGACAGCGGCAGGTGCCGAGCCTCAACCGTCATCCCCTGCGCAAGTGCCGTTGCGCGCTCCAGAACCTCCCGCATCTCGCGAACGTTTCCGGGCCACCCATGCCGCTCCAGCCGCGCCACGGCCTCGGCCGAGATCTCACTTGCTCCCGTATGCTGTAGCAGAGCCGCGGTCAATGCTGCGAAGTCTTCCGGCCGCTTTCGGAGCGGGGTCAGCCCAATCTCGACCGCGGCAATCCTTCTGTGTAAGTCTTCACGGAACTGTCCCGTGGCCATCAGCGGCCGCAACTCGTGATTGCTTGCCGCTACGATCCGCAGGTCGCATCGCTGGGAGCGCTGCTCCTGCTGTTGCAGCAGACGGAGCAGCAAGGGCTGCTGTCCGAACGGCACCGACCGGATCTCGTCAAGGAACAGGGTTCCGCCGTGCGCTTCCTGCAGCAGATCTGCGCCCTGGTCCCTTTGCACCAGCTTCTCTACAAACTTTGCTGCTCGCCAGACCACAAACGGGCCGTCAGCACCGGCACTCCGTGCATGCAGCACACGCGCTACCGTCTCCTTCCCCGTTCCCGCCTCGCCCGTAATTAGCGCAATGCGAAAGTAGGGCGCGATCCGGTGCAGCTGCGATCGCACCCGCTGCATCGCCACACCCTGCCCGGCGAGATAAAACGATTCGGGCAGCTCCGTCATCGCCCCACGGGGTGACGGCACAGGCAGGTGTCGGTGTAGATCTCCGTGGATTGACATAGCTATTCGGTACATCGGCTGAAAGGCACCATCTGTTCAGCTATCCATGTTCATCAGAGACACGAAAGCCCTGAGCTGCACGTGGCAGCGTCAGGGCTTTATCACTTAGAACCTCGTTACGAGGCCGAAAAATCTTTAGGCGTTGGTCGTAGCACAGTAGGTATCAAACGCTCGCTGCAGCTCCTGCGCGATCGCCGGGGCCGTCGACGTTTCGATCGCTGACCGCTGCATGAGGTACACCAGCTGCCCGTCGCGAAGGATCGCGATCGCCGGCGAGGTGGGGGGATGGCCGCCGAAGTAGCTGCGTGCACGCTCAGTTGCCTCACGATCCTGGCCCGCGAACACCGTCACTGCATGGTCAGGCTTGGTTGCGTGCTGCATGGCCAGCCGAACGCCCGGCCGCATCTTGCCCGCCGCGCAGCCGCAGATCGAGTTGACGACCAGCATCGTCGTGCCTGGCTGGGCTACGGCCGCATCGACTTCAGACGCGTCGCGCGCCTCCTGCAAACCAGCGCGGGTCAGTTCCTCGCGCATCGGAATCAACATAATCTCTGGGTACATGGTGTTCTCCTCGAAGTCTGGCCTTCAAGCCTGCTCGAATTATAGCCCTTCCGCGCTTCCCCAACTTCCCGCATCCAAGCCCCGAGGAGAACACCATGAGCCTCTTCGGCAGCAGTGACGACCAAACCAGCAGCAAGATCAGCGTAGTAGCCCAGATCCGCGCCAAGAGCGGCCACGAAGATGAAGTCCGGTCCATGTTCGAGAAGCTTGCAGGACCCTCGCAGAAGGAAACCGGCTGCCTCAAATACAACGTCTTTGAGGACAAGCACTACACGGGCAGCTTCTTCACCTACGAAGAATGGGAGAGCGAAGCGGCGCTCGACACTCATCTTGCCACCCACAAGGACGGCTTGGACAAGGCCAAAGCTCTCCTGCGCGAGGAGCTTCGCATCAACGTCCTGAAACTGCTGGCCTGACCTGGTGCTTCGACCGACCTGCGACTTGCTGGAAGTTTTTCAAAAGTCCAAAGTCTTCAAAGCAGGGTACTTAGGTCCGGACTGGTCTAAGCTGAAGCCTGTCAGCTAAACGCACCGCCGGCAGCAAACGCGTTTCCGGGAGACATATTTGTCGAATGGCTTTCGAGTGCTGCCCGAGCTGTCGATTCGGCCGACCTGCGAGTTGCTGAAGTTTTTTTCAAAAGTCCAAAGTATTCAAAGCAAGGTACTTAGTCCGGACTGGTCCAAACCGGGTCGGGTCCGCTCATAGACCAGGCGCAGCCAACGCCCTCTTCTGCGGCAGGTGTTTGTCAAGGGCCGATTTGGTAGTTTACCGGGAGCCCAACCGGCTTCGGCTTGCGCGGGGGCCTCATGGAGCAGCATGAGGGACCCGCACTCTGCTAAGAACGCACGGGCCTAAGCATCGCAGACAGCGAACGCTGGCCACCCCTGTCGTATGCTCGAAGGGTGCTGCAGATTCACGAAAACGTCCTCCTGGCGCCGTACACCACGCTTCGCATTGGCGGCCCCGCCCGCTTCTTCGCTACCGTCTCTACCCCTGACGAGCTGCTTGAAGCTATCGACTTCGCCCGCACCCGCAATCTGCCGATCTTCACGTTCGGCGGCGGCAGCAACCTCCTGGTGGCAGACGCTGGCTTTCCCGGTCTCGTGGTTCATGCCCGCTTCACCAGCATCCCGGCCACCAACCATCCTGGTTCGGCGAAGAACTCCCACATGATCACCGCCTCCGTCGTCGCCGGCACAGACTGGGATGAGTTCGTCCTTTCCATCTGCCAGCTGAACCTGAGTGGCGTCGAGTGCCTCGCCGGTATCCCCGGCCTGGTTGGCGGCAGTGCCGTCCAGAACATTGGGGCCTACGGCCAGGAGGTCGCGCAGACGATTCACTCCGTCTCGGCGCTCGATCTCGACACCCTGACCTTCGTCGTGCTTGACCACGCCGCCTGCGGCTTCGCCTATCGCACGAGCATCTTCAACACAACGCACCGGAATCGCTACATCATCCTTGGGATCACGTTCCGCTTCGACCCCTTCGCCCGGCCGACGCTTACCTATCCTGATCTCCAGCGCCACTTCGCCGAAAAGCCGAGCCCTGCCCCGCTCGACATCTATCACGCGGTTCGGAAGATTCGCGCCGGCAAGGGCATGCTGTTGCCTGACCAGGCCGCGGACAGCCCCGAGCCGGATGACCCCGATTCCCGCAGCGCCGGCTCCTTCTTCAAGAACCCTATTGTTCCCCGCGACACCCTTGCGCACATCGCACAGGCTTTGGGTATCGCTGCCGGCCAGATTCCTAACTGGCCAGCCGAAGCCGACACCACCAAGCTTCCCGCCGCCTGGTTGCTCGAACGTGCGGGCTTCCACAAGGGCTTCGCGCTGGGCGCGGCCGGCATCTCGTCCCGGCATACGCTGGCGCTCATCAACCGCACCGGCGACGCAAGCTTCGCCGAGATCGCCGAGCTTCGCGACACCATACGGCGCGAGGTCGAAGACCGGTTCCACATTACGCTCGAGCAGGAGCCCATCCAACTCGGGGCCTAAGCTCGCAACTGGCCGAGCAGCAGCTCCCGATCCCTTGCGAGTACCTGCGTCACGGGCCCCTGCTCGACAACTCGCCCATGCTGCAGCCGGATCACTTCCGCTCCCAGCAGGAAGACCTCACCCACGTCGTGCGTGACGGAGAGCACTGGTACCTGGCGTAGGCCGAGCCACTCCTTCAACTCGAGCGCCAGCACATCGCGCAGCGCAAAGTCGAGGCCGGCAAACGGTTCGTCCAGCAACAGCAATGCCTGTTCGGTGGACGCTGAAGCCACAGCACGCGCCACGGAGACACGCTGCTGCTCGCCGCCGCTCAAGGCATCCGGCATCGCTCCCGCCAGCGACTTGATGCGGAAGAGTGCCATGACCTCATCGACCACGCCCGCGGCGGCGCCGAAGGCTACATTTTCCCGAACCGTTTTATTGAGGAACAGCCGCGCCGCCTGGCCCGCGCTTCGCACGCCCCGCTGATCGGGTCGAACAAACACCCCGCTGCTGCGATCCACCAGCAGCCGGTCGGCACCGAGCACGATTCGGCCTGCCTCCGGTCGGACGAAGCCCTGGATGGCCCGCAAGATCGTCGTCTTCCCGCTGGCTGAGGCCCCAAAGAGGACTGTCCAGGGCGCGCTCAGGTTGAAGGCTACATCGAGCGCCAGCGGTCCCTGCCGATGCCTGACCGCGACCTGCAGAAGGGGCTCTCTATGGGGCAAGGTTAGCTCGCCTGGTGGGGAGGATTCGGCGGGAGGGCAGGAGATAAATCATCAGCAGGGCGACCACCGACAGCGCCAGGAGCAGGAGCGCGGTGCAGTTTGCTGCGGGATAGTCGAAGTCCTGGACCTGGTCGTAGAGCGAGATGGACAGCGTGCGTGTCGCTCCTGGAATGTTGCCGCCCAGCATCAGCACGACGCCGAACTCGCCTACTGTATGGGTAAAGGTGAGCACCGCCGCGGTGAGGAGGGCGCCTCGCAGCATGGGCAGCACTACTTCCCGGAAGCTTCGCCAGGGTGCGACACCGAGGGCTGCCGAAGCCTCCGCATAGCCGGGATCGATCGCTGCAAAGCCTGCTACCAGCGGCTGTACGGCGAACGGCAAGCTGTACAAAAGCGAGCCCACCAGCAGGCCTGCGAAGCTGAACGCCAGTGGGTGACCCATGAGGCGCACCCACACGCGGCCTACCGGGGTCAACGGCCCGAGCGCGATCAGCAGGTAGAAGCCGATGACCGTTGGGGGCAGCACCAGGGGGAGCGCCACGACGGTCTGTAAGATTGCACGCCCAATGCCGCGTCGCGAGTCAATCCACCACGCCAACGGCACGGCAACCAGCATGAGCACTGCAGTGGTGGTGACTGCGAGCCGCAGCGTCAGTAGGAGCGCGTTGAGATCCATACAGCGCCAGTGTACCGATTCGCCGTTCTACCGGATGGACGTCAAACTCTACCGGACGGACGTCAAACCGAACTTGGGGAGATTGTCCTGGATCTGCGGCGAGGTCAGCCAGTCCATGAATGCATGCGCATCGCTGCGATTCGGCGACTTCTGCAGGACGACCCCGTACTGCATGATTGGCGGATAGCTGACCGACGGGAGCAGCACATAGCTTCCAAGCTGTTTGAAGTGTTCCGTGGCAGCGGCTGTGAGCGAGATCAAGCCTACCTGCGCGTTGCCCGACTCGACGAACTGGGCCGCTTGTGCGATGTTATCGGCGATCACGAGCTTCGGGCCGACCGCGTCGTAGAGCTTCAGATAGTTGAGGGCGGCCACTGCAGCCCGTCCATAGGGCGCGTGGTCCTGGTTCGCGATCGCGACGGACTTCAGGCGGGAATCGGATAGGACCTCCAGGTGGAGGGGCTGGAAGGGCGAATCCTTGCGGGCCCAGAGCACCAGCGTTCCCTTTGCATAGGCGATCGGACTTTTGGTGTCGGCCATTCCTGCTGCGACGATCTTCTCGGGAAAGGTGAAGTCCGCGCCGAGGAAGATGTCGACCTGCTGCCCGTTCAGGATCTGGGTTGCGAGCGTTGCGGATGACCCGTAGCTGGTCACGACTTTGATCCCGGTCGCATGCTCGTACGCCTCGGCGAGCACCGGCATGAGGGGCTGTAGATCGGCGGCTGCCGCTATGCGGATCTGCCGGGATGCCGGCGGTTTCTGCGGTCCCTGCGCCCACATTGGACTGCCTGGCCAGCTACCGCCAAGCATCGCCAAGAGCAGGAAGAGCCTTGGAGCGCAGGTGTACTTACGGTAGGCTAGGAGTAACCATGAGGGTGTCCACACATAAGCTACGATGCACGGAGTGCGGCGACGAGATAGCCGGCATTGAGGTGAGCAGCGACTTCCGGTGCGGCATCTGCTGTGGCCTCTACGAAGTCATCTACCCCTGGTCGCTCACGCCCTCCGGCACCGGCAGCAAGCTTCCGAACGCCTCCGCGCTGCGCTGGCTCTGGCAGGAGCGCCGGACGTCCTCGCTCTCAATTGACCAGTCCGGCGTCTGGCGCTTCCGTGATCTGCTGCCGATCGTTAGCGATTTCGAACGCGCTGTGACGCTGCGCGAGGGCAACACGCCGCTCTACGATCTGCCGCGCTGTGCCAAGGCTGCGGGTATCGATTGGCTGCTTGCCAAGCACCAGGGGATGAATCCTACCGGGTCTTTTAAGGACACCGGGATGACGGCCGCCCTCTCGGTCGCGCTCGACCGGGGCTTCGAGTGGGTCGCCTGTGCCTCCACGGGAAACACGTCGGCTGCCATGGCCGCCTACGCCGCCCGCGCCGGGCTGCGTAGCATCGTCTTCATCCCGGAGGGCAAGATTGCCTGGGGGAAGTTGTCGCAGTCGATGGACTACGGCGCGCTTACCATTCAGCTGAAGACGGATTTTGATGGCTGCGTCCGGATCCTTACTGACCTCGTCAAGCGCTTCCCTATTTACCTGCTGAACTCGGTCAATCCGTACCGGCTTGAGGGACAGAAAACACCGGCGTTCGAGATTCTGGAGCAGCTCGACTGGCAGGTTCCGGAGCACATCATTGTTCCCGGGGGCAACCTTGCGAACTCCGCCGCATTGGGTAAGGGGTTTTCGGAGATGCGGCATCTCGGCATGATCCAGCGCGTTCCCAAGATCAGCGTCGTCCAGGCGGAGGGAGCGAACCCGCTCTACCGCTGGTTCCTCGACTCGAACCACGTGATGCAGCCGGTGACGGCGGACACGCGCGCCTCCGCCATCCGCATTGGCAATCCGGCCAGCTGGCGCAAGTCGGCCGCGGTGATCGAGGGAATGGGCGGCTGGTGCGAGCAGGTCTCCGAGCAGGAGATCGCCCTCAGCAAAGCGCAGATTGGTGCGGAAGGTGTGGGTTGCGAGCCGGCATCCGCGGTCACGCTTGCCGGCCTTAAAAAGCTCGTCGCAGCCGAGCGTGTGCAGCGCGAGGAACGTGTGGTGCTGCTGCTAACCGGCCATACCCTGAAGGATTCCGACTATACCATCCACTACCATCGCGGCGAGCTCCTGACTGCGGAGGAGTCCGCCCAGATTTCGGCCGCGGATCGCCGGCTCCACGCCAACCTGCGCAAGCCCCCGATCGTTCTTGAAGCCGACCCTGACCTGGTGCTCAAGACGCTCGAGGTCCACATGAACGCCGTCCAGCACGCATGACCCTGGGCACACTTGGACCGCTTCACCTGCGGCTGCCTGCGACGTCCGCCAATCTTGGGCCCGGCTTTGACGCCGTTGGCCTTGCCATGGCTCTTTATCTCACGATCGACGCCATCTCCTCGGAGAGCTTCCAGATCACCGCGAGTGGCCGGAACGCTGATCTCTGCGCCGATACGGAACGTAGCCTCATCCTGACCACGTACCGCGATCTGCTCGGCTCGGCTGCGCCGCAGCTGGAGCTTACGCTTCACAACGAAATCCCGCTTGGCATGGGATGTGGATCGAGCGCGGCCGCTCTGCTTGCAGGCGTCGTCCTGGCGAACCACTTTGGCCGGCTTGGGTGGACCGACCAGCAGATTCTTGAAGAGGCCTGCCATCGTGAGGGCCATCCCGACAACGTGGCTGCGTGCTGGCATGGGGGGATGACCTGCTCTGCGCCATGGCGATCGTCAATTCTGACTGCTACTTGCGGTGAACAGCTTATGTGGAACCTGATTATTGTTCTTCCAACAGCCAGCTTGGCGACCGCAGAGGCCCGCGCACTTCTGCCCTTTACCTACAGCCGGGCCGATGCGGTGGCGAACGTCCAGGGCAGCGCACTTCTGGTCGCTGCTTTCGCGCTCGGGCGGGGAGATCTGCTACGGCGGGCCATGGAGGATCGCCTGCACCAACCGTATCGCATGGTTGCCTGCCCGTTGTTGCCGGCTTTGCTTCCGATGGTTGAAGAGCATGGAGTCTTAGGCGTCGCGCTGAGCGGTGCCGGGCCATCCGTTCTGTTGATTACGGAGCCGCAGATTTCTAGCGCTTCTCTGCGCACAAGGATCGAATTCAGGACCAAAGGATTACCTGTGGAAATCGTGGAAACCCGCATTGCTGGCGGTCGCCTGATTAGCTACTAACCTTTCTCTGCATGAAGTTACCTAAGTTTGGATTTACAAGATAACGATTTCTTCATAAACTTAGACGCGTAAGCAGTTCTGGGGAGGGCTGCTTCACCGCCCGTTGACCTCTGTCGAAGAGGTCCGGGCGTTTCCTATTTGTGGGAAGAGCTGATGAATCGCGAGCCCCGCAAATGCATCTATTATGAGTGGTACAACGGAACGTCACTGGTCCTGTCCGAATGCGGAGACGGGCCAATCGACGGGAGGATTGAAATGGCAGGACAGTTTGTCACTGAAGTCAACGATGACACCTTTGAAAAAGAGGTTTTGCAGTCGGATCAGCCGGTACTTGTAGACTTTTGGGCCGCATGGTGTGGACCCTGCCGCGCGCTTGCTCCAGTTGTCGATGAGGTTGCAACCCACTACAACGGCAAACTCAAGGTTATGAAGATGGACGTGGACAAAAACAGCACCACGCCTGCGCGCTACGGCATCCGCGGTATCCCCGCCCTGCTGATCTTCAAAGGGGGACAGGTAGCCGACCAGATCGTCGGCTTCGTCCCCAAGGATACGATCGATAAATCTGTAAGTAAGGTTATCGGCGCAGCCGACACAAAGGTTCTCGCGTAAGTTCTTTGCAGTTGCCGATGGCCCGGCGCAACAAGCCGGGCCATCGGTGTTTAATAACGCAGTTACACTGAAATCATGTTGGAGTGGATGCTCTTCCGCGCGATCATGGTGGCCTTCTTCATCCTGGCCAACAGCTTCTTCGTCGCTGCAGAATTTGCCCTGGTCAGCATCCGTGAGACCCGCGTCGAGCAGCTAATCGCCCTTGGCCGGCCCGGTGCCCGTACCGCGCTTCAGCTCAAGCGATCGATAGATGAGTTCCTCCCAGCTGTCCAATTCGGCGTCACGCTGGCCGCCTTGGCCCTTGGCTGGATCGGTGAGCCTGCCGTTACGGACATCATTCTTCGCGTTGCCGCACGCTCGCTGCTCGTCACCCCGCCGCACCTGCTTGTCTACGCCCACGCCCTGGCGATCGTGCTCTCCTTCAGCATCATTACGTACTTCGAAGTACTCCTCGGGGAACTCGTCCCCAAATCGCTTGCCCTGCAGCGGGCCGAGCGCATCGCCCTCGCCGTGGCCGGCCCTATGGACGTCTTCATCCGGATCACCCGGCCGGCAGTCAGGCTGATGAATAGCTCCGCCACTCTGGTGCTTCGCCTCTTCCGTGCGCCGCTTCGCGGGGAAGGCGCTGTTCACTCGCCCGAAGAGCTGAAGCTGATTGCCTCGGCGACGCGCCGCATGGGCCTACTACCCGTCTTCCAGGAAGAGATCATCCATCGGGCCATCGAGCTAAACCACGTGACCGTGCGCGAGATCATGACGCCGCGCGGCAAGATCTTCTCGCTTCCCGCCAACCTCTCGGTTGAAGCCGCGAGCGCCCGCATCATCGACGAGCAGCACTCGCGCGTTCCCGTCTTCGATCCCGCGGGCGGCGCAGAGCACATCATTGGTGTCGTCTACTCGAAAGACATCGCCCGCCTCATGCATTTCCGCACCATCGCCCTGGGGTTTGGGATGGGTACGGGCGCTGGCACGCAGGCCTCGACCCTCACGCTCCGCGGTGTGATGCGCGAGGTGATGTTTGTGCCCGAGACCAAGCTCGCTGTCGAACTGCTCCAGGAGTTTCAGGAGCGGCGCCGGCAGATCGCCGTCGTCGTCGATGAGTTCGGCTCGACTGTGGGCATTGTGACCGGCGAAGACGCTCTCGAGCAGATCGTCGGCGAGCTCGAGGACGAGTTCGACGTCGCCAGCAGCGTTGCCCCGCTAAGTGCCACTGGCGTCGTCACTCTGGACGGCAGCACGACCCTGCGCGACCTCGGAACCCAGCTCCGCTGGACGTTTCCCCGCGAGGCTGGAGTTGAAACCCTCGCTGGTTTCCTGCTCGCCCACCTTGGTCACATTCCTGCCCCCGGCGAGTTCCTCGACCACGACGGCCGCCGCTTTACCGTAACCGGGATGAACGGCCGACGCATCAGCCAGATTCGCGTCGATCCCCTCCCGGAGCGGCAGGCCGTGATCGAACTGGAAGCAGAGAGCCGGGAGACGCCCGCATGATCGACTGCACACCGCGAGCGGCCTTCCGTTGATACCAAAGCCCATCCGGAGAATACTGATTACGTTCCCGGTGCTCTGGGTGGTGGTCAGCGTGGTCTTCCTGCTAATTCATCTTGTGCCTGGAGATCCGATTGTCCAGATGCTGGGCGAGGGGGCGACCGCGACCGATGTCTCCGCCCTGCGCCACGCCTATGGGCTCGACCTTCCGCTGGGGCAGCAGTATGCCAATTACTGGCGCGGCATCCTGCACGCCGACCTGGGCCAATCACTTCGGCTTCATGACTCCGTCCTGCACCTTGTCGCTCAGCGCTACCCTTATACGCTCTGGCTGACGCTCGCTGCGCTGCTGATCGGCATGGTACTAGCATTCCCTGCCGGCATCACGTCGGCGCTTCATCGCGACCGCTGGCAGGACCGCACGCTCGGCGTCGTCTCGCTGGTCGGGCTTTCCTTCCCCAACTTTGCGCTTGGTCCGATCCTCATCCTCGTCTTCTCGATCGCCCTCGGCTGGCTACCAGTTTCGGGAGCAGGTACGGGCGGGCTTACCCTGCTCACCCATCTCGTTCTGCCTGCGGTGACGCTCGGGCTTGGCCTGGCCGCCGTGCTTACGCGCATGATCCGCACTGCCATGCTTGAGGAGCTCAGCCAGGACTACATCCGCACGGCGCGCGCGAAGGGGCTGAGCGAGCGCGCCGTTGTCTACCGCCATGCGCTGCCGAATGCCCTCATTCCCGTGCTGACTATCCTTGGACTCCAGTTCGGCAGCCTGCTCTCCGGCGCTATCGTGACCGAGACGATCTTCAGCTGGCCTGGGATCGGGCGGCTCACCCTGTCTGCCATCTCGAACCGGGACTATGCGCTCGTCCAGGGCTGCATCCTCGCGATTGGGCTCACGTATGTTGCCGTCAATCTGCTTACCGATGTGGCCTATACGTTCGCGAATCCTCGTCTTCGTATCTGACGAAATCGTTTCATTCCCGGGCACAAGGGATATGATGGCCTTTCGAATGCAGTTTGTCTGCGCCTGCTCCCGGCCTTCAGCCTGAAGAGATCCCTATCGATGAAACTGCTTCCGGCGTTCCTCATTCTGAGTAGTATCTGTTGTGCACAGCAATCTGCGCAGAGCCCGGCTGGCCGCCGCTTTCGCGACCCGCGCTATCATCTTTCGCTCACGATACCGGTGGGCTGGACGATCACTACGCATGATGGTGAGGTGAGTACGTTTCACCTGGACGCACCCGGCGCGCCGCGTACCGACCACCTCCGCGCGACCGCCTCTATCGCTGCCAACCCCTACCCGCTTTCTACGTTTTCCGGAGCTTTTCTCTACTTCAGCGTCATGCCCGCGGCTACTGACGCCTCGTGCGCGCGCCAGGTTCCCGGGCAGAACGGGACTCGCGAGATCGCCGGGACAGCCTTTACGCGGGGTCATACCGAACAGGCGAGCCGCATCTGCACCGAGGCTCGCGACGATGTGTACGCCGCGTACCGCAACCATGCCTGCTATCGTTTCGACCTGGTCATCCACACGTTTTGCGCCCAGGTGAGCGGTGCGAAGGACATGACGGCGACTGAGCTGGACGGCGTTCGCAGCCAGATGGAGTCCATTCTTTCGACGGCAGCCTTTTAGGCGGGAGAGGTGGATTTGAGGAAAGTACTACAATACTGTAGCTACTTTAAGGGAATTTAAACTACAGATTTGTAGTACATGCACTACAGTTTTGTAGCTACGGTTTGTCAGGTCGGCAAACAGGCTGAGTTGAGCCTCTCTTCTGTCAAGTTGTTGCGGCTGGTCTCAGCTGGTGCGTCCAGTGCAAGGTGACCTCTATGAGCCTTCATTCCTGCCTGCGAGCCGCCATGCGAGAATCGTCACCTATGGACTCTCGCGCATTCGCAATCGCCATTATGGCCGCCGGCAAGGGCACGCGGCTGAAGAGCAAGCGTCCCAAGGTACTACATGAGATCGGTGGCCAGGCGCTGCTGCTGCACGTCATTGCCGCTGCCCGGCAGATCGTTCCCGCTGAAGATATTTACTGCATCGTCGGCCATGAAGCCGAGCGGGTCCAGGCGGGCGTTGCAGCGACGGGGGTGCGGTTTATTCTGCAGGCCGAGCAGCGTGGAACCGGCCATGCGCTGCAGCAGGTCAAGGCGTGGTTTGCTACGTCCGGTACACCGCTTCCCGACAACCTGCTGGTCCTGTCGGGCGACGTGCCACTGATCCGCCCTGAGACCATCCGGGCGGTCTGTGACGTCCATCTCGCCGAGGCTGCGGCGATGACGATCCTGACCGCCGTTCCGGCAGACCCGACGGGCTACGGAAGGGTACTGCGTGCGGACGCCGCTCGGCCCGAGGTGAGCGCGATTGTTGAGCAGAAGTCGCTCAGGCCGGACCAGATGAATGCGCCCGAGATTAACTCCGGGATCTATTGCTTTCGCACGGAGGCGCTCTTCGGCAAGCTCGATTCCCTCTCCACGAACAACGCGCATGGCGAGTTCTACCTGACGGACGTTGCCGCCCTGCTGGTGGCCGCTGGCGAGCACGTCGTTGCGGTGAAGGCGGAGAGCGTCGACGAGGTGCTCGGAGCAAATACGATCGCCGAGATGATGCACCTTGACGTCGCGATGCGGCTGGCGACCGCGGTCCGGTTGATGGCGAGCGGCGTGACCATCTTCCGGCCGGAGACGTGCGTGATCGACGCCGGCGTGAGCGTCGGTGCGGATACGGTGATTGAGCCGTTCGTCCAGCTGCTCGGCACGACGAGGGTCGGCATGGACTGCCGCATCCGATCGTATGCGGTGATTGAGGATTCCACGCTGGGTGATGGCGTTCTAGTCCAGAATGGCTGTCTGCTCGACCATGCGAACGTGGGGTCCGGGGCCGTTCTCAAGGCGTACACTCAGCTTCGCGTTGGTGCTGAAGACGGCAGGTAGAGAGGAGAGTGCGGGTGGCAAAGTTGACCGAAGCCGAAGTGAACGGCATCCTGGCCGGCCATCCCGCCTGGAGCCTCACCGACGGTTTTCTGGTGCGGACATGGACGTTCGCCAGCTTCGCTGAGGCGATGATCTTCGTCAACCGTGTCGCTATGCTGGCCGAGCAGGCCGACCACCATCCGGACATCGACATCCGCTACAAGACGGTGCGGCTGGCGCTGATCTCGCATGATGTTGGCGCGCTAACGAAGCGGGATGCGGCGTTCGTATTGCGGCTGAGCGAGGAAGTGCCAGGGCGAGAGGCTTAACGCAGATCCTTCGGCTGCGCTTGTCGCGGTGGGCCGCGAGAACCTTCGTGCAGTCTCTGAAAATCGCGGCTTGACTCGATGCATCTGTCGATGCTGCTCTTGCGGGTCGTCGTGAACGTCTTGTGGTATCGTCCATCCGTGTTGACGTAGGTGCCGGCCGTCGTCCGGCCTTCGATGTCGTCAGCGTTGAGAAGGTCATTCCCGACGATCATGAGGATCTGCTCAAACTTGAAATGGGAGACGCGGTCCAGCAGAGTCGACAGGGCCGAGAAAAATGTGGACACGGCGATCTTGGTGTCGTAATTCTTTCCGCCCGTCTCCTTGCCCCATGCCGGTTTGCCGACATGAAGGTCGGGGATGTTGATCTCCAGCATGAGCCCGGACTGGGCTGGCTTCTTGACGGCGACCGTGACTGACGGAAACTCGGTTAGTGCCAGGCGCTTGAGCTCCTCAATCTCGTCGGCGGCGGCGGCCACAGCGACCTTGCGCTTGAGAAAGCACTTCACCTGAAATAGCGGCTCAACTGTGAGGGTAGGGTTATCCTTCGGCCGGTCTTTGCCGCCATCTCCCACTTGTTACAAATCCAGCGCTCTACGGCCCACACCTGAAGGTCGATCTTGCAGTGCGCCACTAGCTCGTCCAGCGACGAGATGCGAGTGCTTGGCATGGCGATGGTCCGGAATGTTGCGGATCGCAATCACATAATTGAAGTGAGCAGGGCGGATCATCCCGTGGTGGGTTGGCACTCGGTCCTTGGTCATGGTTGGTACTTTGCCAAAGAGTTCGGGCTTAGTTTACGCCTCTGTTTGCAGTACATGCGGTTTCTATCAGGTGTTCCAGAGTCGTGACGCATCGAGGGTATTGATGAGCTGGACGTACGAACTCTGTTCAAGGATGATAGAGAGGCAGCACTGCCTTGGTACCTTCCTGCTGATGTGCTCCTTGCGGTCAGCCTACTCTCATTAGGATGGGTATAATTTACGATTGAGCAGGCGTCAACGCCTGCGGGAGTAAGTTGATTGCTCAATTGGGCTGCACGGTATTACCCGATTCTCAGAATTCTGCGTCAACATCAGCTTTTTAACCAGGGTTCTCTACTCGAAATAGGTTCAGGCCCGGTCGGCATTGGACCTTATCGGAGGGTTCCCTTCACCGGCTGCGATCTTTCCTTCGATGCCCCGGCACGATGGCCCATGACGGCCCTCGAGGCCTCGGCCGCCGATCTTCCCCTCGCGGACAAGTCCTTCGACGTGGTGCTTGCGTCAGACATGCTCGAGCATATCCCTCCAGACCTGCGCCTCAAGGTCATCCATGAGGCGCTCCGCGTCGCTGGTAAGCTCGTCATCTTCGGCTTTCCGTGCGGCGCACTTGCGCACAAGGCGGACATCGAGCTGAAGCAGTATTACCTCGACAGGCGGGAGACAGTGCCGGAATGGCTTGAAGAGCACATGCTCGCCACCTTTCCAGATGCGGACCTCTTCCAGAATCTGCCCGGTTGGAAGTCCGTCGATTTCGGGAACGAGAGCCTCGGCTTTCACAGATGGATGATGCATGCCGAGTTCAGCCGGCAGTTCGTCCGTGCCTCGCGCGTTTTGATGCGCTTCGTCCCGTTCCTGCTCGAAGGGCTACTTCGTCGCGCTGACCACGAGCCTTATTATCGAAGGATCTTTGTTCTCACCCCGGAATGAGCAGGACGCACTTCACGATGGAAGATCACGGTCGTTGGGCACCGCGGGGATCGCGGTTTCCTGCCGTTTCTGGGCCAAGCTTCCTGACCCGGATTTCATCGAAGATCTGTCAAGCGGTGTGTCGCTCTCTCGTCGGAGCCTGAGGTCAGGCTGCAGGATCGAACCAACCAACGATGCTGCCATGACCATCTCCGCCGCCGCCGGCCGTTTTCTAAGGCTGTGCAGGAAACACGTTCCGCACCGCCTCCGCTGCACCGATGATTCACGCCCTGCTTCCGCGCAGTTTATGGATATTGACGAAAACGGAAAGCGGGCCGATCACCCTGTTGTTGCCTTCGCTGGGGTGTGTGCCACGCGTCACCGTTAGAGCGGTTCAACGCCATGCGGTCTGCTGAGTAACGCCCAAAATGCGGGCCATTGCACAGGAACTAACTCCGTTCTTCGCGCTGGTAATGATCCAAACGATGGGAAGCCACTTCTCAAAACCGAAGGGGAATCCTCAAAGATGGTTCCAACCTTTGCCGAGAATTGTCGCTTGATGTGCGCACTCTTGCATTGCCATTTCTTTTGCTTTGCAAGCCAAGCTGCATCATTCCGTCCGTAGATGAGGCAGATAACTACCTCGTCGGGCCAACGATGCGCAACCATATATGCAAGGCAATTATCAGCGTCGGCGAAGTAAGCAATTGCCTGCTGACGTGTGCGAGTAGTTTCAACGAATAATATAGGGTTCTAATTACCAAGAATAAGGATTCTTAACCACGCGGGAGCTTATCTACAACACGTCCGTAACGTTAGATTGGAACAGGGCTCGACGAGCCCCTACGCAATCTGACGACCCTTACTCTTCTCTTGAGCAGAAGCATCCCGAGCGTGCTGAGACAAGCGTGGGAGGTCGTAGGTGCGGGCCGCTATTTTGGCAGCTTGAGAATAAGTACGCTGACAATGACTTCGAAGCAACATGGCGTGTAGCTTACCTGATTTGGTGCGTTGTGCCATTGCGGTCAGCATTCGCAGAAGGAGAGGCTGCTTCGCAAGAATGGCACATAGCGTCATCTTGAAGCCTGTTTGTGGAGTCTGAGCCTCCGGCCATATCCGGTCAAAGAGTTCCTCCGACGCTCCGAGTGTCTGCATGCGCTTGATCGCTTGAGGGAACGTCGTTGGGTGCACGTGCGTGGCGATCGCTTCCGGAAGGAAGGTTACGTCGCCTGTGCCGAGCCGGGATAGACGAAATCCAAGCTCAATATCTTCCTATGCGGCCGCTTTGAAACGTTCATCAAAACGATTCGTTTGGAGCAGAGTTGATTTGAAGGAAAGATTACTGGTGTAGAAGTGTTTCCATGTCGGCGGCTCGCCTGCCGCTAAACGGTCATATCTGAACTGGATTGCCTCGTACCACCTCATGAATGGCGTGATCTCCTGGTATGTCTCATCCCATTTTGTCCATCCAAGAGCGACCGCTCCGGACTCTGGGTTAGCATGATGAAACCGCATGTGAGACTCGAGAAGTCCAGGCGACGCCAGAATGTCGTCGCCTATCAAAAGACAGAGCGGCGTCGTCACTTGCTCTATGGCAACATTTCTGGCTCGTGCGGGGCCGGCGTTTTTCTGGTACATCACCCGCAGCTGTAGGGGCGAGCTCTGCTGGATCTCTGCCAGTGCCGCCGCAGTGCCATCGCTTGAGCCATCGTCAATTACGATCACCTTAAAGCTTGCGGTCGTCTGCATCTCCAGACTCTTCAAGCAAAGTCGCAGGGTATCAAGGCGATTGTAGGTTGGAATGACAACCGTTGTGACCCCGGACATACTGGCTATGTTGTTCACATACCCTCCCTGAGCCTCGGCATCGTGGGTACCTGTAGCTCGATACTACACTGCGTGAGTACGCGTAGACAATCTGCATGCGGCGGGTGACCAAGGCTAGCCGACCCTCACTCCAGGGGGTACAACGTGCCGTAAGGAATCAGAAGTTAGACCAGGTCCCTTTACGAAAGCCGCGAATGGCCACATACCCATGAGCAATCAGATAGCATCCGCTGCACACCACTGTGAGGAAAACCGCTTGTTGCGTCGTACGCACTCCTATCACGATAAGGAACACGGTTTGAACAAAGAGCAGGAGGACTATTTCCAGAATAGAGCCACTCCAGAAAACCCATTTTCTGGCTCTGTTCATGATCCACATCAATCCAGACACGAAATTGAGATAGGCAGAGAGTACATACCAGCCCATGGATGTTCGTACTCCTTCATATTTAGTTCCCAGAATGAGCAGGTAGGCTCCAGGCCATCGAAACGCAACGATGACCAGGGGGGAGCAGACAGCGAGCGCGATTAGGATGAAGCTCACGTAATACTTTAGAAGCTGCTTCCGATTCACGCGCGCGATGAATGGTTCGATGACGATCGCATTGAATGTCATCAGCAGGGTGAACAGCGCTCCAAGGCGGCTGAGTGCCGTAATCTCCGCAATATAGAGTGTGCTGCCGAAGATGCTGACGAGAAACAAAGTAAGTTGCGATTGAAATGCCTGGAAGAGAATGGCAGGAGTAGCGGGGAGAGCATAGCGAACGAGCTCCTGATCGATGGCGGGATCGTCCTTCTCCGGCCAGTCAAAGCACTGAAGGCTGGCCCGGCGAATAAGCGTTGCGTTCAAGGTTATATTCAGAGCGCCGAGCCCGGCTGCGGTCCATGCATTGAGTGCGCGAGCGAAGGCCAGGAAGACGTAGGCCAAGAGCCGGCCGGCCCCAGAGATAATCTGTGGAACGTAATACGCACGAAGTCTGCCGAACAGGAACAGGGGAGCGGAGTAGGACGAGACCATGGCTCCCGAGTACAGGCTAAGCAGAATGGAAAGCAGGAGTGCAATCTGTACAGTCGAACTCCAGTGATGTTTGTGAACCGTGGCAAAGAAGGCTACCGTGGCGAATGGGGTCAGTATCCAGAAGAGGCGATTCCTGAGGTGACGTGCAGCACGGACGTATTGTCCGATGACCTCGCGATCGTTGTGACGATCGCCCACCAAGGGGATGATGGTCGCACTCAGGCCTGAATCCATCAGAATGGAAAAGACGGTTTGATACCCTGTGGCCACTCCGAACTGTGCGTACGCTTCGACGCTGAGGTATCGAACAAGAAAAAAGCCCGCGAGAACACTGATGGCCTGAGAAGCTCCCTGCCCGAGAAAGAAGCCCGTGACCACGCGCAGGATTCTACCGGCTCGCGATTGCGCTGACAGCACGACAGGAACGGTCTCGATGCTTCCAATTACCCTGTCGAACTCCTCTGGGTCGTGCGGTTCGATTGAAATTCCTTTCGGACTGTCTTTCACCTGATTGACTCAAGGCACCGAAAACGGTGTTGGGCGAAGCAAGAATTGATCCTAAGTTGTCGGTGTTGCAGCTTGTACGGTTGGGGGCAGTATCTTTTGAACAGCCGCAAAGAAGTGAGAACAAGCATCTGAAAGGTTCCATCCGGACGGGGTTCCGCGAGCTGCTGCCAATCTCGACCGAGAACATGATTGAGCTGCCAATGTGCCTAACCATCCTCTGACCTGAAGTCGACATACTCTTGCCTAAAGCATTACTGTGGCCAGCTCCATAGCTGTCGGCAGCCACTTCGCGATCAGTTGGCACAGCTGCTCTTCAATAGCCACGCCAAATTGTATCGTGTTGCTGCAAAAGCAATTGCCGGATTCCGGAAACGTCTGGGGGAGCGCCATGGAGCATTGAAATCAATCTAAATCAAAGAGTTTTAGAGGCTCTAATTCATTGCTTTCAGTCACTTAGAACCGCAATTAACTCCGGAGATCAAACAGCTCAGAAACTACCATACGGAGCCATCGTCGGCACCCTGAAACGGGTCGTCGTAATTACCAGTAATTATGAGCGCGCGGAGAAGGAGTGTTCCTGCATGGCACTGGACACTCATAGACGCGTGGGAATTA
>CAXTLS010000030.1:0-47439 GCA_964245235.1 uncultured Acidobacteriaceae bacterium
GGATGGCCAGACCGAGAAGACCTACGTCGCCGCCGCCTTCCCCTCCGCCTGCGGCAAGACCAACTTCGCCATGATGATTCCGCCTGATGGCTTTGAAGGCTGGAAGATCCACACGGTCGGTGATGACATTGCCTGGATCAGGCCCGACGCTACCGGCCAGCTGCGCGCCATCAATCCGGAGGCCGGCTTCTTCGGCGTCGCGCCCGGCACCTCGGCCAGAACCAATCCGAACGCGATGGCGACCCTCGCCCGCAACACTATCTTCACCAACGTTGCACTCACCCCGGATGGCGGCGTCTGGTGGGAGGGCATGACCGACACGCCGCCCGCCGAGTGTCTTGATTGGCGTGGTAACCACTGGACACCTGCGCTCGGCAAGTCAACCGGCCAGCCGGCCGCACACCCGAACGGCCGCTTTACCGCCCCCGCCAGCCAGTGCCCCACCATTGATCCCGACTGGGAGGCCCCCGAAGGTGTTCCCATCTCCGCTTTCATCTTCGGTGGCCGCCGGCCAACCACCATGCCGCTCGTCTACCAGGCTTTTAACTGGTCAGCCGGCGTGTATATCGGCGCCACCATGGGTTCTGAGACCACCGCCGCGGCCGGCGCCCCGGTAGGCAAAGTCCGCCGCGATCCGATGGCCATGCTGCCCTTCTGCGGCTACCACATGGGCGACTACTTCCGGCACTGGCTCCGCATGCAGCGCAGCCTCTCCGCCACGCCGCGCGTCTTTCACGTCAACTGGTTCCGCAAAGATGCGGCCGGAAACTTCCTCTGGCCCGGCTACTCCGAGAACATGCGCATCCTCAAGTGGATCATCGATCGTGTCCGGGGCAAGGTTCGCGGCAAAGAGACGCCCATCGGCTGGACGCCGCACTTCGAGGACATCTGCTGGGACGGTCTCGACTTCCCCCGCCAGACCTTTGAAGCTCTTCAGACCGTTGATCGAGCCCAGTGGAAGCAGGAGGTGATGGGCCACGAAGAGCTGTTCCTCGCTCTTCATGACCACCTGCCGCCGGAGATGATCTACGAACGCGAGTTGCTGATTTGCAGACTCTGAGATGGCGATAATGCTTGACATGTCCATGAAAGTTGTCTACTTTTAATGAGTGGCAAGACTCCCTTCGGGTCGAGTTGGCCACAACGAAGTCCACCCACTTCGTTGCTTTACTGGAACACCCACGCATCAGCCCCCACCGCGCTGCGTGGGTTTCCATTTTAAGCTGCAGCATGAACGCACCGTACAGCAGGCATGCAAGGACAGACGTAGCTTGACCACTCCAGAGATCACCCCCGAAGTCGCGCCCACGGTCACCCCCAGCGGTTTCGGCCCACTCCGCATCCCGCTCTTCCGGGACCGATGGGTTGCTTCAACCGTTTCGAGCGTCGGTACCTGGATGCAGGACACCGCCGGCACCTGGCTGATGACCTCGCTTACCGCATCGCCACTGCTGATCGCGCTGATGCAGACCGCTGCCAGCCTGCCGGTCCTCTTCCTGGGCCTGCTCGCCGGAGCGACCGCCGACGTCTTCGACCGCCGCAAGCTGCTTATCTTCTGGCAGGTCTGGATGCTTGCCTCTGTGGCCATCCTCGCCGTCCTTACCTTCTTCGGCTACATCTCACCCTGGGCCCTGCTCGCCTTCACCTTCCTACTGAACATCGGCTCAGCAATGAACAATCCAGCCTGGCAGGCCATTGTTCCCGAGCTCATCCCTCGCGAACTGATCCCCGACGCCGTTTCGCTCAATTCGGCCAGCAACAACCTCGCCCGCGCCGTCGGGCCCGCACTCGGCGGCCTCATGGTCGCCACGTTCCGGCGGACCGACACCGGCGCCGCCTCCGTCTTCTTCCTCAATGCCATCTCCTTCGCCGGCGTCATCTGGGTCCTAGTCAACTGGAAGCGCGTTCCCCTCTTCAAAAGCACCCTCCCCGCCGAGCGGATCGCCGGCTCCATGCGCGCGGGCCTGCGCTATATCCGCTACGCCCCGGCGCTTCAGGCCTCACTGCTCCGAGCCTTTGTCTTCACCTTCTTCGTCTCGGCCGTCTGGTCGCTGCTCGCCGTTGTCGCCCAACGCGACCTCCACCAGGGAGCCATGGGGTATGGCATCCTCAACGGTTCGCTCGGCGTGGGTGCGCTCGTCGCCGCCAGCACGCTCCACCGGATACGCAGTCGCTTCTCAGCCGACACGATCATCGCTGCGTCGACCGGCGTCTACATCGTCACCTTCCTCATCCTCGCCTTCGTCAGGCTTCCTTCAATCATCATCGGTACGCTCGTGATTGCCGGCTTCGCGTGGACCAGCACCATGGCGACGCTCAATACCTCGGTGCAGCTCTCTGTCCCGGCATGGGTGCAAGCGCGTGTCCTCGGCACCTACCTGATGACCTTTCAGGGCGGCCTTGCCTTGGGCAGCGTCCTCTGGGGCGCAATCGCCGAGCGTACGTCGACGCCTACGGCCCTCGTCACGGCCTCCGTCGGTCTGCTTGTCAGCTATCCGCTCGCACGCCGCTTCCACATCCTGCGCGGTGCCGCACCCGACTTCACTCCATACCAATGGAAGCGTCCCGCGCCGCAGTTCGTGCTGGATTCACTCGACTCCGAGCCAACCGCCGGTCCCGTCCGCATCTCCATCATGTACCGCGTGCCGATTGAGAACTATCCCGCCTTCACCCACGTCATCCACCAGATGCGCGGCGTCCGTCTCCGCGATGGTGCGATTCGCTGGGGTATCTTCCGTGACGTAACTGATCCGGAAAACCTGAACGAGACTTTCGTGATGGAGTCTTGGCTCGACTACCTGCGCTCCCGCGAGCGCGTTACGGCCGCCGACGCTGCCATCCGTGACAGCGTCCGTGCTCTCCACCGCGGGGATATGCCGCCGGTTACTACTCACCAGGTCTACGCCAAGGAGATCACCGAGCCCGGCCCGCCAGGGAGCAGGCCGCAGTAGCGCCTTCAGCCGTGCTGGGTACCAAGCGCGAGATCGATCAGCGTCTTCTCTTCCATCTCGTGGGCCTTGGCGGAGCCGGTCGCCGGGCTGGCGCTGGCACTACGCTTCACACTCGTCAGCGCGCGATCGCCGACCATGCGCCGCAGCAGCGGCATCACGTAGAAGTGAGCGCCCATGTTCGCTGGCTCTTCCTGGACCCAGACGATCTCCTGCGCGTCAGGATGCTGATCGAGCGCCGCCTGCAGCTCCTTTTCGGGCCATGGATAGAGCTGTTCGACGAAGATGATGCCGACGCTCATGTCCTTGCGCTTCGCCCGCTCGACCCGCAGATTGTGCCCGATCTTGCCGCTGCAGATCAGCAGCCGGCGCGGGTTCACAACATCGTTGTCCGGCAGCACATTCTCGAAATGCGGCTTCGCAAACTCACTCAGGATCGAGGCAGCGTCAGGGTGGCGCAGCATGCTCTTCGGGGTAAAGACAATGAGCGGCTTGCGCCACGAACGCATCGCCTGCCGCCTCAGCAAATGGAAGTACTGCGCGGCGTTCGACGGCTGCGCGATCACCATGTTGTCATGCGCGGCGAGTTGCAGAAAGCGCTCCATGCGCGCCGACGAGTGCTCCGGGCCCTGCCCGTCATAGCCATGCGGCAGCAGCATTACGAGCCCGGAGAGCAGGCCCCACTTCGCCTCACCCGACGCGATGAACTGGTCAATGATGATTTGCGCCCCGTTGACGAAATCGCCGAACTGCGCCTCCCAAAGGACCAGCGCCTCAGGGTAATCGCGCGAGTAGCCGTACTCAAACCCAAGCGCCGCCGCCTCCGACAGAAAGGAGTTATGCACCTCAAAGCGCGCCTGCGTCGCGGTCAGGTGCTCGAGCGGCGTGTAGCGAACCTCCGTCTCCGTGTCAACCAGTACCGAGTGCCGCTGGTTGAACGTCCCGCGCTGCGTATCCTGCCCTGTCAGGCGGACGGGTGCGCCCTTAGTCAGCAGCGAAGCGTAGGCCAGCAACTCAGCCGAGCCATAGTCGAAGGCGCGCTTGCCCTCTGCCATCTCGACCCGCTGCTCGTATAGCTTCTGCACCTTCGGATGGACGTGGAAGCTCTCAGGATAACGGGTCATCTGCCGCGTCAATTCCAGCACCCGCTCAGCAGCAATGCCAGTCACCACCTGCTCATCCGCAGCCTGCAGTTCGCCGCCGCGGTACCTACTCCAATAGTCCGGCAGCTGCGCCAGGCGCGGCTTGCGCTCTACCTTGGTCGCAGCCTTCTGTTCGTCGAAGAACTCATTCTGGATGGCCTTCGCTTCTTCCGTCGGATCAACGCCGATCTGCTCCGCGTAAAGCTGGTAGAGCGGTTGGCGATCCTTAATCAGCGCATAGCGGCGTGGCTGGGTGACCGTAGGATCATCGGCCTCATTGTGACCGTAGCGGCGATAGCCGATCAGGTCGACAACCACATCGGAGTGGAAGCGCTGCCGGTACTCCGTCGCAATCGTAGCAATGCGCATCACCATGTCCGGATCTTCAGCATTGACATGAAAGATCGGGATTGGCAGCCGCTTGGCAATGTCGGTCGAGAAGCGCGATGAATTCGACTCCTCCGGCAGCGCCGTAAAACCAAGCAGGTTATTCACGATGACGTGTACCGTCCCGCCAATGTTGTAGCCGGCGAGCGAGGCCATGTTGAGCGACTCGGCCGTAATTCCCTGGCCTGCAAACGCCGCATCGCCATGGATAATAATCGGCAGCACCTTGGCGAGCGAGTCCCCGCCGAGGCGGATCTGCTTGGCACGCGACCGCCCCATCACCACCGGATTCACCGCCTCGAGGTGACTCGGGTTCGAGGCAAGGTGCAGCGCGATCGCACCACCATCCGCCGCGTGATACTCGCCCGTAGCCCCTACGTGGTACTTCACATCGCCGCCACCGAGCGTGCTGCGCGGATCGACATCTTCAAACTTCGCGAAGATCTCGGACGGCGAGCGGCCGATCGTGTTCGTCATCACGTTCAGGCGCCCGCGATGGCTCATCGCAATCAACGCCTTCACCACGCCCGAAGCCGCCCCGGTTGCCAGCACCTGGTCGAGAAATGGGATCAGAATGGTCAGCCCCTCAAGCGAGAACCGCTTTGTGCCCAGGTAACGCGACTGCACCACCTGCTCGAAAAGATCGGCGCGGATCAACTGTGTGAGCACGTGCGCCTGGTCCGGCCGGCGGGTCGGCTGCTCGATCCGCTCCTGCAGCCACTGGCGCTGCTCGGTATTTACGATATGTGCAAACTCCACACCGAACGTGCCGCAGTAATACCCGCGAGCCTCTGCGGCAAACTCACCCTCGGGAACAGCAACCGGAAACGGCTCCGGCGGAAGATATTGGCCGAGTGGATCCAGCCACGCCTGGAGATAGCCCCAGCGTCGAAAGATGTCGAAGACATATTCCCGTTTGGCGGTGCGGTTTTCCATTGTGGAGGTTGCAGCAGAAGTGTTCAGGGGGGCGACGTTGGTGGCCATTGCTTCCTCGAATCGAGTCGACATGTACGGGCGACAGCTCAACCCGCGCATCATTTATGCTAGTCCTTCCGCGGCGAGAGTGCAGGAATTCGTTCGGTAATCGATCATGATGTTCGCCGGTGTTCCCAGGGTGATACTGCGCCCGCAGCCCGCCTCGCCCCCGGCCTTCAGCCCTCGCTATAGTAGGAAGATGAAGCCCGTTCCACGGCAGCTCTGCTGCCTCATCGCGCTGAGTTCAGCATTATGCGCGGCGCAGGCCCGCGGCGATCCATCTGCCGACCGACCCCTTCCTGACATCCCCATGCTGATGCACGAGGTTGAGGCTCACCAGAAGACCGCCGAAGCGCTCGTCAAGGATTACCTCTACCACTCCTCCGCGACCGAACAATCTGAAGACGGTCATGGCGGCATCAAGAAGACCGAGACTGAGGAGTCGGACATCTTCTACGTCGCAGGCGCCCGCATCCGGCGCATCACGAGAAGAGACGGTAAAGATCTCACTCCGGACGAGCAGAAGAAGGAAACAGAGCGCATCGACAAGGAGATCGCCCGCGCCAAGGAGAAGCACGAGAAGTCCAGTGACGAGGATCGGGACACCGTCACCGTCTCCCGATTCCTCGAACTCGGGAGCTTCAGCAACGCCCGCAGGCTCAGCCTCAACGGCCGCGACACCATCGCCGTCGACTTCACCGGTAATCCCAAGGCGAAGACGCAAACGCGCTTCGAGGGAGCGATCCATAACATGGAAGGTACCGTCTGGGTCGACGAGCAGGACCGCTCGCTCCGCAAGATCCGAGGCCGCTTCGTCAACCCCTTCAAGGTCGGCGGGGGCCTCCTCGCGGACGTTCGGAAGGATTCAAGCTTCGAGGCCGAGTGGACAAAGGTCAACGGAGAGGTCTGGCTTCCCTCCACGGTCAGTGGCCAGGGAGCGATCCGCGTGCTGCTCCTTCTGAACTTTCATGGGAACCTGCGGGTCGTCAACTCGAACTATCGCAAGTTCAAAGCGACGGCAACTATCTTGCCGGGCCTCGGCAAGATCGAGCCCGACAGCGAAACGCCGCAGCCCGAGGTGCCCCCGCCAAATCCGCCTCAGTAGGCGGTTAAAGTGGAAAGGGACAGCCGAAGCCGTCCCACCCTGAAGTTTGATGTTGCGGTTGCAGCCTACAGAGGCTGAATATCCGAAGCCTGCCAGCCCTTGGGTCCTTTAACCACGTTGAACTGAACTGCCTGGCCCTCTTGGAGGCTCTTGAAGCCGCTTGAAACGATCGCCGAGTAATGTGCGAAGACATCCTCGCCGTTCTGACGGCTGATGAAACCAAACCCCTTGGCGTCGTTAAACCACTTTACTGTTCCCTGCTCCATGATGTTAATTCCTTTAGATCAAAATTGACGCTATATCCAAATCGGGGTTCGTACACTACAGCCACTGCAGAAAACCAATCTGTTTCCAACGACAACCTAATGGTAACACAATTGGTCAATTACCAAGCTAAATCTACAGCGTCGTATTCGTGGCCCTCGCCAAATGCGAAGAGGGATAGCCTGGGCCACCCCTCTCGCCAAACCTGTGTTGGTGCTGTCTCCAGTCTCGAAACCTAGAGAGGTTGAACGTCTGAAGCCTGCCAGCCTTTCGGCCCTTTCACCACGTTGAACTGTACAGCCTGACCCTCTTGAAGGCTCTTGAAACCGTTCGAATTGATCGCCGAGTAATGCACAAACACATCCTCGCCATTCTGACGGCTGATAAAGCCAAACCCCTTGGCGTCGTTGAACCACTTCACTGTTCCCTGTTCCATGTCGTATTCCCTTATTGCTGATGAATTTGCCGCAAGATCCAAATCGGGGTTCGTACAACGGGTTGCAGAAATCCAACTTGACTCAAACGATGAGGAGAGGTTAGCACGACATGCGAAAAAACCTAGGGGAAAATTTCGCCTTCACCGGGGTTTTTTCGTTGTCATGAAGCCCCTGGCACACAGTGTGCCGCAGCGCGTTCCTCACTGCGCAAGGTGGGAGCGAACGATCTCTTCTGCCGCCGCCAGCACCTCATCGAGCGACATCGCCGTCGAATCGAGAATCACTGCATCAGGCGCTGGCTGTAGCGGCGACTCGGCCCGTGTCCGATCGCGATGATCGCGCTCTTTCAGCTCCGCCACAATCGCCTGCTCAGCGGCGTGTCGCTGCTCGACTGTCTGCGCACCAGGTCCATCCTGGAACGCACTCGCCTCCCCCGCCGACCGATCGCCCGGCGCCGATTGCTGAAAGCGCCGATTGCCGCGTACCTCCGGAGCCGCGTCCAGAAAGATCTTCACCTCGGCATCCGGAAAGACGGCGGTTCCGATATCCCTTCCTTCCATCACCACGCCGCCGGCCGCACCCAGGGTCCGCTGCTGCTCCACCATCCACGCACGCAGCCGCGGATGAATCGAAATCTGCGAGGCGGCCGAGGTCACATCCTGCTCGCGAATCCGCCGGCTGACCTCTATCCCGTCAAGTCGAACGCGGTTGCCGTCCTGCTGCGATTCGAGCGTGATGCGCGTCGCGTGCGCCAGCTCCAGCAGCGGCAACTCCTCGTCGAACGCGAAATCATTCTCAATCGCCTTCAGCGCCAGTGCGCGGTACATCGCCCCGGTCTCAAGATTGAGAAATTCAAATCGACGAGCCAGGTGGGCCGCGAGTGTCGACTTGCCCGCACCGGCCGGGCCATCAATCGCGATGACCGGCCGCTGCCGTTTTGGCATTACAGAAGAAAGCGCCTCGCCTGTCATCCCTTAGACTCACCTTCCTCAGGGCGAAACTTGCGCGACGGTGGGCGATTGCCGAAGGGCTTCGCATTGTTCTTGAACTTGTCGAAGGTGCCCGCCGGCTTACCAGCACCCGCTTTACCGGCGAACTTGCTAAATGGTTTCTTCCCCGCGAAGCCACCACTTGGCTTGCCCGCATGCCCACCGCCAACCGGCTTACCTGCGTACCCACCGGCCGGCTTCCCTGCGTAACCCCTGCCTTCAGGACGAGCCGGCCGATCCGACCCGGACGAAGGGCGCGCACCGGGCGAAGGACGAGCACCGAACGAAGGTCGTGCCGGGCGATCGCCTCGAGACGCGTCGAACTTGCGGAAGGGCGGCCCATCCGTACGTGCACGCCGATCGGTGCTCCCAGAACGCTCTCCACCGAACTGTGGTTGACCACCCTCACGCGGTGTAAACGGCTTGCGCTCGCCGCCGAAGCCGCCACCCTGCGGACGTGCGCTGAACGAACCCGGCTTACGCGGGCCGCCGGCCGAAGGCCGCTCGGAGGACGGACGAGGGCTGAACTCACGGCGCGGCGGGCGTGAATCGCCGCCGAAGTCACGCTGCGGCGGACGGCTGTCATTCGAATCACGGCCAAATGACGGCTTCCCGGCGAACCCGCCGCCGCGCGGACGATCCGCACCGGCAGAGGCACTGGAGGTCCGGCGCGGCGGACGCGAGTCGCTCGACCCGCCGCCCGGTCGCGGCGAAAACTCCCGTCGCGGTGGACGACCTTCGCCCGAATCACGGCTGCGGCCGGCACCCCCCCCGCCGGAAGGCCGTGCTACCCGGTTCCCGCCAAAGCTGCGCTTCCGGCCAAATGCCGGACGCTCCCCGCCACGGTCAAAACGCGGCTTCGGGGAATCAACCCGCGGCGCTCCCTGCTCGCTCTCCCCACCACCTGCAGCAGCAGCCGTACGCGGAGCCCGCTCCTCCCACGGCTTGCTGAAGCTGGGCTTGCCAAAGCTCGGTTTGCGCGATCCAGACCGGCCATCAGACTCAGCCCGGCCATCACTCTTGAACGGCCGTCGCTCCCGGTCGCTGCTCGATGCCGGCCGTGAGCCAGATGCAGGCTTGCTGACGTACCCGGTCCCGATCTTGCGCGGCTTGGCCACGAACTTGGTGATGCGCGGCGCTCCCTCGACCGGCTCAGCTCCGGCCGGCGCCTCCGCACCAGTCTCCGCCGCGGCATCCGCATCAATCACGACGCTACCCTCGGGAGCAAGGAACGCAGGCAGCTCGCCCGCTACATGCAATACGGTCCTGCCTTCAATCGCAATCGTCTCCAGCTGGCGTGCGGACATCAGCGCATGCACGACATCGCGAATACGGCTCCGTGCGGCCAGCGGCGAAAGGAAGGTCTCAACCTCCTCCTCGGTCGCCACAATCGCTGTATTGAGATAGAGGCTGATCAGCGCAGAGAGCGCACTCGGCTGGCCTGCGTTTGCACCCGCCTTCATCAGCTTGGTAAATCGCGCGGTGGTCAGCTCCCAGAGCGTCGCCGCTCCGTCCGGTTGCGGCACCGGCAGGACACGCAGGTGCACCCAAAGCTCGTTCAAAGCGCGCAAAACAGCCGATTCTGTTACTTCCTTGCCAAGCTGTGTCGCCAGGTCGTACGCGCTCAGGGTGACGCGCTCGGTCAGCATGGTGTATGCCGCGAGCGCAAGTGGGGAGACCTTCACCGCGCCGCTGGTCGCCGGCGGCTGCTTCCATGCCTTGTCGCCGCGCAGGGTAAAGATGTACGAAAAGACCGCCGCCGAGGCGATAAAGTCGGGTGTCTCACCGGGTGTGCCAAGCAGGTTCAGCGGTACTGCAATCCCTTCGGCGATCATCCGCGCGAGCAGCGACCGGGCCTGCTCCGTATCCGCCAGAATGGGGTTCTCGTTCGGGGTCCCGAGGACCGCTTCGACCAGTGTGGGCGCGGGTGCGGGAAGCTGCTGCGAACGCGAGGAGAAGAGCACAAGGCCCGTGGCATTGATCCAGCTGCGCAGGTTCTCAAACGTCAGGAGAGCTTCACCCTGCTGATGCCACTGCAGAAGGCGGGAGGCGGCGAGTTGGTCAGCCGTGGGGAGGTTCGTCGAAGTGCTCTTCATGCCTGTAATGCTCAAAGGGGTACTGCCTTCCTGCTGGGCGCTTTCATGGCGATACAGCAATCCTTCGCCGGGGCTGGGGATGTATTCAGATTTTCAAGGGACGCGCGCTGATCCAGGTTCGCACCGCCAAGTCTATGGCTAGATTCTCTGGAACGCTTTCTGTACGTCCTTATAAGAATAGCGCAAAGCGATCGGCCTGCCATGCGGACAGCTCGTCGGATGCTCGGTTTTTGCCAGCTCGGCCAGCAGCCAGTCGATCTTGGCCGGGTCGAGCGGAGTGTTGATCTTGATCGCCGCATGGCAGGCGATGCTGGCTGCGATGCGCCGGCGACGCGTCTCGGCGTTCTCCGTCTGCTGCTCCCGCTCCGGGACGCCAAGCACCTCGGCCAGCATCCGCTCAAGCTCCCGGCCCTCCAGGCCTACCGGCGCCGCCTTGATCGCCAGCGTCCGCGGCCCGAATGGCTCAGCCTCAAACCCATTCGAATCAAATTCTTGCGCCAGGTAAGAAAAACGGATCATCTCCGCTGGCAGCAGGTCGACAAGCAGCGGCATGAGGAGTCGCTGGCGCTGGACGGCCTCAGTCTCGCGCTCGCGCAGGATCTTTTCGAAGAGGACGCGCTCGTGGGCGACGTGCTGATCGACGATCCAGAGGCCCTCGTCGTTGACGGCGAGGATGAACGAATCACGGAGTTGGCCGAGGGGTCTGAGTGTGGCGAGCGCGTTCAGGCTTTGTTTGGGGTCGTCGTCTGTTAGATCGGCTTCGTAGCCGACTGCGATGCTGCCAGAGGAGAAGTCAAGGCGGCCAGTCGACTCCGGAACAACTGGCGGCGCCAGGGTGAAGGGCTCGGCATCGCCGAAGGTCGGGTCAGGTTCGGACTCGGGATGGGGTGCGAAGACGGGCGAATCGGGCGCGCCGGGCATCGGGCTGACATCCAGCAGGAGCGAGCTATGTGGCGTGTTTGCAGCAGGATGGAGCGCTGTGGTGAAGCTGGTGGCTGGCCGGGCGGCCATCAACGTCATGCGTATGGTGTCACGGATGAAATCATGAACGAAGCTTGGCTGGCGGAAGCGGACCTCAGTTTTGGCGGGATGGACGTTGACATCGACCTCCTGCGGGGGCATCTCGAGGAAGAGCAGAACTACGGGAAAGCTGGTTGGCGGAATAACGTTCCGGTATGCCTCGATGAGCGCGTGGATCACCAGCCGATCGCGGATAAGTCGACTGTTTACAAATACATAGACTGAATTGCGATTGAGCTTCTGGAGCTCGGGTTTCGAGACGAAGCCGGTGATGCGAATGTAGCCGGGATCGGGTGGGGTGTAGTCGCTTTCGCGCTTCCAGGGAGGTGGCTCGGGTAGGCCGGCACGGGCGAAATCCATCTCGGCGGCGGTCGGAATCATCAGCGTTGAGGTATCCTTACCGAAGATCTGGAAGAGCCTATCTCCTGCATTTGCAACAGATGGAGCAACCAGCAGGGCCTGTGTGGGCGAGTGCAGTTCAATGTGTTTGGTGGGGTGGGCGAGGGCGTAATGGGTGACCAGGGCGGCGATGTGGGCGAGCTCGGTCTGTTCGGTTTTCAGGAACTTGCGTCGTGCGGGTGTGTTGAAGAAGAGATCCCGGATCTCGATGGTCGTTCCGGGGGGCATGCCAGCGTCTTCTACGCGCAGGATGTTGCCGCCGGCGATCTCGATTTCGGTGCCTACCGGGTCCGGTTCGGCGCGTGTCTGAAGGTGGACGCGGGCGACCGAGGCGATCGACGGCAGGGCCTCGCCGCGGAAGCCAAGTGTAGCAATCGAAAGGAGATCGTCCGAGCTGCGGAGCTTCGAGGTGGCATGCCGTTCGAAGGCCAGGAGGGCATCATCGCGCACCATGCCGTGGCCATTGTCGATGATGCGAATGAGCCTGCGGCCGCCTGCTTCGACCTCCACGCGGATGCGCGTGGCACCGGCGTCGATCGAGTTTTCGAGCAGCTCTTTGACGACCGATGCGGGGCGTTCGACGACCTCTCCGGCGGCGATCTGGTTGGCCACCTGGTCGGAGAGAATGCGGATGCGGCCCATGGTGCGATTGTACTTTGGCAGAAAGTACTACAAAACTGTAGTTATAAAAATGGCCATTGTAACTACAGATTTGTAGTACACGCACTACAGATTTGTAGCTACAGATCACAACGCTGAGACGATTAACTACTTAGTACCGTAAAAGCCGATCCCGGCTGATTTGTAGATCGCCTGGATGTACCGCATGTCAAGTAGCCCCTCTTCTCCTGAGGGGCCCACGGGGGCATTGTCGAGGATGCATTTCGAGAAGTAGTCGGCCTCGCGAGCGAACTGGGCGGGGTCCTTCTCCTGCTCGAGGTCGTCAATGGGGGTCGGCGGGGTGCCCTTCGGCCCGTAGAGCCGACCGGTGAGGTGGATGCCCTGGTAGCCGAAGGCGGGTTCGACGTGGAGGGTTCCCTTGGAGCCGTGGACCCGGTAGAAGCCTTCCATGTTTGCTCCATAGGTGGTGTTGCAGCTGGCGACGGTGCCGGAGGGAAACTTCATGGTCCAGGAGACGCTCTCTTCGACGTCTTTGAAGCGGCCGTCGTGGTCGATGACGGAGCTGTTGGCGGCGATGCCAGTTGGCTCCTCACCGAGCAGGAAGCGGCAGGCGTTGAGCGAGTAGATGCCGACGTCCATGAGCGGGCCGCCGCCGGCCAGCTTGCCATCAAGCCGCCAGTCGGGGCCGATGTTGAAGCCGTTGGCGCTCTCGATGGCCTGGATGGTGCCAAGCTGGCCGCTGCGGATGAGCTGCCGGGCGTGGAGCGTGGTTGGTTCGAGCTGACACCGGTAGGCGATCATGAGCTTGCGGTTGGCCTTCTTACAGGCGGCGATCATGGCTTCGGAGTCGGCGACCGAGGTGGCCATGGGCTTCTCGCAGAGGACGTGCTTGCCGGCCTGTGCCGCGCGGATGGTGTACTCGGCGTGCATGCTGTTGGGGAGCGCAATGTAGACCGCGTCGACGTTGGGGTTGTCGCGGATGCGGTCGAAGGTCTCGTAGCTGTAGAGGGAGCTGTCCGGGACGTTGTAGGCGGCGGCGTGCTCCTTCGCCTTATCGTTATGACCGGAGACGAAGGCGGTGACCTCGGAGAGGGCGGACATCCTGGTGCCAGGCATGAAGTGGTCGAGCGAGATGCGACCAAGGCCGATAATGGCGTAGCGGATGCGCTTCGGTGCGGGCGACTGCGCGAGGGCGCGGGGAAGGGCCGAAAAGGCGGCCGAGGCGGCGGCGAGGCGGCCAAAGTCTCTGCGGGTGAGGGGCATGGAAATCTCCTTGGAACGTAGCGGAGCGGCAGGAGTACGATGCCACTCCGCGGCGGGCGCGTCAAGGCACGGCGCTGCGGAGGCAGTCAGAGCGGCTTGCCGATCTCCCAGTGGTGGCCGAACGGATCGGCGAGGCGCCCGACGCGCCAACCGTAGGGCTGATCGCTGATTGGCGATACGGTGGTCGCTCCAGCTGCTACGGCGCGCGCGAAGACAGCATCGGGATCGGCGACCACCATCGTCATCCGGACTGAGGTGCCCCCGAGCGATTCCGGACTGACGTTGCCGTGCTCCGGAGACTCGTCGGCGAGCCAGAAATCGGCTCCATCGACGGAGAGCTGCGCGACGACAGCACCGCTTCCATCGTCGAGGAGAAAGAGCTCCTCGGCGCCAAAGGCCGCTTTGTAGAATTCGACAGCCTTCGCTCCATGGCGAACGGAGAGCATGGGGGCGATTGTGGTCGGTTGCCTGCTGCCCTGTTCCCTGTCGGTCATGCGTGCCTCCCTCGAATGGCAGTGTGGAATCGGCAGCAAGCTTATAGGAGGCTGGTTCGCCTCCGCAAGTGGGCTGACGATTTTGGAGCGGTTAGCAAGGACGCTCACGGAAGACACGATGGCTTTTCGCCGATGCGAATCTACTCGGCTACCCCCGGTCGTAGAAAGAGGCGGGTCATTTGCGCTAGATCTCCGGCGAGCGCACGTTACCTTTTGCCGGACAGTTTATGGGCGCACGCCCCGCTTTCCTCTACGATGGAGTTCTATGGCAAAAGAAGCGATTCGATTTGCGCCGGTAATCCTGGCGGGCGGCAGTGGGACGCGCTTCTGGCCGCGCAGTCGGCGGGCGCGGGCCAAGCAGGTGCTGGCGCTCGACGGCGAAGACACGATGATCCAGCAGACGCTGGCCCGGCTGCTGCCGGTGTCGAAGCCGGAAGACGTCTGGGTGGTGACGAATCGCTGGCTGGCCGACACAATCGCGGGGCAGATGCCGACGATTGCGGCGAGTCACATATTGAGCGAACCGATTGCGCGGAACACGGCGCCGGCATGCGCGCTGCCGGCGTTTCTGCTTGAGAAGACGGAGCCGGGGACGGTGATCGGCATCTTTCCATCGGACCAGGTGATCAAGGATGTGGCGCGCTTCGCGGAGGTGATTGAGGCCGGCATTCGGGTCGCGGCGAGCGGCGCGACGATCGTGGTGCTGGGCGTGCCGCCGACCCGGCCCGAGACCGGCTATGGCTACATCGAGCAGGGGGAGAGCGTGGCGCTCGATGGCTCGGGCGTGGGCGCGCGGCGGGTGAAGCGCTTTCGCGAGAAGCCGGACCGGCATACGGCGGAGCGATTTCTGAATGCGGGGAACTTTGCGTGGAACGGCGGGATCTTTCTGTGGAGCGCGCGCACGCTGGCGGCGGCGATCCGCGAGCATGTGCCGGACTTAGCGCCGATCCTCGAGCGAATCGCGGCGGCGCATGGCACGCCGGAGTTCGAGCGCGTCTTTGCGGAGGAGTATCCGCAGTGCGAGAACATCTCGATCGACTATGCGGTGCTGGAGCCACGGTCGGGCAAGGGCGAGCGGCGGTCAGAGATCTATTGCCTGCCGGCGGATTTCGGCTGGAACGATCTCGGCTCGTGGGCGTCGCTGCATGAGCACCTGGGCGAGCACGACGCGGCCAATGTGATCGACGGACCAACCGACGGGCTGGTGGCGATCCAGTCGGAGGGGAACTACGTGTATGCGCCGGGCAAGATGGTGGCGCTGCTCGGCGTGGACGGGCTGGTGGTGGTCGAGACGGACGATGCGCTGCTGATTACGACGCGCGAGCGGTCGCAGGATGTGAGCAAGGTGGTGCGGCAGGTGCACGAGGGGCTGGGGCGGGAAGATCTTATTTAGGCAGGACTGGTTGGCGAGAGCGTGGGTGTGATGGCGGGTAGCGGCGGGACGGCGGTAAAGTTCGGGACGGATGGCTGGCGCGGGATTATTGCCGATGACTTCACCTATGCGAATGTGCGGGTGGCAGCGTCGGCGATTGCGCATTATGTAATCGAAGCGGAAGACGCGGCCCACGGAGTGTGCATCGGCTACGACACGCGTTTTGGCTCGCGAAGCTTTGCGGGTGTGGTGGCCGCGGTGCTGTCGAAGGCGGGGATCCCGGTGATGCTGGCGGATGCAATTACGCCGACGCCGGCGCTGAGCTACGCGGTGCGCGAGCGCGGAGCAGCGGGCGGCGTGATGATCACGTCGAGCCATAATCCTGCCGAGTGGAATGGCGTGAAGTACAAGGCGAGCTACGGCGGGTCGGGGCGCCCGGCGATCATCGGGCAGATCGAGACGTACCTCGGCAAGGAGCTGGCGGTGGCGGCAGTGCCCGGCGCGATCACCGAGGTCGACTTCAACACGGACTATGTGGCCGCGATCACGCGCTTTGTGGACCTGGAGGCGATTCGGGCTTCCGGGTACAGGTTCCTGATCGACTGCATGTATGGTGCGGGGCGCGGCGTGATTGCGGGGATCTTTCAGCGGGCGGGGGTGCCGTGTGTCGAGATGCGGGCGGAGATCAACCCGGCGTTTCCGGGCATCAACCCGGAGCCGATCCTGCCGCACATCGCGCTTACGCAGGTGCGCGTGGTAGAACAACGCTGCGACGCCGGGCTGATTACTGATGGGGACGCTGACCGGATCGGCGCGGTCGACGAGCACGGCAATGTTGTGGACGCGCACAAGATCTTCGCGATCCTGCTGCAGTGGCTGTTGAAGCGCAAGGGCTGGACGGGCGGCGTGACGCGGGCCTTCAACACGACGAAGATGCTGGACCGGATTGCGGCGAAGTACGGACGCACGCTCTATGAGCACGGCATCGGCTTCAAGTATGTCTGCGACCTGATGCTTGAGAAGGAGATCCTGATCGGCGGCGAGGAGTCGGGCGGCGTGGGCATCAGCCGTCACCTGCCGGAGCGCGACGGCATGCTGAACTCGCTGCTGCTAGCGCAAGTGATGGCCGACGAACGAAAGACGCTGGGGGAGTTGGTCCGGGCGCTGCAGGAGGAGTACGGCGAGCACCAGTACGGCCGGGTCGACATGCACATCAACGAGGCGATCAAGCAGGACGCCATCGCGCGCGCCAGTGCCGGCGTGGACGCGATCGCGGGCATGAAGGTGCTGCGGGTTGAGACCATGGACGGCATCAAGTTCTTTCTTGACAACGACGCCTGTGCTGGCCTGCCGAACGCGGCCGAGACCTGGCTGCTGCTGCGCGCTTCGGGCACGGAGCCGCTGCTGCGTGTCTACTGCGAGAGCTGCTCGGTCAAGTCGGTCGAGCGCATCCTGGCCGCGGCGCAGCGATTCGTTCTCGAGGGAAACGCGGCATGAGCTACGAGGTGAAGGCCGATGGCGGCTTTACGGTGATGGGGATCCTTGCGCGGGCGTCCAACGCGCAGCCGGGAATCATCGGCGATCTATGGCGCAGGTTCCACGCGATGGGTGACGCGGCGGCTATTCCAGGCAGGCTGAGCGACACGGTGATCTGCGTGTACTGCGAGTACGCCTCGGACGCTGCCGGCGAGTTTACCGTGGTCATTGGCTGCGCCGTCGATCCGGCGGGCACGCTTCCCGAGGGGATGAAACTGATCACTGTGGACGCCGGCGGCTTCGCCGTCTTTACGGAGAACTATACGCAGCCGATCCCAGCAGCCGTAGCCTGGGCGAAGGTGTGGGAGACGCCGCTCGAGCGCCGCTACCAGGCGGACTTTGACCGGTACGGCGAGGCGAGTGTGATGGTGCACGTGGGAGTTCGATGAGTATGGAGGAGGGTGACCTTATTACGGCTTCAGTCAAGGCAATTTCGGTTGGGACGAGCGGCCTGCTGTTTGATATGGATGGGGTGCTGATCAGCTCGATCGGCTCGGTCAACCGCTGCTGGCGGCGGTGGGCGGAGATCTACGAGGTTCCGGGCGCGGCCAACTTCGTTATCCCGCATGGCGTGCGCGCGATCGACATCATCAAGCGGCTGCGGCCGGACATCGACCCCGTCGAGGGATTGCGCGTGATCGAGGATATGGAGATCGAGGACACGGCCGACCTGAAGGTACTGCCCGGCGTGAAGGCGTTGCTCGAATCGCTGCCGATCGAGCGCTGGGCGATCGTCACCTCGGCGACCCGGCGGCTGATGCTGGGGCGGCTCGCCGTGGCCGGGCTGCCGGTGCCGGTACGGCTGATCGCCGGCGACATGGTCGAGCACGGCAAGCCGCATCCGGAGCCGTACATGCGCGGCGCTGCATTGCTTGGCTGCCGTCCAGAGGATTGCATTGTGATTGAAGACGCGCCCTCCGGTGTAGGCGCGGGCAAGGCGGCGGGCTGCCGCGTGCTGGCCGTCCTCGGCACCCATGCCGCTGATGAGCTTGGGCAGGCAGACTGGGTGACGCAATCGCTCGAAGGTCTTGCCGTGACGGCCGGGCCAGCCGGACTGGAGCTGCGCTTCGAGGCCATTGGCTAGAGCGAGAAGCTTGACGCGGATCAGTGCGGATGAGACGGATGTAAGGGCGGTACACCATCGCACTGCGGTGGGCTGGCCCTTCGCCATCCATCTGTACTACCCTTGAAGCTGCGATGCCTTTTCCGATCAAAATCTGCACCATCTGCTCCGAAGAGTTCGAATTGAAACCGGACAAGCCCGGCTTCGCCAACCGCTGCCCCGAGTGCAGCACCGCCGAGGCGAGCGATCCCGTTACCAAGGGACGCATGGACGCCGATGAGCGCAAGAACGTGAGCGAGACGAACGAAGCCCGCCGTCAGGCCATGCGCGAACTCCTCTACCGCAAGGACAGCTGACGTCCTTCTGCTGACCGGGTACGATGCAAGCTACCGCTGAGCGGAACGCACCCACAGACCGTAGTGGAAGTTCTGACGGGTCGGCGCCTCCTGCATGCGGTAGTACGCAAGGATGTGGTCGCAGATCGGCAGCAGGACACTCTCCGGGTGGGCGACGCGGCGCCGATAGACGGTGCTGAACAGGATGCTGAGGGCTGCCTGCTCATTCTGCGCGTTCGCCACACAGAACTGCACCTCGAAGCCATCGGGCAGGAGCAAGGCCCTGGATGGCTGGCTGTCCATTTCGGCGATTTTCGCATGGATCGCCGCCAGTGTGCTCGCGTTCTCGGTCGATTTGTAGTGCCCGTAGTCGATCTCGGGCGAGAGATATGTTCCCAGCCCGTTTGGTACGTAGCCGAAGGGAGCAGCAAAGCCTCCGTGCCACGTGGGGTAAAGCGAGGCAAAGTCGATGCGGTCGGGAACGCTGAAGCGGTTGGGATTCGTTAGCCGGTCGTTCCACTTGGCCTGTTGCGCGGCGTTTCCATGGGAGGCGATGTAGCGGCGCGCCAGCGAGTTGAGCGACCTGCTCATCGGGGTGTACTCCTCATCGATGATGTTGAGGCCGAGTATCGCCACCTCCTGCTGGTAGAACCAGATCCCCGTCAGCCCCGGCAGCAGGATCAGGATGATCGCGAAACTTGCCTTGCACCAGGGCCAGACGATCTTCTGATTCGAGAGATAGAAGAGGCTCGCCAGCAGAACGCCTTCTCCATTCCAGATGACGTGCATCGGATCGTCCCGGCCCAGCGCCGCCGCGAGCATGGGCAGCGAAAAGGCGATCAGGCCGAAGGTATTGTCAACGATTCCCGGCTGCGTGAAGCGCCGGTAGACGTAGCAGCCGCAGACAAAGAGGGCGATAAAAAAGAGGACGACGTGCGGAGAGAGGATGATTGGCAAACTGTCCGCACCGCCCCCCGAGGCCCGGACGGTGTCGAACACGTGCAGCTTCAGCGCCAGCCCGAAGGCGACCAGGTCCGCCAGCAGCAGGCCGGCATACACAGCCAGACCCGGGCCGGTGCGTGTCTCCCGGTGCGGCAGCAGGACGCAGGCGCTTGCGAAGGCAAGCGCAATCGCCGTCTCGGGCGAGATCGTCAGCTGGATCACGGTGCCGGCGACTGCCGTGGCTGCGGCCAGCAGCTGCTGGGGTACACCGCCGCGCCGCGCTGTCTTCTGGATGACGAGGATGAAGAAGATGGGCAGCGTGTAGCGCAGGAACGTGTAGTGGGTTCCCATGGTCAGGATCGCCGGAAGACCGGCACCCAGCATCAGGAGGAAGATCGATCGCCTGGCGCGCGTCGGGTAGTCGATCAGGTTGACGCTCACGAACAGCAGCACCGTACCGATGAGGAAATTGATCGTCCAGAAGAGGTTCGCCGCCTGGTAGAGGTTGATGGCGAACAGGCGCTTCAACAGCAGCGGAAGGTAAAGGAAGGACACGCCGAAGGGCCATTCGAAGTCCACGTAGGGCAGCTTGCCCTGGGCGGTCAGCCCGACCCGGTCGATCTCGTAGGAAGACTCGCCGAAGCCACCAAAGCGGCCCGCGACGAGCCACATGGCGAGGCACCCTGCCAGCACCACAAGCAGCGCGAACGCCAGCGTTTTGCGCGAAACCGGCCTTGACTCGCCGGGCAAAGTGGCCGGCAGAAAGGCACCCTTTGTCCATATCGCTCCGATGGCCACCAGGAGCAGGAGCAGCACGATGCCGGCGCGATTGTTATAGCCGAAGGCGTAGGAGTATGACGCGGTTGGAGGCAGCGGCACATGGTACGGCAGGTAGAAGATCGCAAGCAGGCCAGCCACTACATAGGCGGCAAACAGGCGACGGTCAAAACGAGTTTCGCTCTCACGCAATGGAATGGTCCCGGGCCTCGTCAGGGTTGATCAGCGTAGGAATTTCAATGACCGAGTGAGGCCGGGAGCGTCGGCGCGAAGATTGTGCCGATCAGCGGCACATCAACGTAGAGCAGGAAGATCATCAGGATCGAGATCAATGCCGTCTCGACCATCAACATGCGTTCGCGGTAGAGCGTCTCGGGATTCTGCACGGCGCTGTTGGGCTTGAAGGCCAGCTTGAAGTACGTCGACATCAGGATCGCGACCAGCGGAAAGACCAGGACCAGTTCGATCCGGTAGCGCATGATGAACGCACCGAAGAAGAGCATGGACGCCGAGGCGTAGAAGGTCACGGAGCTGAGCAGCGATACCTCGGTGTAGAACTGGAATGATCGGCGGTAGTCACCCGCCACCTTCCGGTCACCGATCTCGCGATACTCGCTGAAGCGCTTCAGGCCCATCAGGTAGCAGCCGATCATCCAGTAGCAGATCAGCAGCGACATGGGCGGCACCAGCACCGCCGTCACCATGTACCAGCCCAGCAGCATGCGGAGGGGATTGTTGATCGACTCTGAAAGGACATCGAGGTACATCTTGTCCTTGGTCCGGACGGGTGGAATGTTATATACACAGCCCATGATCCAGAGCGCCGCAGCGGTGTAGGCGAAGGGGCGCGAGATGGTCAGGGCGAGCGCGATGCCCACGACCATCATCAGGATCCACTGCGCATAGGCAAGCGGCACATTCACCAGCCCTTGGGCTGCCGGCCTGCTTTTCTTCTTGGGATGAAGGCGATCGAACGGCGCATCCAGCACTTCATTGATGACGTAGTTGCTGCAGGCGATCAGGGTGGTCGCGATGAAGCCCACAATAATGTTCCGGATCAGGCCCGGGGGCAGCGCATGCGGCCGAAGCACACTCAGCGATACCACGATGCCAGGCAGGATAAAGATGTTCTTAATGGAATGGTCCAGCCGCATGATGGCGACATGGGCCTTGAGGCGCACAGCGAGCGGAACATTGTGGCCTGACTCCTGTAAACGATCAGCAATCGGCATCGACGAGCGGGTCTCCTTCAAGACAAGCGTGCGGAGTGGCAGCGGGGAGCAGACCCAGGATCCGCATCGCCTCAACTCACCTTCATACTATAAGGACAAAGAGGATAGGAACCAGCATGAATCCTCGATCAACATGCGGCTTCACCTACGGCTGCGCGAAGAATCCCTTACGCGCCTGCACGGCCAGTTTCTTGTCCTTCGCCTTCAGCTCCAGCCGGTGATAGCTGTTCGGCTGCGTGTCCGCAGGCGGCGTGTAGCCGAGCTCATATTGCAGGCGCAGGTCCTGGCTGATGGCCGCGAAGATCTCGCGCAGGCCCATGGTCCGCGATACCGTAAAGACGCGTCCGCCTGTGCTCTCCGAGAGCTTCTGCAGCGCCGCCAGGTCCGCGTTCGCCGTTACCGGGCGCCCTGAGGGCAGGCCGTTCATAATGTCGAACATGCTGTAGAGGATGGAGTAGATCTGAACGTCGGCGCGCTGCGCCTGCTCGATCGCTTCCGCCAGCGTGCTGCGGCTCCCATTGTCGCCACCGTCGGTCAGGATCACCATCGCCTTGCGGCCCGCCTCCCTGGCAAGGACGTTCTTCGCGACGCTGGAGATGGCGTCGTTCAGCAGCGTTCCGTTGGCGGTCGAGGCGTGCGCGCTCAGGCGGTTCAACGCCAGGTGCAGCTTGCTCGCGGAGTTCGTCATGTCGCTCAGCGCCACCACGCGGGTGTCGAACTGGACCAGCATGGCGCGGTCTTCCCTGCGGCCCAGCATGGTCTCGAAAAAGACATCACTGGCCAGTGATTCGTCGCTAATGAAAGACCGCTGGCTGCCACTCGTATCGACCATCAGGGCGAAGGTCAGCGGCAGCTCCGCACCCTGCGAGAAGTAGCGGATGGGCTCTTCCTTGCCATCCTGCTTGAGCACGAAATCATCCTTGCCCAGGCCACCGGCGGGCTCGCCATCCCTGCTCTTGACGACGGCGGAGATAGCGACCAGGCGAGTCCCCACCTTGAGCGTCGTCACCGGCTGCGTGCCTTGGATTTCCTGCTCCTGAGCCGGGCTTGTTGCGGGGCTTGACGGCGGACTGGAGGCAGAATGGGCCGGAGGAGGGCCCTGTCCCCAACCCGGGCTGGCAGCCGCGAACATCAGCAGGCAGATGGTCTGAACCGGCCTCATCATCAGCTGATCCTCCTCCCGTTTGAACTCCTCTACGAAATGACAGGCGCGCCGCTAACGTACTCCGCCGGAGTTTCAATCGTCAACCGAGCAGGAGGCCTGGGTCTGCGTAGCGTTGCTATCCAGCTTAAGCCACCCGCCTGCGAGCTTGCACAGAGTTTCTACCTGGCGCTGTACACGCCTTCGCACACGATGATACCGCTACATCCAGGCTACAGATGGAGGCACCGTTGTAACCTGCGCAACGCGGTTTTGCCACCCTTGCGGGCATGAAGCTGCTGAAGGGGGGCTGCACTTCGAAACCATTTATGTCAGCGAGGCGAAGTACTCGCGCATGCGCCGCACGCCTTCATCGACCACGTCGGACGAGACCGCATAGGAGAGCCGGATGTGGTCCGTCGTCCCGAAGGCCTCGCCCGGCACGACGACCACGTGCGCCACGCTGAGGAGCTTCGCCGCAATGTCGGCCGCTGAGCGCACACCGCCCTTGCCGAAGAACGAGCCGACGTTGGGGTAGACGTAGAACGCGCCCTCGGGGACCGTGCAGGTCAAGCCGGGGATCGTCTTGAAGCCGGCGAGCACCTGATCGCGCAGTTTGATGTAGTCGGCGCGCATCTCGGTCACGCACTCCTGTGAGCCGGTCAGCGCGGCGATCGACGCCCGCTGCACCATGCTGGCGGCATTCGAGGTGCTCTGCGACTGCAGCTTGCTGATGGCCGCGATGATCGGCTTCGGCCCCAGCGCGAAGCCGGCCCGCCATCCCGTCATCGCGTAGGTCTTCGACAGCGAGCCGAGGATGATGATGTGCTCCTTGCAGTCCGTGAACGAGCCGCCGCTGACGATCTCCCCGGTAAACGTGAGGTAGACATAGCACTCGTCGAGCATGACGTAGATGCCGCGCGCGTGGGCCAGCCGCACAATCGCTTCGACATCCTCAGGAGCCATGACGGCGCCCGAGGGGTTCGATGGCGAGCAGAGAATGATGGCCTTGGTGCGGTCCGTGATGGCCGCTTCGATCATGCGGGCGGTCACGCGGAAGTTCTCGCCCTCTTCCGTCTCGACCAGCTTCACCACGCCGCCGGCGTACTGGATGATGTCCTTGTAGGAGACCCAGTAGGGGACGGGCAGGATGACCTCGTCGCCGTGGTCGATCAGCACCTGCACCGCGTTGAAGAGCGCCAGCTTGCCGCCGGTCGTAAAGACGCACTCGTCCGGCGTGTAGTTCGAGCCGAAGTCGCATGCGTGGCGGTCGACGATCGCCTTGCGGACCTCGGGGATGCCGGCCACGTTGGTGTAGCGCGTGAAGTTCTTCTCGATAGCCTCGATGGCCGCGTCTTTAATGTGGCGCGGCGTGGCGAAGTGCGGCTCGCCGGCACCGAAGTCGGCCAGGTTGACGCCTTCGGCCTTCAGCTTCAGCGCCGCCGCCGTGATCGCCATCGTGGCTGAAACTTCAATGCGCCCGATTCGGTCCGCAAACGTCTTTTTCGCTGCCGTATCCGTGCCCGCCGTAGTCATCGTCGCTGTGGTCATACCCTCAGTGTGTCAGATTTGCCGATGGAGAGAAAGCCCGTGCTCCGCAGCGAATGGAGGCCAGCGAATCAGCAACGTCGGCTACCGTACATTTGCCCCGGGCACTGGGTAGTATAAAAGTTGCAGCAATGCACGTTCACCGCTCCTCAGAATAGGAATAAAGGACGACGGAAGACAGGACGACTTGAATCTCGAACGATTGAGAGCAGAGACCACGGCCGATCACCAGGCAGTCGAGGGCAGCGTTCCGCTGATGACTGAGAGCCTCGACACTGCGAGCTACGTCCGGGTGCTCGGCAGGATTTGCGGCGTCGTTACGGCCTGGGAAGAGGGTGCCGCCGCCTGCGCCCCGGCCTGGCTACTTCCGGTACTCGACGCGCGGCGCAGACGTTCGATGCTCGCGCACGACCTGGCCTGGTTCGACGCTGCAGAGACGCCTGATCCTGCAGGTCCGCGCCCTATCCTTCCGAAGCTCGATACGGAAGCCAGCCTGCTCGGCGCCATGTACGTCATGGAAGGGTCGACCCTGGGTGGCCAGTTGATCGCCCGTCACGTGACCCGTGTGCTTGGCCTCTCTGACGGAGGCGGCGCGAGCTTCTTCCAAGGCCACGGCGACCGCACCGGTCCGCTGTGGAAGGATTTCTGCGGCATCCTGCGCGGCCGCGTTCCCGACAGCGACGCCGACGCGGTCATCTACTCCGCCCACGCCATGTTCCAGACCTTCGGCACGTGGATGCGGCAGCCGGATACCATCGTCCCCGTAGCCGCTCCCGCGATCCCGCAGCGTGCCTATGTGGTGCAGCCCAGCCCGGAGACTCGGCATGATTAAGACGACGCCGCCGCTGCTGGCCCAGTCCCAGCTCATCCATCTGAAGGCCTCGGACGACCGCGTCCCGCTGCCGCAGAGCTGCGAAGACGAGCCCATCCGCATCCCCGGCAGCATCCAGCGCCACGGCTTTCTGCTGCTGATCGACGAGCACGGCCAACAGGTGATTGCGGCGAGCGAGAACGCGCAGGAGTTCCTCGGCATTCCGCTGCGCCTTATTCTCGGCACCCCGATTGAGACCCTGCTCGAGCGCGAGATCCTCGCCGCCTTCCGCTTCCTCACGCTCACCGACGAGACGCCCGGCATGGCCACCTATCTTGGCTCCTTCCAGATGCGCAACGAGTTCTTCTCAATCGTCGCGCACCGCGTTGGCACGGAGCGCATCCTCGAGTTCGAGCGCATCGACCGCCTCGTCCGGCCCGAGCTGACGAACGCCGTCATCACCAATTTCGTCGGCCGGCTCAGTCAGCTCAGCAGCGAGCTCGACCTCTGCCGCGCCATCACCCGGCAGGTGAAGGACCTTACCGACTTCAACCGTGTGCTGCTGTACAGCTTCGACGAGAATGGCCACGGCACCGTGCTCGCCGAAGAGAACGACGGCACGCTGCCGAGCTACCTCAATCTTCGCTTTCCAGGCGGCGACATCCCCCAGCAGGCACGCGCGCTTTACGTCCTCAACACCGTCCGCATCATCCCCGACGTCACCTACACGCCGTCGCCGATCCAGGGCTATGCGGGCCGACCCATGGCTGCGCTCGACCTTTCGATGGCGCTCCTGCGCAGCGTGTCGCCGATTCACCTCGAGTACATGAAGAACATGGGGACGATCTCGTCCATGTCCATCTCGATCGTCTGCGAGGGCAAGCTCTGGGGCCTTATCTCGGGCCATCACGCCTCGCCCCGCACCATCCCGTACCTCGTCCGCAGCGCCTGCGACCTGCTCACCAAGATCGTCAGCACGCAGCTGATGGGGCTGCGTACCACCTCGAAGCTCGGCAAGATGATCCACTTTCATGCCGTGCAACGCCGCATGCTGACGCAGATGGCGGCGGAGAACGACTACATCGCTGCGATGAGGGCACAGATTAACTCGCTTGCCGAGGTGACTGAGGCCGGGGGTGTCGCGCTGGTCGTCGAGGGCCATTGCGAGCTCGCCGGCATTACGCCCGACGAGGATACAGTCCACCGCCTGGTGGCCTGGATGAACACGATCGACGACATGGAGCTCTTCTCCACGCGCCACCTGCAGCAGGAGCTTCCCTGGGCGGCGGCGTTCACTGACACCGCGAGCGGCATGCTTGCCATCCGCATCTCGGACGTCCGCCAGAGCTACCTGATCTGGTTCCGGCCGGAGCTGGTCCACACCATCAAGTGGGCCGGCGAGCCCGGCGCCCAGGACAACGGGAACGGCCACGGACTGAGCCCACGCGTCTCCTTCGACGCTTGGAAAGACATTGTTCGCGGCCAGAGCGCGGCATGGACCGAGATGGAGTTGGAGTCGGCACGCGAGTTCCGCGCCGCTGTGATGACGATCAGTCTCCAGCGCGCCGAGGAGGCCGCCGAACTCAGCGAAGCCCGCTTCCAGCAGCTCACCCACGCCCTGCCCTCGCTCGTCTGGGTAGCGGACGACGACGGCCAGCTCACCTACGTCAACCAGCGCTGGCGCGACCAGGAGCTCGGCGACCACGGCCGTTGGTTTGAACAGGGCCGCCTCGCCGAGGAAGACGAGCAGCGCTGCAGCGCTCTCTGGAAGCAGTCTGTCGCCGACGGTGGGCTGTTCGAAGCCGAGGTCCGCTTCCGCTCCCCGGGCAACATCGAGCGCTGGAACCTGGTGCGCGCCATCCCGTTTCAGCGCGGCAATCGCAGCCGGGCCGGCTGGGTTGGCACCTGCACCGACCTCACCGACCGCCGCGAGCGCGAGATCGCCCTCCGCATGACCGAAAAGCTCGCCCTCACCGGCCGCATGACCTCCGTGATTGCGCACGAGATCAATAACCCCCTCGAGGCCATCACCAACCTGCTCTACCTGCTGCGCGATGAAGTCGCCGACGCGGGCCCGGCCAAGTCGTACATCAGCATGGCCGAGAGCGAGTTGCAGCGCATCTCCGGCATCACCAAGCAGACCCTCCGCTGGTCCCGCGACAGCGTCCTCAAGGCCGAGGCGGGCACTGCGGGCGCGCTCTTCGATGACGTTCAGCGACTCTTCGCCGGCAAGATCCGAAACCGCGCCGTGAGCGTCGCCATCCTCGGCAACGCCGACGTTCCCATCTTCGGCGTCATCGGCCAGCTTCGCCAGGTGCTCGCCAACCTCCTCTCAAACGCCATCGACGCCGTACCCGTCGGCGGCCACATTACGCTCGAAGCGACCACCAACGACGGCACCGTCGAGATCGTTGTGGGCGACAACGGCCCCGGTATGACCGACGAAACGCAGCGCCAGATCTTTCAGCCCTTCTACACCACCAAGGGCGACCTCGGGAACGGCCTCGGTCTCTACATTTCGCAGGAGATTGTCGAGAAACACGCCGGCCGCCTGATCGTGAACAGCGTCGTCGACCAGGGCACATACTTCCACGTCATCCTCCCGCCCATCTCCGCTTGATTTGTAGCTGGCGCAGACCGGACGCCACATGGCCAGCCCGCCAGATGCATTTTCCGGAGATAGCGCAATTCAGATTGCTCCAGGCATGCGGGGAGCTTATTCTGATCGTGCCTCCGAAGCCGCCTATGCCGCCTGAAAACATTGCGATCAGCAACGACGTGACCCTGTATCCGCAGCGTGCCGATGTAAAATCCCAGCCGCCAGTGACTCGCGAGCGCGCACTCCGACTCCTGCGGGAAGCCAAGGGCAATACCGCGACGATGGCCGAGTTGCGCGCGCTGCTGCGGCAACCCGTCAGTCACCAGACCGATGAGCAGGTGCTCGAGCAGATTGCCACTGCTGTGAGCCTCGGACAGATGGTTCTCGAGGCCGGCGACCTCGGCAGGTGCACTTCCGACAAGGAACGGTTCTTCGAGTGGCTTGAGGACGATCTTCGTGACATGGCAGCGAATCTGAACACCACGCTGCAACTGGTGCTTACGCTGGCCGTCAAAGAAGGTGGATGGAATAAACCGGCGCTCGATCACAACCAGCCGCTCAATAACCCGTTCGGCATGAACATCATCAAGAATCGGCAGGCGGCCGGCAATGCGAAGTATCAATCGCTCAAGGAAGCGGTCGACGCCTGGACGTCCTCCCATGCTTATGTGCGCGGCATCAAGGACCCTGCGGTCTTCGTCAAAGCTCTCCTCGATCATCACTACAACACCGTCAATCCGCACTACGGCAAGGAGTTCGTAGCGCGTTACGACGATGTCGGCCGGGCGATGAAGAGCTGCAAGGTGAGCCCGTGAAAAAGCTGCTTCTGTGGCTCTGCATCGCCGTCCTCGCGTCGCTCGGATTCGCCGTCGTGGCCCGGGGCGAGGCGTGTCCCGCACGCCCTGATCTCGGCGACAAAACACGCAGCTACATGGGCCAGTATGAGAATTTCGCATACGGCTTTGCTACCCGCATACCGGCTGGCCTGACTGGTCTCGACTCCGACGACCCCTCCTATCAGCGCGGTTTCACCATCGCTCTCCCGAACGACGGCGGAAGCATCTGGGTCTACGCCGAGACCAACAGCGCCGACTTTTCCGCCGCGCAGGCTGCCGCGCGGTCCTCGATCCACGACCTTGGTCTGCGAGCGAAACTCGCCGCACCAGCCATCTACACACCGTTGCAGATCGGCGGCCACCAGGCCGAGCGAGCCATCGCCAGCTTCCGCTGCGGCAATGACGCCGCGGCGTATGGCTACACCGCCATCCTCGCCCTCAGCGCCGACCGCCGCTTCGTCTACAACATCCTGTGGGAAGGCCGTCTGCGTGACCAGAAGTCAGCCGCGGCCGTCCTCCAAGCGCTCGAAGCTTCCTGGAAGTTCCTCGTTCCCCGCTGACTTACCGACCGGGTAAAAGCTGCCATTGTCGGCCCGCACCCGAACTTTGTCAGCTCGCGACCAAGGTTAAACAGGACCGGCCCGGGTCATGTAACCGGGCCGGCTGAAAGTCAATGAAGTTAGGCGGCGAGCAGGGCCGCGGTAACGGATCGCCTAGGCTTCGATCGCCCCGCCATAGATACTGCCACCGCTCATCTCGTGCAGCGCGGGTAGTCGGCGTCGCATTGCAGCGTAGGATTTAGTCGCATTCTGCAGATGTTCCTGAAACGCCGTCGAGCCGGACTTGAAGCACTTGGCGACCCGGATGGCGCGTATGGCATCCCGCACAATAAGTCCGTCCGTGCGCATGCGCTCGGCAAGGATCATATTTGCGTGGTTGTTGTGACGTTCCATGTAGGCAGCGAGCGCGATCATGATCTTCGCATTGTTGTCCATGCGCCGCAGACCTCCCATGCCACCCAGGATATCCCAAAGCTCACCTGAACCCGAGGCTGCATTCTGCGCGACGCCGGTTCTCAGGTCGTCCAGCTCCAATGGCTGAAGTTTGAGGATGAGATCGTTCCAGGTGCACGTGCTTAATCGGTGCGCACGAAGGTGCCCTGCGATCAGGCCGGTAGTAATCAGGCAAATGAGTACAGCAAGAACGAACACAGGGATCATAATGGTTACTTTTTTACAGCCGTTATTCTTTCCAGATCGTACCGGACATCTTGATGGACTGCAATCAAATAGCGTTCCATTTCACTCGAAATAGGTCTTCGGCTGCGCTCTGGTAACCAAAACGCGACTATCCAGTACACCAGTGCCCCAAGATAGAACACTTCTCGTATCCAATCGAGCACCACGAACTCCCGTGTCCAGCCCAGGATGACGTGGGCCATGTCCCCGATCAACGCGACCAGCGCCCAGACCGTCAGTCCCTGACCTAGCGCCATGACGTGGCTGCGCCATTGCAGCCCCAGTCGATTGGCAGTCATCAACATGGCCAGAAACAGCTCGCAGGTGAGTAGCGAGGTAAAGATTGTTCCCCGGACTTCCAGCTTACTCAGCATCGATCCCTGGTTAGTAGCAATCGTTGCCGCGGCACCGAAGGCCACCAGCACGGCCAGTCCGCTCCAAAGCAGCACGTTCTTTCGGGCATCCCGCGCCCAGGTGCCGGCGGGGCGAAGCACACCCTGCATGATCTCGTAGATCAGACCCAGCTGGAAGGCAAAGTCAATCGCTGCGGTCGTCCAATAAACCCGGCGATAGCCGGATTGGGAGCCATAGCGATAGATCAGAAACAACGCTATGGTCACCAGCGCCTGGAACGCGATCAGCGCGGTAAAGATGGGGAATTCACGTCTTCGGCCTTTCGTCCAGAGCACAACGACCAGGGCGACGTGGCCGATGAAGCCCGCCGCCCAGAGTACGTTGTCCAATCGAGAAACGGTCATCGTGCCCCCGCTCTTCGATCGTACTTACAAACCGAAGAATGTAAGAACAGTGTACGCAACAGTGGCAACGGGCGACGGCACAACCCACGGACGGGGATTCGTTCCCATCACTTCTGCATGCATCACCGGAGCAGCCGTAACGGTAAGTAGAGACATAAGAACTATTGCGTAAATTGACTTCTTCATGGTAAAGCTCCTGTGCGCATCTGCGCTCCCTAGAGCCTAGTCTGCAAATCGCTTCAGCACCACGACAATCGCCGGGAGCGCGTGTTTAAACCAGGGCTCTGTCCCGAAATTGATATATTTGCCCTGTTACTTGTGCAAGTACGCTTAGGAAGAGTTGCTTTTACCCTTAAGGCGCTCCATCACGAGGGGTGGAACCAGAGCCGTCACGTCTCCGCCAAGCCGAAAGACACCCTTGATCAGCCTCGAACTTACATAGGTGTACTTCTCCGCAGGCATCATGAACAGTGTCTCGATCTCCGGATTCAGCTTCCGGTTCATCATCGCCATCTGAAATTCATATTCGTAGTCCGAGATCGCCCGGATACCGCGCAGCACAGCCGCTGCTCCCTGCTCGCGCGCGAAGTCGACCAGCAGGCCATTGAAGGTCGTAACCGAGACGTTGGGGAACTCGCGGGTGGCCTCGAAGATCATCTCTCGGCGCTCTTCCACCGTGAACAGCGGTTCGCCCTTCTCCGTATTGCGGAGAATGGCAACCACCAGTTCATCAACGATCTTTGCGCCCCGGGCAATCAGATCCAGATGTCCGTTGGTCAGTGGATCGAACGTGCCCGGGTAGATCGCTTTAACGGTGTGCATTCGGGATGATCATACAACCCTTGACAAACGCCGGTGCCAGAGACGCTCACAAGATCGGCAGGCGGCGCGTAAGGTTTTGTAGCTACAATCTGTGGTATAATACTACAAATCTGTAACTACAATGGTCTTAAACGTACCTACAGATTTGTAGTACATCTCCGGGTCAGCTACCTGCGACCGCCAACCTTGACCGCTTCCTGGGCGACGATCGGGCCATCCAGCGGCACCGCCGGAACCTCGGCAGCCTGCGCGCTGGCCGCCCCGATTCCAAGCTTCTTACGAAGTTCCGTGTCGATCCGCCCGAAGATATCTTTATTCTCCTTCAGGAAGTTGCGCACGTTTTCGCGCCCTTGCCCAATCCGTTCGCCCTGGTAGCTGTACCACGCCCCGCTCTTATCGACGATGCTGTTTACAACTGCAAGATCAAGCACATCGCCCTCGCGCGAGATGCCCTCGCCATACAGGATGTCGAACTCCGCATCACGGAAAGGCGCTGCCACCTTATTCTTGACGATCTTCACCTTGGTCCGCGAACCGACGACAACATCGCCCTCTTTAACCGCCCCGATGCGACGAATGTCGATGCGCATCGACGAGTAGAACTTCAGTGCCTTGCCGCCCGTCGTCGTTTCGGGATTGCCGAACATGACACCGATCTTGTCCCGGATCTGGTTAATGAAGATCAGGCAAGTTCTTGATTTCGAAACCGTTCCAGTCAGCTTACGAAGAGCCTGACTCATCAATCGCGCCTGCAGACCCATGTGGGAGTCGCCCATCTCGCCGTCCAGTTCGGCCTTCGGAACCAGCGCCGCTACCGAGTCGACGACCAGCACGTCGATCGCTCCTGACCGCACCAGCGCCTCGACTATTTCAAGCGCCTGCTCGCCGTAGTCCGGCTGCGAGACCAGGAGGTTATCCACATCCACGCCAAGCTTCTTCGCATACTGCGGGTCGAGCGCATGCTCCGCATCGACAAACGCCGCCAGCCCACCAGCCTTCTGCGCCTCGGCAATGATCTGCAGCGTAATGGTCGTCTTGCCCGACGACTCCGGCCCGAAGATTTCAATCACACGTCCGCGCGGCACCCCGCCGACGCCAAGCGCCGCGTCAAATGAGATTGAGCCTGTCGAAATTACCGAGATTGGCACAATGGCTTCTTTCGAACCTAGGCGCATGATGGAGCCCTTGCCAAACTGCTTCTCCAACTGTGCCATCGCTGCTTCTATTGCCTTGCCCCGGTCGTCTGCCACGTCGTGAGTTCTCCTCTGGTTCGTGAGGGGATTCTAGCACCAAATCGGGAAAAGGCAAAGAAAAAGCGAAACAGGGACCTTTTCTCTGTAAATCAACGACGTAGCAGGTCAAGCGGCTCGTGTACATTCTCTACACGGAAGTACTCCGCAAGTGAGGGATGCCGAGCCGCCACTGCCTCGTACATCAGGTGCGCAACGCGGCGATAGCTGAAATGACCGCCCGACCCGGTCCGCAGCTCCGCAATATACAGCGCTTCGGCGAAGTCCATTTTGAAGAGCGATCGGCAGCGCGTTCCGAGTGGCAGCACGTACTGAGCCGACTGCGCCGCCTCCGGCTGGCCGCTCTCCCGCAGTTCTCGATAGGCCGCAAACGCCGCGTCCATCGCAGCCACATAGTCGATGGCGAGTCCGGCCTGCTCCAGGCTCGGCTGCCCCGGGCACACCGGCGACTCATATCCATGCGCGTCCGTATACCCCTGCAGCAGCTGCACGCAGCGGCGGTGCCGGTGCATATCACGGAAGCCGCCGATATCCATCAGGATGTCGAACCGCAGCCCTTGCCCCGCGCTGAAGCTCCGCAGCAGCTCGTCATGCGGCCCGCGCAGGCTCATCCCGAGCCGCACAACCTCCGCCCGCCGCGTCTCGCCGGCCGCCGCGACGTGCCGGCGAAGCTGCCGATAGGAAAAGTGGCAGTGTGGATACAGCAGCGAGGTTGCCAGCTCGACCTCGAGCGGCTCTTCTCCGTCGAGCAGGTCGACGACCGGCGCCCGATCAATCGCCTGTCCTGCCATCAGCTCCGCCGCCGCCTGCGTCAGCGCCGCCCGGCTTCCCGCCTGGTACGCGTTCGCCGCGGCATACTTCACCAGCGTCGGCGCCGCTTTGACCGGCCGCAGCAGCATTTCTGCCGCACGCGCACCGCACTCCGGATCGTAGCTGCAGATCTCCTCCCGCAGCACCTCGGCATCGCCGTGATGAAGGTTCCAGGCCTCGCCCGCGGCGGCCGATTTCAGCTTCTCGCCGAGCGACCGAATCTCCGCGAACTCGCTCGTCAGCAGCCGCGACACCTGCGTCTCGAGCGTCCGCGCGTTGACGATCTGGCCCAACGAGGTGTTGGTGGCGAGTGGGAGCAGGTAGCGGGCGACGTCGAACGCCCGCGCCTTCAACGTCCGCTCATAGGCCTCGGCCTTCATCGCCTCGGGCCGGGCGACGGCTGCCTTCAAGGCCTCGAGCATCCCCTTGCCGACGCGGTCATATCCGGCAAACAGGGCTTCGACGGCTGCCGTGAACTGGGCTGTCTGCGCCCCGAGCGCGGGCGTAAACCACCCCGAGCGCCGGAAGTCCTGGTAGCGCGTCGACCGCTCCTGCCCATCCCAGCGCTGCTCGTCCACCAGAACGATCGCCGCCAGCAGACTAAGCCGCTCGATGGCAAAGGGGATATGCGCGAGATCGGCAATTGACCGATGACCATACTGAAAATAGAAGGTATTGAGGAACTGCTCGGCCCGCTGGGAGCTGATCTCGGTCAGCGACTCCTTCATCGAGAGCGACGACCGCGAATACTTCGCCATGGCATACGCCAGCACTTCGGGGTCGGCTCCATGGATCGCGTACACATCCGTCTCACTCGCCGGCGTCTCGACGAGTGCTACTACCGGTATCGTCTCGTTCTCTGTCATCTAGAGAACAGGATATGCCACCGGCGTCCCCGGCATCGAAGCACCATGGCCCTCGCGCGCGCAACCGACATTCTAAGCACGGTCGCCCACCGCCCGTACGCGCTGCCGGGCGGCCGCTGGCGCCTGGCCCAGCGCTGGAACGACCTGCTCTTCGCCCACTGGCCCATTCCCGTCGCTCAAATGCGACCGCTTATTCCGGCTGGCCTTGAGCTCGATACCTTCGACGGCTTCGCCTGGGTCGGCGTGGTTCCCTTCTGGATGGACCGGGTCCGCACCCGCATCGCCGGGCACGCCACTTTCACCACGCCGGGCACCGCCAGTTTTGCTGAGCTGAACCTGCGCACCTACGTCCGTTCCCGCGTCACCGGCTTCGCGGGGGTCTACTTCTTCTCGCTCGACGCGGCCAGCCTGCTCGCCGTCATCGGCGCCCGCATCCTCTTCCATCTCCCCTACTTCCGGGCAAACATGCACTGCGAGACCAGCGACGACGGCACCATCATCTATGAAAGCAGGCGTACCTTCAGCCGCAGCCCCGCACATTTTTACGCGGAGTACCGTGGCTCCAACATCATAATCCCGAGCCTGCCCGGCACCCTCGAGCACTTCCTCACCGAACGCTATTGCCTCTTTACCAGCCACGGCAAGGGCACCCTGGTCGGCCACATCCACCACGTGGCCTGGCCTCTCGAAGCCGCGGAGGCCGAGATCTCCGTCAACACACTACCCACGGCGCACGGCATCACCCTACCCGACCACGCGCCCGTCCTCCACTTCGCCCGCGAGCTCGAGGTCTACATCTGGTCGCTTGCGCAGGATTGCCCTCCCAGCATGCGCCACTCCGTATAATTTGCTCCCATGAGCAGACTTGCAGGCCGCATCGCACTTATCACCGGAGCATCGCAGGGCATCGGGCGCGCCTGTGCGCTGGAGTTGGCCAGGGCGGGCGCGACCATCGCCCTCGCCGCCCGCAATCTGGACAAGCTGGCCGAGGTCGCCGCGGAAATCCAGGCCGCCGGCGGCACCGCCCAGGCCTTTGCGCTCGACGTCGCCAGCGAAGAGTCGATCAGGGCCGGGGGTAAGGCCGTCATCGCCGCCTTCGGCAAGGTAGATATCCTCGTCAATAACGCCGGCATCACGCGCGACATCCTCGCCATGCGGATGAAGAAGAAGGACTGGGACGACGTCCTTTCGACCAACCTCACCGGCGCCTTCTTGATGTCGCAGGCGGTGATGTCGTCGATGGTGAAGGCGCGCTGGGGCCGCATCGTCAACATCACCTCGGTCGTCGGCGAGACGGGCCAGGCCGGCCAGGCGAACTACGCGGCCTCGAAGGCCGGGCTGATCGGCCTCACCAAGGCACTCGCCCGCGAGCTCGCCAGCCGAACGATCACTGTCAATGCGGTCGCACCGGGCTTTGTCGAGACCGCCATGACCGGCATCCTGAACGACGAGCAAAAGGCCGCCATGATGGCCATTATCCCGCTGAACCGGGCCGGCAATGAGGCTGATATCGCTCAGGCCGTCGCCTTTCTCGCGTCGGAGGAGGCCGGCTACATCACCGGTCACACACTCGACGTAAATGGTGGCATGTACATGGGTTAGCCGCGCTGCCGGATGCTTGGGGAACCTGCAGAGGTACGCGAATCGCGGTCGCTGCCAAGATAGAGCTTGCGTAGCGCCCCGTGGCTGATTAGTTTGTGGCTCATGTCTGATATGCAAACAGTCCCGATGAGCACGACCACGCAGGCATCCGTTTCCATGAACATCGGCTCGACAATCCGCGGCTTTCGCCAGCAGAAGGGCATGTCGCAGGGGGACATTGAAAAGCGGACCGGGCTGCTGCGCTGCTATCTCTCGCGCGTCGAAAATGGCCACACTGTGCCGTCGCTCGACACCCTGAAGAAGATTGCCGGCGCGCTTGATCTCCAATTGGCTGAGTTCTTCGCCGATGGCGCCACCGAGACCAAGGAGCTCTTCGGCCTGAACCTGAATGCCGAGGAGATCCGCTTTCTCACCCAGATCCAGCGCTACTCCGCAAACCTGAGCGAGAGCGATCGCCGCCTGCTGCTGGCCATGGTGCGCAAATTCGCCTCGACCACCATGAGCTAGCCCGACACCAGCCCCAGCTTGGCGATCCAGTAGCCGAAGAGCGCCAGCAGGAACGCCGCCGCCGCGAACGTGACCTTCTGCCGCGACAGGTAGGCCAGCCGCCCGGCCGTCATCTTCGGGACCAGCGGCAGTCCCAGCGCCAGCCCCGACAGGAAGCCGCCGACGTGGGCCGAGTTGTCGATGCGGATAATGTCGACGAAGATCGTCGCGCCGCCGATGATCAGGTTCAGCACGGCAAACTGGATCACCGACCGCCGCAGCCGCTTCAGCTCGGTCCACGGAATGGGCAGCTTCTTGTTACTCAGCAGGACGATCAGGATGCCGGCAATCCCAAAGACCGCACCCGACGCTCCGGCGCCCACCGAATCCTGCCCAGTCGCCACGTTGATGCCCATGCTGAGCAGGTTGCCGGCGACACCGGTCAACACATAGGTCGCCACAAGGCCCCACGCTCCGAGCAGCGGCTCGCCCAGCAGGCCGAGATTCCACAGGCACCACATATTCGTCCCCAGGTGGATCAGCCCAATGTGGACGAAGGTGGCCGTCAGCAGCCGGTACCACTGTCCGGCGAGCACGAGCCGGGTGCTGTTCGCGCCGAAGTGCAGCAGCTGCCCGGGCGTCGGATTACTGATCGAAACGCCGTGCAGCAGCATCCAGAGAAACACCGCGCAGTTGACCCCGACCAGCACGTACGTGGCCGGGGAGGCAGCTGGGTTAAAGCTGCTCTTCTCCCGCCGTGCGCTCGCGCGCGCCACCTGCTCGGCGTGCGACTCCGCCGGTGCATAATCCGGAATAGGGACCGCGCCACCGATCGGGGGAAGGACTTCGCCTTGGGGTTCGCTCAGGGGCATCGCTGCTTCTACGCTACCGTGTGATGCCAGGAATGACAAAGCCAAACGACTCCGGCTTGAGGATCGGACGTGGATGGGCGCTGCTTCTTTTCGACCCGACGAGCTTTAGTTCTCGGCCTTGGACCATGCAAGTTGCATAGAGCGACGGTAAAACGAAGATGCCCCCGCCAGTGCCGGGGCATCTTACGTGGCACTCAGGGTTGCCGAGTCAGGCTGCGTTCCTGTGGAAGCGTTCCCGCAGGTCGGCCGGAAGCCGCTGCTGCAGCACATCGCCCAAAAAGCTGGGCAGCGGGGTCGTAATCGCCACAAGCAGCCAGAGCAGGGTCGAAATCACCACACCGGCTACGGCCACCGCCTCCAGCGAAACAAAAACGACCGAGTGCAGCAGGTGCAGGTGGACCTGGCTGATGTGTACCACGCTTTCGACCCGGTGCATGACAACGGCGGCCAGCAGGAACGCGAAGATGGATAGCGTGCTCACCGAGATCAACAGCACGTCGACCGTGCGGTGCAGGCGCTGCTTCGATCGGCAGTGGCTACAGTCGGCGAGATGCTGGTCGTAGTCGGTCCGCATCTCCAGTGACAGCGCCGAGATATCGTAGCGCCAGCCGGACAGGATCGCCCCAACCACGGGGTCGACGCACGGTGAAGCAGGAACGCGATGCCTGCTGGGAAACGGAGTGGGTGAAATTCGCATAGTTGGCAGATTCCAGTCTACCTCGTTTGATTCCATGGGGATACGAAAGATGCATCAAGGGTTAACTGCCCGGTCGCCCGAGGAAACCTGCCCCTGGATGACTTAGATATAAATTGAGTCAAGCGGGACAGCCTGGTGCGCCAGCAGGATCCTATTTCCCAGAAGCGTCATCCGGTCGCCGATAGCCTTCTCGGCCGAGATCCTCGCCAGCTCCGGCGCATTGTTCGACTCGGACAGATGGCCGAGCACGATGTACGCCGCGCCGCCGTCATAGTCCTTCTCGAGAAACTCCGCCGTCGCGTCATTCGACAGGTGCCCGACACGCGACAGCACCCGCTGCTTCACCGACCAGGGGTATGGCCCGTCGCGCAGCATCTCGAGGTCATGGTTCGATTCCAGCAGCAGCACGTCGATGCACTTCAAGGCCGACTTCACATTGGGCGGCATGTAGCCCAGATCCGTCGCCACCGCCATCCGAATGCCCTCGGCTTCAAAGACGAAACCGCACGGGTCGGCCGCATCGTGCGGAATCGTGAAGGGCATGATGTCGAGGTCGCCCACCGAGAAGTGGGTGCCAGCGTGGAAATACTCGACCGCCGGCAGGTGTGCGGGGTTGGCCCGCTCCCTCGGTGGCAGCGCCTCCTGCGCCTCGGCATCACAGGGCTCTTCTTCAATCGGTTCGACCGGAAGCTCGAGCGTCGCATGCGGGTCATCCGAGCGGCAGGCTGAGAGGTCGAGCCCCGCCCAGGGCGCGGTCGCAGCTGCCGCAGCCGCGCGCGCTTCTTTCTCCTGCTGCATGTGGTCGAGCCACTTCGCATACGACATCGTCGTCCGCGGCGTCAGCATCCGCACCCACGCGCGGTGGGTCGGCTCGGTAAAGAAAACGGGAATATTTAACCGGCGCGCCAGCACCGCCAGCCCCGCAACGTGGTCGAGATGCTCGTGCGTAATCAGGATCGCGTCGAGCTGGGCCGGGTCCTCGCCGGCGATCGCCATCCGCCGCAGCAACTCCCGGCAGGAGAGTCCGGCGTCCACCAGCACACGGGTTTTGGCGCTGGCGATGACGGTGCTGTTGCCCTTTGAACCCGACGCAAGCACGGTCATCCGCATGGGGTTAATGTACGCGGTTTGTTCGCCCTGCGCGAGTGCGCAGCTAAGCCCGCATCAAGCCAACAACCTTGGGGGCCAATCAGGCCCTGTTATCCACAGGTCCGTCATCCACAGGCGGATAATCGACGCCCGGAATGGGCGCCACGCGGCTGATCGTCTCCAGCAGAATCGACTCCCCCGCCTCGTCCGGGTCTGCCGCTACGAAGACTCCATCCGGCTCGCGCAGCACGCGGATCACGAACACGTCCGGCGTCGGCGGCTGGTCGACCACAATCACGACCTCGGCGAAGAACTGCTCACCGCTGGTCAGCTCAATCGCTACCACACGATCGATACTACGCTGCAGAAGATCAACATCCTCAGCCGTCATGGTCTAAGCGACACTTCGCACGGGAGCCAGGAAGTTGACCGTCGACCGCATCACTACCTGGTCGCGCTGGTTGAACGCCAGCGTGCGCGTCCGCACGATCCCGAAGTCCTTCCGCGAGGTCGATTGGCGCACCCCGACCACCTCGATCTCGGTCCGCAGCGTATCGCCCGGCCGCACCGGCTCCGTCCAGCGCATCTCTTCCACACCCGCGCCAATCATGCCACCAAACACCTTGATCGATTGCACCCGCAGCCGCATCACGATCGCCGCGGTCAGCCAGCCCGAGGCCGCCAGTCCCTTGAAGAACGACCCCTCACCCGCCGCTTCGTCTAGGTGAAACGGCTGTGGATCGTACTTCTGGCCAAACTCCTTGATCTCCTCCGCACTCACCTTCGCCGTGCCGGCAGAGTGGAACTTCTGACCTACATAAAAATCTTCAAAGTAAAGCTCCTGCGGCATCGAGTCTCCAGTCATTCATAAGTGTAAAACCCTTTGCCGGATTTGCGCCCGAGCCAGCCCGCATCGACCATCCGGATCAGCAGCGGGCAGGGCCGGTACTTCGGATCGCCGAGCCCGTCCTCAAGCACCCGCATAATGTCGAGGCAGACATCGAGCCCAATGAAGTCCGCCAGCGTCAGCGGCCCCATCGGGTGGGCCATGCCGAGCCGGAAGACGGTGTCGACCGCCTCCGCTGTGGCTACGCTTTCCATCACGGCGAAGATCGCCTCATTGATCATCGGCATCAGCACGCGGTTCGAGACGAAGCCCGCCGCATCATTCACCTCGACCGGCGTCTTGCCCAGCCGCACACTCAGATCCCGCACCGTCTCAAATGTTGCCTGTGAGGTCTGCAGGCCGCGAATTACCTCGACCAGCGCCATCACCGGCACCGGGTTGAAGAAGTGCATGCCAATCACCTGCCCCGGCCGACGGGTCTGCGCGGCCAGCTTCGTGATCGAGATAGAGCTCGTATTGCTCGCCAGGATCGCCTCCGGTCCAAGCAAGTGGTCGAGCTCCCGGAAGAGCTCTGCCTTGATGGCAAAGCGCTCCGTGGCCGCCTCGATCACCAGCCCGCATCCGGCCAGCGCACCGCGGTCGAGCGTCCCCTCAATCCTCCCGAGCGCAGCTCCGGCTTCCTCGCCCGTCAGCTTGCCCTTAACCACCTCGCGTGCCAGGTTCTTCTCGATGGCCGCCAGGCCGCGATCGAGCGCCTCGCGCGTTACATCCACCAGCACCACCCGGAGGCCGGCGCGTGCTACCACATGGGCGATCCCGTTCCCCATCGTTCCCGCGCCAACAACCCCGATCCCCTGTACCGCTTCAGCCATAGATATCTCGAGCCTTCATTTCAGCTGGACTGGCACCGGCTTACGCCTGGATCCGCACCAGCAATACCGTGATGTTGTCGTGTCCACCGGCCGCATTCGCTGCATCAATCAGCGACTGGCACACCGGCTCCAACTCGCCCTGTGCGCCGCGCAGATGGTCGCCTACAGCATCTTCCGATAACTCACGCGTGAGCCCGTCCGAGCCGAGCAGGTACAGGTCGCCCACCTCCGGTTCGAGCTGCTGCACCTCGGTCTCGACCCGCGGCGTCGAGCCGATCGCCCGGGTAATGATGTTGCGCATCGGCGAGCACTCCGCCTGCTCCGCCGTCATCTGCCCGGCGGCAACCTGCTCCTGAACGAGCGAATGATCCTCCGTCATCAGCGTCAATACGCCGGCGCGGAGACGGTAGCAGCGGCTGTCGCCCACATGCGCCAGCCACAGCCGACGCTCTCCATCCGCCAGCCGCTCGAGCATCAGGGCCACCAGCGTTGTACCCATGCCGCGCATGTAGGGCGTGTCCGCAGCCCGGCCATACACAGCCGTATTTGCCGCTCGCACAGCCGTGCTCAGCGCGGATGCGGTCATGTGCGGCAGCGGCAGAGCCGCCTCCATATGCGCCAGGAAGGTCTGCGCCGCGAGCTGGCTCGCAATCTCCCCCGCCGCCGCGCCGCCCATCCCGTCGCACACGACAAAGAGCCCATGCCCAGGCGACGCCGCACAGAAATCCTCATTGCCGGCCCGCACCCGGCCCGCGTCAGACAGCATGGCAAAGCTGCATTCTCGGGCGGACTGATCCATAGGCGGTTCTTCGGGCATCGCGCGGTCTCGCTCCGAGTTTCACGATACACGTCCACTCGCCACGAGGGGTGCGATGATGGCTGGCATGGGCGACCCTGCTCCACCGCACCCGCACACCGCGCGCATTAACCGCATCCTTCATGGCGACAACCTCACCGCGCTCAAGATTTTATCGACGGCCTCCATCCCGCTCATCTACGTCGATCCGCCCTTCAACACCGGCCGCCGCCAGCAGCGGCCCATCCTAAAGACGATCCGCGACGCGGAGGGCGACCGCACTGGCTTCGGTGGTCATCGCTACCGTACGGAACGCAGCGCGACGCGAGGCGAGGGCTACGCGGATACCTTCGACGACTTTCTCGGCTTCCTCCGGCCGCGCCTCGTCGAAGCGCACCGCATCCTGTCCGAACACGGCAGTCTCTTCTTCCACATCGACTACCGCGAGGTGCACTACTGCAAAGTCATGCTCGATACCATCTTCGGGCGCGACTGCTTCCAGAACGAGATCATCTGGGCCTACGACTACGGCGCGCGCGCCACCCGGCGCTGGCCCGCCAAGCACGACAATATCCTCTGGTACACCCGCCACCCGGAGCGCTACACCTTCAATCTCGACGCGACTGACCGAATCCCGTACATGGCACCGGGGCTGGTCGGCGCCATCAAAGCGGCGCGCGGCAAGACGCCCACCGATGTCTGGTGGCACACCATCGTCTCGCCGACCGGCAAGGAAAAGACCGGCTACGCGACCCAGAAACCCCTGGGTATCCTGGAGCGGATCATCCGCGTGCACTCCCATCCGGGCGAGACGGTGCTTGACTTCTTCGCCGGCAGCGGAACAACAGGCGAGGCAGCCGCGAAGAACGACCGCGGTTTCATCCTCGTGGACGAAAGCGCGGAGGCCATCGCGGTGATGGAACGGCGGCTGCAGCAATACTCCCCACAAACAGAACGCGTTGGAGAAGAAGCCTAGCTGCGGGCCTGCTTCTCGGCAAAGTCGCCGATCACGGGCAGCTTGAACCACTCGCCCCGGCTGGCCTTGATGATGCACATCAACCACGCCACAAAGACACACAGCGTCACCAGCAGGCGTAGCGGGATGAACAGCAGCCCAATCATGGGGATCATGTGCAGGAAGAGCGCCAGGATCGTAAGCCCGATCTGCAGCACGAATGATACGGCTGCGAGCGCGAGGCACTGGATCGAGTGAAACCTGACCAGCGGCATCCGGTTATACGGCTCGAGCACCAGGAAGATGATCGCCGGGATGATCGTGAGGTAGGCGATTGCGGCGGCAGCATTCTGCGAGAGTCCGCCGGCTGCGGCCCGAGGTGGATAGCCGGCCTGCGGTGGGTACCCACCACCTGCCGGCGGAAAATTCCCCGGAGGCGGATACCCCGGCTGCTGTGGCGGATAGCCGCCAGCCGGGGGATAGCCAGTAGGCCCTGGATTGGGAATGTCGGTATAGGGCGTGTCGGTATAGGGCGGGGTGTACGGCTGCTGTGGTGGGATCGGATCGCTCATCTATGGTCCTCGATTCAGGCGCGACGTTGCGGCCAACTCCAATAAGCAACGCTCTCAAGTGGCATCAGCATACCTGAGGGCCGCTGCAGGTCAAGTCATTTCTTTCGTGTCCCTGCAGTCCCCTGTCTTTGCCGAGCCTTACGCCCAACCTGCCCGCCTACGTATTCTGCGGAGCTACGCTCACAACGCCGTACGTCTCGTAGCGCGTCGTCAGCCTTCCATCCGCAACCGTGACCACCGTAAAGCTCTCCGGCATTCCCATCCGCGTGCCATGCCACCAGTTCCCGCAGACGGCGCCGCTGGTGATGTACGGAACCCTTGCCACTCCACACGCTCGCTGATGTGGGTATGGCCCTGCAGCACGCCGAGTACATTATGGCCGGCAAAGATCGCCAGCACGGCGCTGGCATTGCCACGCTCGATCCATGGTGCGTGGCCGTCGGCGGCGCGTCCGCCGCGACCGACGTAACCTCCGGCACATAGGACAGAAACGCCGTCACCAGCGGGATATGCACCGCGACGATGATCGGCGTTCCCGCGGGCAGCGCCTTCAGATCAGCCGCCAGCCACTGCAGCTGCACATCGTCTACCCGGCCTTCATACGCGCGGTCCGCCGTTATTCTGATTGAATCGAGCACGACGAAGTGAACTCCCTTGTGATCGAAGCTGTAGTAGGTTTTGCCGAAGTGCTCCTCGAACAGCTTCTTGCCATAGAGCGGATCGGCCGGCGAAAGCCCACTCTGCGGGTAGACGCCCAGCATGTCGTGGTTGCCGATCGTGTGGTGCAACTTCATCCCGAGATCCTGCTCCGTCTTCCCGTACAGGTCGAAGAGCGAGAGCGCGCGTTCCTTCGACACGCCTAGCGAGTCAAAGACGTGATCGCCGCCCTGGATCGCGAAGTCCGCCTTGATCCCCGCGCCTTCCGGAAAGCCATGGCGGTCCCCTTCGCCGCATCGAGCTCCGGCTCAAGATGCGTGTCGGTGATGAAGAGGAAGGTAAACGGCGCGGCAGCCGGCGCGGCAAATAGACCTCCAGGCAGCGCGGCGGAGACGCCCGCAGCGCCCAGCAGCGAGAGGAAATGGCGGCGATCGACCATGTTCATGCAGCAAGAATACCGCCTGTGTCCGGCAGGTACACCTGCCCCCAATTCCATTACGATGAAGGCATGAAGTATCTGCTAGCTATGCTCGCCGTTGCGGGCCTCTGGGTCTCCGTGCTTGCCTTGCGCGTCCACAACCAGGCGCCCGGCGAAGCCGCACCCTGCGCTGTTACGGAGAAGTTCGACTGCGGCGCCGTCAATCACAGCCGCTTCGCCGTCTTTCCGCCGCGCACCTTCGACGAGGCGCCGAACGCCAAGGGCCACCTCCCGATCGCCGTGCTGGGCATCATAGGCTATAGCCTGATGGCGATCCTGGCCCTGCTCGGCCGCTACTGGCTGCTGCTCCACCTGGCCGAGATCGGCTTCATGATGGCCGCGTTCCTGACCTACCTCGAAGCCTACGTTCTCCAAAAGTGGTGCATCTACTGCCTCTGGTCGCAGGGCATCGTTGCGACCCTGCTGCTGCTCACGATCGTCACGCTTGCCCTGCGCTGGCGGCGCGGCGTTCTTGCGAATCCGGTAGACCGCAGCCTGCTCGTTACCGACCTGAAGGACGACTCCAAGTCCATCGTCAACACCTGGCACTGACGTCTTGCAATCCCTATCCGCTACCATAGGGCCATGTGGCCCAAGGTCTTTGCGCAGCTCGTCGAACTGCTTCCCCACGTCTCGCGCCTGATCCCGATGGCAGACAAGTTCTTCGCCACCAAGACCGCAAGTGAGAAGGCCAACGAAGCCGCCCTCTCAGCGATGGCCGAGGGTGTCCGCGGCGATCTCGGCCAGGTCACCGCGGCCCACGCCGGCCTCTATCGCCAGCTGCAGGATCTTGCCGCTCAGCTCACCGAAGTAGCCGCTGACGCCACACGCTCCCGCGTCGCAAACGAGAGTGCCACCCTCCGCATTGCGCTGCTCGAGAAGCAGCTTGCCGGGCTGGGTCTCTGGGTCAAGACAGGGGTGCTGCTCCTGCTCGCCGTAGTCGCCATCCTCATCACCCTCCTGCTCCGCCCCCACTAAGCCACACCCCAACTGCGGCGGACCTGCCGGCGTAAACTGGATCGATGGGAATTACCCGCCAGCAAGCCCTGGACGCCTCGAGCAGCGACGACCTGATCGGCATCGGCATGGAGGCTGACGCCGTCCGCCGACGTCTTCATCCGGAGAAGATAGCCACCTACGTCATCGATCGCAGCATCTGCTGCACTGCTGATTTACTCGACCTGAAGCTGGCCGAAGCCCACGAGCTCGACGCTACCGGCATCACGCTGCTCGGCGATCTCCCCACCCTCGCCGCATGGGAGGCGCTCCTCAACCGCATCCATCACAGCCACCCGGCGCTCTGGCTTCACGGCCTCTCCGCAACTGCCATCACTGCCCTCGCGGCCGAGGCCGGCCTGACCACACACGACACGCTCGCCCGCCTCCGGGGCGCCGGCCTTCAGTCGCTCGACGGCTGCGAAGCCGGAATCCTGGACGACACCGGCATCCTCGGCGATGCCGCCCAGGCCACCCGCTGCAGCGTCGACGCGTGGTTGGCCATTCACCGCCAGGCTCATCGGCTCGGCCTGCCCAGCACCGCGGCCATGCGCTTCGGTGCGGGCGAGACCCTGGAGAACCGCATCAACCACCTCGAAGCGCTCCGCCGTGTGCAGGAAGAGACCGGCGGCTTCACTGCCTTCATCTCGACAGCCTTCCAACCTGCCGCCGCCATGCGCGGCTTCGAGGAGGCGACAGCCGTCGAATACCTCCGCACCCTCGCCATCGCCCGCATCGTGCTCGACACCATCCCCAACATCGAGGCCGACTGGGCCGTGCAGGGTCTCAAGGTCCTCCAGATGGCACTCCGTTTCGGGGCCAACGACGTCGGCTCGGTCTACCCAGGCGAGGGCCTCGACACGCCTGGAGGCACCACCGAGGAGGACCTCCGGCGGGTCATCCGCGGCGCCGGCCTCCAGCCCGTCCAGCGCGACCCCTGCTACCGGACGATGTATCTCGCCTGAGCATCCAACATCCCATGATCCTCAACCGCCTCGACCACCTCGTCCTCACCGTTGCCAGCATCGAAAAGACCTCCGTCTTTTACGGCCGCCTCGGCATGAAGGTTGTCTACACCGAGGGCCGCACCAGCCTGCACTTCGGCCAGCAGAAGATCAACCTCCACGAGCGCGGCCACGAGTTCACCCCGCACGCCCAGGTCCCCACGCCCGGCTCCGGCGACTTCTGCCTCATCCTCGACACGCCGCTCGACCAGGTCGCCATCGAGCTCCACAACCTCGACATTCCGATCGAAGAAGGTCCCGGCGAACGGGACGGAGCCACTGGCAAGATTCGTTCCCTATATCTGCGCGACCCAGATAACAACCTCGTCGAACTGGCTGAATACCTGCCGGGCTGATCGTCAGGGTACCTGCGGCAGGACGGCTCCACATCTCGCTACCCGGGGTCCATCGCGTAGAATCATCCAGACACAAAGACCAGCCGCCGGAGCCGCAACCTGTTTTTTTTCGCCTCATCCTTCCAGTTCACCCGCGGCTTCCTGCTCGCCCCCAAGGGTCTCGGCCACTACTGGAAGACCCACTACGCCGACCGGACCTTCGAGCATCTTTACCGCTGGAACGCCTTCGACACGGCCATGCTGATCCCGTACTTCATCGTCATGCTCATCCTGGCGTTCTACGGAATCCATCGCTACCAGCTCGTCTGGCTTTACTTTCGCAATAAGAAGAACGCCACCAGGTGGGATCAGCCCACCGCCCACTTTATCGAAGGTCAGCTCCCTTTCGTCACCATCCAGCTTCCCATCTACAACGAGCAGTTCGTCATCGATCGCTTGATCGAAGCCATCTGCCGGCTCGACTATCCGCGCGACCGTCTCGAGATCCAGGTACTCGACGACTCGACCGACGAGACCGTGCAGGTAGCCAGCGAAGTTGTCGACCGCTACGCCGCGGGCTTCCCGGGCATGGCGCCCCAGCCCATCGTTTATCTTCACCGCACCAACCGGCACGGCTACAAGGCCGGCGCCCTTGACGCCGGCCTTAAGACCGCCCGGGGCGAGTTCATCGCCATCTTCGACGCCGACTTCGTCCCGCCGCCGCAGTGGCTCATGCAGGTTATCCACCACTTCGCCGCGCCCGCCATCGGCATGGTCCAGACCCGCTGGACGCACCTCAATCGCAACTACAGCTTCATGACCCAGGTCGAAGCCATCCTGCTCGACGGCCACTTTGTGCTGGAGCATGGCGGCCGCTCGCGCGCTGGCGTCTTCTTCAACTTCAACGGCACCGCCGGCATGTGGCGCCGGCAGACCATCACCGACGCCGGCGGCTGGCAGCACGACACCCTGACGGAAGACACCGACCTCAGCTACCGCGCCCAGATGGTCGGCTGGAAGTTCCTCTACCTGCAGGATGTCGAGTGCCCGGCCGAGCTCCCCATCGAGATGACCGCCTTCAAGACCCAGCAGGCGCGCTGGGCCA
>CAXTLS010000031.1:0-46043 GCA_964245235.1 uncultured Acidobacteriaceae bacterium
GCCCCGCCCTTGCCGTCGACCGCGAGCTCTTCTCCGCACGTGTCGCCGCCCGCATCGCCTCCAACCCCTGCATCACCGTCCACCGCGAAGAAATCCTCACCCTCGACGAGCAGGATGCAGACATCATCACCATCCTCGCCAGCGGCCCCCTCACCAGCCCCGCCCTCGCCGCCGAGCTCCAGCGACTCACCGGCGCCGACCACCTCGCCTTCTATGACTCCATCTCCCCCATCGTCGACGCCACCACTATCGACATGGATAAGGTCTACTTCGCCGCCCGCTATGATAAGGGCACCGCCGACTACATCAATTGCCCCTTCACCAGCGAAGAGTACGAAACCTTCCTCGACGCCCTCACCACCGCCGAAAACGTCGAGTCGAAGGACTGGGAGAAGTTCCCCGTCGAAGGAACCCCCAACAAACTCCAATACTTTGAAGGCTGCCTGCCCATCGAAGAGACCGCCCGCCGCGGCCGCGACACCCTCCGCTTCGGCCCCATGAAGCCCGTAGGCCTCACCGATCCCAAGACCGGTCGCTGGCCCTACGCCTGCGTGCAATTACGTCAGGAGAACCTTCGCGCCGACAGCTACAACCTCGTAGGCTTTCAGAACCACCTTAAGTACTCCGAGCAAAAGCGCGTCCTGCGCCTCATCCCCGGCCTCGAGAACGCCACCTTCCTCCGTTACGGCCAGATCCACCGCAACACCTACATCCACGCTCCATCGCTGCTCACCGAAACCCTCCAACTCAAAGCCCACCCGCACATCCTCATCGCCGGCCAACTCTCGGGAGTCGAAGGCTACACCGAGTCCATCGCCAGCGGCATGCTGGCCGGCCGGTATGCCGGCGCCCTAGCCCACCGCACCCAGCCCGTCCCGGCTCCACGCCTCAGCGCCAACGGCAGCCTGACCCACTACATCACCCATGCCGAGATCAAGAAATTTGTCCCCGCTAATATCACCTTCGACCTCCTCCCACCCCTCGAAGAAGACCTCCGCAAAAAGATCCGCGACAAAAAAGAACGCCACAAACTCCAATGCGACCGAGCCCTCGAAGCCTGGAACGCGTGGTTAATTACAGCCGCGCCCCCAACAGATGCTCCGCCACCCGGATCGCATTCGCAATAATCGTCAGCGAAGGATTTACCGCGCTCGCCGAAACAAAACAGCTCGCATCCACCACGTACAGATTATCCAGGTCATGTGCCTTGCAGTTCGAATCCAGCACACTCATCTTCGGATCATGACCCATCCGGCACGTACCATTCTGGTGCCCCACACCCTCGAGCGGAATCCGCTTCTTGAAATACGCATGCAGCGGCACCGACGTGTCCGCATGGCCCGAACGTTTCAGCACATCGACCCACCGATCCTTCAACCGGTCAAAGCTCACCACGTTGTTCGGCGTGTACGAGAGCTGGATTCGTCCTCGCGCCGCTATCTGCACCGTAGCCGTCTCGTTCACCACGCCCGTATCGCCCGATCCATGCGCCCCAGCTACCCCCGGTTGCGCACTGGGAAGGGAACTCGGCGTCACGTTGTGCAGCGTCACCCGGTTCTCCGGATCCGGCAAATCCTCCGTCGTCAGCCACCACGGCACCGCATGCTGCTTCATCGTCTCGAGCACGAACCCCGGCGTCAGCGGCGGCGCATCGCCCTTCATCATCTCGTGATGAAAGCTTCCCACCGGCTGTACCTGCCCCAACGGAAACGGATACAAGGGGTCTGTGTCTCGGAGATAAAAGTCGTTCGTCCCCCAGGTTTTTGTATAACTGTCATCGTTACGTTTTGTAGAAAGCGCCAGCAGCGCGTCCGCCTGGTGGTACATAAAGTTCCGCCCTACCTGGTCCGAGCTGTTCGCAAGGCCCTTCGGGTGCTTGTCATCGGCCGAAGCCAGCAGGATCACCGCCGAGTTCACCGCACCCGCGCACACCGCGAAGAAGCCCGCCTCATACGTCGCCACCAGCGCCGAGCCGTGATCCACCTCGACCGAGGTCACCGCCGTCCCCGTAGCATTTGTCTCCAGCCGCACCACGCGCGCGTTCGTCATCAGCGTCACGTTCGGCAGGTGCATAATCTCGCGAATGCAGTTGATATCCGCATCAGATTTCGCATGCACCAGGCACGGATATCCGTCACATGTATCGCAACGGACACACTTGCTCGCCACCGGGTCTTCAGCATTCCTCTTCAGCCCCAGGGGGATCGGAAACGTATGCACGCCGATCCCGCGCACGTCATCCTCGATCGATTGCATCTGCGGCTCATTCGCGAGCGCCGGATAGGGGTACCGCTTCGAGTGGAACGGCTCCGTCGGATCGAAGCTGCTGCCATATCCACCCGGCACCACCGGTGCCTCGCCCAGGTCGCCATGCACATGGAACAGCTCCTCCGCCTGCGTGTAGTACGGCTCCAGATCCGCATAGCTGATCGGCCACGCCGGCGACACGCCGCCTTTGTGCTGGATTACGCCAAAGTCCTCCGCCCGCATCCGGAACATCGCCGCGCCATACACCTTCGTCTGCCCGCCAACGAAGTACGCCTGCTGCGGATGCAGGTCCTTACCGGCCCGGTCCTGCCACACTTCCTTGGTGTGATATCGGTTGTCGAGAAAGACCGCCGATGTATCCCAGTTCAGCTTCTCCTGCGGCAGAAACGCTCCCCGCTCGAGAATCAGGATCTTCTTGCCGGCCTTCGCAAGGTGCAACGCCAGCGTCCCGCCACCCGCACCCGTCCCAATCACAATCGCGTCATAAACAATGCCCATTCGGTCTGAGATGCAATCCGATATGACGACCCGGCAAAAAACTACGCCTCTTTTTTTCGCTTGTTGCGCGCCTTGATCTTGAACCAGATCGGACTTCCGATAAACCCGAAATGCTCCCGGATCTGGTTCCCCAGGAATCGCTCAAACGAGAAATGCATCTTGATGTCTTTATCGGTAAACAGCACAAAGGTCGGCGGCGCCACCGCGGCTTGCGTCATGTAATAGATCCGCACCCGCCGATTCATCGGCACGCTGGCCTTCTGGAAGTCGACCTTCTCGAGGAACTTGTTCATCTGTCCCGTCGTCACCCGCTTCCGCCGCTCGCGCGAAACCAGCTCCACTTTCTTAAAGACCGACTCGATATTCTTTCCCTCCGAAGCCGAAATAAACAGCAGCGGCGCATAATCCAGGTATTTCAGATTGTCCCGCACCTGCTGCTCGTACACCTTCTGATCCGCAGGCGGCTTGCCGTCAAACACCCGCAGCCCGTCCGCCCCCACCTTCGTCATCAGGTCCCACTTGTTGATGACGATCACCACGCTCCGCCCACTCTCATGCGCATAGCCGCCGATGTTCGCGTCCAGCGCCGCCACCCCCTCTGTTGCGTCAATAATCAGCAACGAAACATCCGCCGCCTCCAGGTGCTTCCGCGCCATAATCACCGACAGCTTCTCCGCCATCAGCTTCGTCTTGCCCTTCCGTCGAATTCCGGCCGTATCTACAAACCGGAAACTGTGCCCGCCGCGCTCAACCACCTCATCGACCGCATCCCGCGTGGTCCCCGCGATCGGCGACACAATCGCGCGGTCGGTTCCGGTGAGCGCATTCAGCAGCGTGCTCTTACCCACATTCGGCCGCCCGATAATGGCAACCTTCGTCTCCCGTTGCTCATACTCGCCATGCGACCGCAGCCGCCGAACCGGCTTCGCCTCACCCAGCGTGGCCCCCACCGGCGGCGAAAAGTCCGGCCCGTCCTGGTCTTCTTCCGCCTCGTCTATCTCCGTCAGCATCACCTCCGGCGCCTCCACCTCGCGCGGCTCCGGCAGCACAGCAAACACTTCGTCCAGCAGGTCCCCGATCCCCGTCCCGTGCTCGGCCGAGATCGGCAGCACATTGCGAAAGCCCAGCCGTCGGAAGTTCTCCGCCTGCACCTGCATCGCGTCCGTATCCATCTTGTTCACGGCGAGAAATATCGGCTTGCCCCCACGCAGCAGCAGCCGCGCCAGCTCCATATCGGGTGACGCCAGCTCCGTTCGCCCATCGACAACCATGACGATGGCGTCGGCTTCTTCTAAAGCCACCTGCGCCTGCCGAAAGATCTCGGACGGAATGAGCGCTTCGTCATCCGGCACCACGCCCCCTGTATCGACGATCCGCGCATCCTTCCCCTGCCACTCAATCTCGCCATAGATGCGGTCCCGCGTAATCCCCGGTTCATCGCCCACAATCGATCGGCGCGACCCGGTTAGCCGGTTGAACAGCGTCGACTTGCCCACATTCGGCCGTCCACAGACCGCAATCAGCGGCAGCAGCCGCGAGTCCACACTGTCCGTCTCTGTGACCATTTGAGAAGCCAGCAGCTCCATCTCGCGCCACTCCTGCTCCTCATCCCCCAGCCGCTCGCCGCGCCCCGCCATATTCTCGGAAGTTGGCGTCTGCCGCCCCACAATCCCATCCTTCGGCCGCGGCGCGGCCGTCTTCTTACCCGCAGCCTTGACACCAGCCCGACCCAACGGCCGCCTCGCCCCACCCGCCTTCGAGCTACCGGTCTTCTTCGCACCGGGAGCATCCGTCCGAATCGTCTTCCGGCTCTCATTTTCAGGCGACCGCGTCGGCCGCTTCGACAGCTTGTTCGCCTCTGCCTTCTTGGTCGACAGCACCTTGCGCTTCCGCGGGTCGACAGCGCCAGTAGTAGGCGTCGACTTCGGCGCGCGCCCCTTCTTTGGCCGTGTAGCCGCCGTCCGATGCTTCTTACCCAGCCGCTTCTTATCGTCCCGTTGCGCCATCGCCATACCCCGTTCCTGACGCCACGCGCCTCACCCATTATAGGGAGCCAGCGATTCCTTCTCCGATGTAGCTGCCGCCTGAACGCGACGAAAACTCTATTCCAGGTCACGCCAGTCTCTACGCTACAGTTCCTACATGGCCGTCGGTCCGCTTCGCGCGTGGCTCTATCCAAACTGGTTTTACGCTGGTCTGATCACGGCTCTGTTCCTGCTCGTCATTACGCCTGTGTTCTGGCGTGGATTGCCCATAGCGGTGCTCGCAGTCTTTCTCCAGCTTCCCGTGTACATGATCCACCAGGTTGAGGAGCACCACCACGACCGCTTTCGCCGCTATATCAATCTGCAGGTCGCCGAAGGTCGAGAGGCACTGACGCCTGACGCCGTCCTCGTCATCAACTTAGGCGGAGTCTGGCTCCTCGATCTCTGCGCTCTCTACCTCGCCCACTTTGTTCGCCCGGGGCTCGGGCTTGTCGCCATGTACATGGCGATCGTCAACGGGATCTTTCACGGTATCGGCACCATCGTAAAGCGGCAATACAATCCCGGCGTCATTACCGGAGTCTTCCTTCTCCTGCCAGCAGGTCTAGCAGGTTGCTGGATACTCAAGCGAACAGGTCAAGCCACCACTGAAGACAACCTGTGGGCCCTGGCACTCTCCGTGCTCGTCCACATCGTGATTATCGGTTGGGTGGGATTCCGCCTCCAGCAACTCAAGCGGGCCACAGCAGCCTAAATAAGCCGGTCAGATAGAGATAGCTTCACAGACACAGTCCAGCGTGTCCTCTATCCCAATTGCGCCTCCAGCCGTTGGCGCGTCCTGCACCTTCAAACTACTTCAATCTGTCGAGTGCCCAACCTGACAGCTTCATCGTCAAGGAAGGTACCGTATATCCCGAGCAATCAAGAAGATTTCCCCACACACTCCTCAATCAACTACCATGCAGAGCTAACTCGACACCGCCCTCGCAACCCGGTCCAGCATCCCCAGCGCCAACCCCCAGTCCGCCCCCATCCGCTCCCGCACAGCGTCATGCGCAGCCCGCCACTCGGGCACCGCCAGCCGCAGTCGCTCCCGACCCTTCGCCGTCAGCGCGTACCGAACCTGCCGCCTATCTGTATCAAAGGGCAAAGCAGCCACCCACCCATACCCAGCCGTCGCCTTCAGATTTCGCGATAGCGTCGTCTGATCGAGCCCCAGCTCCCCGGCAAGCTCCGCCTGTGGCCGGTCCGGGCGGCCAGCAAGCTCACTCAGCAGCTCAAACTGCGCCACCGTCAGCCCCAGCGGCCGCAGTCGATCCTCATAGCACCGCGTCAGCAGACGCGCCGTCCGCCGCGTCCTCGCACAAAGACACGTCATTTCGCAGCCTGGCCGCTTCCTTGCAGCAGAAGACCAAGTGGGCTCAGCGGCCCCACCGGAATCAGCTCGAATTCCATCAGCTTTCCCACTCCCATCGGCAGTTTCTCGAGCACAGCATGGGCCTCGGCTACCGTTGTCGCGTTCATCAGGAAGATCACGCCCGGCTGGTCCTTCCGCACAAACCACTGGTCGATCCTGCCCGCCAGGTACAGCCGCAGCGTATCGCGCACCTCCTGCTGGATCACGGGAGCCAAATCCTGCTGCGTCGTCCCGCTGGTCAGCCGGCCAATCGCCAGCACGTGCGTCGTCGGCACATCGGGCAGCTTCAGCGCTGGCGCAGCCGGCGCCTGGGCCAGCCCGCATACGCCAAGTGCACAGCCGGCAACCAGGCTAAGAAAAATCATTCGAGAGGTCATTCCATGTATATACATGAGATTCTGGCGCTCTCACATTAATCTTTCCCACTCCCGTCACCGGAGCCACATCACCCGCCTCACCACCCCGCCCGCTATCATGGAGGCTGCGCGACCCACCGTGTCCACCTCCGCCCCCATCTCGATCAAGCCGGCGCCCCCCGACCACCTTCCCAGCCTCCACGACTTCTTCGCCCCCGGCGGCCTGCTCTCCCGCTCCTCGCTCGCCTTCGAGCACCGCAAAGGCCAGTACGAGATGGCCCGCGCCATCGAAAAAGCCTTCGCCGACAAGCGTCACCTCATCGTTGAAGCCGGCACCGGCACCGGCAAAACCCTCGCCTACCTCCTGCCCGCCCTCCGCCTCGCCCGCGAGCGCCAGCAGCGCATCATCATCTCCACCGGCACCAAAAACCTCCAGGAGCAGCTCTACTTCAAGGACATCCCCTTCCTCGAATCGCTCCTCGGCCCGCTCAAAGTCTGCTACATGAAGGGCCGCTCCAACTACCTCTGCAAGCACAAGCTCTACGCCCTCCGCGCCAGCCCCATCCTCTCCGGCCTCGAGGACATCGCTCAGTTCCATACCATCTCCGCCTGGGAGAAGACCACCGCCACCGGCGACCGCGCCGAAATCGACGAGCTCCCCGAACACTCGCCGCTCTGGCACAAACTCGACGCCCGCACCGAAGCCTGCCTGGGCCAGACCTGCCCCGACTGGGAGAACTGCTTCGTCACCACGATGCGCCGCAAGGCCCTCGAAAGTGACATCGTCATCGTCAACCACCACCTCTTCTTCGCCGACCTCGCCATCAAGCAGCAGGCCGCCAACGCTCCCGACGCCGGCATCCTCCCCGAGGCCGCCGCCGTCATCTTCGACGAGGCCCACGAGCTCGAAGAGGTCGCCTCCAGCTACTTCGGCATCGGCCTCAGCACTCAGCGCTTCGAAGAGCTCACCCGCGACGTCGACCTCATGCTCAAGGCCAAACAGGCCAGCACGTCAGCGATCGAAAGCGCCTGCGCCGTCCTCCGCGACCGCGCTCGCATGTTCTTCGCAGCCCTACCCGATGAAGGTTTCGGCCTTGGCCGCATGCCCTTCGAAAACCGCGCCGACTTCCTCGAAGAATCCGGCGACACCTACACCGGCGCCCTCAACGCCCTCACCCGTCTCGAGGGCGAGCTCGACCTCCTCAAGAACATCGACGAGTCCCCAGGCCTCCGCAAGCGCGCCGCCGAGATCCGCGCTCACCTCACCTTCCTCCTCGAATCGCCCGACCCCAACACCGTCTTCTGGATCGAGCGCCGCGCCGCCGGCGGCGTTCGCAATCTCGCCCGCCCCGGTGCCCACGCCGCCTTCCACACCCACCTCCAGGCCACCCCGATCGACGTCTCCGAGCTCCTCCACGCCTCGCTCTTTGACTGCTACGCCACCGTCATCCTCACCTCCGCCACCCTCACCGTCTCCGGCGGCTTTGAACACATCAGCAAGCGCCTCGGTCTCCTCAATGCAAGGGAACTTGTAGTTCCATCCCACTTCGACTACGGCAGCCAGGCACTCCTCTATCTCCCGCCCAACATGCCCCTCCCCAGCGAGCCCGACTTCCAGTCCAAAGCCGTCGAGCGCATCCGCCGTGTCCTCGAAATCACCAAAGGCCGCGCCTTTTGCCTTTTCACCAGCTACAAGCAGATGCGCGAGGTCCACGACCGCCTCCTCGCCGAGCTCCCCTACCCGCTCTTGCTCCACGGCACCGCCCCCAGGCACATCTTGCTGCAACAATTCAAAGAAACCCCCAACGCCGTCCTCTTCGGGACCTCCAGCTTCTGGCAGGGCGTTGACGTCCAGGGCGAGCAGCTCTCCTGCGTCATCATCGACCGGCTCCCCTTCGCCGTCCCCAACGATCCCGTCGTCAAGGCCCGCATGGACGCCATCGAAGCCCTCGGCGGCAAGCCCTTCTTCGACTACCAGATCCCCGCCGCCGTCATCACCCTCAAACAAGGCTTCGGCCGCCTCATCCGCTCGCTCTCCGACCGCGGCGTCCTCATGCTCCTCGACCCCCGCATCCAGCGCCAGCGCTACGGCCGCATCTTCCTCGAATCCCTGCCCCCCTACACCCTCACCCAGGAGATCGCCGACGTCGAGCGCTTCTTCGAGCCGCGTCTCTCCCGCTGAGAGTAAGCGATTCGCCGCTACTTACACGAAACCTGCTCAATCATCGGCAGCCCCGCCACCCGCTGCCGCACGTTGAACGTCACCGCGCATGAGCTCGTCTTCGCTGGCAGGCTCTTCGTCAGCGTCACCGCCGTGCCCGCATAACTGCAGGACACCCAGACCAGCCGCCCCGCCATCCCGGTAAAGCGCCACGTCGCGATCTCTCTCCCGGAAGCCTTCGTCGTCTGGTCGTTCACCAGCGAAGCATTGTCCGCAATCGGCCCGTCATAGAACGTGATTCCCGCCAGCCGGTGCGGCAGCTCGTCGAGCCCCGGCGTCCAGCCCGCAACCGGCGCCGCCAGCTGCTGGTTCACGGTAATCGTCTCCGGACAACCGACCGGGTCCGTAGCCCCCCAGCCCGTTAGCCCCGGCAGCAGCACCAGCGCTCCTACAAACATCACCCCGAACCGCATAGCCATCACCACTCGATCACGGAAAATGCCGTACCGTCATTGCTCAACCCAGGCTTCGTCGGCGTCCAGTGAATTGTTCGCGGCTTCACAACGCCCTGCGCCCGCCACTGATCCAGCACCTGGATACCCTGTGCATTCTGGCCCAGGTAGATCGCCGCATGCATCCCCGATGCACCCACCTGCGGATACTTTCCATCCACAAACGTCGCGATCGCCGTGCCCGGAAGAATCGTCGTATCGCCCTCGACGATCTTCTTGCCTTCCTTCCAGACACTGGTAATCGGCGCACCCAGCGTCTGCTTGATAAACTCCACACACTCCGCATGACCTTGGGCATTGACATACCCGATCCCCTCATACGATTGCTGCAGCGTCTTCCCCGCCTTCGCCTTCAGAACATGCACCATGCAGCCGCGTCCCCCGCCAGGATATCGAAATGCAGCCACCCTACCACGATTGATGATCCTCGCATAACTTGTAACCACAAGCCGCGAGCACTCCCGGATACCCTGTCATTCTTCACCCGGTCTTGCGAAACATCCACGTCAGCCTACTAGCCCTCTGCCCCGCCTAATGCGCTACCATGATCGCCGGAGAACCGCATGACGTTCTGGACCCGCCGCGCCTTCATGACCACCACCACCGCCACTCTCGCCGCCACCCAGCTCCCCGCCCAAAGCCCGGCAGCCCAGCGCGGCCAGCGCCTCTTCATCGGCTCCACCACGAAAAACCCCGCCGATGGCATCCACACCGCCCGCTGGGACGCCAGCTCTGGCACCCTCGCCGACGTCCGTCTCGTCTTCGAGTGCCTTGCCCCCAGCTTCCTCGCCATCAGCCCCGACAGCAAGATCCTCATCGCCGGCTACCAGCCTGCCCCCAAAACCGGCGCCCTCAGCTCCTTCCACATCGCACCCTCCGGCGACCTCACCCTCATCAACACCACTCCCGCGCCCGGCGCCGACTTCGTCCACCTCGCCATCGATCACACCGGCCACGCGGTCATCGGGCCCAACTACGGCGCCGGCACCGTGCTCTCGGCCAAGATCGCCGGCGACGGCACCCTAAGCCCCTTCGTCGCCCAGATCCAGCTCACCGGCCACGGCCCCAACCCGAAGCGTCAGACCGCACCCCACGCCCACGGCGTCGCCATCGCCCCCAACAACCGCTTCGTCTACATCAGCGACCTCGGCACCGATCGCATCCTCGTCTACCGCCTCAACCCCGCTACCGCCGAGCTCAGCCCAGCCGACCCCGCCGTCGTCACCATGCCGCCCGGCGCCGGCCCCCGCCACCTTGCCTTCCACCCCAACCATCGCTGGGCCTACAGCGTCAACGAGCTCGACTCCACCCTCACCCTCTTCAGCTGGAACCCCACTACCGGCGCCCTCACCTCGCTCGACATCATCCCCACCCTGCTTCCCGGTGGTGACATCGCCACCAACCGCGCCGGCGAGATCGCCTTCGACCGCGCCGGCCGCTTCCTCTACTCCTGCAACCGCGGCGCAGCCGAAGAGCTCCTCACCTACGCCATCGGCCCCGACGGTCACCTCCAGCTCCTCGGCCGCATCCCCACCGGCGGCAAGGAGGCCCGCCACTTCATCCTCACTCCCGACGATAACCACCTCCTCGTAGCCCGCCAGTTCGCCAACGACGTAGCCGTCTTCACCCGCAACCCGCAAACCGGCCTCCTCACCCCCTCCCCCGCCCACTACCCCATCGATAACGCCTCCTGCGTCCTCTTCGCCTAGCCCCGACCACCAAACCCTTCTCATCCCTTCGCCCAGCGGAGGACCCGCCTCTTCCCTTGCCGTTGCTCGTTCTCCTTAACCTCCGGCCACAAACTTGTCATCCTGAGCGAAGCCTCTCGCAAGCCTCATCGCGAGTGGCAAAGCCGAAGGACCTGCATTTTCTCCGACCCCACCGCCGCCCAGCTTCTTCCAGCCCATCACACTTCCCCAGCACCACCGAACGAACCCAACTCCCAACCCATACAATGAACCGATGGGCCGCAATCTCTTCATCCTCGCCGGTACCCTCGTCCTCTTCTCGCTCATCTCCTGCGGCATCGCCTACACCAACATCGCCCAGCAGCCAGGCTCCCCTGGCGACGTCTCCCTCTGGCGCACCATGGGCCTCGGCCTGCTTGTTATCGGCCTCTTCGTCGCCCTGGCCGGCATCCTCTCCTCGCTCTTCGAGCAGGCCGAGCGCCGCGACGAGATCGCCCGCATGAACCGCCGCAAGCAGCAGTAGCCGCTCCCGCCCTGGAAAGCTGTCAAGCCCCCAGACCAGCACAAAACGCACAATCCCCAATAAAGACGCACCTTTAATCGCAAAAGAAATGTGGCATTCCAGTTCGCGCAGAAGCGTAAACTAGAAGTAGAGGGATACAGAGAAGACTCTCCGTACCGCCCGCCCAGAGACCTCGTACTAAGTCCCGTGTTTTGAAGAATATAAACGTAAGCCAAACGTTATGAAGAATTTGCGAGCCAATTACTCGGAGATCGTTCATTCCAGAGAATTTAGCGAAACATAGGGTGGGGGGCCGCGACCCCGCTTGATCGCCAGCCCAATCGAGCAAATCCAGACCCACCGGATCCCATCAACAGGGAACGCTGCCGCAATCCGAAGGAATTAGCCTCATGTTTGAAGTCACCGTGGAAGCCGGATTCTCCTCCGGCCACTACCTGCGCAACTACCAGGGCAAATGCGAGAACCCGCACGGCCACAACTACAAGGTCTTCGTCACCCTCATCGGCGCCGAACTAGACGAAGCCGGCATGCTCCTCGACTTCAAACTTCTCAAGCAGGTCATGCGCCCCACCATCGACTACCTCGACCACTTCATGATCAACGATCTCCCGCCCTTCGACCGCGAGATCAATCCCAGCGCCGAGAACCTCGCCAAATACTTCTACGAAAAAACCAGCACCCAGCTCCACCAAATGACCGCCGGCCGCGTCCGCGTCAAAGACTGCACCCTCTACGAGACCGATACCAGCTACGCCCGCTACTACGAATAGCCCGGCCTATACTAAATCTGGAGATCCAGCATGATTCAACTCGATTTGGCTAAGGATCAGGAGCAGGCACTTTGTGAGCAGGCTACTGCAAGAGGGCTGCTACCAGGTGCGTATGCTGTAGAACTTCTCTCAAAACAGGGAGCGTTTGGACCAGTTGACCCTGCTGTATCAGCAATAACACAACGCAGGCAAGAAGCAGCAGAGCGCATCATGCAGCGTCGTGTCCGGCCAGGTGCTCCGAAGCTCGAACTCCCGGAGGGAGTAAGCATCCGTGAGTGGCTGCATCAGGGACATTGCTTCTAGTGTCCTTTGTGCTCGACGCATCAACGACTGTTGCCTGGGCTTTTTCGGATCACGAATCCGAGCCGGCTCTAAGTGCCCTTGTGAGAGTTCAGCAGGATTATGCTGTTGCACCGTCGCATTGGCACTTTGAAGTTGCCAGCGCCATTAAGAAAGCGATCGGTGAAAGAAGGCTCACGTCAACAGAGGCTACCGCCTTCCTTGCCGATCTTCGGACGCTTGATATCCGCCTGCTCTCGGAAGTCCCGAGCATAGACAGTTTGCTGGTGCTCGCAGCTGAGTTGAATCTGAGCACCTATGACGCTTCTTACCTCGCACTCCGTCTCCGCCTTCCTCTAGTCACCTTGGATAGAAAGTTGATGAACGCTGCCAGGGCGAAGGCCGTTTTGCTTATCCCGTAAACCATCATGCACCTCATCGAGCTCTACAAATCCGTCCAGGGCGAGTCCAGCTTCACCGGCCTTCCCTGCATCTTCGTCCGGCTCGCCGGCTGCAACCTCCGCTGTGCCTGGTGCGACTCGACCTACACCTTCACCGGTGGTCAGCCCTTCACCGCAGACCAGATCGTCGCTCAAATTGAAGCCCTCGCCCCCTGCCGCTTGGTCGAGTTCACCGGCGGCGAGCCGATGCTCCAGGCGCGCGAACTCCTGCCGCTCATGGACCGCCTGCTCGCCCAAGGCTACACGCTGATGATCGAGACCAGCGGCGAGCGTCCCTTGGCCAACGTTCCAGCCGCCGTCCACAAAATCGTGGACGTCAAATGTCCCGGCGCCGGCTCCGCCGCCAACAGCTTTCGCATGGAGAATCTCGACGCCCTCACCAAGAACGACGAGGTCAAATTCGTGCTCTCCGACCGCGCTGACTACGACTTCGCCCGCACCTTCATCCTCGCCCACGATCTCAACCGCCGAGTCGCCGGCGTCCTCCTCAGCCCCGCCTTCGTCCAGACACCGTCGCCCCAGCGCACGGCCGACAACATGGCTCTCAACCCGCGCCTCGTCGTCGAATGGATGATGGCCGACGGCCTTGACGCCCGGCTCTCGCTCCAGATCCATAAGTTCATTTGGGAGCCCATGAAGAAGGGTGTCTAACCGGCATCTATCTCTTCACTGGAACTTACACAGCGAGCCGGCGATGCCAGAAAACGACCTCATCTTCGTCTCCATCGCCTCCTATCGCGACCAGCAGCTCGTTCCGACCATCCGCGACTGCCTCGCCAAAGCAGCCCATCCCGATCGCCTCCGCTTCGGCATCTGCTGGCAACACGGCCCCGAAGAGACCGAGCTTTCCTTCGTCAACGACGCCCGCTTCCAAGTCCTCGATATCGACTGGCGCGACAGTAAAGGCGCCTGCTGGGCGCGCTCCGAGATCATGCAACTCTTCCGCGGCGAAGCGTGGTTCTTTCAGGTCGACTCGCACTCCCGCTTCGTCCAGAACTGGGATGAGCGACTCATCGCGACAGCGCAGCAAACCGGCGGTCCGAAGCCGATCCTCAGCAGCTATCCGCCGCCCTTCACGCCCTCAAGCAATGAAGCGCCCGAGCAGGAAGCCCTCGGCGGCGACGCCTTCCAGATGGCTTTTCAGGGCTTCACACCTGACGGCATTCCCTTTATGAAGCCGCTCGCCATCCCCGACTGGATGCATCGCCCGCTGCCCGTTCGCGCCCGCTTCCTCGCCGCCGGCTTCCTCTTCGCGCCTGGCAGCTTCGTCGAAGATGTTCCCTACGATCCGGAGCTCTACTTCATCGGCGAAGAGGCGACCATGTCGCTGCGTGCCTTTACCAGCGGCTACGATCTCTTCCACCCCTGCGAGCGCATCGTCTGGCACGATTATGTCCGCGCCTACGCCACGCGCCACTGGGACGATCACACCACCGAGAAGCAGGCCGTCCGCGCCTGGGGCGACCTCGACAAGCGCAGCAAGGAGCGCATCAAGCTCCTGCTCGCCGGCGAACCGCTGGACCACTTCGGCCTCGGCGCCGCGCGCAGCCTCGCCGACTACGAAGCCTACGCCGGTCTCAGCTTCCGCAGCCGCAAGGGCCAGAACTACACCCTCCGGTGCGGCGAACCGCCAAATCCGGAAGCGGCTCCCGACTGGCCCGACCAGATCTACACCTGGCTCGTGCGTGTCAGGGTTGACGCTATCAGGCTTCCGGCGGGCTCGCTCGACGACCCGTCCTTCTGGTACGTCGCCGTCAACGACGAAGACGGAAACGAGATCTTCCGCCGCGACTTCCCCCGCGACGAGCTCCTCACGCTCACCGGCAATGAGCCCACCATCTCGCTCATCTGCGAGTTCCAGTCCGGCATCGTTCCCGCCGCCTGGAGCGTCTGGCCTGTCACCCGGCCCGGCGGCTGGCTCCAACGCATCACCGGCCGCCTCGCCGAAGAGGACTTCACCGTAGTCCTCGAAGACGAAGCGAACGAAGTCGAAGCGGCCGAAACGGGAGCGCAAACGCCGTAAGCTACCATGCACTATGCGCCCACTTGCAGCTCTCGTCCTGCTCGCAGCAGCGACGCCGTGCATCGCACAATCGCTACCGAAGCCGATCGAGATCAAGGTCGTCGTCATCACCATGTTCGAGGTTGGCGCGGACACCGGTGACACGCCGGGCGAGTTCCAGTACTGGGTCGAGCGCGAGCACCTCGACACCATCCTGCCGTTCCCGCAGGCCTATCACGAGCTACGAATGAACCAGCAGGGTGTCCTCGGCGTCGTCACAGGCGTCGGCACAGCACGCGCAGCTGCAACCATCATGGCGCTCGGCTCCGACCCGCGCTTCGACCTCACGCACGCTTACTTCCTGGTGGCCGGCATCGGCGGCATTGATCCCGAGGTCGGCTCGCTCGGTTCTGCCGTCTGGTCCGACGACATCGTTGACGGTGACCTCGCCCACGAGATCGACGCCCGCGAGATCCCGGCTGCGACGCCCGAAGATCGCCAGCTCTGGCCAACCGGCTACGTTCCGCTCGGCAAGTCGACGCCTTACGAACAGCCCCGCGCAGACCGCTTCGCCGACGGCGATGGCATCGTCTATCACCTCAACCCGGCCCTGGTTGGATGGGCCTTCAACCTGACCAAAGACACGCCGCTCCTCGACACGCCCGGCATCGCCGAACGCCGACAGCAGTACGCCGGAGCAGCTGCGCACCGGCCGCCCTTCGTCTTGCGCGGCGACAACCTGGCCGCCAGCACCTTCTGGCACGGCAAGCTGATGAACGCCTGGGCGCGCGCCTGGGTCCGATACCAGACGGAAGGAAAGGGGACCTACGCCATCTGCGGCATGGAAGACACCGGTACGCTCCAGTCGCTCACCTGGCTCGCCCGGGCCCACAAGGTCGACATCAACCGGGTCCTCGTCCTCCGCACCGCCAGCAACTACGACCAGCAGCGGCAGGGAATCACCGCCACCGCCAGCCTAGCCGAGACGAAGGTAACCAAGTACAGCGCCTACATGCCTTCACTCGACAGTGCCTACCGCGTCGGCCACATCGTCGTCGACACGCTGGTCACGAACTGGCCGCAGAGCCGTGATCACATCCCCGGCCAGTGACCTTCGCAACGCAGGGCAGCAACCGCTATTCCTCGGCATAAGCGCGATCCTTCCAGCTCACCGCGCCACCCATCAGCTTGCGACCGAAGGCATACCATTGCACCGCCAGCAGCATCAGGATGCCGAAAGGATGCAGCGCCGCGCTGCGCCAGTTTTGCCGAAACCGCCTGATGGCAAGAAGCCGCGGAAGGCACGCTCCGCAGACCGCGGAGATGACACACGCCATCACGAAGTCAGAGACGCGATGCGTCATGACCCAGATGACCAGCCCAAATGGCAGCACCTGGCCTAGCACCAGCAGTAGGGAGATCGGCAAAATCCGCACCGGCGCCGCGATGCCCTCCGTCGCGTTCTTGGCCAATCCCTGCCAGACCTCTCGCGCATTGGTGTACATCCGGCATCGCGCCAGGCCGGTCAGATCAGCAAGATCGGTCCGATAGCCATGCTGGCGAAACAGCTTCGGCAGCATGAGGCCGTCATGCATGGTGGCCTTGATTGCGGCATGTCCACCGCTTGCACGATACGCCTCTCGGCGCACCATCAGGAACTGCCCGCAGCCCGCCGCGAAGGACGGATCGGTGCCCTCGCGCATCTTCGACATCGGCAGAAATCCAAGCAGCACAAAATGGATCAGCGGGAGCAGCAGCCACTCCATCCACGTCTTGGTCAACTGCCGCGGAAAGCCGCTTACCAGGTCTGCACCACGACGCTCAAGGAACGCTGACATACGCGCCATCGCCTCAGGTTCCAGCCGAACATCGGCGTCTATAAAGCAGAGCAGCTCGTGGCAAGCCGCGTGCGCCAGAGCCCAGCATGCATGCTGCTTCCCATTCCACCCTGCCGGCAAGGTTGGCGCATGCTCAACCCGCACCCGGGCATCGCCCCCGGCCAGCGCCGCAACCATTGCTGCGGTCCCATCGGTCGAGCCGTCATCCATCACGACGATCTCAATTGCAACTCCGCGGCTCGCCAGGATCGACCGAACAGCAGCTTCAATCGAGCGCGCCTCATTCCGGGCCGGGATCAGCACGGAGATCGTCGGCAAAGCACCAGTCGCCGCTGCAGGTGCTCGATAGCGCCGCAAATTCACCAGGAACAGCACCGCGGGCGAGAGCGCACACAACATCGAAGCGACCGCTAGCGCAACCAGCATCATCGGCATTATTTTCCTACACCGTCGGGCTCAGCCATGCCGGTCTGCGCTGCCAACGTATGTTCCGCGCGATAAGGCCGCCTCTGAACAACAGCCTTGATCCGCTGCCCCAGCGCATAAAAGCCGCCCGCTCCGGCCCTTCCGCCGACCAGTACCCGAAAGTGCGACGGATCTCGCGCCAGGGCCATCTCCTTCAGCTCCGCCATTGCGACTTCGAGCGCCGCGACCAGCTGCTCCTGCACATCATCGGCACTCACCGAACCCGCAGTCAGCTGAACTGCTTCGCCCACATGCAGCAAGGTCTCCGGCAGGCGCTCATTCCAGAACGGGTACTCAATCGCCAGCGGGAGCAACGTACAACTGCCACCATGCTCCGCAACCCGGCGAGCCAACGCAGCGAGTCCCGGCTTAAACGCCAGCGGCCGCTCCCGCGCATCGGCAAACCGCCCTTGCGGCGTCACCCAGAGGATTCCACCGCTGCGCAGAATAGCCTCTCCAACTCGCAGAAACTGGACCGCCCCGCGAGCGGTCTTCATCTCCACCGGAAAGATCCCCAGCTTCTTCAACAGTCCATATCGCTCCAGCGACCCGGCATCCATCGGAGCGTAATGCCGCAACTTCGGGAGCATTAAACGGGCAAGCTGGATGCAGACCATCGGATCCCACCACGAGCTGTGATTCGCGTAGACGATCAGCGGTCCGCCATCACTCACAAACCGCTCCGCCCCGCTGATACGTACCGCATGAAAGTGACGCCGAAAGTAGCCCTGCACGATACGCCGAAAGAATCCAAGCAGCGGCGCGGAGATCGGGGGGACATGCATGCACTTCAGCCTATCTCAAGCTCGCGCCACTTGGTCGAGCGTGTCCGCCGCGATCCATCCCGACATCATCACCATCGGCATGCCCGGTCCCGGATGCGCAGCCCCGCCCGCCAGGTAAAGTCCATCCAGCTCTCGCGATTGGTTGGCTGGTTTGAACGCACCCTGGAAGACTCCATGGCTTGAGATGCCGTAAATCGCACCATTCAGAACCCGGTATCGATCATGGATATCCTGCGGCGTCAGCGAGGCTTCAAAAACGATGCGCTCTTCAATGTCCTTCATTCCTGCTGTGCGCTTCAGCTTATTCAGGATCACTTGCCGGTAGGCCGGAAACATTTTCTTCCAGTCATGATGGTCGCGAAGATACGGAGTATGCACCAGCACATAGAGCGCTTCGCCACCTTCTGGAGCGCTCGTCGGATCAGTAGCCGCCGTCGCCGCCAGATAGCAGGTGGGATCAGGTGCCGGCTCTCCTTGGTCGTAGATCGCGTGAAACTCCTCATGCGGGTCGCGCGAGAAGACGAAGTCGTGATGCGCGAGATGCTCGTACCGCTTCTTCAGCCCGAGATAGAGCACCACGCCGCTGCACGCCGGCTCATAATTACGCTTTCCGTCGAAGTGCTTCGCCGTTACGCCGCCGATCAGCTCGCGATGCGTCCGTACCGCGTCCGAGTTTGAGACGATCGCGTCGAAAAAGTGAACGACACCACGCGTAGTCACCAGGCCGGTCACTTTGCCCGCAGCTCTCTGCCCATGCGCCGGGGCATCAGTCAGGATTTTGGCGACGTCAGTCTCCGGATGAAAGACCACGCCGAGTTCCTTCGCGAGCTTCACCAGGCCCTCTGGAATCGCCCGTGTTCCGCCCAACGGATACCAGATGCCCTCGGTCATCTGCATGTTGCCGATCGCGCAGAGAATGGCTGGCGACGCATCGGGCGATGAACCCACGTACTGTACAAAATGGTCCAGCATCTGGGCCGTGTTTGGATCGGGAATGTGCTCACGGATCACCTGTCCTACAGACTTTCCGAGCCGCATCCGCATTACGTCCCGCAGCACCTTTAGATCAAAGGCGCCGCCGATATCCATCGTGTCCTTCATCGACCCGATCGAGCGCCAGAAGAAAAAACGGTCCGAGATAGAGTGAAGATTCTTCGACTCTTCAAGTAGCTTCAGATAACCTGCTCCCATCTTCGGCCAGATCGCCTCAAGCGAAGACGCCATCTCATTCGGATCATCCTTCAGATCGAGCACACTCTTGTCTTCAAAGAAGCAGCGCCACTGCGGATCGAGCCGCACCATCGGCACGTAGTCTTCCATCCGCTTGCCCGCTTCGGCAAACACCTTCCGCAGCATCGATGGCTGGATCAGAATAGTCGGGCCCATATCAAATCGAAAGCCTTCCGCCCGTAGCTGCGCCGCCTTCCCGCCAAGCCATTCGTTCTTCTCGAACACCGTGACGGAATGCCCGCGTGCAGCCAGCGTACATGCCGCTGTGAGAGCTCCAAGGCCAGATCCGATTACGCCAACGCGCTTGCTTATTGCCGATCCCGTTTGAACCGCGTCGTTACTCACACTCAAACTCGCCACGCTGCTCCTCAATTCTTCTTCCTGCTGGTCAGTCTCTTGCCGGCTGCAATCATCTGCTTCAAACCGCGCCACCGCTCTGGCCAGCTTCCACCATGTGTCGTCGCGATCAAGCCATCGAACAGACCCTCGTGCAACGGCGTCGTTACCTCGTAATGACGAACGCGCCTGCCTCTACGCACGGCCACGGTCCTGATCGCCGTCATCTCGAGCAAGCCCGCTGCGCCCCGTGTCACACCGAATCCACTTTCGCGACGCCCGCCGAACGGAAGCCTTGGATCTGCAGTCGGCACGATGATGTCGTTGATAAGAACACTTCCCACGTTGAGCTTCGACGCTAGGCGCCGTGCCTCACGCTCATCACCGAATATCGAGGCCGTCAGTGCAAAGAGACAGGCCTGCTGGGCTTCAAGCACCCCGTTCTCGCCCTCGACATCGATCACCGAAAGTACTGGTGCAAACACGTCCGCTTGTGCAATGCGCATCTCTGGCCGCACATTCAGGATGAGGATCGGACGCACACCTTTCGCGCCAGAAACTTCCTGATCTCTCTCGATCCGTGCTCCCTGCCGCACAGCGTCGTCCATCAGCTCACGAAGCTGCACGTTGATGCCATCTGAGATCGGAACCGGCGCAACCTCAAAGAGGGCGCTTCGCAGAGACGAGAGAAAGGCCTTCCTGCGCGCGTCCGTTGTCTCCATAAGCAGCACCCGCCGCGGTGCCATGCAGGTCGCCGATCCGTTCAATCGCATGCCGAAGGCCAGTGCCTGCACCACGCGGGACAGGTCTGCCGACGGAAGAACAACGACCGCATCACACCCTGATAGCTCCATGACGCAAGGCGTAAGTGTCTCGGCAAGAATACGCATTAGCAGGCGCCCGGTATCGGCGGATCCGGTAAAGAACACCTTGTCCGGTCTCTCTTCCAGGGCGATATGGGTCGCGTCAACCGTATCGTCGGTAACCCGCAGCAGGCCATCGGGTAGTCCAGCCCGGGATAGCGCCCGTGCGAATACTTCCGCAACCGCCTTGCCGCAGCGCCCTGGCTTCCAAGTTACAGCGTTGCCTGCAACGAGCGCTTGGAGCACCTGCACTCCAGGAATGAACAGGGGATAGTTCGACGGGCCGATCACAAGAATGTGACCAAGCGGCACCCGCTGGATCTCGCTGTCGACACCTGCGAGCCAGAGGGGAAGTCCCTGCCGTCTTTGCCGCCGCACGCCGAGCACCGTCTCAGCCTCGCGTTCCAGGAAGTGGCAGGCGGCAAGCAACGGTAATAGCTCCGCGACCCTCGTATCGGCCGGACTTCGCGAAAGCTCAGGGGAAATGGCCCGCGCGAGGATCGGGCTCATGCGGGCTAACTCGTATCGTCCAGTGCTCAGAACCTTCAAGCGATCCTGAACAGTCCTCGCTGCCCAATTGATCTGTGCTGCTCCAGTCATCCGAGCAACGCCTGACCTGTTCCGCATATGCTCGGTTTTCGAATGTTCCTCAAGCATCACGCTCTCCATGATCAGGAGGCCACCCCGACCAACTCATCCCGGGTGAGCAGGCTATCCGTTACGCCGGCATCCCAGAGTGGTTCCATCTTTAAGTCCTCAAGCAAAAGGCGGGATGTGATCCGAGCCGACTCGAAGATCACCGGCAATCCACTTCCCGGATGCGTCCCTCCGCCTACGAGGTAAGTCTGTCCGATGTCCTCAAAACGATTATGCGGGCGCAGATGCAGCATCTGATTAAGGGAATGCGCCATACTGAACGTCGCTCCCTTGTAGAGGTCGAACTCACCCTTCCAACCCTCCGGGGTCAACACCTTCTCCGTGCGGATACGCCGCTCAACATCGGTAATTCCTATCTTTTCCAGCTGCTTTAGAGCGATCTCGCGATACCGCGGCGTCTCCTTCTTCCAGTCGACGTGAGGTGATTCATGCGTCACTGGTAAGAGCACATAAAGCGTACTTTGCCCACCCGGCGCAAGTGTGGGATCGGTCACGCCTGCATTCTGCACATAGAACGAAGGATTCTCCGAAAGCTGATGAAGCTCCTCAATATCACGCAGGTTCTGCCGATAGTTCTCAGTCAAATAGATTGTGTGGTGCGAGATATCGTCATAGTGTCCGTCGATGCCCAAGTACATCATGAAAGTCGAGCATGAGTACTGCTTCTTTGCCAAGCGCTCATCCGTCCACTTGTTCCGCAAACGATTCGGTACAAGCCGCTTCATCGCGCCTGCAAAATCTGCGTTCACGACGACCGCATCAGCCGGCAGGCTATGGTTCGCCGTCTTTACACCGATCGCTTTACCGTTCTCGATCAGCACACGCTCAACTGGTTCATTCAGCAGAATCTCGACACCCATCTCGCGCGCAATTCGCGCCATCACCTTCGTTACAGAGCCGCAGCCGCCAGTCGGATGATAGACACCATGTTCATATTCAAGGAACGAGAGAATCGAGAACAAACTCGGACATCGGAAGGGCGACATTCCCAGGTACTTCGACTGAAAGCTGAATCCGAGCCGGATACGCTCGTCCTTGAAGTGAGCCTGCAGGTCGGTATCAAGCGACCGCCAAGGCGCAAGCAATGGAAGCAGCTTCAACATGCTGGGCTTCGCAAGGTCCGTCCAACTCTCAAAGGGAGATTGAAGAAAAGGAAGAAACTGCTGCAGCTTCGTTCGGTTCCGAGATAGAAAAGTCTTGAAGCGTACGGCATCTGCCGGTGAAATCGCGGCAATTGCCTTCTCCATTCGTTCTACGTTTGGCGTAGCAAGTAACTCCCCGCCCGCCCCGAAAACCAACCGATACTGCGGGTCGAGTCGCGTCATCGGAACTTCGCGGTCAAGATCGTATCCAGCGGCCGAGAAGATCTCCTTCAGGACGCGGGGATACAGAAAGAATGTAGGCCCGATATCGAACTTGAATCCATCCTGCTCCCAAGTCGAGGTTCTTCCTCCAACCTGGTCGCGTTTCTCAACTATGGTGACCTTTACACCGGATTTGGCCAGCAGCATTGCAGCCGCCAGACCTCCGGGTCCAGCACCTACAATAACTGCCTGCCGGGATTGCTTATTCATGAAGACTGCGCCTCTCGCGAGATTCACCACCTACGAGCACAATGGTGTTCACTCCTCTGTGATGGCGATTACAAGAAGATCGAGTTGATCAACTTACCTGGCATTCCGTCGTGTCAAGAATCGCTATGCACAATTTGTGTGACAGGAAGCTTCAAGAAAGACGACTAGAGCAATTTCCGCACATTCCTTCGCACGGTCTCAGTCACTAGGCCGAAAACCACGTGCGTACTCATCTCACTTGTTCGCTCCCGAAACGTCTGGTCTTCAGGTTCAGCCGACAGGCCCATAGCAGGCAAAGCGGTCTCGTGAGTGAGCGTTGCCAGCGCCAGTCCGAAGCTCGCACCTTCCTTCGCGGTCGCCGCTGGATAGTATTCCGCGAGAGCTCCGTATGCCGCGCCAACCATCGCACCGAATGCCCAGTGAATTGTCTCCGTAGCCACGGTCTTAGCGTCGTTGTCGAGCGAGTGCCCGGCAATCTTCTCAGCTAGCACTGCCGGCGGCTCCGGTTCACCGTGCGTACGCGGCGGATATACCTTCTCCGCAAAAGTCTTGGCAGCTGTTGCAGCGATGCCTCCGATCAGCCCTGACAGCAAACCTTTCGCCAATGAAGGTTCCTGGAGTTTCGCGTTTTGCTTCATCTCTCTCATAACACCTTCCCTGATTTGCGGTAGGATGCAACCGACTCCTACCAAGGTGCCACAAGGTTCAAAGTCAACCGACGTAGGCGTCGGAGTCAGTTTGATCGACACCACCATGCAGCTTCAGCCATCGGAAGATCACCGTGAATACCGCAGCGATCAGCAGATTCGCCAGCAGCGCCGGTATGGCCGCATACATCCCGTAGACCTGCCCCGCAACGTGGATCGGGTAGACCGAGCCCTTTAACCCCAAGGCAAACGCCATAGCTGTCCCTAGGCCCATCCCCGTCAGCCATCCGGCTATGAGAGCCCACGGATGAAACCACCGCGTAAATACTCCAAGCGCAACCGCAGGAAAGATCTGACAGATCCAGATCCCGCCAAGCAGCTGCATCTCGATCGCGTACGGTGCAGGAAGACGAAGGACAAACACCAGTGCGCCAAACTTTACTACCAGCGACACCAGCTTCGCCATCTGCGACTCCTGGAGTGGCGTCGCCTGTACGCCGGCAAACTCGCCATAGAGATTGCGCGTAAACAGATTCGACGCAGCAATTGACATGATCGCCGCCGGCACCAGCGCGCCGATTGCAATGGCCGCCAGGCAGAAGCCCGCGAACCACTCGGGAAACATCTTCAGAAATAACAGTGGCACTGCCATGCTGGTGTCCTTGGTTACGACGCCGGCCGCCAACGCCACATAGCCAAGCAGCGCAATCATGCCAAGCACGAAGCTGTAAGCCGGCAGCAGCGCCGCGTTCCGTCGCACTACCTGCGCACTCTTCGCACTCAGCACGGCGGTCGCGGTATGCGGATACAACATCAGCGCAACCGCACTCCCGATGGCAAGCGTCGAGTAACCCAGCACCTGGCCTTGCTTCAGATAGATCGTTGCCGCGGGAGAATGCGCCCCCAGTGCGCGGTCCGCAAGCTCGAAGACCCGCGCATAGCCGCCCAGCCGAATCGGCAGCAGCACCAGCGCGGCGATCACCATGATGTACAACATGACGTCCTTCACAATCGCGATCACAGCCGGCGCCCGCAAGCCACTTGAGTACGTATAAGCCGCCAAAATCACAAACGCCGCGGCGAGCGGCCACTCGCCCTTCACGCCCAGAGCCGCGATCACCACCCGCATCCCGACAAGCTGCAGAGCTATATACGGCATGAGCGCCAGAATTCCCGTAACAGCCACCGCCAGCGTTAGCCAGCGATTCCCATAGCGACCGCGAACAAAGTCAGCAAAGGTTACATATCCGTGGCGATGGCAGATCGTCCACATTCGCGGCAAGACCAGCATCATGTACGGATAGACCATGACTGCGTAGGGCACCGCAAAGAAGCCCATCGCACCCGCACCAGAGAGAGCCGCCGGCACCGCAATCACGGTGTATGCCGTGTACAGATCCCCGCCGATCAGAAACCAGGTCACCCAGGTTCCGAAGCTCCTGCCGGCCAGCCCCCACTCGTCGAGCGACATCATGCCGGCTAGCGGCCGCCGCCAGCGCGCTGCCCAGAAACCCGCCATCGTGACCAGGAGGAAGAACAGGCAGAAGACTACTAGCGCCGTCGTATGCAAATCGCGTCATCCAGAAGGAAGAGTGGTGGTAGACCGAATCTTAGCCTAAGCTGCCCCGATCGTCAGAGACTAGCGCAGCCCGACGCCGTTCTCGTTCCATTCGTACACCACCACGCCCAGGTCATTTAGCATCTGCATCGCCGATTCCATGTTGCGGCGCACCTCGGGCCGTGCACTCTTGGGCACATTGTGCGCCTCTTCGATCGCCACCACGCGGCCGTAGGGCCAAGCATTCTGCGGCACCGCATTCAGCGCGGTGGGCAGATCGCTCACCCGTACGTTCAGGTCCTGGCGCCGCGCACCGACCGGCCGTAGCATACCGCCTTCGCCCAGCCCGCTGGTGTTGGCATCCGCTAGCATCACGTGCAGCGTCAGCATGCCGCCCTGCACCGTCACATAAGGATTTTCCCAGCTCGTCAGGCTCTTCACTGCCAGGTATCGCGCCTTCGACGGTGGAGGAATGAGCTCCATCTGTCCCCGTGCCTCATCTGTCTGCCGTTGCTTCTGCGCTGTCACCTGTCGCGTCTCCGCCGACATGGGAACAGACGTATGGTTGCAGCCGGCCAGGGCTGTCGACAGCAGGAAGGAAGAAAGAAGATACTGTAAATTCCGCACTAACTCCAGCATACCAAGTTGATCAGTGCACTGTATTGGCGAATTTTGTGATTCGCCATCGTCCTGTCCCTTTTACCTACCGTCCTGTCCACATTGGCACTCGCTTCTCCACAAACGCCGCCGTACCCTCCGCCTTGTCCTCGGTCCCACACAGTCGCCCGAAGATTTCGGCCTCGATATCGAGTGCGTCGTCAAGATCCACATGGCTGCCCCGCCTTACCGCCTCGAGACACGCCGTAACCGCCATCGGCGCCACGCCGACGATCATGCGCGCAAGCTCCTCGCCCCGCGCACGCAGCATCCCTGCGGATACCACTTCATCCACCAGGCCGATCCGCAGCGCTTCCAGGGCGCCGATCATCTCGCCCGTCATCAGCAGCTTCAGTGCCGCAGCCTGGCCCACGAGCCGCGGCAGGCGTTGCGTTCCACCATAGCCAGGGATCAGGCCAAGCTTGACCTCCGGCTGGCCCAGCTTTGCCGTCTCGCTCGCAATGCGCAGCGTACACGACAGCGCCAGCTCACAGCCGCCGCCCAGCGCAAATCCATTCAGCAACGCAATCACCGGCTTGCCGCAGCTCTCAATGAATCGAAAGACCGCCTGTCCACGCCTGGATTTCATCTCGCCCGTCACAGCATCGGCCGCCTGCAGTTCCCGAATGTCCGCACCCGCGGCGAATGCCCGCTCGCCCGCACCCGTCACCAGGATCACACGGACCTCGCAGTCCGCCGTCAGCGCGACAAACGCGTGCTCTAGTTCGTCGAAGATCTGTGCGTTCAACGCATGCAGGACATGCGGTCGGTTGAGGCTGACCGTCGCTACTTTGTCCTCAACCACAACCAATAACGTCTCGTAGCTCATCTGCATCGTCTCCATCGCATCCTGACCCACGCATCGCATCCTCACCCAGACGATACAATCAATTCCATGATTAAAGGAATAACGCTTGTCCACGCTCTCGCTTCTACTGACCAGGCGAGCCCTGAAGTGGACAGGCTGCACAGCCTTCTCGAATCGCTGGGCTTCGAACCGGGCAAAGGCTGGCAGGACGATCAAGGACGTGGTGCGGCTTTTCTCGCGCCCGTGGGAAATCTGGAGCTGGTCACAGGTCGCGTCCCGGCCGTTCCTCCGCTGCTCATCGAAGTAACGCAGCTCGACCATGTACACACCATTGTGCAGCAATGGATGCTCGTCGACTATCGCACCGAAGAGCTCGGGACGCTGCTCTCCGCGCCCGAGATAACCCATTGGAACTCGCGGCTCTTTACCGCCCAGCTTGCGGCGGGACTACGCGTCGGCTTTTGGCAATCCGAGAATCCGCTTCATGGCGGGCCGCTTGCGGTCGAGGGTGATCTCAACGCCGCCGGCATGCGCTTTGCCGTTGTCACTACGCGATGGAACACCGTCATCACCGATAGGCTCCTGCAGGGCTCGCTCGACGCCCTGCATCGCAGCGGTGCAGCAAAGCAAAATATCGAAGTCGTCCGCGTTCCCGGTGCCTGGGAGATTCCGAGCGCCGCCCGCACCCTCGCCGAGTCGAAGAAATTTGACGCCATCGTCACGCTCGGCTGTCTCCTTCGCGGCGAGACGGCCCACTACGAGGCCATCTACAACGAGGTAGCCCGCGGCATCGGCCAGTCCCAGCAGGAGACCGGCATCCCCCACGCCTTTGGTGTGCTCACCTGCGAGACCCTCGAACAGGCGCTTGATCGTGCCGGGCTCAAGGCCGGCAACAAGGGCTTCGAAGCCGCAATCGCCGCCATCGAGATGGTCTCGATCCAGCGAAAACTAGCCGTACACCCTCAAGCGGTGACTGCCTGATGGGCACCCGTCGCAAGTCGCGCGAACTCACCATGCAGATGCTCTTCCAGGGCGACCTCGGCAAGCAGACGCCGGACGAAGTCCGCAAGCTCTTCTGGCCCTCCCGCGACGATGTCGATGCCGAAACCCGCGCTTTTGCCGAAGATCTCTATCGCGTCGCTACTTCCCGCGCGCCAGAGATCGACGGCATCATCGAGCAGCACTCACAGAACTGGCGCATCGAGCGCATGCCTGTGGTCGACCGCAACCTGCTGCGCGCCGCTATAGCAGAAATGCTGGGTTATCCCTCTACGCCCGGTCCGATCATCATCAACGAGAGTCTCGAGATCGCCCGCCGCTACGCTGCCCCCGAGTCGATACATTTCCTCAACGGCGTCCTTGATGCCGTAGCCCGCGAGCTCTTGAAGAAGCGCCTGGCCTGAGTTTCAACGCATCACGCACGAAGAAGCCCTCTCCGCGGAGAGGGCTTCTCTGTCTCAAGTCGACAGGCTATGTCGTCTTGCGAGGCTTCTGGACCAGCAGGTTCGGCGTCGCAATCGTTCCACTGACTCCAGCACTCGGATCAAGCGGCAGATTCGGTGCAATCGTCTTCGAGTCCGTTAGCGCGCCGGCTGCACTAGCCCGCGTAACCAAGTGGACCAGATTGTCCCCGGACGTTCCCGCAAAGAACGTCAGGTTATCCGTGCTCCACACCCCGGCGACCGGCGCGGTCGCTGAACCGGAGAGCGGAACGTTGGTCAGCTTTCCAGGGCCAGACGCAGCTGGCACATAAGACGGAAGCACCCCCCCCGTTCCCGTATACGTCACTACGGCGTTGGTCGAGTCGGAGGAAGGAAAGACGCCGGTGATTGCCGTAGGTGTCGTCCCGGCCAGCACCGTTGTGGTAAACGGCGTAGAGTTGCCTCCGGCTGAGAACTGCAGCCCCGCACCCGACGCCGGGCAGGGCCCGGTCGGGAGCGTTACCTGAAGATCGCTCAGTAGCTTGGTGGAGGCCGTCGCGCCAAGAATGTGGTGCCCATCATTGGTTGCCGCAACGCGGTCCGTCTGCTCCGCCACCTGGTCAGCCTGCGGATTGAATACATTGGCGACGGTCGTCTGCCCATTGACCGTGCTGGTCGTACTCGCCGGACAATAGCCTACTGCCGTCGTCACCGTCGATCCGGCAAAATAAGCGCCGACGCTCGGCACCGTCACTGCAACATCCAGCGGGAAGTTGCCGTTCGAGGTCGGGTTCGTCGGATAGGCCGTCGTCACCGACGCAGGCGTGATGTTGTTCCATCCCGTAAAGGTCGAATACACGAGCAGCTGATCCGCTCCGGTCGTCGGGTCAGCCGCCGTGATGTAGACCGTCTGCGAGTCTGGCGTCCACTGGGCATGCGTTCCAACCGCACCGTACTGCGTCGTCACACCCCCTGCCGCAGCTTCGAGGTAGATCAACTTTCGGACCGGGTCAGCGATCACCACCGTCGAGTTGTCCGGCGAAACCGCCAGCACCGTGCCGGGCACCGTCACATCCTGCCGCGTCACGCCATCCGACGTTGCGCTGACGACCATCAGCTCTGTCGAACTTCCCATGTAGATCGTCGTGCCGTCCTCGCTGATCACCATCGAGTTCGGAACGTAGGGCAGCTGTACTGCAGATCCTAGCGTCGTCATCGTAAAGTCGACCGGCACAAGATAGCGGGATTGTGTGCTCGCCAGATAGAGCAGGGTGCTGTTCGCACCAGCTGTCGTGATGTCGATGGGATTGGATGTAGCAGGCTTTCCATTACCGAACAGCCCGATCTGATTGAATGGCGCCGAATTACAGGTCGGCGGCTGGCAGATCGCCGTAATGGTCGCTGCCCCTGGGAAAGACGGCGTCACGATGCCGCTCGAAGCAACCGGTATCGTCGTCGGCGTGGTCGAGACATACTCGAGCGCCAGCCCGGTCAGCACCGTATTGTTCTGGTCAAGTACGGTCGCCACCAGCGGTTGAGCAAAGTTCTGAGTCACCGGGATGCTGGTTGCAGGGTTATTGGGCACGCTCAGCGTGATGCTCGTCGGAGGGCAGGTTGAGAAAAATCCAGCCGAACTGCCCGCATTCGCAACGCTTGCCGTGATCACCGTAGAACCAGGCTGCTGTGCAGTGGCCACGCCGTTTTCATCAATCGCCACAATGCCCGCCGTTTGTGCGGTAAACGTCAGGTGGCCGGCTTGGCAGCTGATATTGGTTGCGGATGCGCCCGTTCCTGAGAAAACGCGTGCGACCAATTGTCCCGTTGTGCCCTGCGAGATGCAGGAGTTGCCGGAGTAAGCAGGCGCTGTAATTGTATTTGCCGCAGCCAGCGGGCAGCAATTCGACGTCATGTCTGTCGTTGGCTGTACCGAACAAGGTACCGTCTGAGCCCCCAGCAAGACGCTCGTCACCACGGGATGCGTGAAGACCGGGATCGGATTGCTGGTCACACCATTCGCTTCGGCGGTAAGGTATGTCATCGAGTTATTCGGATCGGGACTTGCCGGGGCGGTACACACCGTGTAGTCCGGAATGACGTTCAGGTTGCGATTCCATGTACCTGCACAGAGCGCTCCAGTCGCCGGATTTACGTCAACAATGGCTACGTTCCTCGAACCGTACGTGTACGCCCTCACGCTGACAGCCGTACCCTTGCAGTCAGTACCGGTGGGAGCGCTCAGCTGCCCAATCTGCCCATAGTTCAGAGAAATGCCATAGATCACAGGTTGCAGCACGATATTGTTCAGCTGCCCCACCACCACACCACCGTCGCCACTGCTCGCATTGCAAAAGACGACGGGGTTTTTCTTCCCGCAACCAGACATCGAGATGCCAAACGGAACCGAAACCAACAACAAAACGAATAACGTGACGAACCGACGCATTAAACCTCCCCGCCCGACCCGAACAGCAGTCGAACGGTCTTACCTGCAGACGCTGAGTTTCCTTGAAGCTAAGTGTAGAAGCTGACCCAGCGGGAAGCAAATGCCGGCATCCTGCAAACTCGCAGTCCAGCCCACGTAAATCGCCCCTTTGACGATCGAGGCGTCTATGCTCGGCGAGCAAACCACCTTGACTTACTTCGCCGGCATCTCGGTTCCAAACCAGTTCAGTGCGCGCTCCAGGACGTCAGCGCGGTGTCCCGGGTCGCGGAACCCATGACCTTCATTCGGGTAGATCACCAGCTGCGTCTTTACCCCCTCTGCCCGCAGCGCATGCCAGAACTCGTAGCTCTGTGGAGCCGGGCACTCGCCGTCACGATCTCCCACGACCACCAGGGTCGGCGTTTTCACGTTCTTGATGAACTCGATCGCCGAACTCTTCGCATACACCGCCGGATCGTCATAAACACTCTTGCCAAAGAAGGGAATCATCCACTGGTCAATGGAGTTCTCGCCGTAGTAGCTCTTCCAGTCGCTGATGCCCGCGCCGGCCACCGCCGCCTTGAACCGCGTCGTCTGAGTTACGCCAAACATCGTCATGAACCCGCCATAGCTCCACCCGGTCAGTCCCTCGCGATCCTTGTCGATCGGAAGGCGCTTCTCGAGCGTATCCATCCCAGCCAGAATGTCGCGCAGATCTCCATAGCCAAAGTCCTTCACGTTCGCCTGGGTAAACTTCTCGCCCTGTCCATAGCTCCCGCGTGGGTTCGGCATAAAGACGAAGTATCCCAGCGCCGAGAAGGGTGCCGCGCCAAAGTTAGCCGATGGCCAATGTGGCTGCATTGCGCTCGACGGCCCGCCATGCACGAAGACCAACAGCGGATACTTCTTGCTCGCGTCGTAATTCGCCGGATACAGCAGCCAACCCTGCACCTTGAAGTCATCGCTCGACCATTGAATATCTTCGGTTTTACCCCACGCCGGCTTCAGGCCATCGTTCAGGTGCGAGATCTGCTTCAAGTTGTCGAGCTCACCCGCCCACACCTCGGACGGCCGCTCAAACGAACTCCGAATAAATGCCACACTCCGCGCCGACCGCGACGCCGAGATGCTCATCGCCGCTGTCCCCGAGCCGATCGCCTCCGGATACGTGCCGCCGATTCCCGGAAGATCCTTGCCGCTCGCAAGATCGAGCACAGCGATCCGGCTGCTTCCGCCTAAGTGCTCCGAGAAGCCGATCTTCGTCCCATCCACCCACCGGATAAACACCGGGGTCGATATTCGTCCCGGCGTAACGTCCTTCGGCTCGCCACCGGCCGAAGGCATTACGAAGATATCCCCGCCCGTCGCGCCCTGGTCGCTCATCAATCCACCGATAAATGCGATCTGCGAGCCATCGGGCGACCACCGCGGCACGGCAATCTGCAGCCCATGCAAGGAGCCTTCTATAGTCTTCGTATCGAGAATCGACCTCGGAGGCATCTCTACCGTGTCCGTTGCGGAATGATTGTCCGTCACGCGTCCCTGGCCGTCCCGTAGCACCGCCTGTGTATAAAGCTGGGCAATCCACCACGTGTTCTCTCCAGGAGGATGCGCCGCCACAAAGGCGATCTGGGAAGAATCCGGCGCCCAGTCAAACTCGTACACGTGCAAGCCAGCAGGCGTAATTGCAGCGAGTGTTCCCGTGCTCACATCGACACCGGCTACCCGCTGTACCTCGACCCCATCCTCTCCAATCACCCCTGCCGGCGGCTTCATTGCATCTAGCGCGCCCGCACTCCGCGTTGCATTCTCTACAAAAAGGAACGCAATCGCCTTTCCGTCCGGCGACCACGCCGGGGCCTCGATCGACCCCGTCACATGCGTCACCTGCTTCGCCTGTCCCGTAGCCTTCGACCACACGAAGATCTGCGCCTGCCCCGCATCCTTGCCTGTGCAGGTCGACACAAACGCCAGCGACTCGCCATCCGGCGACCACGTCGGCAGAATGCTCGCGCACTTCTCCCCGGCATTCTTGATCCCCGTACCAATCATCCGGTCCTTCGTCGGATCGGGGTTATTCACACTCGACAGTCGAATCACCTCGCCATCCGCCGACCGCACCGACCAGGCCACCAGCGACGCATCAGGCGAGATTGCAACTTGGAGCGGACTCCGCGCCTTCCCCATCTCCGTCATCAGGGCGGCGATCCGCCCATCCTTCACATTACTGACTACAGCAGCCGAGCCACCGGCAGCTCCCGGCGTCTGGGCCGTCAACGAAGTGAATCCGCCTGCTAAAACCGTCAGCACGAGAGAGGAGCAACCAGCCGCCATCCGGCCACAAAACATGTCAAGGGTCATCCAGACAGCCTAGCATCCACCGGAAGCAGTGAAGGGCTACGAAGTTCGCGCAACGAAATGACAACGCCATCCTCAAACCGGCTGTAAAAAGATTGACGTGGAGTCGCCGAATTGCTACCTTTAAAAGGTTCCGCGAGTATCCGGAATGCGTCGCGACCTGAGTGCGGCGTTTAGGGTAGAGAAATGCCCAGCCAGGCCAGCAGTATGGAAGGCCTGAGCTACACTGGATACAAGAGATTTCACCGCAGGGATGTCCGAGGAATCGGCCAGCTTATCACCTGAGGCCTATCGCAATCGTGTCTGTGACACCCGCCACCCTTCATTGGGATCCAAAGGCGGGCTATACGGGCCGGGACAGCGAAACGGAGCCGGCTCTTCCCGGAAGTACTGGGGACACGCTCGGCCACCGTCGACTGTTTTCGTCTGGTTTATGCAGTACAGACGCGAAGCAGGATTCTTCGCAAGAGACGCTTCAGCGTTCTCAATTTTCTGCGTGCATGTCACCAGAAGCGAGTGTCCTGATCCGCGCCTAACAAGTTTGAGTGCATCACGTCTGGAATTGGTTAAGGAGCTTCAGTGCCTACGTTTCATCAGCTCGTCAAGCAGGGCCGTACGCCCACTCGATACAAGACCGCCAGCCCCGCGCTTCAGGGCTCGCCGCAGCGCCGTGGCGTCTGCACACGCGTCTATACGCAGACTCCCAAGAAGCCGAACTCGGCCCTTCGCAAGGTAGCCCGCGTTCGTCTCACCAATGGGATCGAAGTCACGACCTACATCCCTGGCATCGGCCATAACCTGCAGGAGCACTCAATCGTGCTCATTCGCGGCGGCCGTGTAAAGGATCTTCCGGGCGTCCGTTATCACGTTGTCCGCGGCACGCTTGATTCCGTTGGCGTGGCTAACCGGAAGCAGAGCCGCTCCAAGTACGGCGCGAAGCGTCCTAAGGCGCAGGCCGCCAAGTAGTACGTTGAAGCGCTAACCGCTTTATTCATCGATGTGTAAGTTCAGGCCTTGAGAAGTCGACGGTCCTGAAGGAAGACGAGAAGAGCAATGCCGAGAAAAGGTTACATCGCGAAGCGTGAAGTTGCACCGGACCCGGTGTATAACTCGACCCTAGTCACGAAGTTTGTGAACTCCATGATGTGGGGCGGCAAGAAGTCGACCGCCCAGGGCATCTTCTACACCGCCATGACTAACCTCGAGCAGAAGGGCGGCGACGAGGCTCTGAAACTTTTCAAGAAGGCGATCGAGAACTGCAAGCCGCTCCTGGAGGTCAAGTCCCGCCGTGTTGGCGGTGCCAATTATCAGGTGCCGATCGAAGTTCTGCCCGAGCGCCGTACCTCGCTAGCCATTCGCTGGCTTGTCACCTTTGGCCGCGCTCGTGGAGAAAAGGGCATGGTCGAGAAGTTGAGCGCCGAGCTCCTCGATGCCGCCAACGGCCGCGGCGCCGCGATGAAGAAGAAGGAAGACGTTCACCGCATGGCCGAGGCCAACAAGGCCTTCGCTCACTACCGCTGGTAGCCCCTGATTTCAGCTTTAGAACGAAGTTTCCACCGCGAGCCTGCTCGCAGATAAGAGATACACCGTGGCACGCACTACACCTCTAAATCGTTGCCGGAACATCGGGATCATGGCGCACATCGACGCCGGTAAGACGACGACGACCGAGCGCATCCTCTTCTATACGGGCATCACGCACCGTATCGGCGAAGTGCACGAAGGCACTGCGACCATGGATTGGATGGAGCAGGAGCAGGAGCGCGGCATCACCATTACGTCAGCCGCCACCACCTGCACCTGGAAGAACATTCGTATTAACATTATCGACACTCCCGGCCACGTTGACTTCACGGCCGAGGTCGAGCGTTCACTCCGCGTCCTCGACGGTGCTGTCGCCTGTTTTGACGCGGTCGCTGGCGTCCAGCCTCAGTCCGAGACTGTTTGGCGCCAGGCGGACAAGTACAAGGTGCCGCGCATCTGCTTCATCAACAAGATGGATAAGGCCGGCGCCGATGCCGTATATGCCACCCGGACCATCGTTGATCGTCTCGGCGCCCGCGCCATTCCTATCAATATTGCCATTGGCGCAGAGGCCAAGTTCGCCGGTGTCGTCGATCTCGTCACCATGAAAGCCATTCTCTGGCACGACGAGACCATGGGCGCTGAGTACTCGATCGAAGAGATCCCTGCTAACCTGCTCGAGAAGGCCAAGGAAGCTCGTCACGCGCTCATCGAGGCTGTTGCCGATAGCGACGATGAAGTCCTGAATCTCTTCCTCGAAGGCGAGGAGCCCTCCGAAGCGCAGCTCAAGGCCGGCATCCGCAAGGCGACCATCGCGATGAACATCTTCCCGGTTCTCTGCGGTTCCTCCTTCAAGAACAAGGGCGTTCAAACGCTGCTCGATGCGGTCGTCGACTACCTGCCTAGCCCGCTCGACATCCCCCCCATGGTTGGCCACAATCCCGACGACATGGAGCAGGAGATCATTCGCAAGGCAGACGACAGTGAGCCGTTCTCCGCACTCGGCTTCAAGATCATGACTGATCCCTTTGTCGGCCAACTTATCTTCATCCGCGTCTACTCCGGGCAGCTAAAAACCGGGGACTCGGTCCTCAACCCGCGCACCGGCAAGACCGAACGCATTGGCCGCCTGCTCAAGATGCACGCCAACAAGCGGGAAGAAATTACCGAAATTCTCGCCGGGGATATCTGCGCTGCCGTCGGCCTCAAGAACCTTATCACTGGCGACACCATCTGCACCGATAAGAGCCCTGTCGTTCTTGAATCGATCGACTTCCCGAAGCCCGTCATCGAGGTTGCCGTTGAGCCGAAGACCAAGGCCGACCAGGAGAAGATGGGCATGGCCCTCGCGAAGCTCGCGCAGGAAGATCCCACCTTCAATGTCCGTACCGACATCGACTCCGGCCAGACCATTATCGCCGGCATGGGCGAGCTGCATCTCGAGATCATCGTTGATCGCATGATGCGCGAGTACAAGGTTGAGGCCAATGTCGGCAAGCCGCAGGTCAACTACCGCGAGACCATCCGCTCGAACGCCGACGCGGAAGGCAAGTACATCCGCCAGACCGGCGGCTCGGGTAACTACGGCCACTGCAAGATACGCATCTCTCCCAACGAGCCTGGCAAGGGTTATGAGTTCACGAACGACACCAAAGGCGGCGCGATCCCCAAGGAGTACGTGAAGCCGATCGATCAGGGCATCCAGGATGCGATGCAGCGCGGCATCCTCGCAGGCTACGAGATGGTCGACATCAAGGTCTCGCTTTACGACGGCAGCTACCACGATGTCGACTCGAACGAGATGGCTTTCAAGATCGCCGGTTCGATGGCCTTCAAGGAAGCGGCCCGCAAGGCAAAGCCGGTTCTGCTGGAACCCATCATGTCGGTCGAAGTGACCGTCCCCGAGGAGTACATGGGAACAATTATTGGCGACCTCAATAGCCGCCGTGGCCGGATCGAAGGCATGGAGATGGTCGGCAGCACGCAGGCCATTCAGGCGTCGGTTCCGCTCAGCACCATGTTCGGCTACGCCACCCACATGCGATCGTCCACCCAGGGCCGCGCGAACTATTCAATGCAATTCAAGCAGTACGAAGAAGCGCCCCGCTCGGTCTCGGAAGAGATCATCGCTAAGGTGCAGGGCAAAGACAGTAGCAAATAAGTAGGTTTAGAACTTCAGATGTACGGAGAGATTTATCATGGGCAAGGAAAAGTTTGACCGGTCGAAGCCGCACGTGAACATTGGGACGATCGGGCATATTGATCATGGCAAGACGACGCTGACGGCGGCGATCACGAAGGTGCTGTCGAAGCACAATCCGAACAACAAGTTCCGCAGTTTTGACACGATTGACAACGCTCCCGAGGAGCGCGAGCGCGGCATTACGATCGCCACTTCGCACGTCGAGTACGAGACCCCGAACCGGCACTACGCGCACGTCGACTGCCCGGGCCACGCCGACTACATCAAGAACATGATCACCGGCGCCGCGCAGATGGACGGCGCGATCCTGGTGGTGGCGGCGACCGACGGTCCGATGCCCCAGACCAAGGAGCACGTCCTGCTCGCCCGCCAGGTAGGCGTGCCGTTCATTGTCGTCTTCCTCAACAAGTGCGACGCGGTCGAGGACGAAGAGCTGATCGAGCTGGTCGAGATGGAGGTCCGGGAGCTGCTGTCGAAGTACGACTACCCGGGCGACGATACCCCGATCATCCGCGGCTCGGCGCTGGGCGCGCTCAACGGCGAAGCCCAGTGGGAGGCCAAGATCGACGAGCTGATGGATGCGGTCGACAAGTATGTTCCGCAGCCGGAGCGCGCGGTGGATCTGCCGTTCCTGATGCCGATCGAGGATATCTTCTCGATCTCGGGTCGCGGCACGGTGGTCACGGGCCGTATCGAGCGCGGCAAGGTGAAGGTCGGCGAGCCGTGCGAGATCGTCGGCTTCCGCGAGACCCGGCAGACGGTCTGCACGGGCGTTGAGATGTTCAAAAAGCAGCTCGACGAAGGTCTGGCCGGCGACAACGCGGGCCTGCTGCTGCGCGGCATCGCGAAGGAAGATGTGGAGCGCGGCATGGTGCTGGCCAAGCCCGGCTCAATCAAGCCGCACACCGACTTCAAGGGCGAGATCTACGTGCTCTCGAAGGAAGAAGGCGGCCGCCACACGCCGTTTTTCAACGGCTACCGCCCGCAGTTCTACTTCCGGACCACTGACGTCACCGGCTCAGCCAAGCTGCCCGAAGGTACCGAGATGGTCATGCCGGGCGACAACACCCAGCTCGAGATCACGCTGCACACGCCGGTCGCCATGGAAAAAGGCCTCCGCTTCGCCATCCGCGAAGGCGGACGCACCGTCGGCGCCGGCACCATCTCCGAAATCATCAAGTAAATGCAGGCCGCCGAGAGCAGACTCTGATCTCGGCGGTTCTACAATAGATTCAGGATCGTGGTTTCGCAGGCGTCTCTAAGCCTGTCGGGATCAGTTAGGATAAGAAGATGCGCGAAATCATTACATTGCAGTGCCCCGAGTGCAAGAATAGGAACTACTCGACGACGAAGAACAAGAAGACGACCACCGGCCGGCTCGAATTCTCGAAGTTTTGTAATACCTGTCGCAAGCACACGGATCACAAGGAAACCAAGTAGCAGGGGCTTGAGGCTCGCCGGCCGCTTTTGTCCGTCGGCAAGCCTCCTCCTGAAGCCGGGGGAATAAGCTCAACGGTTAAACTGTCGGTCTCCAAAACCGAACTTCTCGGTTCGAATCCGAGTTCCCCCGCCAGCTCCGCTCCGCAAGTAATTCCCATCGCAACTCGGCGCGACGCATTAGAATTTCAGCAAGGAAGAGTTTGAGGCAGCACTATGGCGAAGGCAATAGCAGTAGCAGACGAACAAAACACCGGGATGCAGCGTTTCAAGTCGCAGCCGGAAAAGCTGATCTTCTTCCTCAAGGATGTCCGCAGCGAGATGCGCAAGGTCGTCTCGCCGACCCGCGCCGAGGTGCAGTCAACGACGATCGTCGTGCTCGTCACCGTCTTCCTCTTCGCTGCCTACTTCTGGCTCGTAGACAACATCATCGGCCGTGCCATTGAAGCGTTGCTGCACAAGCTGAGCACCCACTAAAGATCTCCGACTCGCAGGAAGTGAAGCAGATGAAGCACGAAAAAAGCACGACGGCTGCGGCTGAAGAAAATCCGGAAGTGCTGAACCCCGAGGGTGCTGAGCCCGTCGAGACGCTTGCCCCGCCAGTCAATGAGAACTTCAAGTGGTACATCATCCACGCCTACTCCGGCTTCGAGCGCAAGGTCCGCGAGTCGCTCGAGAGCCGTATCACCGCCTTCGGCCTGCAGAATCGCATTGGTCGCATCATGATCCCGACCGAGCCCGTCACCGAGCTCCGCAACGGTAAGAAGTACACCATCGAGCGCGTCTTCCTTCCCGGCTACGTCCTGGTCGAGATGGAGCTCGACAACGATCTCTGGCATGTCATCAAGAACACGCCACGCGTCACCGGCTTCCTCGGCACCGGTGACAACCCCGTCGCGCTCTCCGAGCAGGAGGTCAGCTCCATCCTCTTCCGCTCCGACGTCTCCAAGGACAAGCCGTCCATGAAGGTTAAGTTCGTCAAGGGCGAGCAGGTCCGCATCAACGAAGGTGCCTTCGCCAACTTCAACGGCGCCGTCGACGACGTGAATGAGGACAAGCAGACCCTCAAGGTCATGGTCAGCATCTTCGGCCGGCCAACGCCCGTTGAGCTCACCTTTTCCGAAGTAGAAAAAATTGAAGAATAGCCTGCCCCGCAGGACAGTTTAGACCAACCATCAAGCGAGCCGGGCCCAAGCTTTTATAAGAGCCCCCCGCTGGAAGCATAAAGAGGATTACCGCAATGGCACCGAAGAAAATCACTGGATACGTCAAGCTTCAGATCATGGCCGGTAAGGCCACTCCTGCACCCCCGGTCGGCCCCGCGCTCGGCCAGGCGCAGGTCAACATCATGGAGTTCTGCAAGCAGTTCAACGAGCGCACCAAGGCGCCTGACATGGCTGGCCTCACCATCCCGGTCGTCATCACCGTCTATGGTGACCGCACCTTCTCCTTCATCACTAAGACGCCCCCTGCGGCCGTCCTGCTCCTCAAGGCCGCCGGTATTCCCAAAGGCTCTGGTGCTCCGAACAAGGAGAAGCTCGGGAAGGTGACCGAGAAGCAGATCATCGACATCGCCACCCAGAAGATGCCCGACCTGAACTCGACCACCGTCGAAGCTGCAGCGAAGAGCATCCGCGGCACCGCCCGTTCTATGGGCATCGAAGTCGTCGCCTAGATCCACCAGCATCTCCCGGCGGAGTGCCCCAGGCGCTCCGCCTTTTGCTGTTTAACGTGCCTACCCAAATAGCCGCTGCTGCTCTCCCGCGCCAACGCTGGCCACTGGCTTGCGCACCCCCGCATCCCTGGTCAGCAGTGCATCGCTCGAACGTTCCTTGAGCCCGTGCCTCCTGCAAGCCTCTGTGACGAGCGTGGCCATTCTGCGCCGGTACGGTCCACCCGCGAAATCCGCCGTCGCAAACCGCCTCTGATACTCAGCCACAAGGGCAGGGAAGTGTTGCTCGACAAACGCCAGGTACGTCGGCCGCGAGCACGACTTCAGAAACAAAGGCTGTGCCGCAAAGAAGCTGGCCCCCACCGCCGCAACACGCCGCGCCATGCCGTCCAGCGCCTCTGCATTGTCCGTGATGCCCGGCAGCAGCGGCGAACACAGCACGCCCGTCGTAATCCCCGACTCCCGTAGTCGCCGTACCGCCTCGAACCGCAGGTCCGGCCGCGGCGCCCGCGGCTCCAGCAGTCGCGCCAGCTCCGCATCGGCCGTTGTGATCGTGACGTGCACTACCAGCCGGTTGCGTCGCGCAATCTCCGTCAGTAGGTCGATGTCCCGCGTGATCAGCCGCGATTTGGTCACGATCCCCAGCCGGTACCCCGCTCGCCGTGCAAACACCTCAAGCAGGCTGCGTGTCACTCGCGTCCGTCGCTCAATCGGTTGATACGGATCGGTCGCCGTGCCCAGCGCAATCTCGTCTGCCGGGTCAATCTTCCGCAACTCCTGTTCCAGAAGCCACGCCGCATTCTGTTTGATAAAGATCAGCCGTTCAAACGCCTCCGGATCACGAAAGTCGGTCCCGCCAACCGCGGCCGCAATCCCCTCCTTCGGCGCCAGGAACTCGTGCGTGTACCGCGCGTAGCAGTACCGGCAGCCAAACTCACACCCGCGATACGGGTTGATGCTGTACGCGAGCGAGAGCTGCCGCTTCGATACCGACTTGTTCAGGACGCTGCGTACCTCCATCGTCCTGAACTCCACCAGGTGCCCTTCGTCCGCATGCTCCGCCTCGGCCGCCAGGCGGGCGAGTCCGGTAGCTTGGGGTTGGAGAATGGGGAAGAGAGTGCTCTGGTCAGCTACCATATTCGCTTTTCATTCGCCTCACGTGCTACCCTAGCCTTAGTAAAGCGATCCGTCAAGAGATCCTTGAGTACAATTCACCCATGAACCTCTCCCTTGTGGGTGTGTCGCTCCCGCTGCGCCTCAAACCCGAGACGCCGATGAGCGACGACGAGCTGCTTCGCTTCTGCGCGGCAAACGACATCCTGCGCGTAGAACGCGATGCCAATGGAGAAGTGATCGTGATGACGCCGACCGGCGCCGCTAGCGGCGGCAGGAACATGGACATCAGCACCGACCTCAATATCTGGGCCCGCGCCAACGGCCAGGGTAAGGCCTTCGATTCAAGCACCGGCTTCACTCTGCCCGACGGCTCCATGCGATCGGCCGACGCCGCATGGCTGCTGAACTCCCGCTGGCGCGCGTTGTCGAAAGAGCAGCAGCGAGGCTTTGCCCCTATTAGCCCTGACTTCATCATCGAACTTCGCTCGGCGAGCGACAACGTCCAGGACCTCAAGGCCAAGATGAGTTCGTGGATCGCCAATGGCGTACACCTCGCCTGGCTCATCGATCCCGACAACCAGGCCGTCACCATCTACCGGCATGGCCGAGAGCCAGAGCTGCTCGACCACCCATCCACAGTCTGCGGAGAAGGCATTATGACCGGCTTCGAACTGTCCATGGCAAGAATCTGGCCCTGAATCCCGATCGTCCTTGCGAAAAGCCGTCAACTGAGTCATACTTTCATAAGCGCCGCAACTCCTGTTGAGGCAGTCGAACCACGCCAGTGCAGAGCAGGGCACCGTGGGTGGAAGATAAAGGATCGAAACTCATGTCACAAAAAGTATCCAAGAATCTGACGAAGGCCCGTGCGCTCGTTGAGCCGCGTCCTTACGCTCTGGCCGACGCCGTTCCGCTCCTTCAAAAGGCAAAGTACGCAAAGTTTGACGAGACCGTTGACCTGACGCTCCGTCTCGGCGTTGACCCCAAGCACGCCGACCAAATGGTCCGTGGCACGGTAGTCCTGCCGCATGGTCTGGGCAAGTCGAAGATTGTGGCCGTCATCGCGTCGGGCGACAAGATCAAGGATGCCGAGGCTGCCGGTGCCGAATTCTTCGGCGGCGAAGAGCTGGTAGAAAGAATTCAGAAAGAGGGCTGGACCGCCTTCGATGCCCTCATTGCTACGCCTGACATGATGAAGTCCGTTGGCCGTCTCGGTAAGGTCCTCGGGCCCCGCGGTCTCATGCCGAACCCAAAGACCGGCACTGTCACTACCGACGTCGTCTCTGCCATCCGCGAGATCAAGGCTGGTAAAGTCGAGTTCCGCACCGACAAGACCGCGCTCGTCCATGTTCCGGTCGGTAAGCTTTCATTCGACCCGCAGAAGCTCATCGATAACGCCATCACCGTCATTTCGAGCGTCGTCAAGGCCAAGCCGTCCGCTGCCAAGGGCAAGTACATCAAGGGCATCACGCTCAGCTCCACGATGGGCCCCGGCATTCAGCTCGATAGCGCTATCGCCGAAGCCGCAGGTCGCGCTTAGCTCCGGATACTCGTGCAGCATCCCTGCACCACCCCTCTGGCCGCATCTGCGAGGAGGGCGTAACGAAAGTGAAGAGGATTAGTTATGGCATTGAGCAGGGCATCTAAGGTGGTTAAGGTCGAGAAGCTTACAAAGGAGCTCGAGCACTCAACTTCCGCACTGATCGGTACGTTCGCCGGTCTGACCGCGTCGAAGGATTTCGAACTGCGTAAGGCAGTTCGCGGCGCCGGCGGTAGTTATCATGTCGTCAAGAACAAGCTCGCCGCCCGCGCCTCCCAGGGTTCGAAGATCGAGGCCGCGCTCCAGGGTCTCAAAGGCGTCTCTGCGGTCGCCTATACGTCGGGCGATCCGGTAGCCTTGGCCAAGGCGCTTTCGACCTGGGTCAAGGACAACGCGGAGTTTACCTTCAAGCTCGGCATTGTCGACGGCAAGATCATCTCCGTTGAAGAAATCAGCGCGCTTGCCACCATGCCTGGCAAGGAAGAGCTCTTCTCGAAGCTGCTTTTTCTGATCCAGTCTCCTGCGCAACGCCTCGCCACCGTGATGAACGCCACCGGTCGCGATCTTGCCGTCGTCATCAATCAGGCGGTAGAGAAAGGTAAGTTCGCAGGACCGGCAGCGGAGGGCGAAGCGCCTACCCCGGCATCCGAGGCAGTCGCTCCTGCGGTCGAAGTTTCGGCAGCAACTGCGGCACCCGCAGCTGTTGAATCCCCCGCTCCTGTCGCCGAGACCCCTGCTGTTGTTGATGAAGCTCCCGCAGTTCCTGCCGAAGCGCAGGCAGCCGAGAAATCCGCCTCCGCCGTCACCGACAGCCTTGTAGCCCCCGAGCCCGCAGTCGAAGCAGAGCCTGTGGCTGAAGCTTCTGCTGAAAATGCCGAGCTGGTCGCCGAAGCGCACATTGCCGAAGCCCCCGCATCGGAAGCCGACGCCGTACAGCCAGAGAACGGCACCGCGTCCCAGGCCGGCGAAGCCGCAACCACGGACCCGGCCGAAGGCTAACCCAAGTTTCGCCTTGTTCTTCGAGTGCGCTGGTCTGGGCGCAACGGAAACTCGAAGCACCATGACAGCCGAAGCGCCGTACGGCTCCGGAGACACAAGCAGCAGGACAAAAGTTCAGATTTAAAATTGGAGAAATAACATGGCAGACATTCAGCAGTTGGAAGATCAGATCGTTAGCCTGAGCCTCTTGGAAGCATCGGCTCTGGTCAAGAAGCTCGAAGAGCGTCTCGGCGTTTCAGCAGCAGCAGCAGTTGCTGCCCCTGCGGCAGGCGGCGGCGCAGCAGCAGCGGCACCGGTCGAAGAGAAGACCGAGTTCACCGTCATCCTCAAGGATGCCGGCGCCAACAAGATCTCGACCATCAAGGCAGTTCGCGAAGTCACGGCCCTCGGCTTGAAGGAAGCCAAGGATCTCGTCGACGGCGCTCCCAAGCCCTTGAAGGAGAACATCTCGAAGGAAGATGCCGCCGCCATCGCGAAGAAGTTTGAAGGCGTCGCCACTGTAGAGATCAAGTAGTCTACACCTCGCACTTGCACGACGGGGCAGAATGCATTATCCTCAGATATGAGGAGATGTGTTCTGCCTCGGCGTCACTTCCGGTAGACGATCTCAACCAAAATTCTCAGCATCATCCCGGTTCATCCTGCAAAGCGGGCTAAGGAGCCGGCCACCATACGTCTCGGGCGGCGGAAGCGTATGGTGCAATTGGTTCAGCGAGCGGCAGCAAACCTTGGGGCAGGGCGAGCCTCAAAGGGCGGCAGGTATTCACCTTATTCAGTCTGTAACAGTGCACAAGTCGAACTTTGCGCTCATGGGATGTGCTGTCCCTTCGAGCGCTTTGCTGCGTTTGCACACCGCACCGCGCGGATCAGTTCCTCGATGTGCGCCGGTTCGCCTCATCTCGCATTCGCCCAGCTTGCCGTAACGGCTGGTACTTAGGCGTCAGCGGTGTTTATAGCAGGAAACCACCGCTGGCAGGCAACAAAAGGTCGATCATTTTCGGAGATTCCCGGATTAGACATTCTGCGTAGGGCTAGCGTCCATACCGAGGGTGGACCTGGACCGTGTCATATACGCACTTAGAACCAACCTGGAGGGCTAATTCAGCCTTCCACCTCTCTCCACCAATCCGGACTGTGATGCAGACCGGTAGTGACGAGAGGCCTCGAAGAAGTTTTCAGGAGAGAGCATGCCCAGCGAAATGCGCGCGATCCGCAGCCGTCTAGACTTTTCCAAAATCCCCACCTCCATCCAGATTCCGAACCTCATCGAGGTCCAGCGCCGCAGCTACGAACGCTTCCTGCAGATGGACAAGCTCCCCCAGGAGCGCGAGGACAATGGACTTCAGTCTGTCTTCACCTCCGTCTTCCCGATCACCGATTTCCGTAACGTGTCCGAACTCGAGTTTGTCGACTTCTCCATCGGCAACTGGGAGTGCAAGTGCGGCTATCTCAAGGGTCTCAACCATCTCCGCACCGCCTGCACCCACTGCGGCCACATGGTCATCACGGACCCCTTCCACCCGGGCGACGTCCTATGTAACTTCTGCGGAACCTACAACAAGAACACCCCGGACTTCTGCACCAAGTGCGGCGACCCCGTCGGCCTGCAGCTGAAGTACGACCAGGCCGAGTGCGAAGAGCGTGGCATGACCTACTCCGCGCCCCTCAAGGTCACCATCCGCCTTAAGATCTACGACAAGGACCCCGAGACCGGTGTCAAGAGCCTCCGCGACATGAAGGAGCAGGAAGTCTTCTTCGGCGACATTCCGCTCATGTCCCAGAACGGCACCTTCATCGTCAACGGTACTGAGCGTGTCATCGTTAGCCAGCTCCACCGCTCGCCCGGCGTCTTCTTCGAGACTGCCGCGAACCGCACCTACTTCCTCGGCAAGATCATCCCCTACCGTGGTTCCTGGGTCGAGTTCGAATACGACCAGAAGAACACTCTCTACGTCCGCATCGATCGCAAGCGCAAGTTCCTCGGCACCATCTTCCTGCGCGCCCTCGGCCTGCGCACCGACGAGGAGATCCTCAAGACCTTCTACACCGTCGATACCATCAAGGTAGCCGACTCGAAGCTGCACTGGACCGTCGCTGAAGAAGGGAAGCTCACTAACCTTCAGGGCACCCGCCCCGCCGTGGCCGTCAACGCCAAGGGCGAGGAGGTCGCCGTCGCCACCCGCAAGATCTCCGCCCATACTCTCAAAGGTCTGCGCGCGAACAGCATCGAGTCCGTCGAAGTCGAGACCAGCGAGTTCGATGGCGCTATGACCGCCGCCGACGTCGTCGACCTTACCACCGGCGAGCTGCTCTACGAGGCCAACCAGGAGCTCACCGCCGACAAGCTGCACAAGATCATCCAGTCCGGCGTCACCAGCTTCGAGGTCTTCTTCCCCGAGCGCGACGACGTAGGCAACATCATCACTAACACCCTTCGCCGCGACTCCGTGCGCAAACCCGAAGAGGCGCTGATCGAGATCTACCGCAAGCTCCGCCCCGGCGACCCACCGACGCTCGACACCGCCACCGCGCTCTTCGAAGGCATGTTCTTCGACCCGCGCAAGTACGACTTCTCCCGCGTCGGCCGCCTCAAGTTCAATATCAAGCTTTATGAGGATCAGGACCCCAGCGGCCTCGACAAGCGCACCCTCACCCCCGAGGACTTCTACGGCACCATCCGCTACCTGCTCAAGCTCCGCAAGAATATCGGTACCGTCGATGACATCGACCATCTCGGCAACCGCCGCGTCCGCGCCGTCGGTGAGCTGATGGAGAACCAGTTCCGCATCGGTCTCGTCCGCATGGAGCGCGCCATCAAGGAGAAGATGTCGGTCTACCAAGAGATGTCGACCGCCATGCCGCACGACCTCATCAATGCCAAGCCCGTGATGGCCGCGATTCGTGAGTTCTTCGGCTCCTCGCAGCTCTCCCAGTTCATGGACCAGACCAACCCGCTGTCGGAGATCACGCACAAGCGTCGTCTCTCCGCCCTTGGGCCCGGTGGTCTCTCCCG
>CAXTLS010000032.1:0-24186 GCA_964245235.1 uncultured Acidobacteriaceae bacterium
GCTAGCGCCGCAAGGCATAGGGGTTCAAGTCCCCTCCTCCGCACCAATCCGACATTTTTGCAGCAAAAAGGTTCCAAAAACCCGATGATCTATCTGCTCGTTGCCGTCCACGTGATCGTCTGTCTCTTCCTCATCGGCGTCGTCCTGCTCCAGCAGGGCAAGTCAGCCGACCTCGCCGGAGCCTTCGGCGGCCAAGGTTCGCAGACCGCCTTCGGCCCCCGCGGCGCAGCCAATCTCCTCACCAAGCTGACCGCCTACGCCGCCATCATCTTCATGCTGCTCTCGATCGCTCTCACCATCCTGCTCTCCCGCAACGCCGGCGACCACTCCGTCCTCTCGGGAACCCAGACCACGCACTCCGCGCCCAAGAAGTAGCTTCACCCCAACATCAAACTCAGCGCAGACCAACCGGTCTGCGCTTTGCTTTTCTGCTACCGGCCGCACGCGCACCTAAGATAGAGTCATGATTCACGAGATCCTCCGCGTCGGCCCGCTCCAGTGCAATTGCTCCATCCTCGGCGACGAGACCTCAGGCGAAGCCATCGTCGTCGATCCCGGCGACGACATCCCCGCCATCCTCGCCCTGCTCGCGCGCCACAAGCTCACCGTCAAGCAGATCCTAATCACCCACGCCCACATCGACCACATCGCCGGCGCGCTGCAGCTCAAGCGCCTCACCGGCGCGCCGATCCTCTACAACGAGCGCGACATCCCGCTCGTCCGCATCATGGACCAGCAAGCCGCCTGGCTCGGCATCGCCGCACCCGAAGTCCTGCCGCCCGACGGCGACCTCCGCGACGGCCAGCAGATCGCCATCACCGGCATCGCCGGCGCCATCCTCCACACGCCCGGCCACACCGAAGGTAGCGTCTGCCTCCACATCCCGGCAGCAAACCTGCTCCTCGCCGGCGACACGCTCTTCGCCGGCGCCATCGGCCGCACCGACCTGCCCGGCGGCGACCTCAGGACCCTGATCGACTCCATCCAGGACCGCCTCATGACGCTCCCGGACAGCACGATCGTGATCCCGGGACACGGTCCAACGACCAGCATCGGCGACGAGCGCGAAAGCAATCCTTTTCTGCAACTCTTTTAGGATGAGCATGTTGTCGTATGTAGCTCAGGTTCAGCGTTAATAGAACCATACTAGCCACTACCATTTCCTGCACCCCGCAGAAAACCCATCCCCCGAGCAAACTCCGCCTCAGGCGTAAGCAAGCTCACAACCTTCCGGTTCCTCTCCGCGATGCCGTAGAACGCGCCCGGATGCGTCACCACACCGTACTCGGTCACCAACTCCTCGGCCGTTCCCGCAACCCGCAGCACCGCGCTCCAACCCGCGTCCGTCCGCAGCACGCCGACGCCGGAGCTCTCGGCCGTTGCCAGGTTCGCCCGGACCCGCCGCAGTATCTGGTCCCGAATCGCTCGCCTGTCCGCAAGCCACGCCGGAAGCGCCAGCTGCACCGGCGCGCTCATCGACAGGAACGTATCCGCGATCACCTCCAGCCGACCGAGCGCCTCCCGCCGCAGCGCCTCCGGCCCCAGCGTCAGCAGCCAGCCAACCTTCATCTGCGGCAGCCCGGCAATCTTGCTCATCCCGCTCAACACGAACGTCTGCACCGGGCTCGCCTCCGCAGCAAAGCTCACCGCGTCCACCGAGTTCCCCAGCGGATAATCCAGAAATACCTCATCCACAATCAGCGCCAATCCATGCTGCAGGCAGATCTCCCGCAGCCGCTCCCGCTCCATCCACGCCGTCCAATGCCCCGTAGGATTGTTCGGATGCACGATCAGAATCGCCTTCGTCCGCGCCCCAATCCGCCGCTCCAGCTCTGCAAAGTCGATCCACCAGCCAAAGTCGTAGAACAGCGGGTAACTCCCGAGCCGCACATCGTCCAGATCCGCCAGAAAGTTGAAGAGCGGATAGCTCGGCTGCGCCACCAGCACCTCGTCGCCCGCATCGCACAGCAGCCGAAACAAGTAGCTATATCCTTCGCTCGTGCTTGTGGTCAGCACCAGCGCCTCCGGGTCGATCGCCGCGCCATGATCCGCATAATATCCAGCCACCGCCTCCCGCGCCGATCGCATCCCCCGCGGCTCCGGATCGTAGACCATCGCGCGATCCGCTTGGAGCGGCCCCAGGATCGCGGTCTCATCGTACGTGAAGCCGCACACCGTCGGATTCGAGACGGTCAGGTCCATCAGCACCCGCCCCGCCGTACGCGCCTGCCGGATCGCCGCCGCCAGCGAACTCTCCCCAACATCCCACGCCGTCCGCCGAGAAAACCTGTCCTTCACCCCTCCATGCTACCCGCTCCCATACAATCGACCCATCCATGAGTGACCTCAAGCCTGACCAAAAGCCCGCCTCCGACCTCAAGATCACCACTCCCATCGAAGCCGTCCTCTTCGACTACGGCCTCGTTCTCTCCGGTCCGCCGAATGCCGCCGCCTGGGCCCGCTTACGCGACGTAACCGGCCTCGATGAGGAGTCGCTCCACCGCGAATACTGGGCCCACCGCCACGCCTACGACCGCGGCACTCACACCGCCGAGGCCTACTGGCAGCTCGTCGCCGCCGGCAACGGTCGCACCTTCACCCCCGACCAGGTCGCCAGCCTCACCGCCGCCGACCTCGACCTCTGGACCGACCTCAACCTCCCCATGGTCGAGTGGGCGCGCGCGCTTCAGCACGCCGGCATTCGCACCGGCATCCTCTCGAACATCGGCGACGCCATGGCCGCCGGCGTGCTTCAGAAGTTCGACTGGCTGCGCGCCTTCGACCACTGCACCTGGTCGCACGCCCTCCAGCTCGCCAAGCCCGAGCTCGCCATCTACCGCCACGCCGCGGAGGGTCTGGCGACCGATCCCGACAAGATCCTCTTCATCGATGATCGCGTTGAAAATATCGAAGCTGCACGCGAAGTCGGCATGCAGGCGATTCAGTATGTTGATCACGCACAATTTGCCGATGAGATGTATGCACGGGGTTTTGGGCAGCTGCTCCAGCCGTAATCGGCAGGCTATAGACAATAGCACGCAACGAAAGTAACGCTATCGTAATTCCCATTTCAGGACATATAGTACTCTCGACGGACTTTTTCACAGAACGACACAGCGCACTTACAGAAGTTCCATGGATATTGAAGGTCAGGCCGCAACCTGTGCAGTTCCCGCGGTCACTACCCATGATGAAAAGTTTCCGTTCCCCAGTCTCATTCGAGTACCTTGCTTCGTTCGTTGTTTTGAGCGTTCTCGCCGCGTCCGCTCCCCTGCTTGTGGGCCAGCAAACCGGCCCGCAGCAGCTGGCGTTCGCCGGGCTCCGGTCCACGCTGCAGCAGGGCCAGTTCAACGCCGTCGCCACGGACGCCGCAGGCGACATCTACCTGCTGCTGAACCAGGACGATGGCGTCCGGCTGCTTAAGACTAACGCCGCCGCTACCTCTGTTCTCGCGCAGGCCGACCTCGGTGCCGCCGGCGATATCGGCCTGGCCATGGCCCTCGATCCCTCCGGCAACGTCTACGTGACGGGAACCTCCACCTCCGGCTCGCTCGCCGGTACCTCGGGCGCCGCCTTCCACGGCCCGGTCGGCACCACGGTCAACTCTTTCGTCGCCGGCTTCGACACCAGCCTCAACGTCCGCTTCGTCACCTTCGGCGGCAGCGGGCGCACCGCGGCCTCCTCCATCGCCGCCACCCCCGATGCGGTCTTCATCACCGGCCTCATCTACGGCAACGGTCTGCCCGTCACCCCGTCCGGCATCATCCAGACGCCCGCCTACGGGAGCAATCAGAACGGCTTCGTCGAGAAGTTCTCGACCAACGGCAGCACGCTGCTCTATGCCACGTATCTCAGCGGCGCTATCGGCGACACCACGCCAATGGCCATCACCGCCGACACCGCCGACAACGCATACATCGGCGGCTTCACCACGGCCACCGGCTTCCCCACCATCTCCGCCCTCGTCCCGCGCTCGAACGCACCCACGGCCGGCTTCCTCACTAAGCTCACCCCGGCAGGTGACGGCATCACCTTCTCCACCTTCATCCCGGGTGCCGGCGTCAGCTCACTCGCCGTCGATCCCGTCACCAATACATTGTTGCTCACCGGCACTATCGCCCTCGGCCAGTTCCCCGTCGTCACCGCCCCGGCGCCGCTCGTCAATCTCCCCTACCAGGTGCTGCTGCGCATGCCGCTCGACGGCAGCGCCGTCCTCTCCTCGACCGTCATCGCGCCCGGCATCCAGTCGGTGCTCGCCACAGCCGCCGGGGCGGTCTGGGTCAACGGCATCCTCTCCGTCCCGCTTCTTCCCTTAACGCCGCTCGCCGACACCGGCAGCGGTTTTGCCGTGCGCGTCATGCCCGGCGGGTCGCAGGGCGGAACCACTATCGATCAGGTCGCCCGCTTCGGCGGCGCGGTGGCTACCAACCCGAACTACGCCACCCTCCCGCTCACCCTCACCTCGCTCGCCGTCGATGACTCGGGCGCCGCCATCGTCGCCGGCAGCATCGCCCCGACGACCAGCTCCGCCCTGCTCGCCACCCAGACCTTCGACCTGGCACTCGCCAACGCCCCCACCAGCGTCCTCCCGTCCGCCATTCATGACGCCGTTCCCGCTCCGGCCAGCTGTCCCAACTCCTCGCTTTGCTCTGGCTCCGCGGCCTATCTCGCGCGCGTCATTCCCACGGCAGCTGCCTCACTCGCGCTCTCGACCGATACCTCGCCCGTCATCGTCCTCCGCAATCTTGGCTCGACCCCGGCCACTGGCCTCTCCGTCACCACCAGCGGGTTCACCCTCACCAGCACCTGCGGGACCACCCTCGCCGCCGGCGACGAGTGCACCGCCCTGCTCAGCGGCGCGGGCCCCGGCAGCATCAGCGCACAGGCCGCCAACGCGATCACGCAGACCGCCACGCTCGCCGCCATTCCGGCCGGCACTGTCCCCGACACGATCGTCTTCTCGCCCAAGGAGCTCGACTTCGGGATCCAGACTGCAACCAGCCCGATCCTGACCCGCGTCATCACCGTGACCAACCTCGGCGCCACGCCCGAGACCTTCATCTCCGCCCTGAACGGAACCGCCGGCCGCACGCCCTACACCTTCGCCGAGGTCGCCAGCGACTGCGTCATCGCCGGCCTTGCCTCCACCAAGCAGCTTGCCGCCGGCGCCACCTGCCACATCACCCTTGGCTTCACCGCGTCGACCAACCCCGGCAACGACGGCGCCGCCCTGGCGTACTGGACCGTCGGCGGCAGCAGCGTCGTCCTCACCGGCTATGCCCAGGCCGCCTCGCTCAGCCTCTCTTCGACCGCGATCGACTTCGGCACGCAGTTCAGCGGCGGCCTCAGCTCGCTCCGCTATCTCTACCTGTCGAACAGCTCCTCGGCGACCATCGCCCACACCGCCATCGCCTTGCCGGCGACCTCGCCCTTCAGCGTCACCGACACCTGCCCGGTAGAGCTCGAACCCCACTCCATCTGCCAGCTGCAGATCGCCTACCACGCCTTCACCACTACCTCGTCCGACTCTGTCACCCTCAACCTCGATCAGGGTCTCACTGCGGAGGTCACCGGCAAGACGATCCCGCAGCCCGCCGACAGCGGCAGCACCGTCAACCCCAGCCTAAGCGTCACGCCCGGCCTTATAACCTTCACCAACGCGGTCGCCGTCACCGGCATCTCGAGCACCTCCCAGACCGTCACCGTCCAGAACACCGGCACCTCCGTCTTCGCGCTCTCCTTCACGGTCACCGGCGATTTCACCGACCAGACCAACTGCACCGGCTCGCTCGCCGGCGGCGCGTCTTGCAGCATCGTCTTCACCTTCGCTCCCGCGCAGCCCGGACCCCGCAGCGGCCTGCTCGCCGTCACCGCCGGCGCCGGCACAACGCCCGCCTACGTCACGCTCAACGGAACCGGCACGCCCATTCTGCCCGCCAACAATGGCACCCTCGACTTCGGCAACGTTCCACTCGGCCAGCCCGTGGTCCAGTGGTACAAGGTCTCCCAGCCTTTCACCTCGCTTACCGCAGGCACCCTTACCTCGACCTTCGGCGTCGTGCTGGTCGAAGACATCGGCTACGGCCACGGCGACCTGCCCGCGTCGAGCTTCCTTACGGCCACCACCGGCAGCTGTCTCAACTGCTGGCTGGGCGTGCAGTTCACCCCGTCAACCGGCGGCGCCCAGAGCGCCACCCTCGCGCTCGCCTCGAACCTCGCCGGCAATCCCTACACCCTCGCGCTCACCGGCAACGGCGTAGCCCTCGCCGGCGTCGTCCTCACCCCGGTCAACCAGGACTTCGGCACCATCGGCGTCCATAGCTCGAGCGCCCCTGTGCTCTTTACGCTCACCAACGTCACCCCCGGCAGCGTGCCGATTACCGTCGATGCACCCGTCCTTACCGGCGACTTCAGCCTCAGCACAGCGCCCAACGGCGGTACCCCGTGTAACGGCCCGCTCGCGACCAACGCCTCCTGCTTCGTCCAAGTCTTCTTTGCACCCACGGCAACCGGCCAGCGGACCGGCACCCTCACCCTCCAGACTAGCGCCGGCACCGTCACCGCTGCGCTCACTGGCTTCGGTTCCCCCGACCAGGGCATCTCCTTCACCCCGGCCGCCCTCGTCTTCAACAACGTTCCGGGCGTCACCGCCACCCAGCAGACCATCACCGTCCTTAACACCGGCGGCGGCACGCTGCAGGTCGGCGCACCGTCCAATGCGAACCCCGCCTTCACCCCCACCTCCGCCTGCGCCACCCTCGCGCCGGCCGCAACCTGTACGCTCACCGTCACCTACGCTCCCGCCTCGGCCACCTCCACCGACGCGCTCCAGCTCCCGGTCACCGCCGTCGTCGGCGGCAGCCCGATCGTCACCACCTACAGTCTGCCGCTCACGGCCACCTACACCTCCGAGAGCTCCGGCCTGCAGATCCTGCCCGCCACGGCGAACTTCGGCCCTGCGCCCGTCAATGCCCTCGGCGGCACGCGGATCTTCACCATCAACAACCTCACCGCGAAGTCGCTCGCCCTTGCTATCACCCTGCCCCGCGAGTTCGTCCTCATCGGCCCGGCCTGCGCTGGTCTCGCGCCGAACGCCAGCTGCAGCTTCTCGGTCAGCTTCCTTCCGCTCACCAACGGCGCGATTACCGGGACCCTCTTCGCCCAGGCCACACCCACCGATGGCTCCGCCACGATCAACGGCCTTGGCATCGTCCAGGGCTACGGCACCGGCACCAACACCCTCGCCGTCACCGGCAGCATCCAGCCCGGCCGCCTGGTCAACTTCGGCCAGGTTCCCTCGGGCCAGTCCGTACAGCAGGTCCTGACCCTCACCAACACCTCGAGCGCCACCGTCGCTACAACCACCAGTACCATCACCATCCGCCGCATCACCAGCCTCTGGCCGTTCCTCTCGACCACCACCTGCGGCACAACCCTCGCCATCGACCAGAGCTGCACCATCACCATCAGCTACACGCCGCTCAACCAGGTCGCCACCGGCACCGGCTCCCCCGCACCCACCACCGATGGCGGCACGCTCACCATCGAGAGCGATGCCGTGAGTGCACCCGACCTGATCGACCTCACCGGAACCGCCGGTTCGGCCGCAGTCGCCGCACCCGCCAACAACGCCCCGCTGGTCGCCTTCACGGCCTCGCAGAACTCCTTCACCTTCGCCACCACGCCCATCGGCTTCAGCTCCGCGCCGCAGTTCGCCACGCTCGCCAATACCGGCAACACCGTCGTCCACGTCGCTAACTTCACCGCCTCGCCGGACTTCACCGTCACCGGCAACTGCGTCACCCTGGTTCCCGGCGCAAGCTGCCTGCTCACCATCACCTTCGCCCCCCAGATCTCGACCCTGCCCGCGGGCGCCCGCATCGGCGCCGTTGAGATCTCCTCGGACTCCAGCACCTCGCTCGAGTTCCTCAGCCTGCTCGGCACCGCCAGCCCCTCCACCCTGGTCTTTGCCCCGGCCGCCCTCAACTTCGGCGCCGCGCTCGTCGGCGGCACCACAGCCCTGCCCATCCTCATCACCAACGCCGGTACCACCCCGGCCATCTTCAACGGCATCGCGGCCACCGGGGACTACGCCGCCACCGGCACCTGCCCCGGCGTCGGCGGCGCCCTCGCCCCGAACGCCAGCTGCACCATCACGGCGAGCTTCACGCCCACCACAACCGGCGTCCGTGCCGGCACCCTCGCGCTTGCCAGTTCGGTCTCAAGCGCTCCCCTCACCGCCGTCCTCACCGGCGTCGGCGTCCAGTCGCACCTGCTTCTCAACCCCACCGCACTCAACTTCAGCAGCACCGTCATCGGCTCGTCCGCCAGCCTTTCGATGACGCTCGCCAACACCGGTACCGCCTCCATCTCCGGCATCGCCTTCGCCGTCGCGGGAGACTACGCCGTCACCGCACCCTGCTCCTTCACCACCCTCTCCGCCGGTGCCAGCTGTTCGGTCACCGTCGCGTTTACCCCGACCAAAAGCGGCGTCCGCGCCGGCGTCCTCACCGTCAGCAGCTCCGATCCCACCTCGCCCGACACCGTCGCCCTCACCGGCACCGGTACCTCGACCGCCATCCCGAGCACCTCGTCCTTCACCCTCACCGTCGATGGCGGCGCGTCCTCGAGCCAGACCGTCCAGCAGACCCGGCCGGCCACCTACGCCCTCACTGTCACCCCGATCGGCGGCTACACCGGCACCGTCATCCTCGCCTGCAACGCCGTCACCGCCGCGCCCGACGCCGTCTGCTCCATGCTGCCGGCGACCATTGCGCTCAGCGGCACCAGCCAGACCGCCTCGGTCACCATCAACACCGTCACCTCGGCCCGGCTGCGCGCGCCCGGCAAGGGAGGCGCCCACGAGACGATGACCCTCTGCATCCTGGTGCCCTCGGCGCTCTTCTTCTGGGGCATGCGCAAGCGCCTCGCGAAGCGCCGCATCGCCCTCTTTCTCGCACTCTTCTACTACTCGACCATGATGTTCATGATCAGCGGCTGCGGCAGCGGTGGCGACCCCAACCTCCGCCTTACGCCATCCGGCAACTACCAGTACACCGTCACCGCTAACTCAACCAACGGCACGCCGCTCACTCAGACGGTCACACTCAACCTCATCATCCCCTAGTGCAGAGCCAACAGCTCCAGCATCGCTCCGGACAGTCGGTCCGGACAGTCGGCCCTTTTCGGTGTCATCCGCCCTGACCGGCGTCAAGCCTCTGCCCTCCTCCATACAGCCACCGGCGCCTACCCAGCCACCAGCCGGCCACCCACCGGCACCGGCACCTGCTCCACAATCTCGATCCCGAACCCCTGCAACGCCGGCACATGCGTCGGCGTATTCGTCAGCAGCCGGATCCGATGGACGCCCAGATCCGACAGAATCTGCCCGCCCAGGCCCACCTGCCGCAGCGTCCGCTGGCTCCGATCGCCCGTACGCTCGTTCGCGTGGCCCCGCGCCTCCCGGTGCAGCACCACCCGCGCCGGCGTCACCGACGTGTCGATCCCGAACCCCTTCGTTCCGTTATGCAGGTAGACCAGCGCCCCGCGGCCGGCCTCGGCGATCATCCGCAGCGATCCCTCGACCACCGCCCGGCAGTCGCACAGCGTCGTCCCGAAGACATCGCCCGCCAGGCAGTGCGTATGCACCCGCACCGGCACCACATCGCCCGCGCCGGTCACGTCGCCAAAGACCAGCGCCACGTGCGACTCGTCGCCCTCGACCTCGCTCTCATACGCGATCATCCGAAACTCGCCATGCACCGTCGGCATCAGCGACTCCGCCACCCGGTGGATGTATCGCTCGTGCTGTAGCCTGTAGCGGATCAGGTCCGCCACCGTCACCATCAGCAGCCCGTGCTCTGCGCAGAACTTCACCAGGTCCGGAACCCGCGCCATCGTGCCGTCTTCGTTCATAATCTCGCAGATCACGCCGGCTGTAACCAGCCCCGCCATGCGCGCCAGGTCGACCGATGCCTCCGTCTGCCCTGCCCGCACCAGCACCCCGCCCTTGCGCGCCCGCAGCGGAAACACATGCCCCGGCCGGGCCAGGTCTCTCGCGGTCGACCGTGGATCGATCGCCACCCGGATCGTATGCGCCCGGTCAGCCGCCGAGATCCCCGTCGTCACTCCCTCGCGAGCTTCCACACTCTCCGTAAAGGCCGTCCCGAAACGCGACGTGTTCTCCTGCGTCATCGGTCCGAGCCGCAGATAGTCCGCCCGCTCCTCCGTCAGCGTCAGGCAGATCAGCCCCCGCCCGAACTTCGCCATGAAGTTGATCGCCTCCGGCGTCACAAACTCCGCAGCCAGCGTCAGGTCGCCTTCATTCTCGCGATCCTCATCATCCACGACCACCACCATCCGCCCCGCGCGAACCTCCGCAACCGCAGCCTCAACCTCAGCAAACATGGCCTTATCCTCAACCCAATGATAGCCCGCAGCATCGCCTCCAACAGCCGAGCTAAGCGGGCGCTGCATCCTCCATCAAACGCACGCCCACGAAATTCAATAGTCTTCCTGGTCCAAAGCTGCTATCGTCCCGCTGGTCAGGCAATCTTGCTACAAATTGATACACCAAGGAGCCTACGTGCCGAAGTTCGTCATTGAGCGAAACATCCCGGGAGCAGGCAAGCTGACGCCTGAAGATCTGAATTCCATCGCGAAGAAGTCTTGCGGGGCAATCGCCGAGCTTGGCCCACAGTTCCAATGGGTCGAGTCCTTCGTGACCGCGGACAAGGTCTATTGCGTCTACATCGCGCCAGACGAAGCCGCAATCCAGCAACATGGCACCATGACCGGCTTCCCCGTCAATGCCGTAGCGGAGATCCACACCGTCATCGACCCGACCACCGCGGACTAACCCGCCCACCAGCCAACAGAACCCCACCAAGCAAAATAAAAAACGCCGCTCCGAAGAGCGGCGTTCGTCCAGCACCATCAATCCCCTACAGCGTCGACTCGATCTCAAAGCCCCAGGCCTCGAGCAGAGCCTCCGGGATGTACTTCGAGTTCTTGTTCCGCCGCGCCCACTCCCGCAGGCGAGTCGACCGGATGTACTGGTCCGGGGTCAGTTTGAACTCTTTGACAACCATCTCGAACGAGGTAACAGTAGGAACTACCGGCCCGATGGGCTCAGGCTTTCCCCAATTTGGATTTCCACGACGCTTCGCCATTCTCTCGTATTCCTCATCACTTGGACTTGTGGCGCCGCCACTGGTCAGCGGGACGTTATAAGCCACAACTATCAGTCTAAGCTACTTAGCGCCAATCCACAAGCAAGCCCGCCGCTCACCCCCGCGTAAGCTCTGCAATCTTCCCGGCGAACTCCGGCCACCGCGCACGAAGCTCCTCCCGCCGCCCCTCCTCATAGTCGTCAAACTCAAACCCCGGACTCACCGAGCACCCCAGCAGCGCCCAGCTCCCCCCGGCCTTCAGCCGCGACCCCTGCCACACCCCGCGCTCCACCACCACCTGCGGGCGTTCCCCAGCCTCAAGATCTACCCCCAGCCACACCACGCGCCCGCTCCCATCCGGCAGCAGCTGCAGCATCTCCACAGCATCCCCCATGTAGAAGTGAAACACCTCATCCGACTGCAGCCGATGCATCTCGCTGAATGTCTCCGGCTCCAGCAGATAGTAGATAGCCGTCCCCGTCCGTCGCGCCCCCGCGTACCGCCCGTCCTTGAAGGCCTCGGCCGGCAGCGACTCCGCCGCCTCATACGTCCGCACGAACCACCCGCCTTCACGCGGATGCGGCGCCAGCCCCAGCAGCTCCTTCACCTCGTCCGCCGTCATCGCAGCTCCACGCTCGAGCGAACCCGTGTGCACGCCGGATTACCCACCACCGTCGCTCCCGCCGCCACGTCCCGCGTCACCACGCTGCCCGCACCAATCACCGCGTCGTCGCCCACCGTGATCCCCGGCAGCATGATCGCTCCGCCGCCGATCCAGACGTTCCGCCCGATCGTCACCTGCCGCCCGTTCTCAAGCCCGCTCCGCCGCACCTCCGGATCACGCGGATGATCCGCCGCATAGATCTGCACCGCCGGCCCAATCTGCGTCCCGTCGCCAATCACGATCCGGCAAACATCCAGCAGCACGCAGCCGAAGTTCAGGAACACGCCATCGCCCATTACGATGTTGTACCCGTAGTCGCAATAGAACGGCGCCCGCACCTCCACCCCGGCACCCATCGCTCCCAGCAGCTCCGCCAGCACAGCCGGATCGCCCGTCAGACGGTGCCGCAGCACCAGCTCCTCCGCCCGCTTCCGCTCCGCCGCCAGCTCCGGATCCTTCGCGTTATACAAGTCCCCCCGCAGCATCTTCTCTTTCTCGCTCATACGCCACCTTTCCGACACCATTCTCGCAGCATTCGCTTTGGCCCTTGCCTTTCTTTCCTTCCCGAAGGGAACCCGCGTCTACCGTCCTTCCCAGGCAAACCGCCGATACTATGCCACAAACTAGTCAAACGCCACAAACTCCTCTACGCTCAAGCGAAGCCTCAGGAGAACCATGCCCGCCACCCGCACCGCCACCGCCATCCTCCTCACCCTCTTCGCCGGTCCGCTCCTCGCACAGTCCCCGGCCGAGATCTCCAAACTCCCCTGGATGACCGCCGCCGGCCGCGCCCTCACCCCCAGCCAGCGCGCCGACATGGTCGTCAAGCAGATGACCCTCGACGAGAAGTTGCAGCTCGTCAACGGCACCGGCTGGGGCGTTCTCATCCCGCCCGCCCCCGTTCCCGCCCGCTCCAACTTCGGCGCCGGTTTCCTCAACGGCATCGACCGCCTCGGCATCCCCGACATCAACGAAGCCGACTCCGCCGTCGGCATCCGCATGGCCGCCTACCAGAGCCGCTACGCCACCCTGCTCCCCTCTGCCCTCGGCGCCGCCTCCTCGTGGGACCCCGACGGCGCCTTCCTCTACGGCTCCGTCATCGGCCGCGAACTCCGCCAGCAGGGCTTCAACATGTCCATCGGCGGCGGTGTCAACATCACCCGCGAGCCCCGCAACGGCCGCAACTTCGAGTACGCCGGCGAAGATCCCGTCCTCGCCGGCACCATGACCGGCACCCTCATGAAGGGCCTCGCCGCCCAGCACATCATGTCCGACATCAAGCACTACGCCATGAACGATCAGGAGACCGGCCGCAACGTCGTCAACGTCCTCATCGACAAAAAAGCCATGCGCGAGTCCGACCTCCTCGCCTTCCAGATCGCCATTGGCATCAGCAACCCCTCCGGTGTCATGTGCTCCTACAACCTCATCAACAACGACTACGCCTGCGAGAACGACTACCTTCTCAATCAAGTCCTCAAAAAGGACTTCAACTTCAAGGGCTTCGTCCTCTCCGACTGGGGAGCCACCCACTCCACCGTCAAAGCCGTCATGGCCGGCCTCGATCAAAACATGCCCGGCGACGACCCCTACCTGAGCACCAGACTCAAGGAAGCGATCGAGGCCGGCCAGGTCCCGCTCGCCCGCCTCGATGACATGAACCGCCGCATTCTCACAAGCATGTTCGCCGCCGGCATCATCGACGACCCACCCGTCCGCACCGTCGTCGATCCCTTCAAGGGCCTCGAAGACGCCCAGCACATCGCCGAGGAGAGCATCGTCCTTCTCCGCAACGAAGCCGGCGTCTTGCCCCTCAAGCCGGCCGGCAGCGGTGCGATCGTCCTCATCGGCTCCCACGCCGATGTCGGCGTCCTCTCCGGCGGCGGCTCCGCCCAGGTCGACGCCCCCGGCGGCAACGCCGTCAACCCCGAGCCCGGCGGCTCCAAGTGGGGGGTCCCCGTCTACTTCCCTTCATCGCCGCTCAAATACATCAGCGCCAAAGCCACCGGCCGCAGCGTCCTCTATAACTCTGGAGCCAACATCGCCTCCGCCGTCAGCGCCGCGAAGTCCGCCGCCGTGGCCATCGTATTCGTCACCCAGTACATGCACGAAGGCTTCGACGCACCCACCCTCTCGCTGCCCGACAACCAGGACGCCCTCGTCGAAGCCGTCGCCAAGGCCAACCCCAATACCATCGTCGTCCTCGAGACCGGCGGCCCCGTCTCCATGCCCTGGGCCAACCAGGTCAAAGGCATCGTCGAAGTCTGGTACCCCGGCATCGGCGGCGCCCAGGCCCTCGCCAACATCCTCTTCGGCGACGTCAACCCCTCCGGCAAGCTCCCCGTTACCTTCGCCAAAGATGACTCCCAGCTACCCCACCCCGAGGTCCCCGGCATGGATCTCGAACGCCGCACCCGGCCCCGCGCCGCAGGTGAGAAGGCCGCCGGTGGCGAAGAAGAGAAGCACCTTACCCAGTTTGACCTCACCTACACCGAAGGTGCCAAGGTCGGCTACAAGTGGTTCGACGCCGAGCACAAAGATCCGCTCTTCCCCTTCGGCTTCGGCCTCAGCTATACCACCTTCACCGAGACCAACGTGAAGGTCAACGCTCGCGCACGCACCGTCACCTTCACCGTAACCAACACCGGCCAGCGCCCCGGCACCGAGATCGCCCAGGTCTACGTCGCCCTCCCACCCGGCGCCAACGAGAGCTACAAGCGCCTCGTAGCCTTCACCCGCACCACACTCGCTCCCGGCCAATCGCGCCCCATCACCCTTCCCCTGCCCGCCCTCTACATGTCCATCTTCGACCCCGCCAAAGACGCCTTCACCCTCCTCCCCGGCGACTACCAGGTCAGCGTAGGCACGTCCTCCCGCAACCTCCCCCAAACCACCACCCTCCACCTCAACTAACCCCACCCAGCTATCTCAGCACAGCCGTAATCGAAGACCCGAGCGTCAACTAGAAAGCTAACCAAGACCGGGTGCCCCATCCTTCCGCAGTCTCCTCGCGGAAGGGTGGGATCCTCCCTACAACAACCCGGACCCGTCTCGCCTTGCTGTTGCCTCTCTTCTCCCTGCCCCCAGGACCCTGTCATCCAGAGCGAGGCGTCGGGATCCCCGCATTCCGCCCTTGCCGTTGCCTGTTCTCCTCCCACCCACAAATTGTCATCCAGAACGAAAGCACTCACAGCACCATCCCGAGCCACCACCCCAATCTTCACCCCAAACCAACCCAAATCCCGTACTACAAACCCGTAACTACAAAGCACACTTCTGTAGCTACAAAACTGTAGTTATAGTACTACAAATCTGTAGCTACAATGGCCCTTTTTATAACTACAGATTTGTAGTACTTTTTCCGCCGGTCCGAAATCAGCGCCCTCCACGAGCCACCCATCTGTCAACCCCCACCCCGCTGCGCTACACTCCAAGGGGCATTCAGTAAACGATTCCCGAGACAGGAAACACACCGTGAGCATAGTGGCAGGCGTCGACTTCGGAACCCTCAGCGTACGCATCTCCATCTTCGATAAGGAGCGCGGAAAGCTCGGCATGGCCACCGCCGAATACCCCCTGCATCGCTCCGCCAGCGACCCCAATCTCGCCACCCAAAGCCACGACGACCAGATGAACGCCCTCACCCGGGCCATGCACGAAGCCATCGAAGTCAGTGGCATCCAGGGTTCAGAGATCCGCGCAATCGCTTTAGATACAACAGGTTCGAGCGTCATCATGGTCGGCGAGGGCCTCGTCCCGCTCGGCGAGTATTATCTCTGGGCCGACCACCGCGCCGCTCGTGAGGCAGACGAGATCACCCGCGCCGCCCACGCACAGCACTTCGAAGGGATCGACTGGTGCGGCGGCGTCTACTCCTCCGAATGGGGCTGGTCGAAGCTCCTCCACTGGCTCCGAAACAACCCCGAGCTCCGCCCCCGATTTGTCACCGCCCTCGAGCACTGCGACATGGTCGCCGCCACCCTGTGCGGCGTCAAACACCCCGCAGACATAGCCCGCAGCATCTGCGCCATGGGCCACAAATGGATGTGGAACCCTCGCTGGGGCGGACTGCCCCCCGAAAATTTCCTGGTCAGCGTGGACCCGCTGCTGGCTGGCGTCCGCGAAAAAATATCCGGTAAGTACCAGACTTCAGATCATTTAGCGGGACACCTTAGCGAGGAGTGGGCAGCCCGGCTGGGCCTCGATCCTGGCATTCCCATCCCGACCGGCGCCTTCGACGCCCACTGGGACGCCATCGGCGCCAACATCCGCCTCGGCGATGTCGTCAACGTCATCGGTACGTCCACCTGCATCATCGGCATGAGCGATCAGCAGACCCTCGTGCCCGGTGTCTGCGGCGTCGTGCCCGGCTCCGTATATCCCAGCGAGGTCGGCATCGAGGCCGGCATGTCCGCTGTCGGGGACATCTTTGCCGCCATCGCCAAGCGCGCAAATCGTTCTGTTGCCGAGCTTTCGGACGAGATCCTCAACTACAAGGCCGGCCAGACCGGCCTCCTCCGCCTCACCTGGGATAACGGCGACCGCACCGTGCTGGTCAATCCTGCGCTTGGCGGTGTAACTTTCGGCTGGAATCTCTACCACACCGCCGCCGACGAGCTCTTCGCTGCCGTCGAAGGCACCGCCCTCCACACCCGCGTCATCTTCGAGCGCATGGAGGAGAACGGCGCCCCCATCAACCGCGTCATCAACGGGGGCGGCATTCCCAAGCGCAACGCCAAGCTCAACCAGGTCTATGCGAATGCCCTCAACAAGCCCGTTCTCGTTCCAGACGGCGACGTAACCAGTTTAGGATCAGCGATTTTCGCCTTCCTGGCCGCGGGCGACTTCCCCTCGATCGAAGCCGCGCAGCAAGCCCTCTGCCCACCTTTTCGGGTCTTTCAGCCTCAGCCCGCAGAGGTCGCCCGCTACGACCGCCTCTATCCGCTCTTCCGCAGCGCCTACTTTGCCCTCGGTTCAGCCGACGCGGCCGCCATTCCCCTGGGCCAGATCCTCCCCGAACTGCGGGCCGTTCGCAAGGAATGCCTCGACCTCAAAGAAACCGTCGAGATACTCGATCCCCCCGTAGAGAACGGCGAGGAATAATCTCGCAATCACCTCGCCGAGTACTCCGCGTCCGTAACCTGTTGCATCCAGACGACGTCCACACTGTTCGCGTCCATCTCCTGCATCGCCAGGTGCACCATCGTCCGACCTGGCGCTCCGCCATGCCAGTGCACCTCGCCCGCTTCGATCCACACCGAATCGCCCGACCGAATCTCCTGCACCGGCCCACCCGCCAGTTGAATCGACCCAACGCCCGAGACTACGTGCAACGCCTGTCCCATGGGGTGCGTATGCCATGCCGTACGGGCGCCCGGTTCAAATGTGACACGGTTCGCCTTCATCCGCGAAGGTGCTGCACCCGCCACCACTTCATCGATCCATACCGCACCCGTGAACCAGTCAGCCGGACCTCGCCGGCACCCACGCGCACTCTCAGCAAGAATCTTCATCGTGGCCCCATTCTAGCCTCCCAAGTAGCGGTCCCGTAAAGCCTTCTGCTACTATCGCCCTTATTCCAAAACCCCTGTATCCGCTCCATGGAGGCCTGTCCTGACAAGCTCTCACACGCCGCATCTCGGATTCGCTCTTCTGCTGACGACGGTGCTAGCCTTTCCTGCTCTCAGCCAGGCGGTCCCCGATCTCGTCCTAAAGAACGCAACGGTCATGACCGTCACCCACGGCACCATCGAGCACGGCAGCGTCTGGATACACAACGGTAAGATCGCCGGCGTAGGCGCAACGATCGCGGCCCCGGCCGGAGCGACGATCGTCGACGCCAATGGCAAATTCGTCACACCCGGCATCATCGACCCCCACTCCCACTCCGCTCTCGGCAACGACGTCAACGAGGCCACCAGCCCGGTCACGCCCAGCATGATGATGATCGATGCCTTCGACAACAGCGATAAGGCGCTCTACCAGGCGCTCGCCGGCGGCGTCACCACGGAGCTCCTCCTCCACGGCTCAGCGAACATGATCGGCGGCCAGGCAGTCGTCATCAAGAACAAGTTTGGCCTGTCCCGCGAAGCCATGCTCTTCCCCAACGCGCCGCGCTCCATCAAGTTCGCCAGCGGCGAGAACCCCAAGCGCGTCTACGGCGGTCGCAACCAGCTGCCGTCAACCAGGATGGGCAACTTCGAGGTCATGCGGCAGGCCTTTGAAGATGCGAAGGTCTACCGCCAGGAGTGGGACGACTACGACGCCAAGGTAGCTAAAGGCGACAAGGACGTACGGCCGCCGCATCGCGACCTCAAGCTCGAGGCCCTGGCTGACGTCCTCCGCGGCAAGCTCTACGTCCAGATCCACTGCTACCGCGCCGACGAGTTCCTCACCGAAGAGGCGATCGCGCACGAGTACGGCTACAAGATCCGCGCCTTCCACCATGCCCTCGAGATGTATAAAGTCGGCGACACAATCGCGAAAGATGACACCGCCATTGCCACGTTCGCCGACTGGTGGGGCTTCAAGGACGAGGCCTGGGACGCCATTCCTTGGAACGCCGTTATGTCCATGCACGAGGGCGTCCGCGTCGCGCTCAAGAGCGACTCCAACGACCAGGTTCGCCGGCTCAACCAGGAAGCCGGCAAGATGATCCACTACGGCGGCGCTACCGAAGAAGAAGCGCTTCGCATGATCACGCTCAATCCCGCATGGATCATCGGCGTGCAGGATCAGGTCGGGTCCATTGACACCGGTAAAGATGCTGACCTGGTCATCTGGAATGTCGACCCGCTCTCTACCTATGCCCGCGCCGAGAAGGTCTACATCGACGGTGATCTCTTCTTTGATTCGAGCCTCCAGGGCCTCGGCACGACACACTTCAACGGCGTCATGCACACCGGCGGCTTTGGCGGTTCGGACGACGACGAAGGTGGCAACTGATGCTGACCAGACTCCTCATTTCGACCCTCACCCTCTCTCTCTTCGCACCCGCCCTGCTGCACGCCCAGGCAAGAATGGTCGATACCACGCCGAACTCCACCCCGATAGCCATCACCGGCGGCAGGCTGCTCACGATCACCCATGGCGTCATCGAGCGCGGCACCATAATTCTTCAGGACGGCAAGATCGTAGCCGTCGGTACCGCAGCGTCGGTCAAAGTTCCGTCCGGCGCGGTCAGGATCGACGCTACCGGCATGACCGTTTATCCCGGCTTGATCGATTCCGAGACCAACCTCGGCCTGGTCGAAGTGGAGTCCGACCGCGTCAACTCGGACCTGGTCGAAACCAGCGAAGAGATCTTTCCGCAGATGCACGTCTACGATGCCTTTCACGCAGAGACGGAGCGCATCCCTGTTGCGCGCTTCAACGGCGTCACCAATGCGATTGTCGCGCCCGAGGCGTCGGACACCATGCCCGGCCAGGACATCTTCATCCAGCTCGCCGGCCGCGATCGCGACACGATGATCGTCACCAGGGACGTCGCCCTCGCCATGAACTTCGGCCAGGAGCCCAAGCGCACTCGCGGCGAAGGTCCCACCGCCGCCGGACGCTTCCCGACGACGCGCATGGGAGAGATCTCGCAGCTCCGCCAGGCGCTCCTCGATGCCCAGGAGTACCTCCAGAAGAAGACCGACGCGGCCAAGAAGCCCGCATCAGCCAAGCCCGACGACACCGCTTCAACCGACACCAGCAGTACCGGCAAAAAAGCTCCGTCGAGCAAGTTCGATCTGCGCAACGAAGCCCTGATCCCCTACCTCAACGGTACGAAGCCAGTCGTCCTCGGTGCGTACGAGGGCTACGATGTCGAGACCGCCATGGCGCTCGCGAACGAGTTCCACCTGAAGGTCATCCTTAACCACATCACGCACACGCAGCAGATCCTCGACAAGATCGCAGCCTACAAAATCCCAGTCATCATTGGTCCGATTTACGACTTCCCCGGCCCGAACGAGCGCTACGACGCCGTCTACTCCCTGCCTGCTGAACTCCAGAAGCGCGGTGTCAAGATAGCCCTTGCCTCGTATGGCGTGGAGTTCAACCGCAATCTGCCCTACGCCGCGGGATACGCCGTCGCCTTCGGTCTTCCCTACGACGAAGCCCTGAAAGCCATCACGATCAACCCCGCTGAAATATGGGGCATGGCTGACAAACTCGGCTCACTCGACGTCGGCAAGACCGCGAACGTGGTCATAGCCAACGGCGACCCGCTCGACGTCCGCACCTCCGTCAAGCAGGTCTACATTGGCGGCGTGGCTATCCCCATGGAGACCCGCCAGACCCGCCTTCGGGACGAGTACACGCCGAAGAAGTAAAGCTGAGTACGCTGAGCACGGTTCAATCGTGGCCGGAACACGAAGAACTGCCCACGCTCTAGCCCCGATTGAAGCTCCTGCCCACAGCTTCTGGGGACAAGCTATCCTCCGCCAGCATGTAATCCTTTCGCGCCAGTTGCTCAAAAGCCCCTACCTGTCCCATTTCCCAGTCTTTCCCGTACCCTAGCTCCCGGGCCATCACCGCAGCCACGCGAGGAGCCGCCCGCAGCGCCGCCTTGGCATCCAGCAGCAGCGCCCGCGTGCGCCGTGATAGAACGTCCTCAACCGTCCGCGCCATCTCTTCTCGCACCCCGTACACCACCTCCGCAAAGGTATACGGCAGCGCCGCATCGATCTTTGCCGTGAGCGCAGGATCGGCCAGAGCCAGCGCCTCAACCGCCGCCGCGTCCGTCCCGTACTCCCGTAGATACCTGTCCTCCGCCGAAGGCGTTCCGACCGCCCCGCGCAGCTTCACCTCCGCCGAAACGCACTTGCGCGCCTCCAACGAACCCTGCTTGATGGCGAAGTCGAGCGTGTCTTCCGCCATGCGCCGGTACGTCGTCCACTTCCCTCCGGCCACCGTAATCAGACCATGGGACGACGCATCAATATGGTGCTCGCGCGAAAGTTTCGACGTCTTTGAGCTTTTTCCCGTCACCAGCGGCCGCAATCCGGAAAACACCGAAAGGATGTCGTCCCGATCAATCGGCCGGTCAAGGTAAAGGTTTGCCAGCTCCAGTAGATAGTCGATCTCGGCCGCGGTATGGCCTGGCTCCATCTGCACGATCTTGGCCGCCAGGTCCGTCGTTCCGATCACCACCCGGCCCTGCCACGGGATCAGGAAGATCACGCGCCCGTCATCGGTTTTCGGCACCATAATGGCGTTATCGCCGCCCAGGATCTGCGCACGCACCACGATGTGCGAGCCTCGGCTGACCGTCAGAAGGTTCGGCAGCCCCGGCTCGTCCAGGTGCCGTACCTCATCCGAAAAGATCCCCGTCGCATTGATCACGGCCTTCGCTCGCACCGTAGCCTCGGCGCCCGTCTCCCCATCCCGCACCACGGCGCCCGTCACCTTCTCTCCCGTACGGACCAGTCGGACACACCGTGTGTAGTTCGCTACCACCGCACCATGATCCACAGCGGTCCGCGCCAGTGCAAGCGCCAGCCGCGCATCGTTGAACTGCCCATCGTGGTACAGAATCCCGCCGCTCAGTCCCTTTGTAGCCAGCCCCGGCACCCGCTCAAGAGCTGCTTTCCTGCCGAGAATCTTCGTCGGTCCAAGCGTAGCCTTGCCCGACAACATGTCGTACAGCGACAGGCCTATCCCGTAATACGGCAGCTCCCACGCATGGTAAGCCGGCAGTAGAAACGGCAGCGGATGCACCAGGTGCGGCGCGTTGCGCACCATCACTGCCCGTTCGCGTAGGGCCTCATACACCAGGTGGATCTGCCCGCTCGCCAGGTAGCGCACCCCGCCATGGACGAGCTTGGTCGCCCGGCTCGACGTAGCCTGGGCAAAGTCCCCGGCCTCGACCAGCGCCGTGCTATACCCCCGGGTCACCGCATCGACCGCGAGTCCGAGCCCAGTCGCGCCACCCCCGATGATCAGCACGTCAAACTCGTTATCGAACGCCGCGAACGTCTCTGCCCGAGTCATCAACAGCTCTCCATCACTCATTGGATGCCGCCAGCGGCTGCAATCAGATTCCAGAGTACTTGAGGAACAGCCCGGTGATGATCGCACCCAATACCGGTCCCACAACCGGTATCCAGGCGTAACCCCAGTCCGAGCCGCCCTTGCCCGCAATCGGCAACAGCGCATGCGCCAGCCGCGGACCCAGATCACGCGCCGGGTTGATCGCATATGCTGTTGTGCCACCCAGGGACAGGCCGATCGACCACACCAGTATCCCCACCAGGTACGGCGCCAACCCCGGAGCAGGTCCCGCTGGCGCAAACGTCTTCGCACCGATACAGCCGATCACCAACAGCAGCACTGCAGTCGCCGTCATCTCCGAAAAAAGATTCCAGCCTGGTCTCCGAATCGCCGGGCTCGTACAAAAAACGCCCAGCTTCTGAGCCGCATCCGCCGTGAGTTCCCAGTGCGGCATGTAGAACAGCCAAACCATCACCGCCCCTGCAAACCCGCCCAGGAACTGCGCTACGATGAATCCGGCCACATGGCTGAAATCGCCCGTTTTGATCGCTACAGCAATCGTCACCGCCGGATTCAGGTGCGCTCCCGGACTGCCACACGCAATGGCCGTTACCACCCCACAGAAGACCGCAAAGCCCCACCCGGCCGCAGTGGCCAGCCAGCCCGCGCCTTCCGCGTAGGAGCGCTTCAAGGTCACCCCGGCACTCACACCTTCGCCCAGCAGGATGACGACGAACGTTCCCATCAACTCGCCGAAGAACGGTGAAATCATTCGTGCTCCTTTATAGATCTTGTGTGCATCATGATCCTACCTGCAGCCTAGTCCACCCAGTCGAACGAGCGTGTCACCGCCTTCTTCCACTGCCGGTAATGCTCCTCCCGCCGTGCATCTTCCATCTGCGGCTTCCACGTCCGATCGATCGACCAGTTCGCGATCAGGTCATCCGTATCTTTGTAGAACCCGACCGCCAGTCCCGCCGCATACGCCGCACCGAGCGCTGTCGTCTCTTTCATCAGCGGCCGCACCACCGTCCGGTCCAGAATGTCCGCCTGGAACTGCATCAGCAGGTCGTTCGCCACCATCCCCCCATCGGTGCGCAGCTGTTCCAGCGAGATCCTCGAATCGGCCTCCATTGCTTCCACCACCTCGCGCGTCTGGTACGCCGTCGCCTCAAGCGCCGCGCGGGCAATATGGCCCTTGTTCGCGTACCGCGTCAGCCCGGTTATCACTCCGCGCGCGCTGTCCTTCCAGTACGGCGCATACAGCCCCGAGAACGCCGGCACAAAGTACACGCCACCGTTATCTCGCACCGTGTTCGACAGCAACTCGATCTCTTCGCTCTTCTCGATCAGGCCGAGATTGTCCCGAATCCACTGAACCAGTGCCCCCGTAATCGCGATGCTTCCCTCAAGTGCATACACCGCCGGCTGCGCGCCAAACTTGTAGGCCACCGTCGTCAGCAGACCATGCTTTGAAGTCACCATCGTCTCGCCCGTATTCAGCAGCAGAAAGCAGCCGGTCCCATACGTGTTCTTCGCCTCGCCCGGCCGGAAGCATGTCTGCCCCACCAGCGCCGCGTGCTGGTCGCCCAGGATGCCCGCAATTGGCACACCGGCAAGGTGTGTCCGCTTCATCTCGGCATAGATCTCACTCGACGACCGAATCTCCGGCAGCATCACCCGCGGGATACTGAACGCGGCCAGCAACTCCTCATCCCAGTTAAGTGTGGCCAAGTTCATCAGCTGCGTCCGGCTCGCGTTCGTCACATCCGTCACATGGATCCCGCCGTTTACCCCACCCGTCAAATTCCACATCAGGTACGCGTCCATGTTGCCGAACAGCAGCCTGCCCGCCTCTGCATCCGCGCGCGCACCCTTCACGTTCTCGAGCAACCAGCGTATCTTCAACCCGCTGAAGTAAGTCGTCAGCGGCAGTCCGGTCTTCGCGCGGAAGCGGTCCTTCCCGCCCTCGGCCGCCAGCTGCGTCACATACTCCGCTACCCGCGTATCCTGCCATACCAGCGCGTTGTAGATCGGCAGCCCCGTCTCCCGGTTCCAGACGACTGCCGTCTCGCGCTGATTCGTAATGCCGATCGCTGCAAAATCCTTCGGCCTCAGTCCGCGTGCCTCGGAAGCCTCGTCGATCACCTCCAGAGCTCGCCGCCAGATCTCCAGCGCATCATGCTCTACCCAGCCTGGCTCCGGGTAAATCTGCTCGTGCTCCTTCTGCGCCATCGACACCACGCGCCCAAGCCGATCAAAGACCATGAACCGCGTACTCGTCGTTCCCTGGTCCAATGCCCCGATATACGCCGTCATTCCGTTCTCCCCGCTCTACGAACCAGGCACGTCTCACAAGTGTGCTCAGCAGAA
>CAXTLS010000032.1:24286-45454 GCA_964245235.1 uncultured Acidobacteriaceae bacterium
CGCGAAACTCTATCTGTCCCAGCCGCCCTTGGCAAGGCAATGGCTCACCCGTCCAGTCTCTACCTAAGACTGACGATGGAAGCCCCTCCTGTATCAGCTTCCCTGCTCAATCGCGTGTGGCACTCCACGGTCTCCAGACCGCGCGCTCGCTGCTGTCCGCAATCCGCGAGAGTGGTACGCTTTACCCATGAAGTTTCGCGTCTTCGCGACCCGCTTTCAACCGTCGCCGCCCCCATCCCCGATGCGCCTCGAGATTACCCTGGTCGAAGAACGCGCCGCGTCACCACAGGCCGTCGATGTGGCCGCATACAGCCGATCCTTCGATCACGTGGAGCGCGTATTAAAGGTCCTCGCCAACTCCGATCTCGAAGCACGCTACCGGACGACGATCATGACGACCTGCGACCGCGCCATGCGCGAGTGGAACCTCGCAAAATCCTCAGACACGCTCATCGACATCGACCGCAAGCAGCTGCGCGATCTTGACTTCATCGAGGGTCGTCCTCCGGTCGCATCCTGACCCCAGTCACTCCGCGCTAATCAACCGAAGCAACTTGAATGCCCCAGTCTTATTGGTGATAGAAGCCTTTCGAATACCCGCGCAGGTAAGCGCTGCGGAAGTAGCCCTGGTACGGACCGAGCGGGCCAAAGCGCGGGTCATACCCGGGCGTGTCATGGAAGTTGCGATCGTGCTTCGGGCGGTACCCGAAGCCGTTGTAGGCATCACGCGCACCATCGTCGACACCGGCGCGAAAGCCATTGTGCTCGGCCTCAGACACCAGCGGCGGTGGGCCCTGCGGCGGCGGTGGTGGGGCCGCAACATAGTACGTATGCGACGCACAACCAGCCGTAAACATCGTCGCTGCTGCAACGACCGACACCATCCAGAATTTTGTTCTTATGAGTTTCATAGTTACCTCGTCTGCGCCTCTTCAGGCAGCGCAACCACTCATACGAACGCGAGGTCATCTGGAATGTTTCGAAGAAAGAAGTTGCGCGCCCCAAGCACTAAAGTGCGCAAAATGTCGGTCCGGAAGCTAGGCACTGCCGCTAGGAAGCCGCACCACAAATTCGGTATTTCCCGGCTCCGAAGAGAACAGAATCCGACCGCCAAACTGCTCCACGATCCGGTGCACGATGCCTAGTCCAAGACCCGTCCCCACGCCCATCTGCTTGGTCGTATAGAAGGGATCAAAGATCTGCCGCTGACATGTAGCCGGGATCCCCGATCCATCATCCGTGACGCTGATGCCGATCAGCTTCTGGGTGCTGCCGTCGCTCTTCGTAACAACCTCGGCCCAGGTGCGGATCCTGATCCGCCCCCTCTGCGGGACCGCATCAATCGCATTGTCCAAGAGATTGGTCCATATCTGGTTTAGGCCCGAGCAGGATGTGTGCAGAAGCGGCAGATCAGCCGCAAAATTTTTCTCGAGAACGATCTCCTTCTCGCGAAACTTATGACCGAGGATCATCAGGGTTGCATAGATACTGTCGTTTACATCGAGCTTTTGCTGCTGGCCCTTGCCCTCATAGGCGTACGACTTCACCGCATGGACCAGGTCGCTCACCCGGCCGATACTCTCCTCGATCGTATTCACCAGCTGCATGCTCGAGACCATCGCCTCCAGCCAGCTCAGCGCATCCGAAAAAATCACCCCGGGAAACTCTTCGCGCGCGCACTGCAGACCCGTCTCGTCGATGCCAATTGAAACCAGCGTAGGCGCCAGCTTCCAGGCATTCTCGACGTCTGCCGTCTCCATCCACTCCGCCAAAGCCTCTTCGGCGTCGCTCTGCTCGAGCGAGTTCATCCGTAGCGGCTTCTTCGCGGCCAGCGCATGATCCTGCAACTCCAGCATGCACTCCTTCTGCTCCTGCGTGAGCGCAATTCTCGTGAACTTGGCCGAGAGCATATGCAGCCGCATCAGGTTCTCGCGAAGCTGCGAGGCCGCTCTCCTTGCCGCCGCTCCCGGGTTGTTCAGCTCATGCATCAGCCCGGCTGCAAGCGTCCCCAGCGATGCCATCTTCTCCTGGTGGACGGCAATGCTCTGCATCTTCTGAAAGCGCAGTGCCATATTGCCGAGGATTGCTCTCCGTACCTCCGGGCACACCGTCATCAGTCCCCAGAAGCCATCTTCATCAAGCCTCAGAAGATGAGAGCCTCCGATCGAGGAGACGGTGATGGCATTCGGAATATTGGCCAGCAGCGGTACCTCCCCGAAGGCCGCGCCAGGTGAAAGTACATAGCTATTCGTGTCGCTGGCATCGCCAACCACCTGCGTAGCCCGGAGCTCCCCCTCCAGCAGTATCCAGAAGAAGTGCGCCAGCTCCCCCTGATGCACCAGCTCATCGCCTTCCTTCAAACTCACCTGGTCTGCATTCTCAAGGCACACCAGCTTCTCATCGGCCAGCGAAGCTAGAATCGGCACCTGGTGCAGCTTGGCAAGCATCGCCTCATCGATCGTGCGCCCGAGCTTCTTACCGGGCGCGTTCATAGTTCCGTTCATAGTCTCACGCACTTCGTTCATCACAGGGTTGCCAGGTACTGGTGTACAAATTGAATCGCAATCGACCCGTCGCCAACCGCGGAGGCGCATCGTTTGACCGAGTTGAAGCGCACATCGCCGGCAACAAAGATACCCGGTACGCTGGTTTCAAGCAGATAGGGATCGCGATCGAGCGTCCACTCTTTCGTCGCCTTGGCTTTCAGGTCGGGCCCGGCGAGTATAAAGCCCTTGTTATCGAGAGCGATCGTTTGTGGCAGCCAGTCGGTCTTCGGCGCCGCTCCGATAAATACGAAAAGAGAGTTCGCCTGCCGCCGCTCCTCGCCGCTCGGCGTACGGACCGTTAGGCATTCCAGGTGCTTATCGCCGCCCATGCTCACGACCTCCGTTCCGGCTTCTACCACGATGTTCGGTGTCGCTTCAATCTGGTCGATCAGGTATTTCGACATGCTCCGCTCGAGCGACGGCCCGCGCACCAGCATGCGCACCTTCGCCGCATAGCGTGAGAAGTGCATGGCAGCCTGGCCTGCGGAGTTCGCGCCACCGACGATGTAGATCTCTTCTTCGGCACAATCCCTGGTCTCGCTGAGCGCCGCACCGTAGTACATCCCGGCGCCCGAGAACTTCTCTGCCCCGGGAATATCCAGCTTGCAGTACGACACGCCCGTCGCGATCAGGCACACGTGGCAGGTAATCTCTTTGTCATCCACCAGCTTCACGATGTGATAATTGTTCTCGCACCGCAGCGACGCGACCCGCTGCGAGAGGAACTCCGCACCCAGCCGCTGCGCCTGCAGGTACGCACGCTTGGCAAGCTCCTCGCCACTAAGCCCCTGCGGAAAGCCAAGATAATTCTCGATCTTTGAGCTCGATCCCGCCTGGCCGCCGACCGCCTCGCCTTCGATAATCAGCGTCCGCAGCCCCTCCGACGCCCCATACACGCCCGCCGCCAGACCCGCCGGTCCCGCGCCGATCACGACTACATCGTAGAACTCCTGCTTGGCCTGCATTGGCAGCTTCAGCTTCGCCGCAAGCTCCTGCGCCGTCGGTTGCAACAGCACCGTACCGTCCCCAAACAGTACAACCGGCATCTTCGAATCATCGATACCCTTCCGCTTCAAAAGCTCCAGCGCTTCGGGCGTTTGCTCCGGGCTCAGCCACTTGTATTCCACACGATGACGCGCCAGAAAATCGCGCACCTGGTAGTCGGCCGCAGACCATCGCATGCCCACGACCTGGATACCCTCGTACGCCGGCCGGTAGCCCAGCTTCCACGACTCCAGCAGGTCGTCCAGCACCGGGTAGAGCTTTTCCTCCGGCGGATCCCAGGGCTTGTTCAGGTAATAGTGAATCTTCGCGGCGTTGATCGCGCGGATTGCCGCCTCGGTATCGGCGTACGCGGTCAGCAGCACGCGCTTCGCATCCGGGTAGAGCGCCATGGCCTGTTGCAGAAACTCAACGCCACTCATTCCCGGCATGCGCTGGTCGGAAAGAAAGAGGGCAATCGTTTCCCCGCGCTCCTGCAACTGCCGGCAGGTTTCAAGCGCGGAATCGCCAGAGATGGCGCGAATAATCCGGTAGTTCTGGCCGTAGTGGCGGCGCAGGTCCTGAACCACCGCCTCCAGGACACTGGCGTCGTCGTCGATCGCAAGTAATATCGGTTTAGGCATACGTTCTACTATGGCTCATCGTGCTTAAGCTTGCCTAGCTATTGGAGTCCCGAGAGTCGGGTAACGCTTCAGAAACATGGGAAGCCATCATCCCGCACCGACGTGCGTTGCGCGGCAGGAGCGAGGTACGTGCGCTGCGAATACACGGAGCTACGCCTGAAGCTCCACTGGCGAAAAACCCTCTTCTCCAATGGCAACATCGTCCAAAACCGCAGCTGCTTGCCAAACCATTTACACTCATTACTATCCGGGCACTTTAGACTTGTACGAATTGTAGACATTTCCACGAAGCACCCGAATAGCCGCCGATGAGGTGACTGCGGACAGGAGACCTTATACCGCAGGAGATGAACATCATGAATCGGCTCATACTGGCGGACAACCAAGCTATCTTTCGATCTGGCGCAGCCCGCGTACTGGCAGTCGAAGATGACATGCGCATCGTCGCACAGTGCGATGATGCCACTCGGCTGCTCGCGGCTGTCGACCAGAATCGCAGTGTGATCGTTCTCTTCTCAACCACCATGCTGCTCGATACCGAGCTCATCCTCTCGCGCGCACAGGCGGCCGGCAGCCGATGCGTGCTTGTGATCGAAAACATGGAAGAGATCGCCGAAAATCTGGCATCGCGTCTCGACGGCATTGTCTGCCGCAGCATCAGCGGATCAGACCTTGTGGACTGCCTGCGCCGCGTCGCCCGCGGACAGCGCTACGTGCATCATTCGAACATCACCGCGATGACCGCCGCCGATACCGTCGGCGCCCGGGTCCGCGACCGCCTCACGCCCAAAGAGATGCAGATCGTCGCCCTCATCGTGCAGGGCTGCAAGAACAAAGACATCGCCAATCAGCTCAACACCAAGGAGCAGGTCATCAAGAACTACCTGCGCGGCATCTACGACAAGACCGGCGTCTCCGACCGCCTCGAACTCGCCCTCTTCACCCTGCACCACCGCATCCTCGCCGATGCCGCAGCAAAAGCAGGCATGCTCATCCACAAGAAGACTGCCTAAAACTCACCCGTCTGCAGCACATGTCCCGCGTAGTACGAAGGCTCGAGTGGGGATCAGATTCCCATTCGAGCCTCTTCTGTCTCTTCCGCCGGCGTTCCCTTTCCTACCTTCTCGGCCACCGACTTTCCCTGCGTAAACAGCAGCAGATAATCCGGCCCACCAGCCTTTGAGTCCGTTCCGCTCATGTTGAATCCGCCAAACGGATGTGCGCCGACCATCGCCCCCGTGCACTTGCGGTTCAGATATAAATTGCCGACGTGGAACTCTTCGCTCGCCCGATCAAGCGTCTCCCGGGAACCCGAGTAGATCGCGCCCGTCAGCCCGTACTCCGTGCTGTTCGCAATAGCCAGCGCTTCCTCCACCGTCTTTGACCGGATCACCGCCAGCACCGGCCCGAAGATCTCCTCCTGCGCGATCCGCGCCCCCGGAGCGACATCCGCAATTACCGTTGGGGCAATATAGTATCCACCATCCTTCTCAACAGCGTTCCCACCATTCAGCACCCGCCCCTCGCTCTTCGCGATCTCGAGATAGTCGAGCACCCTTCGATAAGCCTTATCGCTGATCACCGGCCCGGCTGCAAAATTCTCGACCGGGTCACCCACCTTGATGTCATCGACCCGCGCTTGCAGCTTCTCGCAGAAGGCATCGTAGATCTCCGCATCCACAATCGCCCGCGAGCACGCCGAGCACTTCTGGCCGTTGAAGCCGAATGCACTCGCCGCCACTCCCTCCACAGCAGCATCCAGATCACAGTCCGCCGCTACGATGATGGCGTCCTTGCCACCCATCTCAAGAATCGTTCGCTTGATGAAGATCTGCCCTGGCTGCGTCTTCGCCGCGCTCTCATGGATCTCGAGCCCGACCGCTTTTGAGCCGGTAAACGCGATAAAGCGGGTCTGTGGATGCGCCACGATGGCACTGCCAAACCCGGGTCCCTCCCCCGGGCAAAAGTTCACCACACCGTCCGGCAGCCCAACCTCCTCGAGCAGCTTCATGAACTCCGCCGCCACTGTGGGCGCGTCGACCGAAGGCTTCAGGATCACCGTGTTCCCGCACACAATCGCCGCTGCCGTCATGCCCGCCATGATCGCGAAGGGAAAGTTCCACGGCGGAATCACGGCACCCATACCCAGGGGCACATAGTGTAGCCGATTCCGCTCGCCCGGCATCTGGATCGGCGTCAACGTCCCATCCAGCCGCAGCGCCTCACGCGCATAGAACTCCAGGAAGTCAATCGTCTCGCCGACATCCGCATCGGCCTCCGCCCAGTTCTTGCCCACCTCGAACGTAAGCCACGCGCAGAACTCAAACTTCCGCTCCCGGATCAGCGCCGAAGCCTTCAGCAGCAGGCCGGCCCGCTTCACAACCGGTACGCGGCTCCACCCGGGAAACGCCGCCAGCGCCGCCTGCACCGCACCCTCCGCATGCTCCGCCTCCGCCCGTTGATGTACCCCGATCACCTGCGCCGGCCTTGCGGGATTTACCGACGTGATCTTCCCCTCGGTCTTCAACCGCCGGCCGCCGATCACCATGTCGTACTCGCGCCCAAGACGCTCGCCGCCGGTCTTCAGCGCAGCCTCCATCGCACGCCGGTTGGCAGCATCGGTAAAGTCAAGGAACACTTCATTCTCAAAGGGAGGCAGCGAGGCAAAAAGATCGGCAGCAGTCGTCATAGCTCAATCCTACAGCGAAGACCGAGGTGGCGATGCCCGTTCCCGGCAACGCCAGCCTACGCCTTCAAAGGCCACACCACCTGGCCGCCGCGATGATACGCCAGGTTTCCGATATGGCCGGCACGCGCCGCCGCCACTCCGGTCTCGACGGGCGCATTGGGCTCTTTGCGGCTCTTCACGCACGCAAAGAAGTTCTCCATGTGCGTCACTGTCCCGTCACGGAAGCTGTGTTCTGCCAGCACCGGATTCTGGTCGTTCTTTATCCCTTCGCGATAGACGCTGAAGCCACTGCGCGTCAGCTTCAGCGTCCCATCCGTTCCGCGGAACTCCAGGCCGCCGTCATCGATCGACGAGCTCATCATCCCCTCGTACACGACGTCAAAACCGGGGTAGCGAAACGCCGCTTGCAGCGTGTCCGGACAATCCCACTGCTCAAAGACGTATTTGTCCCCGATCATCTGTGCCATTACCGGCTGGTCGCTCTTCATCGCCCAATGAACCACGTCGATCCAGTGCGCGAAGAGGTCGGTCATCGCGCCGCCGCCAAAGTTCCAGTACCACCGCCAGCGGCTGTACTTCTCAAGACTGAACGGCTGATCCGGCGTACCGCCGAGCCATTGCTTCCAATCAAGCTGGCTCACGTCGATAGGTTTCGCGGCTGTCCAGCCGCCGCTCGCACCGTAGTTCTGCCACCAGTACGTCCGCACCTGCGTCACGCGTCCAAGGCTTCCTCCCTGGATCAGGTCCACCGCGTTGCGAAAGTGACTCCAGCTTCGCTGCTGCATGCCACATTGCAGAATCTGCTTGCTCGAGCGAACGGCATGCACCAGGGGAGCAGCTTCCTCAAGCGTGTGCGTGACGGGCTTCTCGAGATAAACGTCCTTCCCGGCGGCAATCGCATCGACGGCAATGCGCACATGCCAGTGATCCGGCGTTGCAATCAGGACCGCATCAATATCCTTGTTACTGAGCACCTCGCGATAATCGACATGCGAGGTGGCGAGCCCGTTCGATCGCGTCTTGACCGCCTCGCAGTGGGGCGCATACACATCGCTCACGGCGACGATCTCGTAACCGCCAGGCACATCTGCCGCGTCGAGCAGATTCCGCATCCGGCCGCCGGCGCCAATCACGCCCACGCGCAGCTTGTCGTTCGCTCCAAACGCCTTGGTGGAAGCAAGCGCCGTCAGGCCGCTCCCAATGATGAAGCTACGGCGATCCGCTTTATAGGACATCGCTCCCCCTGGTCAGTCAATCCCGACGATCCTACCAGCGATCAGGCCAACCTTGCATCTGGGGAGGGCCAACGCACGGCAGTTGCGGAGGTTCAGCGCACACCTACTGCATCATCTTCTCGGTGGATTTCGACATCTGGGCCGTCCGGTCCAGCTTGTCCCAGGCAAACGGCTTCCCATCAATTGCCCGTTTGACCGTCTTGAACAGCACCACTGAAAACACCTGCCGATACGTGAACCGCTGGATCCAGATATGGAAGAGCAGCCAGACATCGCCCTTACTGGCCGGGTTTTTTCGCTCCAGCGCAAACGCCAGCGACGATGCAGCGAAGTCAATCACCAGGAACGCCAGGAAGAATCCCAGCAGCTTGTAGAAGCCCGCTGACGAAGCAGTATCAGGGTGAAAATGTTTGTCGATGAAGTAGTGGATCACGCCAAAGACAAACATCAGGTCGATCAGCGGCGACACCAGAGGTAGCATGATCTGGAAGATCAGGATGTTTGGCAGCGCAAACAGTCCCATGGCACGGTGTTTCGTGATGGCGCCGCGATGCTTGAAGATCGCCTGCAGTATTCCAAACGACCACCGGAACCGCTGTCGCATCAGCCCGTCCGCGTTCACCGGCGCCTCGGTAAAGGCTAGCGCCTGGTCCTCGTAGATCACTGAGTAACCCTGCTCCAGTAGGTTCATCGTCAGGTCGGCGTCCTCGGCCACCGTGTTGGTGTGGTAGCCGTTTCCCGCCCGGACCGGCTCCGTACGCCACGCCCCGATCGCTCCCGGGACCACCATCACCACGTCAAAGAGATCCAGTGCCCGTCGCTCAAAATTCTGGCTCGTGATGTACTCCAGCGCCTGCCACCGCGTCCACAGGTTGACGCGGTTACCAACCTTCGCGTTCCCCGCCACCGCGCCAATCTTCGGGTTCGCGAAGTGCGGCACCATCTTCGCGATCGCATCGTGCGCGATCACCCCGTCCGCATCAATGCCGACATATAAATCTTCATCAATTCGTTCTAGCGCATAGTTCAGCGCGTCCGCTTTGCCACCGTTCGGTTTGGTCAGCACCGTCAGGCGTCCCGACGCGATTTCCGCCGGGTACGCGTCGCGCGCTACAGAAGTCGTCCGGTCTTTCGATCCGTCATCGATCACGATGATCCGAATGTTTTTGTAAGTCGACATCATCACCGACCGTATCGTTCGAACGATCACCTTCTCTTCGTTGTACGCCGGGATCAGCACCGCCACCCGCGGCTCATAGTCCGGATTCGCGAAGTTCTTCCGCTTGCGGAAGCGGTCGATCACCGCAAAGATCCCGATGATGATCAGCCGCGCGCTCATCAGCACATCGCCGACAAAGAAGACGCCGATTACAAAATGATTGAAGAAGCTGATAAAGAAGAAGGCGATCGAATCGACCCGCGCCTGCCAGAGCTGCCGCTGCGTCAACTGCGGCATCACCTCCGCCCGCGTCTTGCCTACCAGCTCCGACACGGGAACGATCTGGTACCCTCGCGCACGCAACGTCGTGATTAATACTGGAAGCGCTGCCACGGTGGCCGAACGATCCCCGCCGCCGTCGTGCAGCAGGATGATCGAGCCCCGTGTCCACGGCTGGCTATCCATCAAGGCCATCTGCTGGAAAACGCTGTCCGTGATCTCCTGCGGCGTCTTTCGCGGATGTTCATCCCAATCGTTCGTATCGATCTTGTTCCCGACAATCAGGTATCCGAGGCCCTCAATCCGGTCAACCGGCGCAGCCTGATCGTTCGTATCCGGCTCCTGGTCAATCGAGTACGGTGGCCGAAAGTAAAGCGGCTGTACGCCAAGCTTCGCAGCGAAGAGTCGCTCGGTAAAGTTCAACTGCAAGTCGACGGCCCGGTTCGAAATTTCGCTGATATCCGGGTGCGTGTAGGTGTGATTGCCAATCTCGTGGCCCTCGCGATACGCCCGCCGCATCACGCCGACATTGTCTTGCGCCTCTTCGCCGATCATGAAGAACGTACCAGAAACGTTGTATTTCTTCAGAATGTCGAGGATGCGCGGCGTCCACGTCGGGTCAGGCCCATCGTCGAACGTCAGCGCCACCTTCTTCGGCTGGTACCCATACTGGTCAATCGTGTACGACAGCGGATACGACTCCATCTTCTCCTGCGTCACGGAGCGAGAAGCTAGCGGGACCGCGTCATCATCATCCATCGTGATCACGCGGTGCCCGTTCTGCGGCTTCCGGGTTACGCGCAGGATGTCGCCGCTACCCTCCGTATCGACATCGTACCCGGGCTCCACATCGGCAAGATCCTTCGCTGGATCCGCATGACCCGGCTTGTCCCAGATCTTCCAGAGGGAGTTATCTTCCGACCCCAGCTGCCAGAGCGCGAAGGTCTGCAGCCCCAACGCCTGCGCCGCCCGCATCTGGTTCAGAATCGTCACCGCATCCAGAAACCACACCTGGTGACGCAGGTGCGCATCGTCATCGTCATATGCAAAGTGAACGTTGAGCGAGTCGTCATCCAGGTCGATTTGCGACTCCGAGTCGGCCGCCGCCTGCCACGCCTCCTGGGCCGACAGGTTACGCGAGTACAGCACCTTACCCGGCACCGCAGGCGTCTTTTTCCTGCCTTTCAACTTCGCAGGAGCACCGTCATCGGGCAATGCCGTCACCCAGTCATAGCCATAGCTGCCGATCGAGCAGATGATCTTCTCTTTAGGCACAAGCTTCATGACGTTTTTCAGGTTGTTGACAAACCAGTCCTGCGAAGCTATCGGTCCGGGCCCGCTCTCGGTCTGGTGCTCGTCATAGTTCATCAACAGCAGGCCGTCGGAGTGGTCGGCAATGTACTTCAGGTTGAAGTCATCATCAGCTACCGGCGTGTTGACATAAAGCCGCAGGTTCCGTGGATGAAAGTCCGCATACAGCTCCGCAATCAACGCCTGGAAGCCCGGCTGTGCCGTATCCGGGATCTCTTCCAGATCCAGCGAGAGCCCCTGGTAGTTAGGATTCTTCGCCAGGAAGACATCCATCTGGTGGACGAAGTTCTGACGCGCCGCCGGGTTCTGCAGAAAGTCGCCGATCCCTGGCAAGAACCTGTTTGCCGTGGGATCGTAGTTGTTGACGAGCGGGAAGATTTCCGTGTCCTCATGCGCATCGGAGATGACGCGCGCCACCCTGTTCTCGCGATCGACGGGATGAACCCCAGCCGCATCGACCACAGGATACGGCCGGTTGTCGATCGTGTACGCCGTCAGCGAGCCATCCGGCGTCACCACGTGCAGCCACTCCGGGAACAGCAGGTCGATCTGCTTCACGTGCTGCTTGAACGAGGAGTAGCTTGCCGGGTCGTCCTCAACATAATAAGCGGCGCGCAGACCCTCACCCGAGTTCAGCGGCACATCCGATGGCTTCCGATCCGTTCGCCGGTGGGCCGAGTGGTGCAGCTTCCCCGACCGGAGATCCGGCGCCGGCTGATTCGCCAGCGTCCTGAAGTTCCGCTTCTGTGCCGGCAACAGCAGCTCCGGCAGCGGCTTCATCTCGAGCAGCCCCACCACAAACAGCGCCCCGACGATCAGCCCCAGCAACGCGAGCACGTCAAAGATCCGCCGCAGCCGCTTCCAGCGCTTTCGTTGCGGGTCGTAAAAGACGGGGTCGCTCATCTGTCGGAGTGCCGGGAACCTGCTGCTTGTCTCACTACCGCAATCGTATGCAGCACTGTCCCCAGAGTCAACGAGCCCCGCATCCCGGCAAGGTACACAGTATGATGCGAAACGATGAACCCTCTCCCCCGGCGAACCATTCCAGATTGGCTCATGATCCTCGCAGCCCTGCTCGCCGGCTTCCTGCTGCGCCACTGGTTCATCGCCCACGCTGCACGCATCGCCGGCGACACGCTGGTCTATGGCGAGATCGCGAAGAACTGGATGCAGCACGGCGTCTACGGCTTCGTCCAGGTCGCCGGCATCCCCCAGCCCACCCTCATCCGCCTGCCCGGCTACCCGCTTTTCCTGGCCGCCTGCTTCCGTCTCTTTCGTCCCGATAACTACACCGCTGTCCTCTACGCACAGGCAGTCATCGACCTGCTCTCTTGCCTGCTCATCGCCAGTCTCGCCGGCCGCCTCTTCGGCTCTCGCGCCCGCACCGCCGCCCTTTGGCTCGCCATCCTCTGCCCCTTCACCGCGAGCTACGTCGCCGCCCCACTCAGCGAAACTCTCACCCTCGCCTGCATCACCCTCGCCTTCTACGCCCTCGAACGCTGGAGCCGCACCGATCGTGGCTTCAATCGCTGGCTCTGGACCATCACCCTTACCCTCGCCTACGCTCTCCTCCTCCGCCCCGAGCAGGGCCTGCTCGCCGCCGCCATCCTCCCCGCCATGCTCTGCCTCTCACTCAGGAATCCGTACATCTCCCCAAGAGGGGACGCAATACCCACACGACGCACCAACGGCTTCCTACACGCCATCCTCCCCGTCCTCACCGTTGCCTGCTGCACCCTGCTCCCACTCATCCCCTGGACCATCCGCAACGTCCACACCTTCCACGTCTTTCAACCCCTGGCCCCGCGCTACGCCACCGATCCCGGCGAGAAGATCTCGCCCGGCTTCAATCGCTGGTTCCGCACCTGGGCCGTCGACTTCAGCTCAACTGAAGATGTCTACTGGAACTACGACGGCGCCCCCATCCAGATCGCCGACCTTTCCAGCCGCGCCTTCGACTCCAGTCAGCAGCACGCCCAGACTGAGGCCCTGCTCAACGACTACAACGAGACCTCGAACGCCACCCCCGAGCTGGACGCCAGCTTCAACGCCCTGGCCCTCGACCGCATCGCCGCCAACCCGCTTCGCTACTACGCAGCCCTGCCCGTCGCCCGGCTCGTCAACATGGCCCTCCGTCCCCGCGCCGAAATGCTCGAGATCTCGCTCGAATGGTGGAAGTGGCACGAGCACCCCGCGCAGACCGCCTTCGCCACCGCCTACGCCGCCCTCAACCTGGCCTACCTTACCCTGGCCGCAGTCGGCCTCGTCCTCTGGCATCGCCGCAGCTGGGACGGCCACACCGCACTCGCCTGGGCCATGCTCGCCTCGATCCTCCTCCGCTCGGCCCTGCTCCTCACCCTCGATAACTCCGAGCCGCGCTACACGCTCGAGTTCTTCCCCATCCTCTTCCTCTTCGGAGCGGCAGTATTTGCAAAGACTACCGCGTCGTCACGTTCGTCTTCGAGTTCGCCTTGATCTCGTACGGCTTCTTCTCCACCCGCTGGTTGTACCGGATATGCGTGTAGATCGCCGTCCGCTTGTCGTCCGATGGCGTAAAGAACTCCTGCCGCAGCAGCACGCCCCGGCTCGGATCAACCCAGATCGTTACGTGCGTAAACATCGTCCGCACATTGGCATCCTTCGACACCAGGTCCAGCTTCGCCGTCGACACCCCATCGACCGTCGCCATGCCCTGGTCCGTAATCGTCCACTTGCTCTCGAGATCCCGGCCGCTCCCGCCAAAGCCCAGCGTCAGAAAGCTCTCGTACTGCGCATTGTTCCCATGGGCCGAGATCTTGATCAGCGTATTCGACTTCGGATCAAGCACTTGCAGCAGCCCATCCTTGTAGCTCAGCAGCTTCACCTCGGGCGTCATCATCTTCGCGCCCATCTCGGTAGCCCCATCCTTCTCTCGCTGAAAGAAGATCGTTCCCGTCTGCGTTGACGTAGACCGCGTCACCCGCTCGAAGAAATCCCACTGAAAGTCCGCCTCCGCCGATTGGAACCGCGCGCTCGCTGCGTCCATCTGCGTCAGCACTCCCGCCAGATGCGCCGGTCCCTGTGCCGCCGCACCCAAACCCGCCACCATCACCATCACCAAAAGAAACCGAAGCCGCCCCATAAACCCTCACTCACTACCAACCTATCGCAACACCCACGCGTTATACGCAATCACCCGCCCTGTAGCATCCGTCACCGGCTCGTACTTCTCAATCGTCACCTCGCCCGAGATCGGCTCCACCACCCGCAGGATCGCCTCCCGCCGCTCCGCATCCGTCTTCACCGTACCCATATCCTCCGTCCGGATCTGGTACAGGAAGCGCGCGCTGTTGCCGACACTCCCGGCCTCGCGCACCAGCACCTCGCTCGCGTGCGTAGCCACCGTCGTCACCGGCCTGTCCTTGTAATCGATAAACCGCGGCGAAAGAAAGATGAACAGCAGGATCACCGTCACCATCACGTCGTAGTGCAGGCTGCCCCGCTCATACGTCCACCAGAAATACCCGCGCAACAGCTTGAACATCCGCTACCTCTTCCCCGCCTGACGGCCAATCACCGTCTCCCCACCCATGTACGGTATCAACGCTTCAGGTACCCGTACCGTGCCATCCGCCTGCTGGTAGTTCTCGAGCACCGCCAGGTACGTCCGCCCAATCGCCAGTCCGCTGCCATTCAGCGTATGCAGAAACTCCGCCTTCTTCTGCCCGGCGGCCTTGTACCGGATATTCGCCCGTCGCGCCTGGAAAGCCTCGAAGTTCGAGCACGAGCTGATCTCCCGATACAGCCCCTGCCCCGGCAGCCAGACCTCCAGGTCATACGTCTTCGCGGCCGAAAACCCCATATCGCCCGTACACAGCAGCATCCGCCGATACGGTAGCCCCAGCCGTTCGAGCACCGTCTCCGCATCCCGCGTCAGCCGCTCATGCTCCGCTGCCGAATCCTCCGGCCGGCAGAACTTCACCAGCTCCACCTTCTGAAACTGGTGCTGCCGAATCATGCCGCGCACATCCTTCCCATAACTCCCCGCCTCGCTCCGATAACAAGGCGTATACGCACAGAACGAAACCGGCAGCTCCGCCTCGCTCAGCACCTCATCGCGATACAGATTCGTCACCGGCACCTCAGCCGTAGGAATCAGCCAGTGATCATTATCCTGGTACTTCCCCGCCTCGTACGGACCCTTGTCATCACAGTGAAAGAGCTCCTCCGCGAACTTCGGCAGCTGCCCCGTCCCAAACAAGCTCTTCGAATTCACGATGCTCGGCGGCAGCACCTCCGTGTATCCGTGCTCCCCCGTATGCAGGTCGATCATGAAGTTTGCCAGTGCCCGCTCCAGCCGCGCTCCATGCCCAAAGTGCACCACGAACCGCGACCCCGAAACCTTCGCGGCCCGCTCAAAATCCAGAATCCCCAGCGTCTCGCCGATCTCCCAGTGCGCCTTCGCTGGAAACGCGGACTCCGGCACTGTCCCCCATGTCTTCACCGCAACGTTGTCCTGTTCACTCTTCCCCACCGGCACATCATCTGCGGGCAGGTTCGGCAAGCCCTGCATGATCCCCCGCAGCCGCTCATTTGCCGTCGCCGCCGCAAGCTCCAACCCCTCACCGCGCAGCTTCAGCGCCCTTGTCTCTTCCGCCAGCGCCGCAGCATCCCCGCCCGCGCGCCGCAGGCCGGCAATCTGCTCCGTCAGCCGATTCCGTTCAGCCTTCAGCGTCTCCGCCTCGGTAATTGCCTCGCGCCGCTCCCGGTCGATCTCCGCAAAGTCCTTCAACAGCACCGCAGGATCAGTTGCCCGCGCCCGCAGCTTCGCTTCCACCAGGCCCAGGTTCGCCCGCACATACCCAAGATCAATCATCAATTCACATTCTAGCCGTCACTGCTCCGGTGGAACGGTCGCCCTAACCTGAAAAGCCCCATCGCTCCGCAACCTGCTGCGAAAACGATGGGGCTCAGGCCCGCTACTACCCCGCTTAGAAGATCGTACGCACCGAAGGCTCACGATCCCAGATACGACCTTGGGCAGCAGTCGTAAGGAAGGTCTCCGACGACCCGCCGTCCGCCACCGAAACCACGCCCTCATCCGCAACCACCCCGGCCTTATCCAGCAACGCCTGCGCGCCGGCCGTCGCTCCAATCACCTTCAAATGACTGAACGCGTCATGAACGAACGCCACAGCCGCCGCCTCTTCAGCAAGCAGCGTACCGCCCGCCTCCGAAAGTGCCACAACCACCGCATCGAACAGCACCGACGGCCCACCGGCAAGCTGAAAGTCCGCCTCGATCATCGAGCCGTCCGCAGCCATCGCCCCGCCAATCTTCGGCGCAATCACCTTCAACTCGGCACCCACCTTGGCCAGCTCCGTCTCCAGCATCAGCACCGTATTGGCATCCGTCCCGTCAGCGATCAGGCAGCCCACGATGCGCCCCTCAAGGGTATGCTTCGCCTTCTTGATAATGCTCAGCATCGGCGACGCAGGCAGGTCCGTGCGGGCGGGTACGCTCGTCGGAATCTTCCGTACTTCGCCCTGCAGTCCGAGCCCGGTTGCGACCCGATCCGCAATCGTCTTATCTACATTCGCCAGTTGGCCAACCACGCGCTCCCGCACCGCTTTCGTCTCAACCTTGCTCAGCTCGAAGATGAAGGCGGAGATGATGTGGTTCTGCTCCGGCTCCGTCTGCGAATTAAAAAACTGCAGCGCTTGGCTGAAGTGGTCCGCAAACGACGCGGGCCGAACCCGCAGCTTGTCGCCCTCCACCCTCTCGGTCGCAGTCTTGTAGCCCGCATGCGGATCAACCCGCTCTGTCTCCGCATCAAGCGAGCTCGGCGAATACGAGACGCGACCATTCGGAATACGCATCTGCATGTGCGCATCGCGCTGGAAGTTCATCACCGGGCAGCGCGGCGCGTTCACCGGCAGCTCGGCAAAGTTGACCGAGCCCAGCCGCGTCAGCTGCGTGTCCAGGTACGAGAAGTTCCGCCCCTGCAGCAAAGGATCATTGGTAAAGTCGATCCCCGGAACAACGTTCGTCGTATTGAAGGCGATCTGCTCCGTCTCCGAAAAGTAGTTGATGACGTTTCGATTCAGCGTCATCTTCCCGATCACCCGCAGCGGAACCTGCTCCTCAGGAATCAGCTTCGTCGCATCAAGCACATCAAACTCGAATTTGTTGACGAACTCCTCATCAAACAGCTGCACTGCAAGCTCCCACTCCGGGAACTTACCCTCATCGATCGAGTTCCACAGATCCCGCCGGTGATAGTCCGGATCAGCGCCATTGATCTTCACCGCTTCATCCCAGATCACGGACTGAAGCCCCGCTACTGGCCGCCAGTGAAACTTCACATACGTCGTCTTCCCCGCCTCGTTGATCAGCCGGAACGTATGAACGCCGAAGCCCTCAATATTCCGCAGCGAACGCGGAATCGCCCGGTCCGACATGATCCACATCAGCATGTGCGTCGACTCGGGTGATAGCGACGCATAGTCCCAGAAGGTGTCATGCGCGGTCTGTGCCTGTGGAAAGCCGCGATCCGGCTCCTGCTTCGCTGCATGGATCAGGTCCGGAAACTTGATCGCGTCCTGGATGAAGAACACGGGGATATGGTTCCCCACCAAGTCCCAATTCCCCTCAGGCGTGTAGAACTTCACGGCAAAACCACGCACATCGCGCGCCAGATCAGGTGACCCGGCATTCCCCGCGACAGTCGAGAAACGTACGAAGAGTGGCGTCTTCTCACCGACCCGGCTGAAGATTCCGGCCTTCGAGAACTCGGCCAGCGACTCGGTCAACTCGAAAACCCCGTGCGCCCCCATCCCGCGTGCATGCACAACGCGCTCCGGAATCCGCTCATGGTCAAAATGATGAATTTTCTCCCGAAGTACGAAGTCCTCGAGGAGAACCGGCCCGGGGCGATCCGTGCCCGTAGCCTTCAGTGAATTTTCATCATCCGCGATAACCTGACCCACGTTGGTCGTCATCTTCGGGTGGGTGGTGCCGGCAAACTGGTGCAGCTCGCCTCCGTTACCGATCGCATGATCGGCAGCCTTCTGATCTTTCAGCACATCCTGCATGTAGTTCCTTATGCCAACTCAACCGGACAGGTCAACGCGCGACCGTCTCGGCACGTCACACTCGCAACGCCGCCGGCTTACTTATGATGCGGGTAGACAGCGAGCGGTTGAGCGATATGGTAAGTTGGCTCCGGAGAATGTCATGCCTTTTACCACCGCTCACATTTCATTGAAGATCTTCCAGATGCTGTCAATCGCCGGCATAGGCGCCGGGCTGCTCGCAGGCTCCGCCCGTGCAGCCGATCCGCTGAAGGTCAAGACCGACAAGGGCAGCGTTCTGGGAGTTCTGACGACGGACGGCAACGTGAGAGCGTTCAAGGGGATCCCCTACGCCGCACCCCCGGTCGGTGATCTGCGCTGGAAGGCGCCCCAGCCCGCCGCACCCTGGAAGGACATCCGCGAGGCGAAGGACTTCGGTTCCCACTGCGTCCAGTCAGGCTCCTACGCCGACATGGTCTTTCACGACCCGGGCCCAAATGAGGACTGCCTCACCCTGAACGTCTGGGCTCCCGCCGGCGCAAGGAAATCAAGCCTGCCCGTCATGGTCTGGATTTACGGCGGCGGCTTCGTGACCGGCGGCACCTCCGAAAATCGGCAGGACGGCCAGTTCCTCGCCCACCGCAACGTCGTCATCGTCTCGATGAACTACCGCCTCGGCATCTTCGGCTTCTTTGTTCATCCGGAACTCGCCGCCGAATCCGCGCACCACGCGTCCGGGAACTACGGCCTCATGGATCAGGTCGCAGCGCTGGTCTGGGTCAAGAAAAACATCGCGGCGTTCGGCGGCGACCCAAAGAACGTGACCATCTTCGGCGAGTCCGCCGGCTCGTTCGCGGTTAGTACGCTGATGGCCTCGCCCCTGTCGAAAGATCTCATCTCAAAGGCGATCGGCGAGAGCGGCGGAGCCTTTGGTCGAACCGGGCTGAGCTACGAGACGATGGCTGCGCGCGAGCTGACGGATTCGCAGTTTGCCCAGTCTGCCTTCGGTACAACAAAGCTCGCCGACCTACGAAAGGTCTCCGCAGATGACCTGGTCAAAGCGGCCACCGCGAAGACCACTCCACCGCCGCCCCGCTTCAGCCCCGACATCGATGGCTATTTCCTCCCCGATACCGTGCCGAACATCTACAAGGCTGGCAAGCAGGCCCATGTCCCAATGATGGCCGGCTGGAACTCCGACGAGGGTCGCGGCGGGGTCCTCTCGCCCAGGGCGAACATGGCGAGCTTTACCGTGCAGGCGACCAAGGACTACGGCCCGCGAGCACAGGATTTCCTGGCCGTTTATCCCGCCGGCACCGACGACGAAGCGTTCAACTCGGCCTCGGACTATGCCGGCGACAAGTTCATCGCGTACACCACGTGGCGCTGGCTTGAGGCCCAGGTCGAGACGGGCGGCGCGCCTGTCTACCGCTACTTCTTCGACCTTGGATCGCCAGGCGACAAGAACCACGCAGCCAACCTCGGCGCCTTTCACTCGGATGATATCGAGTATGTCTTCGGCGCCCTGGACTCCCGCCCGGGAGCAGTATGGCGCCCCGAGGACCGCAAGCTTTCCGAGCAAATGGGCCAGTACTGGACCAACTTCGCGCGACTCGGCAATCCGAACGGCGCTGGCCTGCCCCCGTGGCCGCCCTACGACGCAGCCGGCGGATGGCAGGTTATGCACCTCGACGCAGACACCGGCGCAAGACCAGACGCCCGGCGAGCCCGCTACCTCTTCCTCGAAGGCTCCACAGCGCAGCCCGCCAGGTAACCGCCAGGTCGCATCAACATATCAGCAGGGTGAGCCGCTGATCTCTCCGCAGATTCTGTCATCCTGAGCAAAGCTTCTCGCAGCCCTACCGCGCGAGGCGCAGTCGGACCTGCATTTCCGCCTCACCACCAACCTCTGGCTCCGCGCTATCCGGCGGGCCTACTATAAGACGGAAGCCGCCACGTGGCTTCCAATCTAAGGAGAACACTCATGATTCAGCTTGCAGACGCGCGCCGCATCATCGCCGCCGCGGAGAAGAAGGCGGAAGAGCTTGGCCAACCAATGAATGTGGCCGTAGTCGATGAAGGCGGCAACCTGATCGCCTTCGAGCGCATGGCAAACGCCTGGCTCGGGTCGATCGACATCGCCCAGAAAAAGGCCTGGACCTCGCGAGCCTTCGACATCACCACCAAGGATCTCGGCACCAACTCGCAGTCCGGCGATCAGTTCTTCGGCATTCACGCCTCGAACGACGGCAAGGTCATGATCTTCGCCGGCGGCATCCCCATCAAGCAGGATGGCAAGGTAGTCGGCGCCATCGGCGTAAGCGGCGGAAGCGGCAAGCAGGACCACGCAGTCGCCGAGGCAGGTGCAGCAGCCCTCTAACCCATCCGTATAGACGGAACCGGACAGGGGAGAGCCCCAGCCTCTCCTGTCCGACACCTAACCCCGCCACGAACGCCCGTCATACCCTCCGGAGCAACGCGGCGTGAGGGACCCCCGCATTCAACCTGCGCCCCCACCAATGTCCCGGCACCATCCAACAGCTGCTGGCCCGCTCCACCCGCGCCCACGTATCATCAGCAAGGCGGAACGAGCGCTCATTCAAGGGAGAACCACAGCAATGCGCAAGAAAGTCACCATCGTCGGATCAGGCAACGTAGGCGCAACCGCGGCACACTGGATCGCCGCCAAGGAGCTCGCCGACGTCGTCCTGCTCGACGTCATCGAAGGCGTCCCCCAGGGCAAAGCCCTCGACCTGCTCGAAGCCATGCCCATCGAGAAGCGCGACTGCCACATCATCGGCACCAACGACTACGCCGACACCACCAACTCCGACATCGTCGTCATCACCGCCGGCATAGCCCGCAAGCCCGGCATGAGCCGTGACGACCTGCTCAACACCAACGCGAAGATCATGTCCGACGTCGTGGCCAAGGTCGTCGCCGCCTCCCCCAACACCATCATCATCGTCGTCTCGAACCCGCTCGACGCCATGGCCCAGGCCGCCTTCCGCCACTCCGGCTTCCCGCGCGAGCGCGTCATCGGCATGGCCGGCGTGCTCGACTCCGCCCGCTTCCGCACCTTCATCGCCGAAGAGCTCAACGTCTCGGTCGAAAATGTCACCGCCTTCGTCCTCGGCGGCCATGGCGACACCATGGTCCCGCTCTCCCGCTACTCAACCGTCGCCGGCATCCCCATTACAGAGCTCATGGAGCCCACGCGCCTCAAGGAACTCGAGACCCGCACCGCCAACGGCGGCGCCGAGATCGTCAAG
>CAXTLS010000033.1:0-45411 GCA_964245235.1 uncultured Acidobacteriaceae bacterium
ACGAGACCGACATCGTCAACGTCCGCATGCAGCAGCCGGTTGATGTGACCGTCGATGCCCTGCCGGGACGCATCTTCAAGGGCCACGTTACCGAGGTCGGCGACCAGGCCCTGCTCCGGACCACCGGCCTCTCGACGACCCAAAGCACGACCGGCACCGAGGAGGCGAAGGACTTCAAGGTCGTTGTCACCCTCGACCAGGCTTCGGACGACCTCCGCCCCGGCCTGTCCGCTACGGCCAAGATCACCACCGCTCATAAGCCGAATGCCCTCACGATCCCGATCCAGGCGCTCGTGCAGCGCGATGTCGACGCGGAGAAGACGCTCGCCGCCAACAACGGCAAGCAGCCAACCACCGCCGCAGTCGACACCAGCCACTCCAAGGCGCAGCCTGCCCAGGGGGTTTACCTGCTTGTGAACCAGAGTAAGAAGCTCCGGACAATCTTTACGCCAGTTACGACCGGAGTTACCGGTGCGACTGACATCGAGGTACTCAGCGGCCTCCAGGAGGGCGATGAGATCGTCACCGGCCGCTACAAGGTCCTCCGCACCCTCAAGAGCGGCACACCCGTCAAGGTCGACAATACCGTGGAAGTTTCTACCTCGACCGACGATAAGTAGCCGAATGGGCAAGTCCGTCCCGACGACGGAACCTTTTAGGGACGCAAACGTACTATTCTTGGAACTGGAAGCGTTGCACCCCGGAGAGTCGGATGTCCCCAGAAGCTGTCCTCGATCCTGTCCGCACTAACGTCGCCGGGCCCCGCGAGGGCGACGTCATCGTCACCGACAATCTGTGGAAGACCTACGAGATGGGCGACCAGGAGGTTCACGCCCTCCGCGGCGTCAACCTCCGCATCCGGCACAACGAGTACGTCGCCATCATGGGTCCGTCCGGCTCAGGAAAGTCCACGCTGATGAACCTCATCGGCTGTCTCGACTCGCCATCGCAGGGTAAGTACTGGCTCAACGGTCATGACGTCTCCGAGCTCAATGACGACGAGCTTGCCCGCATCCGCAACAAGGAGATCGGCTTCGTCTTCCAGACGTTCAACCTGCTCGCTCGCGCCACCTCGCTCCACAACGTCGAGCTACCGCTGATCTACAACGGCACGCCCGCGGCCGAACGCATCGCCCGTGCCAAAGAGGTGTTGGAATCCGTCAATCTCGGCTCCCGCATGATGCACAAGCCGAATGAGCTCTCCGGCGGCCAGCGGCAGCGTGTCGCCATCGCCCGCGCCCTGGTCAATCACCCCTCGATCATCCTGGCCGACGAGCCTACCGGCAACCTTGACTCAAAGACCGGCGACGAGATCATGGCACTTATGGACGACCTTCACGCCAAGGGAAATACCATCGTCCTCGTCACGCACGAGCCTGACATCGCCGAGTATGCCCACCGCGTCGTCACCATTCGCGACGGCGTCATCGCCAGCGATCATGTCTCGCCCCGCCACGCCAACCGCACCTGAGAGCTGCCGTCAGCAGCGGCTTCTTTGTATGAGGCATGCGAATCTAGCAGGGCGACCAGCCTCGGCTGGACTGCGCCAGCTAAAATAGCAGTATGGCTTATACTCGCCGCAACCTGCTCCACCTTGCTGCCCTGTTTCTGCCTCTGTTTGGCTCGCTGCCTACCTTCGCCGCCGACAACGCCCGCTTCGATCTCACTGGCCCCAAAGTAGAGATCCGCGTCACCCGCGCCGGCAAAACCCTGCCCATCGCCGCCGTGCCGAATCTCGAGGTCGGTGACAAGATCTGGGTGCATCCCGACCTCCCGCCTACCCAGTCCGTCCACTATCTCCTGGTCGTTGCCTTCCTCCGCGGAACCACCAACCCGCCGCCCGACGACTGGTTCACCCGCATCGAGACCTGGAACAAGAGGGTCCGCGAAGAGGGCGTCTTCATCACCGTTCCCGCCGAGGCGCAGCAGGCCATCGCCTTTCTCGCACCCGAGACCGGCGGCGACTTCAGCACCCTCCGCTCCGCCGTCCGCGGCCGTCCCGGCATCTTCGTTCGCGCCTCGCAGGATCTTGCCGAGGCCGGCTTCGAACAGGGCCGCATCGAGCGCTACCTCGCCGCCATGAAGCAAGTACCGCCCTCCGACCCCAAGGCACTCCAGGAGCACTCCGCCCTGCTTGCCCGCACCCTGAACCTCAAGCCGAACGCGGACTGCTTCAAGCAGCCTGTCGACCTGCAGTACAACTGCCTCACCCAGAGCGGGACGCAGACGCTGCTCGATGACGGCCACGGCCAGACCCTCGCCGCCACGCTCACCAACGGCCCCGGCTCCGATCTTATCAACCAGGCGAGCTATACGCAGGCCTTCGGGGCCGGTGTCTACAGCGCCTATGTCGGCGCCATCGTCGACCTCGTCCGCCTCACCAGCAGCCTCCACACCGCCCAGTACCAGTACATCCCGGCCATTGCCTTCCCTGAAAACTCCGACCTCAACCTGCGCCTCAACACCGCACCGTCGTTCCACAATCCGAAGTCGGTCATCGTCATCGGCCTCCCGGCAATCCAGGCCGCCGTTCCGCCGCCGCTACGCCCGGCCGATCCGAAGTTCGTCACCTGCCTCCTGAAGCCCTCCGTCGTGCTGCCGGTCGAAGGCGCACCGCTCGTCTTCTCCACTGCCTTTGCCCATGACATGGTCTTGCACTTGAAGGATAGCGACGCCAAGGCCGACATCGCGCTTACCGCCGATCCATTTCAGGGCGGCCTTGTCTTCTCGCCAACGCCGGCCCGCAAGACGCTCCCTGAAGATCCCATCAGCACTGCCGCACCTGCAATCAACACGCCCACCGCGCCCCAGCCACCGTCGGCGACGGTCGCCGTTGCGCCCGGTCCACCGCCACCGCCCATTCCAGTCGTTCCGCCTGGCTCCATCACGATTACGGGGACGATCAGCGGCTTCTGGGGATTTGACCCTTTCACCGGCCCGACCCTGCTCCTCCAGAACACTCCGGGCAAGGGCTGGAAGATCGCTACTACCGACAACCTTATCGTAGGCCGCGAGAACCACCTGAGCCTGGCATCGAACGGCACCGCCTGCATTGACGCGATTACCCTCGACGGGTCTAGCGGCAAAGATGCGGAGACCAAGTGGAAGCAGGCCGCCAACCCGGACCACGTCGACGTCACCCTCACCCTCAAGTCCGCCGACCCGGGCGCACTTCACCTTTCCGTCAAGCAGTTTGGCGAAGCAACGCCAGACATGGTGGCCGCCGAGAGCTTCTCCGAGCCCGCCAAGCTGTCCGACCTGCAGCTCCATGCCGGCGACACCTTCGCCACACTCACCGGCGTCAGCCTCAACCAGGTCAAGCAGCTCGCGATCGAGAAAGCGACTTTCCTTCCCGCGCCTGCGGAGCCGAACTCGCATGATGTCAGCACTACATCACTTCAGCTCAATCTTCCCGCCGGAACGCCCGCCCCGGGACTCAAGCCCAGCGATAAACTCACCGCCAGCGTTACCCTCAAGGATGGCCGCGTCCTTACCATTCCAGTCACCATCGCGCCTGAGCGCCCCACCGTCACGCTGCTCAACAAGAACATTGCCCTGCCTGCAAAATCACCGATCCAGTTCGCGAATCAAGATGATCTGCCGGTCGATCAAGAGATCACCTTCTCTCTGAAATCTGCGGCCATTTTTTCCCGCAACGGCAAGATCGAAATTGCCAACGCAGACGAATCACTTCACACCAGCCTCAGCGTTGCCGAGGGCACACTCGTCTTGCAGAATCCGCACACCCTGCTCGCTATCTTTGATCCGCTCAAGACCTTCGGCACCTCCGCTTTCGGCCCGCTACGCCTGCGTCCAGTCTCGCCGGATGGGGTCGCCGGTAACTGGCTCCCCCTCGCCACCCTGGTCCGCGTCCCCGCGCTCAAAGACCTGCACTGCGGAGCCGACGCCACCAAGCCCTGCACCCTCGCCGGTACGAATCTTTACCTGCTCGACTCGATTTCAATCGATCCCGCCTTCACCAACCCGGACCCGATCCCCGAGGGCTTCGTCGGCGGCACCGTACCCATGCCGCATCCCGCGGGCAATGGCACGTTCTACATCCGGCTTCGCGACGATCCGGAGAGCATCGATCCGGTTACCTTACCGGTCCTTCCGGAGAAGAGTTCAGTGGGTGGAGGCAGTCAATCCACCACGGCCTTAGCCTCGCACTTGCACCGGGCCTCCACCGCCGTTCATTAGAACGATGCACGGGGGCTGCCCCAAAAAAAACCTAGTCCCCAGCGACTTCTACGCCCTGCTGCAGCTTGCTGTGCTTCCGGCTATAGGTGAAGTACACCACCAGCCCGATCACCAGCCACACGATCAGCCGAATCCAGTTCCACATCCCCAGCTTGTACATCATGTACCCGTTGAACAGGATGCCCAGGATCGGCACCATCGGAACTAACGGCGTCCGAAACGGCCGGCTGCGGCCCGGGTCCGTCCTGCGCAGCACAATAATCGCGATACACACAATCACAAACGCCAGCAGTGTTCCAATATTCACCATCTTGCCGATGTCGTCGATCGGCGTCACACTGCCCACCACCGCCGCCAGGCAGCCCGCCAGAATGGTTCCCTTCCAAGGCGTCCGAAACTTCGGATGAATGTCGCCGAAGAACTTCTGCGGCAGCAGGCCGTCATGCGCCATCGCATACAGCACGCGGCTTTGCCCCAGCAGCATCACCAGCATCACGCTGGTCAGCCCGGCCAAGGCACCGATCGTGATGATGTTCGACGCCCAGCCCAGTCCATGGTCGAGAAACGCCCGCGAGATCGGCGCCTCGATGTTCACCAGTCGCCACGGCACCATCCCCGTCAGCACCGCCGCTATGCCGATGTACAGCAGCGTGCAGATCGACAGCGACACGATGATGCCGATCGGCAGGTCCCGCTGCGGATTCTTCGCCTCCTGCGCGGTCGTCGACACGGCGTCGAACCCGATGTAGGAGAAGAACACCAGCCCTGCTGCGAGCCCGATGCCGCTCACCCCGAACGGCGCAAAGGTATGCCAGTCCGTCCCCCAGTTGCCGCGCGTTATATAGTGCGATCCCAGCGCCAGCACGAACAGCACGATCCCCACCTTCACCGCCACGATCGTCGCGTTGAACTTCGCGCTCTCCTTGATTCCGACCACCAGGATCGCCGTAATCACCAGCGCGATCAGGAACGCCGGAACGTTGACCCCGATCTCCACCCCGAAGATTCGGGGAGCATCCAGCAGCGCGTGTGCCCGCATCGCAAGCTCCGCCGATCCTGACTCCTTCATTGCCAGCAGCGCATCAGTAAACGGCCCCGAACCCGGAACGATCCCAGGATGCGCGCTCACCACCATTTGTCGCGCCACAGTGTCCGTCGCCAGCCGCAGCCCCGTCCAGTGGTCATACGCCAGCCACAGCGGAAACTTCAGGTGGAAGATGTTCAGCACTTCGACGAAGTTATTCGACCAGCCCGAGCTCACCGTGCTCGCGCCCATTGCATACTCAAGCGTCAGGTCCCAGCCGATAATCCACGCAATCAACTCGCCGAGCGTCGCATACGCATAGGTGTACGCGCTGCCTGCCAGCGGAATCATGGCCGCGAACTCCGCATAGCAGAGCCCCGCAAAGGCGCAGCCCAGGCCACTCAGCACGAACGATAGCATCAGGCTCGGCCCCGCCGTCCTGGCCCCCAACCCGCTCAGCACGAAGATGCCGGCCCCGATCACCGCGCCGATCCCCAGCGCTGTCAGCTGCACCGGTCCCAGCACCCGCTCCAGCGTATCGGCGCCTTTCTCGTTGGCCTCGGCCATCATGGCGTTCAGCGACTTCTTGGCAAACAGATTTCCCATGCGCGTTTCATCTCCAGGTTCTAAACAGCTAGTGCGTCCGCGCTCAACCGCTTGGTCCACAACAGGTACGCCGGTACGCCAAGCAGCACGATGATCAGCCCCGGCCACGTGTATTGTGGTTTGTACCGCAAGAGTACAACACAAATCCACGCTGCCATGACGATATACAGCGCCGGCATCACAGGGTAGCCAAGGGCCTTATACGGTCGCACCGCATCCGGCCGCGTCCGGCGCAGAACAAACAGCCCGGCAATGGTCAGGATGTAGAAGATCAACACCGCGAAGATCACGTAATCAAGCAGCTGCCCGTAGCTCCCACTCAGGCACAGCAGGCACGTCCACCCCCACTGCACCCACAGCGAATTGACGGGCGTCTTCGACCGCGCGCTCAGCTTTCCAACAGCCTTGAAGAACAGCCCGTCCTGGCTCATCGCGTAGTACACGCGCGCCCCGGCCAGCAGCATCCCATTCACGCAGCCGAAAGTGGAAACAAGGATCGCGGCCGCCATCAGCTTCGCGCCGGCAGCACCGAACGCACTCTCCATCACCGCCGTAGCTACACGGTCCTGCGCGGCAAACGAGATGCCCCGCCCCGTAATCGTTGCCGCATTTGGATCACCGGCCAGCGGCAGCACGCTCAGGTAAACAAAGTTGCAAAGCACATACAGCAGCAGCACCACACCCGTCCCGATGGCCAGCGACAAGGGCAGATTTCGGCGCGGGTTCCGAATCTCCCCCGCAGTAAACGTCACGTTGTTCCACGCATCAGAAGAAAACAGCGAGCCCACCTGCACTACGGCCACAATCGTCAGCAGCCCCACGTAGCTCGTCGGGCCACCCACCCCTATCTGCACGGCATGCAGATCGTGCCATCCAGCACCCGCCCAGAATTTATGCCATCCCGCACCAAAGTTGGCTGTTACTGCCGCCGCATTCCTGGCAAATACGCCGACCAGTACCACCGCCAGCAGCGCCAGCACCTTCGCCGACGTAAACACGTTCTGCACCGCCGCGCCGAGCCGGACCCCCAGCGTATTCAGCACCGTCAGCAGCGTGATAATCACGATGGCCGCAAGGTTCGCCGTGTTCAACCCGATGTTTCCGGAGCCCACATGCCAAAACCAGTTCGTCTGGCTTATCCCCGGTAGAAACACCCCGAGAAACTTCCCAAACGCGACGCCAACCGCAGCGATGGTGCCAGTTTGAATCACCAGGAACAGCGTCCACCCATACAGAAATCCCCAGAGCGGCCCAAGCGCCTCGCGCAGATACACATACTGGCCGCCTGCCTTCGGCATCATTGCCGCCAGCTCGCCATAGCTTAGGGCCCCGATAATCGTCATCGCCGCCGTCACCAGCCACGCCGCAATCAACAGCGCCGGCGACCCCACCACCCGCGACATATCGGCCGACACGATAAAGATGCCTGACCCGATCATCGAGCCCATCACAATCGCCGTCGCCGAAAACAAGCCCATGCCCTGCACAAACTGCGGCGCAGCGGGGGTTTCAGCAGCACTCACGAAGCCGCCATCCCGGGTCGACGCCGGGCCTGCAACGCCGTCCGAAGGGAGAGCCGAAGGACTAGCATCCGCATCTGTTCTTACTCTGTTCACGTATCGTCAAAATCTACCGTAAAAGATCGAGAAAGTCTCTTGCCACCTGCTCGACCGGCTCCCCCGGCACAAACAGCCCGCCGATCACCGCGACCGAGTCCGCTCCCGCATCCACCACGCTTCGCGCGTTCTCCCGGGTAATCCCGCCGATCGCCACCAGCGGCTTCCGCGTCAGCGCCCGCGCCCGCCGCACCCCATCAAGCCCCACCACGGCCTCCGCGTCCAGCTTCGTCCCCGTAGCGAAGATCGGTCCGATCGCGACGTAGTCCGCACTGCTTGCCTCAGCAACCCGCACCTGATCCTCCGTATGCGTAGAAACCCCGACCCACCCAGCACTCATAATCCGCCGCGCATCCTCCGGCAGCAGATCCCTCTGCCCCACATGCACGCCATCCCAGCCCGTGAGCACTGCCAGGTCAGCCCGATCATTCAAGATCAGCCGGCACACCGCCCCCGCAAACGCCGCTCGAATCACCGCTGCATTCCGCAGCACTTCCTGCGGCCCCGCATCCTTGTCGCGATACTGCAGCAGCTCCACCCCGGCCGCCCTCATTGCCTCCGCAAAATCGCGCACCGGCATTCCCCGCGCCGCCAGCGCGCCCGCATCCGCGATCACGTACAGCCGAGGAATCAGCACCTTACCTGCCCTTCGCACCACACCAGTACGTCATTACGCAGCGCAGCGGAAAAATCTGCTTTCTCACCGCTGCCGTGTAAATATAATCTCGTTCAACTTTTGAATCCCCTCTGACGGATAATCAGCGTCCACCTGCCAGCGATAATGATCCGTATCGATATGCTCGATTCGAGTTTGGAAGTCCTGTCTTGGGTAAAAAGGCAAAAGCAAGTAAAGTAACGATTGCCCGTCTCACAGCAACCCCCAATTCTTCTAGCCGCCCTGCCGCTCAAAGAACCGCTCCATGAACTTCGTATCGAACTCGCCCGAACGAAACTCCGGATCGGCAAAGATCTTCTCGTGCAGCGGAATCGTCGTATGGATTCCCTGCACGACAAACTGGCTCAGCGCCCGCTGCATCTTGTTCATCGCTTCTTCGCGGTCCTTGCCGTGGCAGATCAGCTTCGCAATCAGTGAGTCGTAATACGGTGGGACAACGCCCTCCGCGTATTGGGCCGTGTCGACACGTACGCCATTCCCACCCGGCAGGTTGAACGCCGTGATCTTCCCCGCGCTCGGCGTAAACGTCTCCGGATGTTCCGCGTTGATGCGGCACTCAATCGCATGTCCCCGAATCGTAACCGGCTGGGTCACAATCTCAGCCAGCTTCTCCCCCGCCGCAATCCTGAGCTGCGCCTTCACCAGGTCAATGCCTGTAACCATCTCGGTCACACAATGCTCCACCTGGATGCGCGTGTTCATCTCGATGAAGTAGATTTTGCCATCCTCATCCATCAGGAACTCGATCGTCCCCGCATTCCAATAGCCGATATTCTCAAGCGCCTTCTTGATCGTCTTGCCCAGCTCCTCGCGAAGCTTCGGCGTAATCATCAGGCTCGGCGCTTCTTCGATCAGCTTCTGGTGCCGCCGCTGGATCGAGCACTCCCGCTCCCCGAGGCTCATCACGTTCCCGTGCTCATCCGCCAGCACCTGGAACTCGATATGCCGCGGCCGCTCGATAAACTTCTCCATGTACATGTCGCCGTTGCCAAAGGCATTCGCCGCTTCCTGCGAGGCCTGGCTGTAGAGCGCCGGCAGCTCCTCCGGATTGCGGCAGATGCGCATCCCGCGCCCGCCGCCACCAGCAACCGCCTTCAAGATCACCGGATAGCCAACGCTCTTTGCCCAGTCCAGCGCTTCATCTTCGCCAGCGATAATGCCATCAGATCCTGGCAGGATGGGCACCTTCGCCTTCTTCATCGTCTGCCGCGCGGTGGACTTCTCGCCCATCATCCGCGTTACCTCCGGCGGCGGCCCAATGAACTTGATGTTCGAGGCCCGGCACACCTCGGCGAAGTTCGCATTCTCGCTCAGCAGGCCATACCCCGGATGAATCGCATCCACATCTGCGATCTCGGCCGCCGAGATCACAGCCGGCACGTTGAGGTAGCTGTCCGCCGACCGTGGCGGCCCGATACAGATCGCCTCATCCGCGAACCGCACATGCAACGAGTTGCGATCGGCCTCGCTATACACCGCGACCGTGCGGATCCCCATCTCCTTGCACGCGCTGATCACCCGCAGCGCGATCTCCCCCCGATTGGCAATCAATACCTTACGAAACATGAATACCGAAACCTTCCACTAAACCATGCACTCGCAACTGCAGTTCAAGGGGCCTCTGCAGTTGCGTTCTAAATCCGCGAGAACCGCGGTCGCCATTACATGTGGGCGTCATCCGCCCGACCCCGCGTAAGCCCTCGCCCTAAGTAGCCCGGATCGCAAACAGCGGTTGCCCATACTCGACTGGCTGCCCGCTCGAGGCGATCCGCGACACGACCTCGCCCCCGACATCCGACTCGATCTCGTTCATCAGCTTCATCGCCTCAATGATGCACAGCACCTGGCCGACCTCAACCATGTCGCCGACTTTCACGAAGGCCGACGCGCCTGGCGACGGCGCCTCGTAGAACGTCCCCACAATGGGCGACTTCACCTGATGCAGCACCTCTTCCAGCGCCGCCTCTGCAGCCAGACCGCCAGCGACCGGCGCGCCGCCCATGCCCGCACCAGAGCTCATAAACCGGCTCAGCTGGGCCATGTCAATGCCCGGCGCCGCCACAGCAGCCTCACCGGCAAACTTGATTCGCATCTTCAGGTCCGGGCGTTCGACATCAAACTCCGCGATCCCACTCGCCTTCAGGAACTCAACCAGCTCCCGCAGGTCCTCCATGCTGTTGCTATCCATCCCAACTCCCTATAACTGGATCCATGCCTTCGGACTTGGCGTCAGAACCTCGCCGCCCGTAGCCGTCACTAGAACCATATCCTCAATCCGCAGTCCAAAGCGACCCGGCAGGTAAACTCCCGGCTCAATCGTGATCACCATGCCCTCAACCAGCGCCTGGGTCTGTTTCGCCGCCAACCGCGGTCCCTCGTGGATTTCAAGCCCCACGCCATGCCCGGTCGAGTGCGTAAAAAACACGTCCAGCTTCGCCCGCCGCAGCACGCTCCGGGCCGCCTCATCCACGTCGCCCGCCGTTACTCCCGGAGCCACACTTGCCACGGCCGCCTCCTGCGCCTCCAGCACTGCCTCGTACGCCTCGAGCTCCATCGATAGTGCGTTGCCCATGTGCACCGTACGCGTCATATCGCTCGCATACCCGTCGAGCACCACGCCGAAATCGAGCGTCACAAACCCCCGCCGCGGCAGCTTCGCCATGGTTGCCCGGCCGTGCGGCAGCGCCGACCGCTCCCCGCTCGCCACGATCGTCTCGAACGCCATCCGCTCCGCTCCCGCCAGCCGCGCGCGATTCTCCAGATCCGCCGCCACCGCGACCTCGGTCATCCCCGGCTCCATCACCCCGAGCAGCCCTTCAAACAGCCGGCAGCCCAGCGCCGCCGCCTGCCGCGTCACGGCAATCTCGTCCACGTCCTTCACCTCACGCAGCTTCGCCACCAGCGGCTCCAAGGCCTGGAACATCCCGCGCCGCACCTTGCCGGAGACCGCCTTCCGCATAGCCTCGAGCCCCGCTACGGTCGTCTGGCCCGCATCGAAGCCACACCGCCCGACCCCGGCCGCCTCCATCCAGAAACACGCCGCCAGCACCGCCGACTTCTTCTCGATCACCACCCGCGTCCCTGCCGCCTCGGCTTTCGCCTGCGCGCTATACCGGCCATCGGTAAAGAGCACCGTCCGGCCGGCCATCACCACCAGCGCCGCGTTCGACCCGGTAAAGCCGCTCAGATACCGCACATCCGGAAGATGCGTCACCAGCAGCGCATCCACACCTGCTGCCTTTGCCGCCGCAGCAGCCGTCTTCTTCCGCGCTCGTACGTTCATCTTCTGGATTCTACCCAACCGTTTCCCGCAGACCCGGTATCATATCGTATGAGCGGTACTGCACCCACCCTGCCGCCGCCAACGCAGCAGCGGACATCCTCTCATCTCAGCCGCCGCGACTTCCTCGCCGGCGCGGCCGCCATTGCGGCCGGCATCGTCATCGACTCCGGAGAGATCGCCCGCCACTCCATCGACGTCGTCCGGCAGACCCTCCGCATCGCCCACCTGCCCGAAGCCTTCCACGGCTTCCGCATCGTCCAGGTCTCGGATATCCACCTCGACGAGTACACCGAGCACGTCTTTCTGCGCCTGGTCGTCCATCGCATCAACCAGTTCGCCCCGGACCTGGTCCTGCTCACCGGCGACTTTGCCTCACGCGATCCCCTGCCCCTCACCTTTGGCCGGATCGCCATCGAGCGCTGTGCCGAGATACTGGCTGACCTCACCTGCCCCCTGCGCTTCGGGATCCTCGGGAACCATGACACGGTCATCGGCTCGGACTTCGTCGTCGACGCCCTCGCCGGCAGCAGGATTCCCGTTCTCGTCAATCAGCATGTTGCAATTGAGCGCAACGGCCAGCGGATCTGGCTCGGAGGCGTAGACGATCCCGGCACCTCGAACCCCATCCTCGACCTTGCCGTCCCCAGAAACCCTGACGGCCCCGTCATCCTGATGAGCCATCCGCCCGACTTCGCCGATGAGGTCGTCCGCCACCCGCGCGGCTCGCTCGTGGATGTTATGCTCTCCGGCCACTCCCACGGCGGCCAGATCCGGCTGCCCTTCCTCGGCCCCCTGGTCCTACCACCCATGGGCGTCAAGTATGTCGCCGGTCTCTTCCGCTTCAACGCCATGCAACTCTACGTCAACCGCGGCATCGGCACCGTAGGCGTTCCCTTCCGGCTCAATTGCCCTCCGGAACTCACCCACTTCATCCTGCAACCCGCCTGACCGCTGCAGGCTCGCCATCCTCAGCAAAGTAGGCGGCAGCTACCGAGCGCGCGCAACCGGCTTCTTCTGCTTCGGCACCACCGCCATTGTCCGCGGTACAGCTTTTACCCCGCTCTTCTCGTCCATCCACGAGTCCAGCAGGCTCTTGCGAAAACGCCACCGGTTCCCCAGCTTGAACGCCGGAACAAATCCCTCCGAGGCATACCGGTACAGCGTATCCCCGCTGATGCCGAGGTACTCGGACGCCTGCCGGATATCCATCACCTCGCGCGTCTGTATCGAGCCAGCCTGTGCCGAACCAGCCATCGGGACTCTCCCTCTTCTTCCGCCGCAACACCCTCTTTGTACCCTGTTTCTCGGGCACTGACAAGCCTAATCGCCCGCTCAACTACAACCAGCTAACGCCACCACGCCGAACGCACCTGCTCCCCCCGCACCACCTCCACCGGCCGCCCCGGCTCCGGCGACCACAGTGAAATCGCCTGCTCTTGGTCCAGCGCATACACCCGCTCGATCGGCTGCCGCCACGCATGCAGCGCCAGGTCGAACAACCCCCAGTGGATCGGCATCAACAGTCCACCGACTCCGATCGCCCGAAACGCCTCGATCGCCCCATCCGGCCCCAGGTGGATGTCGCGCCACATCTCGTTGAACGCGCCTATCTCGATCATCGTCAGGTCGAACGGCCCATATGTCGCCCCGATCTCCTGGAACCCCTCCCACCAGCCTGTATCCGCCCCGTGATACACCGTATGTGCCGGGCCTTTCAGCACAAACGACGACCACAGCGTCTCAAACCGGTTCGCCAGGCTCCGGCCTGAGAAGTGCCGCGCCGGCACCGCCGTGATCGCACAGCCCGCCACGCTCACGCTCTCCGTCCAGTCAAGCTCAGTAATCTGTTCCGCCGTCACCCCAAAGCCCTGCAGCACGGCCCCCACGCCCAGCGACGTTACCCACCGTGCCCCGGCCGTCGGCTCGAGCTTTGCCAGCCGCTCCATCGTCATCCCGCCGAGGTGGTCGTAGTGGTCATGCGAGATCAGTACCACGTCGATGCGCGGCAGATCCTCCAGCCGCAGCGTCGGGGCAAAGAATCGCTTCGGTCCCATCCACGCGAACGGGCTCGCCCGCTCATCCCAGACCGGATCGATCAGCACCCGCACTTCGTCAAGCTCGACCAGCGTCGAAGAGTGTCCGAACCATGTCACCCGCAACCCGCTCGCCGGCGCACTTGCATAGACCGCTGGATCGGTCACGAACGGCCCCAGCGCCACCCTCGGCACTCGCTCTTCCTTGTTCGACAGGTACAGCGGCAGCACCTTAAACATCATGCTCGGCCCACCCACCGCCGTCGCCACTGGATTCATGAACTTCCGCCCAACCTTATGCGCCCGCTGCAACAATCCCATCCGTTTAGAATGACACGCCGCATGCGGACTTGCCCGGTCCAGGCCCAGGATCATCTACACGGCGACAACTACCGCGTAGCCGTAGCCTCATCCTTGTAAAAGTCCGCTATCTCCGCCGCGTACCGCTTCTCGACCACACGCCGCTTCAGCTTTAAGCTCGGCGTCAGCGTGCCATCCTCGACCGTCCATTCATCCGGCACCACCGTCACGCGCTTCATGCTCTCGTACTGCGCCAGCCCGCCATTCACCTCGTCGACGATCCCCTGGTAGAGCGCCGCTACCTTTGCATCGTTCACCAGCGCCGCATGATCAGCCGTAGCCATCCCTTGCGCCTTGGCCCAGCCCTCAAGTGTCGCAAAGTTTGGGGAGATCAGCACGCACGCAAACTTGTGCGTATCCCCCACCAGCGCCGCCTCCGACACCAGCGGGTTCCCCTTGAGCCTGTTCTCGATTGGCTGCGGCGCAATCAGCTTCCCGCCACTCGTCTTCAGCAGTTCCTTCTTGCGATCCGTGATTGACAGAAATCCGTCCGCATCGATCGCGCCAATATCCCCCGTCTTGAACCAGCCATCCGCAGTGAAGGCCTCCGCCGTCTGCTCGGGCTTCTTCCAGTAGCCGCCAAACACAGACGGCCCCCGAACCTCCAGTTCGCCATCCTCCGCAAACCGGCACTCCACATTGCTCAGCGGCCGGCCCACGGTCCCGATCCGGTACGCCTTCGGATAATTGACCGCGATCACCGGCGACGTCTCTGTCAGACCGTACCCTTCCATAATCCGCGTCCCGGTATCCACAAACCAGCCAGCCGAGCCCATTCCCAACGGCGCACCGCCCGAGATGAACGTCTTCGCCGACCCGCCGAACGCCGCCCGGATCTTCGAGAAGACCAGCTTGTCCGCTATCTTCCAGCTCATCGACGTCGGCACCTTCCCCGCCATCGTATCCTCACGGTGTTTCCGCCCCACACTGAGCGCCCATCGCAGGATGCGCGACTTCACCGGCGAGGTCGCCGACTTCCCCTCAACCGCATGGCGGATCTTCTCGTAGACCCGCGGCACCGACAGGAAAATCGTCGGCTTTACCGCCTGCATCGATGACGCCAGCTGGTCAAATCGCGGACAGTACGCGATCACCACCTCCTGGCACAGCAGCGCGTAGTCCGTGTGCCGCGCCGTCACGTGCGACAGCGGCAGAAACGAGATACACCGGTCCGTCCCGTTGAATCCCAGCGGCCCGGTTGATATATCCACGTTGCTCCCCAGGTTGCCGTGCGTCAGCATCACACCCTTCGACTCACCCGTCGTGCCCGACGTGTAGATAATCGTCGCCAGGTCCTCCGGCTTCACCTGCTTCATCCGCGCATCAAACGATGCGTCCGCCGTCTGCCGCTCGGCCGCTCCTGCCATCAACGCCGCAAAGCTCTCCGCCCCTTGAAACTCGCCCGCGTCCATCACTACCACGTGCTCGAGCGCCGGCAGCTCACCGGCAGCTGTAATCTTCGCGTACTGGTCCGCCGACGAGACGATCACCACCTTCGCGCCCGAATCCCGCAGCATGTATCCCACATGCTCCGCCGTCAGCGTCGGGTAGAGCGGCACATCCACCGCGCCAATCGCCAGCGTCGCAAAGTCCACCACCGGCCACTCCCACCGGTTCTCGCAGATCAGCGCCACGCGGTCGCCCTTGCCCACGCCCCAGCCGGTCAGCACATCCGCTAGCGCCCGCACGCGGCCATACAGCTCGGCGGAGGTGATCGGCTTCCACTCGCCCGCCGCATCCTGCCACAACATTACCGTCTGCTTGCCCCGCGCACCCAGCCGCTGAAAGACATCGTTCACCGTCGCTACATTAAGAAGCATCGTTCCTGCGTTCTGGATTCCGGCCCGCGGTAATCCCGTTCAGCAGCACATCAAGCACCTGTGCTGCGGTTGTCTTCGCATCATAGACGCGCCCTGTAAATACAGCCGAACTCAGCAGCTCGTCGATCGCGCCAAACATGCAGTGCGCCACGATCCCGTCCGAGATGTCCGCGCGAATCAGCCCTTGCGCCTGCCCCCGCCGGATCACCTCGCGCACCACCTGGATGTACTTCACCAGGTGATGGCGCGAGAACTCGGCTATAAATTTCGCCGACTGCCGCACCTCGGTCTGCATCAGGATCGCCATGCTCCGGTTTACCGTCCCGCTCTCCAAGTGAACCTCGGCAATATACGCCAACTGCTCCCGCGGGTCGTCCAGCGTCTCGAACCGCTCCGTCACTCGCTGGTAAAACCGGCTGAAGTTCGCATCGATCGCCGTCCGCAGCACATCGTCCTTGCTCTTGAAGTAGAGGTAAATCGTCCCGTCAGCCACTCCCGCACGCGCCGCAATCGCACTCACCGGCGAGTTGAAGTAGCCATTCTCCGCAATCACCTCAACTGCCGCGTCCAGGATGCGCTGGTACTTCTCGTTCCCCGGCGCCATCGCCGCAGCCGTTCCACCATGCGTCCCATTCTCCGCCCTCGCTACAATCCGCTTCAGAACACCGACCCCACAGCTGGAAAACTCCAGTGACGCCACTCTAATGATTCACAACCCCTTTGCCAATACTGAATGACGATTCAGCACCTTCCACAGCACAACGTTTCTCCAAAGCGCCGTACCCGCCTGCACACTTGATCAACCCGCCGGCAGGTGTTCCGCTAGAGCATCATGATCACGCGAAGAAGCTTCCTGGTATCCGGTTCGCTGGCCGCCATCAGCACCGCAGCCCTGCCGCCCTTCCTCGTCGCCCAGCCAGGCCGCCGCTTTGAAGGTCTGCCCGCTGCGCTCGAGCAGTTGGAGAGGGCCAACGCCGGCCGCCTCGGCGTCTCCATTCTCGACACCGGTTCAGGCGAACGCGCCGGCTACCGCGCCGACGAGCGCTTCGCCATGTGCAGCACCTTCAAGCTGCTGCTCGTCGCCGCCATCCTCAGGCGTACCGACACCGGCCAGGAACATCCCGACCGCACCATCGCCGTTCCCCCGCAGCCCTTGCTCGGCAACTCGCCGCTCACTGCCGAGCACGCCGGCGGCCAGATGACCGTCGTCGCCCTCTGCCACGCCGCCCTCACCCGCAGCGACAACACCGCCGCCAACCTCCTGCTCGCTCTCATCGGCGGACCCGAAGGCTTCACCCGCTACGCCCGGTCGCTCGGCGACACCGTCACCCGCCTCGACCGCACCGAGACCTCGCTCAACGAGTCACGCCCCGGCGACCCGCGCGACACCACCTCGCCCGCTGCCATGGCCAATGACCTGCAGACGCTGCTCCTGGGCAAAGCTCTCTCCCCGGCCGCACGCGATCAGCTCACCCAGTGGATGATCGCCAACGAGACCGGCAAGGAACGCCTCCGTGCCCACCTTCCTCCCGACTGGCGCGCCGGCGACAAGACCGGCTCGAATGGCGACACCACCTCCAACGACATCGCGATCTTCTGGCCGCCTCACCAGCCCCCCATCCTCGTCACGGCCTACCTCACCGAGTGCCCCGGCCCCGAGACAAAACGCGGCGCCGTCCTCGCCGAGATTAGCCGCCTCATCGTCGATACCTTACGGCCCCGCTAAGCAGCACGCGGGCAATCGGCACCCGTAAGCATCTCAGCTCACATCGCGATCATGTTTGCCGTCGCATTCGACAGGTAGCCGGGCTTCGGAAACTCATCCAGCTTGAAGATCACGCCGTTCCCCATCGCGCCCAGCCAGGCGTCGACGATCACCGTCTGCGCGCCCCAGGTGCTCGGATCCGGCAGCTTCATCCCCGTCGCATAGCGCCGCCTTCTGGCTGTACAACCTGTCGAGGTTCATCAGCTGGACGTTGTTGCAGGTACTCAACGTCTTATGCAGCGCGAAGGCCGTGTTGAATGCCTCCAGCTGGGTTCCGTACTTCCTGAAGGCGCGATTGGATTTGTTAATCCACCAGTCATAGTCCGTCGCATAGCTCCTGGCCATCGGGTCCTCGGCTTTTGGATTGGCTTCGTGCGCGGTAATCCACGAGCCCTGCACGGTGCCAACCCTTTGATCCGGATGCCTCACGCCGCGGGCCGCGCTACACCTGCGGCTTGGGCGTCAACCGCACGAATGCCTCCGCCCGAGCCGGCCAGTCCGCCAGCATTCCCGCCGCCAGACTGCTCCCCGACTCCTCCGCATGCTTCGCCAGCAGCACCCGCAGAATCTCCTGCGACTCGCCACCCGCCTCCGCGAAGCTCGCCACCGTGACAAAGTCCGGATGGTACCGGCCATCCCGCACAAACGATCCATCCGCGTCATACACCCACGCCAGGCCGCCCGTCATCCCCGCGCCGAAGTTCATCCCGGCCCGGCCCATCACCACCACCAGGCCGCCCGTCATGTACTCGCAGCCGTGGTCGCCCACGCCCTCGACCACCGACGTCACACCCGAGTTCCGCACGGCAAACCGCTCACCCGCACGCCCCGCCGCAAAGAGATACCCCGACGTCCCGCCATAAAGCGCCACGTTCCCGAGAATCACATGCTGGCCGCTATCCTTCGCCGCCAGCCCACGTGCCCGGATCACCAGCTCGCCGCCCGAGAGACCCTTACCCACAAAGTCGTTCGCCTGCCCATCGAGCACCAGCTTCATTCCCTCGACGGCAAACGCACCAAAGCTCTGCCCCGCAACGCCATGCAGGTTGAAGGTCACATCCGCGGGCACCTCGGCCTGCGCCCGCTCGAGCGCAATCTCGCCCGCCAGCCGCGCCCCGATCGCCCGGTCGCGATTGGCAATGGCCGACTCAACCACGTACGGTTTACCCTCCCGAACGGCCGCCAGCGCCGGCTCGACCCATGCCTCATCGAGTGGTAGTCGCGACGACGGCCGATCGTTCCGCACACCGTCCCAGCGCACCGGCCCCTCGCCCCGCCGCGCAAACAGCGGCTGCAGGTCCAGCCCGCCATCGAACCGCACCTGCTCCAGCAGGTCCGTCCGCCCGATGGCCGCCTCGATCGACGGCAGCCCATACCGCGCCAGCATCTGCTGCAGATCACCCGCCAGCTGCTCGAAGAACCGCACCACGTGCTCCGGCTTGCCGCGGAACTTCGCCCGCAGCTCCGGTTTCTGCGTCGCAATTCCCGTCGGACACGTGTTCAGGTGACACTGCCGCGCCATGTCGCAGCCCAGCACCACCAGCACCGACGTCCCGAACGCAAACTCATCCGCCCCCAGCAGCGCGGCCACCAGCACATCGCGCGCCGTTGCCAGACCGCCATCGGTCCGCAGCCGCACCCGCCCGCGCATCCCGTTCTCCATCAGCACCTGCTGCGCCTCGGCCAGCCCAAGCTCCCACGGATTGCCCGCATACTTGATGCTCGAGAGCGCCGCCGCGCCCGTCCCGCCCGTATTCCCGGCAATCACGATAAAGTCCGCGTACGCCTTCGCCACGCCGGCCGCGACCGTCCCCACACCGCAGCTCGAGACTAGCTTCACGCCAACCGCCGCCCGCGGGTTCACCCGCTTCAGATCAAAGATTAACTGTGCCAGGTCTTCAATCGAGTAAATATCATGGTGCGGCGGCGGCGAGATCAGCGACACCCCCGGCTGCGCATGCCGGAGCCGCGCAATGAGCCCGCTCACCTTGTACCCCGGCAGCTGGCCGCCCTCGCCCGGCTTTGCGCCCTGCGCCACCTTGATCTCAATCTCCTCCGCATGCGCCAGGTACTCCGCCGTCACGCCAAACCGGCCGGACGCCACCTGCTTGATCTTGTTGTTCAGTAGCAGCTCCGACATCGACGTCGCCCGCACCATCGGCTCCGCCAGCGCCGTTGCCCCCATGGACCGCGCCTGCATCATGCCGCCCCCATCGGTGCCCGTGTCGACAGACGCGAGTTTATACACCTCGCGATCCTCACCGCCTTCGCCCGTATTCGACCGGCCGCCGACCATGTTCATCGCCATCGTGATCGTCTGGTGCGCCTCCGGGCTCAGCGACCCCAGCGACATCGCGCTCGCCACAAATCGCTTACACAGGCTCGCCGCCGACTCAATCTCCCCAATCGGCAGCTCCGCGCCTGCCGGCCGGATCTCCAGCAGATCCCGCAGCACCGCCGGCGTCCGCGCCGCTACATCGCGCGAATACATCTGAAACGCATTCGCCGGATCGGTCGGCAGCGCCACATTCCGCGCACTCCCCACCACCGACTGCAGCGCCTTCACCGTCCCCGGCTGCCATGCATGCGGCTCGGCCAGATCCGCCTTGCGGAATCGCACCCAACCATAGTCCGGCAAGTCCGCACTCGGCACCGCATCCGGAGCAGGCACCTGCCACGTCTCCCGCAGCTGCCGGTCCAGCTCCTGAAATCCGATTCCCGAAAGCGGCGCCGGCGTGTCCACAAAACACCGCTCCACCACACTCGAATGCAACCCGAGAATGTCGAACAGGTGCGCTCCACGGTAGCTGTCCACCACCGAGATGCCCATCTTCGACATCACCTTCGCCAGCCCCGCGTCAAGCGCCTTCAGCATCTTGCGCTCACTCTCAGCAGGATCGACACCAGCCGGCGTCAAGCTGCGCGCCGTCTCGAGCGCCAGCCACGGGCATACCGCACCCGCGCCATACCCGATCAGCACCGCCGCATGGTGAATATCGCGGCAGTCCCCCGCCTCGACCGCCATGCCTGTCAGCGTCCGCAGGCCGGCTGCCACCAGCGCCTGGTGCACCACACCCACCGCCATCGCCATCGGGATCGGCAGGCTTGCCGTGCTCGCCCCACGATCCGTCAGCAGCACAATCCGCGCGCCACCATCCCGCACCAGCTCGATCGCCCGGGCCGCCAGCACATCCAAGCCCTCGCTTAACGTCTGGCCCACCAGAAACACGCACGGCAACTCCTTCATGCGCAGCTCAGCCGCGTGCCCGTGCTCCTTCTGCCGCAACGCCGCCACCTGCCCCAGCGATAGAAATGGCGACGACAACGACAGCCCCGGCAGCGGTGCATTCTTATCCAGCATGTGCGACCACGGCCCCAACCGCGTATGCAGCGACACCACGCACGCCTCCCGCAGCGGATCGATCGCCGGGTTCGTCACCTGCGCAAAGCGCTGCCGGAAGAACGCATACACCGGCCGCGGCGACCGCGCCAGGAAGGCCAGCGGCGTATCGTCGCCCATCGACCACACCGCGTCCTTTCCCTCCACCGCCATCGGCTGCAGGATCATCTTCACGTCTTCGCGGGTATACCCGAAGCCGCGCTGGATCGCCGTCAACGCCGCAGCCTCAGGATGCGTCACCGCAAGCGAAGGCAGCACCGTGTCATCGACCAGCTGCGCGTACGTCGCCCCCCGATCGAACAGCTCGAGCAGCGCCTCATCTTCATAGATCTTCTGCTCCACTAGGTCGACCACCAGCATCTGCCCCGGTCCCAGCCGGCCGCTGTGCGTCACCTCTTCCGGATCAAGATCGACCAGCCCGGCCTCCGATCCCGCTACCACCAGCCCGTCCCGCGTAATCGCAAATCGACACGGCCGCAGTCCGTTCCGATCGAGCGCGGCGCCCACAACCCGCCCGTCCGCGAAGGCGATCGCCGCCGGCCCGTCCCATGGCTCCGCACAATCCGTGTGATACCTGAGGAACGATGAAGCCTGGTGCCCCTCGGCCGCAGGCGGCAGCAAAATCCGTATCGACTCCGCCAGCGTCCGCCCATTCTGCGCCAGCAGCTCCACCGCCTCATCCAGGCTCGTCGAGTCCGTCCCGCCCTGGGTCAGCACCGGCTTGCACTCAACGGGCAGCGTCGCATCCCGCGCCGCCATCCGCGCCCGGTTGCCCCACACCGTGTTGATCTCGCCGTTGTGCGCCAGCGTCCGCCCCGGCTGCGCGCGATGCCACGTTGGCAATGTGTTCGTGGCATACCGCTGGTGAAACACCGCAAACGGCGTTACATATTCTTCCGCAGCCAGGTCCGGGTAAAACTCCGGCAGCAACCGCCCGATACACATCGCCTTATAGACCAGCGTCTCGGTCGACAGCGAACAGACATACCCCGTCAGCTCGCCCTGCTCGTGCATCCGCTCAAACTGCTTACGCGCCAGGTAGAGCCGCTTCTCCATCGGCACCACCGCACCGGCACCCTGGTCGTGAGCACTTTGCTCAACGATCAGCACCTGGCGGATCTTGGGCATCGTGCTCAGCGCAATCTCGCCCAGGCACGTCGTCTCGATCGGCACATCCCGCCACGCTACCGCCTTCATATCATGCGACGCCAGGCAGCGCTCCAGCAGACCCTCGGTGCGCGTCTCGCCGTCGGGAACAAACAGCATGCCAACGCCCAGTAGCTGGTCGTCCTTGAGCTCGACACCCGTCGCCGCCAGCAGCAGCGCGCGCGGCACCGCGGTCATCACGCCTACACCATCGCTGCTCTTACCGTCTGCCGCAATCGCGCCGCGGTGCGCCAGCCGCTCCAGCGCCGTCAGCGCCTGCCGCAGTATGGTGTGTGAAGCGACCGCCGCAACCGATGCCACAAAGCCCACGCCGCACGAATCCTGGTCGAACCGCGCGTCAATCAGCGACGGGTGATCGGCCGACCGCCGCCGACGCTGGACCTCCGCAAGCGACATAGCGGACGTACCGGAGACAAAAGCTTGAGAATATGTGTTGGACCGTTCCATGGCTCACTATACTTCGCGGCGCACTGTCAGGCAGCCGCGACTCTTCCCGAAATGAAAATATTTGCTCACCTTTGAAGTCGATGTGTATATTTATACATGCAAGTGAATTTTTATGCATTGTGCAGCAGTGGCGTTGAAGTCTTGTACACGCTCCATCAACCAAAAAGGAATATGTGTAGTCCTAGCAGATGAAACTCCAACGCCATACCGCGATGCGGGAACTACTCACCGAAGCGGCCACCACCTCGGCGCCCATCGCCAATCAGGATGAGCTGCGCCGCCAGCTCGCCCGCCGCGGCTTCCATGTCACCCAGGCCACCCTCTCGCGCGATATCCACGACCTCCGCCTCTCAAAGGGTCCCGCCGGCTACTCGCTCCCCGCTGCCCCCGTCAATGAAGACGAGCTTCCCGGCATCCGCGACGTCCTCCGCAGCTTTGGCCTCGAGGTCCGCCAGGCCGGCAACCTCCTCGTCCTCATCACCATCACCGGGGGCGCTCAACCCATCGCCGCCGGCATCGACTACGAAGACTTTCCCGAAGTCGTCGGCACCATCGCCGGCGACGACACCGTCCTCATCATCTGCCCGGACGACAAGCAGGCCCGCACCCTCAAGCTGAGAACGGAAGAGATGATTGGCTGACCAAATCTCCATGCCGAAGATCGCCGTAGCCGGGGTCAGCGGCTACGCCGGCGCCGAGCTCGCACGCCTGCTGCTCCACCACCCGCGTCTGGCCTCCACGGTGCCTGCCTTCTACGGCCGCGCCAGCGAGACCGAGACCCTCCTCCTCACGGACCTCCATCCGCAGCTCGCGGTCCCCGGCCGCCCCGCCCCCCACGTCTACCCCTTCGACTGGGACCGACTCTCCGCCGACCGCACCGACACCCTCTTCCTCGCCCTACCCCACGAGCAGTCCCGCGAGTACGCTCCCGAGGCACTCGCCCGCGGCATGCGCGTCATCGACCTCAGCGGCGCCTGGCGACTCCAGCACGACGACCTCCGCACCATCTACAAGCTCACCGACGCCGATCCGGCCCTCGCCGCCACCCTCCAGGCCGAAGCCGTCTACGGTGCCCCCGAGCTCTATCGGCGCGAAATCGCGCAAGCCCGCCTGGTAGCCAACCCCGGCTGCTACGCCACCTCCATCATCCTCGCCTTGGCCCCGCTGCTCCAGGCCGGCGTCGTCGACATCGAACACGGCATCGTCTGCGACTCGAAATCCGGAGTCAGCGGAGCCGGCAAGGCCGCTACCGCCAAGACCCACTTCATGTACGCGGCGGATAATCTCTCGGCGTACAGCGTCTTCGGCCATCGCCACACCGGCGAGCTCCTCGAGCAGCTGCACCTCGAGGAGAGCCAGATCCACTTCACCCCGCACCTGCTCCCCATCCCCCGCGGCATCCTGTCGAGCATTTATCTTCGCTTCCTCGCACCCACCACCCCCGAAGCCATTACCGCCATCTACAGTACCTTCTACGCGGAAAGTCCGATGGTTCGCCTGCTCCCCACCCCATCGCTCCCGCAGATCCAGCACGTCGTTCGCACCAGCTATTGCGACCTCGGCTTCGAGCTCGCAAGGGACGGCAAGCGCCTCGTCCTCATCTCCTGTCTCGATAATCTATTGAAGGGCGCCGCCGGCCAGGCCGTCCAGAACATGAACCTGCTCTGCCACTGGCCCGAACAGGAGGGACTTCTTTGAAATTTCCGCCGGAGGCCTCGCCTTGAAATTTGTCGTCAAATTAGGTGGTGCCGCCCTTGAAGACAAGGCCCTGCTGCATACCTGCGGCAAGGCCATCGCCGACCTCGTTCAGGATGGCAATCAGGTCGCCGTCGTCCACGGCGGCGGCGTCCAGCTCACCCGCACCCTCGCGCAGATGGGCAAGGTCAGTCACTTCATCTCCGGCCTCCGCGTCACCGATGCCGAGACCCGGGACGCCGCCCTCATGGTCCTCGCCGGCCGTGTCAACAAGTCCCTCGTCGCCTCGCTCGGCGGCCACGGCCAGGCCGCCATGGGTCTCTCCGGTGGCGATGGCCACGTCTTCCGCGCCCGCAAGAAGATCACTAATCCAGACCTCGGCTTCGTCGGCGAGATCGCCGCCACCGATCCCCGCTGGCTCGACGCCATCTGGAAGATGGGCGCCGTCCCCGTCATCTCCTCCATCGCCCTCGGCTTCGACGGTGAGTACTACAACATCAACGCCGACGAGATGGCCTCCGCCTGCGCCATCTGCACCAATGCCGACGCCCTCATCTTCCTCACCGACGTCCCCGGCGTTAAAGATGCCGACGGCGCCGTTATGCGCTGGCTCACCCTGAAGCAGATCCCCGCCCTCGAAGCCCAGTCCGTCATCACCGGCGGCATGCTCCCCAAGCTCCACGCCTGCCGCGACGCCCTGCTCGGCGGCGTCAAGCGCGTTCGCATCCTACCAGCCGAGGCCGCCGCCTCACTCCCCGATATCCTTTCAACCCGCGTCGACGACGGCACGGAGGTCATGGTCGCATGAAGCCTGTATCGAGCAACCTGCAAGAGATCCAGAACGCAGAAAAGAAGCTCCTCCTCCAGACCTACACCCGCGCGCCAATTCTCTTCGTCTCGGGCTCCAGCGTCCACCTCTGCGATGAGAACGGCACCGAGTACCTCGACCTGCTCAGCGGCATCGGTGTCGCCGCCCTCGGCTACAACCACCCCGCCGTCAACGCCGCCATCGCCGCCCAGAGCACGAAGCTCCTCCATACCTCGAACCTCTTCCACCACGAGGGCACGGTCCCGCTCGCCGAACGCCTCACCCGCATCTCCGGCCTCGACCGCGTCTTCTTCTGCAACTCCGGCACCGAGGCCTGGGAGGCTGCACTCAAGATCGCCCGCGCCCACGCCGGCATGCTCCGCGAACAGGGCAAGAACGTTGGTTCGAAGTTCCTCGCCCTCACCCACTCATTCCACGGCCGCACCATCGGTTCCGTCGCCACCACCCACAAGCAGATGTACCGCGAGCCCTTCGCCCCCGTCATGCCCGCCGTCGACTTCGTCGAGTTCAACGACATAGCCGACCTACGAGCAAAATTTTCGAATGACATCTGCGCTATCTGCGTCGAAGCCGTCCAGGGCGAAGGCGGCATCCATCCCGTCTCCAAGGAGTTCATGCAGACTGCCCGCGAGCTCTGCGACTCAACCGGCGCCCTGCTCTTGGCCGACGAGATCCAGTGCGGCGTCGGCCGCACCGGCAAGTGGTTCGCCTACCAGCACTACGGCGTCCTCCCCGACGTCACCACGCTCGCCAAGCCCATCGCCAACGGCATCCCCATGGGCGCCATGCTCTGTACCGACGCGGTCGCCGAGGCCATCACCCCCGGCATGCACGGGACGACCTTTGGCGGCAATCCACTCGCCTGCGCCGTCGCCACCGCCGTCATCGACACCATCGAGTCCACCAACCTCCTCGCCCACATCGACGACGTCGGCACCTACTTTCGCACCCGGCTCGAAGAGCTGGCCAGCCGCCATCCCGCCATCGTCGACGTCCGCGGCATGGGCCTCATGATCGGCATCGAACTCAGCTCGGAGAATCTCGCGAAACAGATCGCCACCGAGATGCTCGAACACCACATCATCCTCAATCGCACCAGCGACACCGTCCTCCGCTTCCTTCCGCCTTACATCCTCGAGCGCCAGCACGTCGACCAGGCCGTCGCCGTCCTCAACGAACTCTTCACCAGCCACGCAGCATCCGCCGAACCTGATTCTGAAGCCGTGCTCGAAGGAGAACACCGCAATGGGTAGCAAAACGATCAGCATCAACCCGGGAGACGGCCTTCCCACCGCCACCAGAATCCCGCTCGGTATTCAGTCCGACACCGCCTTCACTGAAGCCTCCAAGCGACTCTGTGGCCGCGACCTCTGCTCTATCGCCGACCTCACCGTCGATGAGATGGCCGCCATCATGGAGCTCGCCCACGCGGTCAAGACCCACCCTGAAGACTTCCGCCACTCGCTCGATGCGCGCCAGATGGTCCTCTTCTTCGAGAAGGCTTCGCTCCGCACCCGCCTCACCTTCGAGGCCGCCATCAACACCCTCGGCGGCAACGCGATCTTCGTCGACCAGACCCAGTCGCCCCTGGGCGAGCGCGAGTCCCTCGGCGACGTGGCCCACAATGTCGAGCGCTGGATGAACCTCATCGTCCTCCGCACCTACTCCCACGACACCATCACCGAGATGGCCGCCGCCTCGCGCGTCCCCGTCATCAACGCGCTCTCCGACCTCGAGCACCCCTGCCAGGCCATCGCCGACTTCTTCACCCTCGAAGAGCGCTTCGGCTCCGTTGAAGGCCTCCAGTTCGCCTATGTCGGCGACGGCAACAACGTCTGCCACTCGCTCATGCTCACCGCAGCCCAGCTCGGCGCCCACTGCATCGTGGCCTCGCCCAGGAACTTCGCTCCCAAGCTCGACATCATCCACAAGGCTATTGAGATCGCCGAGTCCACCGGCGGCAGCATCACCCTCACCCAGGACCCCATCAAGGCCGTCACCGGAGTCGACGCTGTTTACACCGACGTTTGCACCAGCATGGGCTTCGAGCACGAAGCCGCCAAGCGCGCCCCCATCTTCAAGCCCTACCAGGTCAACGAAGGCCTCATGGCGCACGCCAAGGCCGACGCCGTCTTCATGCACTGCCTCCCCGCGCACCGCAACGCCGAAGTCACCGACCAGGTCCTCGACGGCCCCCAGTCCGTAGTCTTCGACCAGGCCGAAAACCGCATGCACGCCCAAAAAGCCATCCTCCTCATGCTCCTCGGCGGAGCCAAACGCATCCCCAACAACCGCAGCCGCCACAACCGCTAACACGCAAAGCGCAAGCAATTTCGCTTTACACCATCATTCTCATTTCAAGTCCTAATGATTACGAGGCCGAATGACAAAGCAAGAGCAATTCTTGTGGATAGTGCAGACATTAATTTGGCAAACGGTATCAACCTAGCATCCACTACTGAGACCGCAACTAAATATAAAACAGAGTTCTCCGCGATAGGCGTGTTCATCCTCGCCGACGAAGCAGTCCGTGCTAGCTCATTAGTACCGGATCACCTGAGTGTTTCAGCTGCTGCTCAAGAATTTTGCAACTACATGCTCAGCAATTTTTCTAACCAGCAAAAGTCCGCTGGTAAGGAATTTTGCTTGCCGTCTTGGTTTGCCCGAACTTAGCTTCAGAATCTGCATCACTAAGTCATAATGACGAGCTTAGAAGAAAGAGCTTTATGCTGATCAAATCGCCCTCGCCTGCTGCAGTGCTCACCATTAAGGTCCTCACTCCATGTCCGTAATCCTCGAAACCGTACCCGTAGGCCAAAAAGTCGGCATAGCCTTCTCCGGCGGCCTCGACACCAGCGCCGCCCTCCACTGGATGAAGCAAAAAGGCGCCATCCCCTATGCCTACACCGCCAACCTCGGACAGCCCGACGAGTCCGACTACGACGAGATCCCCCGCAAGGCCCTCGAGTACGGCGCCGAGAAGGCCCGCCTTATCGACTGCCGCCTCCCGCTCGTCCGCGAAGGCATCGCCGCCCTCCAGTCCGGCGCCTTCCACATCACCACCGCCGGCGTCACCTACTTCAACACCACGCCCATCGGCCGCGCCGTCACCGGCACCATGCTCGTCACCGCCATGAAGGAAGACGACGTCAACATCTGGGGCGACGGCTCCACCTTCAAGGGCAACGACATCGAGCGCTTCTACCGCTACGGCCTCCTCGTCAACCCCGACCTCAAGGTCTACAAGCCCTGGCTCGATGCCACCTTCATCGACGAGCTCGGCGGCCGCGCCGAGATGTCCGCCTTCATGGCCAGGTCCGGCTTCGGCTACAAGATGTCGTCCGAGAAGGCCTACTCAACCGACTCCAACATCCTCGGCGCCACCCACGAAGCCAAGGACCTCGAGCTCCTCTCCACCTCCATGAAGATCGTCGATCCCATCATGGGCAAAGCCGCCTGGCGCAGCGACGTCGGCGTCACGCCCGAAGAGATCACGATCCGCTTCGAAGAAGGCTTTCCCGTAGCCCTCAACGGCACCGCCTATCTCGACCCCGTAGCCCTCATGCTCGAAGCCAACCAGATCGGCGGCCGCCACGGCCTCGGTATGAGCGACCAGATCGAGAACCGCATCATCGAAGCCAAGTCCCGCGGCATCTACGAAGCCCCCGGCCTCGCCCTGCTCTTCATCGCCTACGAGCGCCTTATTACCGGCATCCACAACGAGGACACCATCGAGCAGTATCGCGACAGCGGCCGCAAACTCGGCCGCCTCCTCTACCAGGGCCGCTGGTTCGATTCGCAGGCCATCATGCTCCGCGAAGCCGCCCAGCGCTGGGTCGCGCGGCCCATCACCGGCGAGGTCGCCGTCGAGCTCCGCCGCGGCAACGACTACACCATCCTCAATACCGATTCGCCCAACCTCACCTTCCACCCCGAGCGCCTCACCATGGAAAAGGGCGAATCCACCTTCTCCCCCCGCGACCGCATCGGCCAGCTCACCATGCGCAACCTCGACATCACCGACACCCGCGCCAAACTCCTCACCTACGCGCAAACCGGCCTGCTCACCTTAAGCAAAGGCACCGAGATGCCCCACCTCACCAGTGGAAACAACAAGGAATAGCTCCAACGGCAAGCAAGCCATCTGGTATCGTGATCGAACGGAGGCAAGAATTCGATGACCGACCTTCAACTTCTGCTTTCGATCGGCATTCCCAGCCTGCTCATCGCCATGTCCCTGCTCCAAAATAATGTTCGCTTCAACGCCATCGAGAAACGCATGGATGGGTTGAATAAGAGAGCCGACGGTGCCGACGGTCGTTTCACAAAGATTGATAATGAACTACGAGACTTCCGAGCTCAACATCATCAAGACCTGATGGCTCTGCACACCGACCTTAAGCAGTTCTACGGAATGACCACGTAGCTGGAAGGTCGCGTGGACGAAATTTCCAAGCGCTAATCACTTCGCTCTCTGCTGCGTATTCAAGAGAGGTTGCATTCCACCCGATAGTTCAATCGCCCGACAGCAATGGCTCTCGCGAGTCTGCGTGGCACTTGGAGCCATCTCGACTGCGGTGTCCCTTGCCTTCAACCACCTGGACTCGGTGGACAACGGCACCGTCATCACTATGCTGAAAGGCGTTGCTATGTGCCTGATCTTTCCAGGTGTGCTTTGTTCAGCCATGCTGACTAACATGCATGATCCAAGTGTGATTGTGTCTGCCTTGTGCAACCTTCCCATCTACATTCTTCTGGGCATCATCACAAACGCCATCGTACGGGTCTACCGTAAGAACGCAAGCCGATAGAGCGAAAAGGAAACACGGAAAATGTCTAGCGAGCAAGCAACCAAAATGTGGTCCGGCCGCTTCCGCGAACCCCTCGACCCCACCTTCGAATCCTGGCAGCGCTCCTTCCCCTTCGACTGGCGCCTCCTCCCCCAGGAGATCGCCGCCTCGCAGGCCCACGCCAGAACCATAGCCGCCGCCGGCATCCTCACTGAGCCCGAACTGGCCACCATGCTGCTCGGCCTCGACCAGGTCTTCGAGCAGACCACGCTCACCCCGGCCATCGTAGCCGAAGCCCTCGAAGCCGAGGACATTCACCACTTCACCGAACTCCAGCTCACAAAAGTCATTGGCAATCTCGCCCTCAAGCTCCACACCGGCCGCAGCCGCAACGAGCAGATTGCCACCGACATGCGTCTCTTCGTCCGCGACGCCATTGACACCACCCTGGCCGGCCTGAAGCACTGGCGCGCAGCCCTCCTCGACCTCGCCACCGCGGCCGGCGAGAACATCATGCCCTCCTACACCCACCTCCAGCGCGCCGAGCCCGTCTTAGTCGCGCACTGGCTCCTCGCCTACGTTGCCATGATCGATCGCGACGCCTCCCGCCTCACCGACGCGCGCGCCCGCATGAACCTCTGCCCGCTGGGCTCAGGAGCCGTAGCCGGAGCCACCCTCGCCCTCGACCGTACTATAGCCGCGGCCGCACTAGGCTTCAGCGCACCCACGCCCAACTCCATGGACGCCACCAGCGACCGCGACTTCGCCCTCGACTTCACCCAGGCCGTCGCCACCCTCGGCATCCACATCTCTCGCTTCGCCGAGGAGCTCACCCTCTACTCCACCGCCGAGTTCGGATTCCTCGACCTTCCGGAACGCTTCTCCACCGGCTCCAGCGCCATGCCGCAGAAGAAGAACCCCGACCTCACCGAGCTCATCCGCGGCAAGTCCGGCCGTCTCATCGGCGCCTCCACCACCCTCGCCGTCCTCATCAAGGGCCTGCCCCTCGCCTACAACAAAGACCTCCAGGAAGGCCAGCAGCCAGTCTTCGACGCCGCCGACACCATCGCCGGCATCCTCGCCGTCCTGCCTGACTTCACCCGCAGCCTGAGGTTCCGCTACGACTGCATGCAGGCCGCCGCCGAGACCGGCTACCTCAACGCCATGGCCGCCGCCACCTACCTCTCGAACAAAGGCGTCCCCTTTCGCAAGGCCCACGAGATCATCGGCAACGCCGTCCGCTTCGCCCTCGACACCCACCGCGAACTCAACGACCTTACCCTCGACGAACTCCGCACCCTCAGCGAAGCCTTCGAGAAAGACTTCTTCGCAGCCATCACGTTGGAAGCGACTTTAGACTGCCACGACGTCCTCGGCGGCACCGCCCGCACCCGCGTAGCCGCCGCCCTTACCACCGCCCGCACCCCCTCAACCAACCAAGCGACCTCATCCCCAAACCTACCCGACCTCTGATCGCCCTCCGCCCTACCCTGCAAATGGCGAAGCCCCCGTCGCCTCCAGCCACCCATACCGCACCTCACTCCCGCTCTCCCGCCAGACCCCAGGCGCACTCGCTTCCATCCAGTCCACCGGCTCCGCCCCCATTCGCCCCGCCGCCATCGCCGCAAACGCCTCCCGCACCGCCCGCTTCTGCTCCGCTCCCATTGCTCCCGGCTCTGGCGAAACCAGCAGCGCCGTGCCACTTGCCGCCACCGCTCGCAGCCATTGCTCGGTCAGCGCCCATGGCACCGCCCTCGTAATCGGCACGCAGTCCGCGTCGCCCATAAAGAAAGTCCCGTTCTGCGGAAGCCGGAACGCCAGCGTATTCACCCCCATCCGCCGCGTCCGCTCCCACACCCGCCCGCTCACATCATCCCCCGTCCGCTGCAGGTCGAAGAGCCCCGCGCTCAGGTGCCCCACCACGTTGCACCCCAGCACCACCGTCTCCTCGCCCGCCGCCGCGCGCAGCCGTTCGTACAGCCGCCGCACCACCTCCGCATTCGTCACCGACCGGTCATGCAGGTTCCACCCCGCCAGCGCCGGGCTCGCCCCCATCTCGTTCCCCCACTGCCCCAGCAGCTCATAGCTCGAGAAGTCGTGCTTGATCAGCTCATACCCCCAGCGCTTTGCCTCCGCACACTTCGCAATCGCCAGCGCCGCCGCCTCCGGAATGGTCGGATCGTAGGCCAGGTCGCCAAATCGCTCCGCCCGCGACCCAAACCGCCGCTCCGTCAGCAGCAGCCCAGGTGGCGTTCCTTTAAAAGCCTGCAGCGGTCGAATCCAAACTCCCGGCGCCACCCCCCGCCCGCGGATCTTCTCCGCCAGCGCCCCCATGTCCCCGTACCGCTCTGGATGCTGCCAGCCATCGTCGATCACCGTGTACGGCCGCGGCCCGCCTGCCGGCGCCAGCTCCCGCATCAGCTCCGCATCGCGCACGATCCCCTCAGCCGAGTTCTTCCCATACGCGTAGTACCAGTCATTGCTCCCATACACAGCCCGCAGCCCATTCCGCCCCCGCCGCTGCTGCAGCACCACCCCCGCCGCCATCACCTGGCAGAAGCTCCGCGCCGCAGCAAACGCGCTCTCCTCCTCGTGCCCTGCGCCCCTGTGTCCTTCGCGCGATACCACCGTCGCCATCGGCAGCGTACGCCGCCCCAGCTCCACACCACTCCCGCCATTCCGTACATCCAGCCACAGCGAGATCCCCTCCGTATCGCACTGCCAGAACGCAAAGCTCGCCGCCCCCACCCGCACGCCATACCCATGCGTCGCCCGGCCGTCCGTAGCCAGGAAGTACCACGGCATCGCCCGCTCCGGCCGCACCTCCTGCCATCCCAGCTCGCCATAGCTCCGCTCCCACGCGTCCCCCAGCACCCGCGTCCTCGCCGGCACCCGCGCCCGCCAGCGCAGATGAACACGCGCCATCGCCACCGTAGGCGACGTCAGCTCGAGCCCCATCGAGTGCTCCGCCACCACGCACCGCACCGTTACGTCACCATCCCCCGCCCACACCGCGCCCGACCGCACCAGCGACTGAGCCCGGCCCTCTCCATCAATCGTCCGCACCATCTCCGGCGCATGCAGGATGTCCACAAAGCTAGACGCCCCGCCCCGCTGCACCGGCCCCTGACCAGTCGCGCGCGGCGCCACCATTCCGCCCACCATCGCACCCAGCCCACCCAGCACCGCTCGCCGGCTCGGTCCCCCATCCATACCCTTTGCGAAGTCTCCCACGCGTACCCTCCCCGTCACTTACACAGAGAGCCTACACGCCGGCAACTCCCGAGAAAAAGAGAAAGCAAAGGCATCCGGCGAAGCAGAAGCTATTTGTAACCACCAAAGAACGAATTCGTCTGATCAAGCCCACCAGCGCGATCAGACCGATACTGCACCCCGAACCAGCAAGCCCAAACTAAACTTGCGCCGACGCAACTGCTAACGAAGCCCACGCCTCGAACTGCGGGCGCGTCCACCAGGAAACTCCAGCCTTGCAGCACCGTCACCTACTGCCCAAGCTTCTCCTGCACATGCAACGACACTGTCTGCATCTCCGACCCGGCCATCGCCGCGATCAAAATGCAATCCGCCTTGATCCCGTCGTCACCCGCCGGGATACACCATTGCAGAAAACCGCCCTCTTCCCTGTGTCCATCTGCTTGCTGATTCTTCATTGGGTCACCTGGCGCGTCTGCTTTCGCTTATCGGCACATCTGTCCGCAATGTGACACTTCTCACCCTACGTCAATAATCTGCGAAAATAAACAGAGGAGTTTGTACGCCATTGTCGAGTTCGTTTCTCATGCCCGTCAGTGAGTCCACCGTCTCCGCACGCACCCGCGTCGGCGGCGCTACCGTGCGTAAGGCCAAGCTCCAGGACGCTATCAACATCTTCGACCTCGTCAACTCCCTCTCCGGCGACGGCACCCTGCTTCGTCGCTCCTACGCCGAAGTCTGCGAGAACGTCCGCGACTTCGTCGTTGCCGAGTCCGGGACCGGCGTTTTTCTCGGCTGCGGCGCCCTCCACCTCTACGGCCCACATCTTTCCGAAGTACGCTCCATCGTCGTCAAGCCCGAAGCCAAGGGCCAGGGCGCTGGCGGCAAGCTCCTCAACCTCCTGCTCGCCGAGGCCGAAGACCAGGGCGTCCTCTGCGTCTCCCTCTTCACCCGCATCCCCGACTTCTTCTTCCACTTCGGCTTCCGCGTCGTCGACCGCACTGTCCTCCCCGACAAGATCTATAAGGACTGCCAGGCCTGCCCCCGCCTCTACGCCTGCGACGAAGTCGCCATGGTTCGCGGCCCGCTCCCCCGCATCGCCGTACTCGGCCCCAGCAAGATCGCTGAGCCCGAACTCGTCAAGCTCCAGACTGGCACCATCCCGCCCAGCCACTAAGTACGCAGCCTCAAACGATCTCACCAAAGCCGCCCCCCGCCAGACGTCACCCGACCACCACAGCCATCATCCCGACCGCAGCAACGCGAAGTAGAGGGACCCCCCGCATCCCTTTTCCCCGCTGACGACTCTCCCGTTGTCCAGCCCAGCCAATCCACGAAGACGAGAATTCTTCAGGGTGACTCCCGAGACCGCCACAAGACACCCCATTTTCGCTTTGATCTCACGAACAATCCTTAAACCAACCCTCTTCAATTCACATAGTGCCGTGGTACTTTGTAGCCAAAGTTTCCCCGATTCACCGGTTCGTACCATACCCCGCTCCCGCGAAAGGCTCGCTCAGCGGGAGCATTGCTCAACTGGCTCCCCCCGGAGCGCGTGTCTGTCAGGAGGCCACATCATGAAGAGGACGTTCCGTTTTCTCCCGCTGTTTCTACTCGCCCTTCCCTTCATGAGCCGTGCCGATCAGCTCATCCCAGCCGGTTCCATCGTCTCCTGCTCCGTCTCCGAAGGACGCATCTCGTCGAAGACTACCGCCGTCGGCGACCCCGTCCTCTGCACCCTCAACCCGGTCGAGAAATATGGCCGCTCCGTCCTTCCCTACGGCGCCTACATGGAGGGCCGCTTTGAGGACTATAAGGACCCCGGCCACCTCGTCGGCAAGGGCTGGATGCAGCTCACCTTTGACCGCATAATCATCGGCAACCGCGTCATCCCCGTCTCCGCCAAGGTCGTCCAAGTCCCCAAGTACCGCGTCGACCGCGACGGCAAGATCCTCGGCAACGGCCACCCCGTCCGCGACACCATCGAGTGGATGATCCCTGTCCTCTGGCCGATCGACCTCATCAACCTCCCGCGCCGCGGCCCCCGCCCCGTGCTCAAGCCTGAGACCCCTCTCACACTCGAGCTCATGCAGGATCTGGGCATCCCCGACCAGGACCCGTCCTATCCGCGCCAGCAGCAGGCCGCCCTGATCGAGCGCGCCCCCCAGCAGGCGCCCGCCCCGCAGCAGGTCATCTACCAGACCTTCCAGTCCGCCCCGGCACCGCAACAGGCCCCGCCACCCCAGGTCGTCTACCAGCCGTACTACGTTCCCCCGGTCATCGTCCATCCACGCGTCGTCTACCCCTACCTCCCGCCCCCGCCGCCACCCTACGGTTACCCAGCCGCCTATGGATACCGCTACGGCTACGGCCCCGGCTACTAAACCAGCAAGGCTTAATCAACGAGAAAGGCTGTTCGCCAAAGCGAGCAGCCTTTCTGCTTTATAGTTTCACCGCCCGCAGCCGCAGCGCATTCCCGATCACCGATACCGAGCTCAGACTCATCGCTGCGGCCGCAATCATCGGGCTCAGCAGCAGCCCCGTCCACGGATAAAGCACGCCTGCCGCCAGCGGCACCCCAAGCGCGTTATACACAAACGCCAGGACTAAATTCTGCCGAATATTCCGCATCGTCGCCCGGCTCAGACGCCGCGCCTTCAGGATCCCCCGCAGGTCCCCATGCACCAGCGTGATCCCGCCCGTCTCCATCGCCACATCCGTCCCTGTCCCCATCGCAATCCCGACGTCCGCCTTCGCTAGCGCCGGCGCATCGTTTACCCCGTCGCCCGCCATCGCCACCACGCGACCCTCCGCCTGCAGCTGCGCGACCACCTCCGCCTTCCCCGCAGGCGAAACCCCCGCCTCAAACGCAATCCCCAGCTTTCCCGCGACCGCCGCAGCCGTTGTCCGGTTATCCCCCGTTAGCATCAACAGCTGCAGTCCCGCACCCTGCAGCTCGCGGATCGCCTCTGCCGTCGACGCCTTCACCGGATCGGCCACCCCCAGCATCCCCGCAAACCGTCCCGCCATAGCCACAAACAACACCGTCTCGCCCGCCCCCCGCATTCCCTCGACCTTCTCCGCCACAGACGCCGGCACCGCCACCCCCATCCCCGCCAGCAGCACCTCATTCCCCACCCCCACCGCCTGCCCCGCAACCTCCCCACGCACCCCCTGCCCGGTCACCGAATCAAACCCTGTTACCGCCGCAGACGCCACCCCTCGCTCTGCCGCCGCCCCCAGCACCGCCGCAGCCAGCGGATGCTCACTCGCCCGCTCAAGACCCGCCGCCACTCCAAGCACCTGCTCCTCCGTGAACCCCGCACCCGCACCCAGCGACGTCACCCGCGGCCGTCCCTCGGTCAGCGTGCCCGTCTTGTCGATCACCAGCGTGTCGACCTTGCCAAACCGCTCCAGCGCCTCCGCGTTGCGAATGAGGATGCCCTGCCCCGCCCCCTGGCCAACCCCCACCATGATCGCCATCGGCGTCGCCAGCCCCAGCGCGCACGGGCAAGCAATGATCAGCACCGCCACCGCATTCACCAGCGCATGCGCAAACCGCGGCTCGGGCCCATAGACCATCCACAGCCCGAACGTTACCACCGCCGCCACCAGCACCGCCGGCACAAACCACGCCGCCACCGCATCCGCCAGCCGCTGGATCGGCGCCCGCGTCCGCTGCGCCTCGCCTACCATCGCCACGATCCGCGCCAGCAGCGTCGCCGCTCCCACCCGCTCCGCCTCGATCACCAGGCCGCCCGTCCCGTTGATCGTTCCACCCGTCACCTTTGCCCCGGCCAGCTTCTCGATCGGCACCGCCTCGCCCGTCACCATCGACTCATCGACCGAGCTCCGCCCCTCGACCACCACCCCATCGACTGGAACCTTCTCGCCCGGCCGCACCCGAAGCCGGTCGCCCATCACGACCTGCGCCAGCTCCACATCCGCCTCCGTCCCATCCGCCGCGATGCGTCGCGCCGTCTTCGGAGCCAGCCCCAGTAACGCCTTGATCGCCCCACCCGTCCGCGCCCGCGCTCGCAATTCCAGCACCTGCCCCAGCAGCACCAGAACGATAATCACCGCCGCTGCTTCGAAGTACAGACCAGGCTTCCCATCCATTCCGCGGAACGAGGCCGGAAATACTCCTGGCGCCACCACCGCCGCCACGCTGTACACGTACGCCGCACCCGCGCCGAGCGCGATCAACGTAAACATGTTCAGGCTCCGGTTCACGATCGAAGCCCACCCCCGCACAAAGAACGGCCACCCCGCCCACAGCACCACCGGCGACGCCAGCAGCAGCTCCATCCACCCCACCGCCGGGCTCGCCATTAAGCTCGCCAGCGAGTAGCCCGGTGCCATCGCCATTCCCATCATCACCAGCAGCGGCAGCGTCAGCGCCAGCCCGATCCAGAACCGCTGGGTCATCGCCCCCAGCTCCGCATTCGGCTCTTCCCCCGTCGTGGAAAAACGAGGCTCCAGCGCCATCCCGCAGATCGGGCAATCCCCCGGCCGCTCCCGCACAATCTCCGGATGCATCGGGCACGTAAACTCCGTCCGCACCGCCGCCACCCCCACGGGATCAAGCGCCATCCCACACTTCGGACAAGGCTGCTGCCGATCCACCATCACCTCCGGATGCATCGGACACGTATACTTCACCCCGGCAACCGGCACAGCCGCCACGGGCACCGCCACAGCCGCACGCGAGCCGTCATACCGCCCCGGATCAGCCACAAACTTCGCCTGGCATCCCTTCCCGCAGAAATAAATCGTCCGCCCGCCAACCTCCGCCGACCCCGCCGCAGTCTCCGGCCCTACCTTCATCCCGCAAACCGGATCAATCTCCTCCTGAGCCGCAGCCACTGTCTCCGCCATTCATCGCCCTCGCAACTATCTTTCCAACACTCTTAGGACTCTCACCCTCTCCTGCCGTTGCCTTCACCGTCGCAGTTGTCGCTGCAGCTACCCTTCTATCCTTCCCCATCCACAAACGCGCGCATTTGCGCGGCAGTGGAGAGACCCCCGACTTTCCCCTTGCTGTTGCCCTCGCCGTCCCCCCCACTCGATTCCCAATAAGTAGATTACTTCCGCCATACCCGTACACTCCCGTCCCACTCGCCCAAGTACACTGAAGACGTCCTTCCAAAACCAGCATGCCAACCGCCATCGAGCCAACCCGTACCCGCAACCGGCTCATCCTCCACGATGCCCTCGCCTTCCTCACCCTCATCGCCATCACCATCGCCCTCTTCGCCGTCACCCTCTTCCTCTTCCGCTCCTTCGAAGCCCATCGCGCCGAGCTCGCCACCCGCTGGGCCAGCCGCGGCCTCATCGCCCTCCAGGCCAACGACCCCGTCCACGCCATCGCTGCCTACCGCACCGCTCTCGCCTACGCGCCCGACTCCCGCGATAACGAGCTCATGCTCGCTCAGTCCCTCGCCCGCGCCGGCCACACTGAGGAGGCCTACACCTACTTCCTCGGCCTCTGGGAGTCGCGCCCCGGCGACGGCTTCATCAACCTCCAGCTCGCCCGCCTCGCTGCCACCCGCCGCGACACCCAGGCCGCCATCAACTTCTACCGCGCTTCCATCTACGGCACCTGGGAGGGCGACGCCATCCCGCGCCGCCGCGAAGGCCGCCTCGAGCTCGCCCGTTACCTCATCGCCCAGCACGATCCCGCCGGCGCCCGTGCCGAGCTCCTCATCGCCGGCGGCAACGCCCCCGACACCGCCGAATCCGACCTCACCCTCGCCGCGCTCCTCGAGCAGGCCGCCGCCCCCCAGGACGCCCTCGGCTACGACCAGAAGGCCCTCGCCCGCGACCCAAAAAACCTCGCCGCCCTCACTGCCGCCGGCCGCCTCACCTTTGCCGCAGCCGACTACCGCGCCGCCCACCGCCTCCTCGAACGCGCCGCCCGCGAAGATCCCCGGAACGCCCAGACCGCCGTCCTCCTCGCCCAAGCCGACAGCCTCCTCCAGCTCGCCACCCCCGATTCCCTGCCGCCCGCCGAGCGCGTCCGCCGCATCCTCGCCGAACGCACCATCGCCCGCCAGCGCCTCGCCGACTGCACCGCCGCCGCAATCCCCGCCGCGCTTCAGCCCCTCGTCACCCGCTGGGCCAGCCCCGAAGCCACCGCCTCCCGCAAAGCCCTCCTCGACGACCTCGAACTCCAGGCCGCCACCATCCGCCTCATCAACGACACCGAACTAGCCACCGACCCGGAAGACCAGCACCCGGCAGGCCAACACGCAGCAAGCCCATCCTCAGCAAGCCAGCAGGCCACCACCTGCCCCACCCCCACCCCCACCGACACCCTCCTCCTCCTCCTCGCAAAATCCGCCCACCCTGACTAGCCCGATCCCTGGAAATCCGGCCCCACTCTCAGCCCTCCCTTCACAGTCATCCTTCGCGAAGCGGAGGACCCGCTTCTCCGCCACAAACGACCGTCATCCCGACCGAAGGCGCCGCCCTTGCGCCGCAGTAGAGGGACCCCCGCATTCCGCCTTTGCCGTTGCCTGTTCTTCCTTCACCCACCCCAAACCGTCTCCTGAGCGAAGGCGCTCACAGCACCACCGTGAGCACTGCAGCCGAAGGACCTGCATCTTCCACTCCACAACCACACCCAACCACCCTGTACCCTAATACCTGCGCCATGGCCACCCCACCTCAACCCGATCCCCAGATCGCCTCCGGTCGCGAAGACCGCATCTTCCTCATCCTCTCCATCTTCATCGGAATCATCTCCGGCCTGCTCGTCGTCGCCTTCCGCATGGCTATTGACTGGCTCACCGTCCTGCTCCGCGGCTCCTCACCGCAGCCCCACCAGCTCCGCCTCATCGTCGTTCCCACCCTCGCCGGCATTGTCATCGCCCTGCTCGTCCGCTTCGTCTTCCCCGAGGCCCGCGGCAGCGGCATCAACCAGACCAAGGCCGCCTTCTACATCCGCAACGGCTTCATCTCCACACGCACCGTCATCGGTAAATTCCTGCTCTGCGCCCTCGCCCTGGGAGCCGGCTACTCCTCCGGCCCTGAAGATCCCTCGCTCCAGATCGGCGCCGGCGTCGCCTCCCAGATCAGCCGCCGCTTCGGCCTCTCGCGCGCCCGCCTGCGCGTCTTTGCCCCCATCGGCGCCGCCGCCGGCCTCGCCGCCGCCTTCAACGCCCCCATCTCCGCCATCCTCTTCGTCATCGAGGAGGTCATCGGCAACTGGAGCGCCGCCGTACTCGGCTCGATCGTCCTCTCCGCCGTTTCCGGCGTCGTCGTCGCCCGCGCCTTCTGGGGATCGGCCCCCATGTTCCGCATCCCCGCCGTCACCCTCGTCGACGCCCGCGAGCTGCTCGCCTACGCCGTCCTCGGCGTAGTCGGCGGCGTCGCCTCGCTCGTCTTCACCCAGGCCCTCGGCTGGCTCCGCCCCCTCGCCCGCCGGCAAACCCCACACTGGCAGCTCGCCCAGCCCGCCATCGCCGGCTTCCTCGTCGGCTGCGTCGGCTACTTCGGCCTCCCCCAGGTCATGGGCGCCGGTTACGACGTCATGGATCAGGCCATGCACGCCCAGTTCGCCTGGAAGATGCTCCTCCTGCTCGCTGCCGTCAAGATCATCGTCACCACCATTTCGTTTTCAAGCGGCACCCCCGGCGGCATGTTCGCCCCTACCCTCTTCATCGGGGCCATGCTCGGCGCCTCCGTCGGCTCCTTCGAGAAGCTCTTCTTCCCCCACCTCACCGGGTCCATCGGCTCCTACGCCCTCGTCGGCATGGGCGTCCTCTTCGCCGCCTTCCTGCGCGCGCCCCTTACCTCTGTCTTCATGGTCATGGAGGTCAGCGGCAACTACTCCATCGTGCTGCCCGTCATCCTCGCCAACACCATCGCCTACCTCATCTCGCGCTCGCTCCAGCCCGTCCCCATCCTGGAAATCTTCACCCACCAGGACGGCCTCGACCTGCCCTCCATGGAAGAACAGCGCGAAGAGTCCTTCCTCCACCTCGAAGACGCCCTCAACCCCATCACCGTCCCCATCCTCCAGGGCGGCGAAACCGTCGCCGAGACCCGCCGCTCCCTCGCCCACTACGGCGAAGTCGATGCCCACCCCGCCATCCTCATCCACTGCACCGACAACCTCTGGTACGCCGCCACCACCACCGAACTAGCCACTCTCCTCGCCAACCCCGAGGAAGTGCCGTCTACAACCTCAGCCGTCGCAACTCCCGCTTCAAACAGCAGGTTGGACCAGGACAGAACTCTGGGTGCCCCCTTCTTTTCTGTCCTGTCAGAAGGAGTAGGATTGGCCGCCGCAGCCGCCTCAAGTCTTCCAAATGTCGCAGCGACCGAGGATCATCACGGAGAGCATGACCCCAGCCTCGAACAAAAACTAGGCCCCGAACGAACCCCGGTCCTCTTCCCCGACCTGCCCCTCGCCAGCGCCCTCCCCCACTTCCAGCGCTGGCCACTCCTCCCCGTCACCAACCGCGCCCTTCGCGGCTCGCTCGAAGGAGCCGTCTCCCTCGAAGACGTCCTCCACCGTTACCAACAGCACTGAAAATCCGCGCCGGCAGCCATCAAAATCTGTAGCTACAAAGCTGTAGTTATGGTACTACAAATCTGTAACTACAATGGCCTTTTTTATAACTACAGATTTGTAGTACTTTTCAGCCGGCCTCCCACAAACCACCCCTCTACGAGACCGCCGCCTGTCAAGTCCGACCCAACCCGAAACCTCCAGACGCGATACGATAACGCCTCCATGACCTTCCCCCAGGGCCTGCAACTGGTCGCCGCATTTCTCTCCGTAGTCCTGCTGACGGTGCTCGTCCTCCGCGTCAAACTCCACCCGTTTCTCGCCATCCTCTGCGCCTCCGTTTTCCTCACCGTGGCCATCCGAATGCCCGCCGCCCGTGCCGCCACCTCCTTCACCACCGGCGTCGGCGCCACCCTCAGTCAGGTCGCCATCGTCCTCGGTCTGGGCGCCATCCTCGGCCAGATGCTCGCCGCGTCCGGCGGAGCCGAGACCATCGCCGCCACCCTCCTCGACCGCTTCGGCGAGCGCAACCTCCCTTGGGCCATGCTCCTCCTCGGCTTCGTCGTCGGCATGCCGGTCTTCTTTGAAGTAGGCCTTGTTCTGCTGATTCCAATAGTCTTAACCGTCGCCCACCGCAGCCGCATCGCGCCGATCAAGGTTGCGCTTCCCATGCTCGCCGGCCTCTCGATCGTCCACGGCCTCGTCCCGCCGCACCCCGCCGCGCTGCTCGCCATGGAGATCTACCACGCCGAAATCGGCCGCGGCATCCTCTTCGGCCTGCTCATCGGCCTGCCCTGCGCCATCCTCGCCGGCCCCCTCTACACCCGTCTCATCGCCCGCACCGCCGTCATGCACCGGCTCAGCGATGAAGATTTTTTTGCGGAAGAATCCACCACTATAGCCACCCGCCCCGGCATCCTCCTCGCCTCCTCGATCACCCTGCTCCCCGTCATCCTCATCCTGCTCGGCAGCCTCGCCGACCACCTCGCCGCCCCCGGCCATCCCGTCAACGCCACCCTCCACGCCATCGGCATCCCCTGGGTCGCGCTCCTCATCGCCGTCCTCTGGAGCTTCTACGCCCTCCACCGCACTCGCGGCCTCCACCTCGCGCGCATCGAGGAGCTCTCCCAGCAGTCGCTCGCCCCCATGGCCGGCTTCATCGTCATCCTCGGCGCCGCCGGCGGCTACTGCCGCATCCTGCAGGACTCTGGCATCGCGCAAACCATTGTCTCTGCAGCACTTCGAGGTCATTTGCCGCTCATCCTGCTCGCTTGGCTCATCGCCGCCGGCGTCCGCCTCGCCACTGGCTCCGCCACCATTTCGATGATCACCTCGGCCAGCATCACCGCCACCGCCATCGGCGCCGCTACTGTCCCGCACCCCGAGTTGCTCGCCATCGCCAGCGGCGCTGGCTCGCTCATCTTCTCCCACGTCAACGACGGCGGCTTCTGGATGATCAAGGGCTTCCTCAAGCTCTCGCTCAAAGAGACCTTCGCCACCTGGTCCGTTATGGAGACCATCCTCTCCGTAGCCGGTCTCGGCTTCGCCCTTCTACTCTCAGCCGGACTCCCGGGCTAAGCCCCAGCCGTCCGCAGCGGCCGCGACCCCACATACCCGTAGTACGCAATGAAAATGTAGCAGAGTACCGGGACAATGAACGCATGGTGCAGCCCGATCTGGTCCGCCAGCTTGCCTTCTCCGTAAGGGATAATCGCGCCGCCCACGATCGCTGCCACCAGTAGCCCGGAGCCTTTGCCCGTCAGCGGCCCGAGCTCCGCGATCCCCAGCGTAAAGATCGTTGGGAACATAATCGAGTTACACAGCCCAACCAGCAGAATCGTCCACACCGCCACATGGCCATAGCTCAGCATGGACGCGACCACCAGCACCCCGGCACCGATCGCGACCAGCCCCAGCACACGCCCAGGGCGGAATCGTTGCATCGTGGCTGACCCGATAAATCGCCCGATCATCGCGCCCAGCCAGTAGAGCGAGACCAGCTTCGCTGCCACCTGCACCGTCAACCCACCCGTATCCGGCTGCGTAAAGTAGTTCACCAGGAAGCTGCCGATCGCCACCTCCGCACCTACATACACGAAAATTCCGACCGCCCCCAGCACCGTGTGGCGATACTTCCAGATGCTGTCGCCGGTGTGCCCTGCACCCGGGCGAAAGTCCTGTGTCTGCTCGATCTTCGGCAGCTTCACCATCGCAATCGCCAGCCCCAGCAGCGCCAGCGCCAGCGCGATATACAGATAGGGTAACTTCACCGACGAGGCCTCGTGAACCTTGTACTCCTGCAGCGCCGTGGCCGATAAGGCCCGTACTTGCGAAATCGTCATCGGCGCCGCGCTCAGGATCAGGATGCTCCCAAAGTAGGGCGCAAGTGTCGTGCCCAGCGAGTTGAAGCCCTGCGCCAGATTCAACCGACTCGATGCGGTCCGCTCCGGCCCGAGCACCGAAACATACGGGTTCGCTGAGACCTGCAGCGTCGTGATCCCCGCTGCCAACACGATCAACGCTCCCAGGAAGAGTGGGTACGACGGCGCAGCGGCCGCTGGAATAAACAGCACCGCCCCGATCGCCATCACCAGCAGGCCGACCACCATCGTGCGCTTGTAGCCGATCCGCTCCACGAGCTTGCCGGCTGGCAGTGAGAAGATAAAGTAGGACGCAAAGAACGCCGACTGCACCAGGCTCGCCTGCGCCAGGCTCAGATCGAAGATCGACTTCAGATGCGGAATCAGGATGTCGTTCAACGACGTGAGAAAGCCCCATACAAAAAAGAGCGTCGTCACCATCGAGAGCGCGGCAACATTCGTCGACGCCGCATTACTGCCCGGCTTCGTCCCGGTGTTCGTACTCAGTACCGCCATCGGCCACCCTTTTGATCCTCGCGCTCACTTGGCCGAGGTCAGCGATCATGGTGTCATTTCTATCCCAGACCGTCAATGCACGGCGCGGCACACCCAACGCAGCCACTAGGGCCTTGCGATATACTAAGCAATAGAGTTGTCGCGACACGTCCACACGCACTTCGGTGCAGGATGAAATCCAGTAGCTTCATCGTTGCAAGCGGAGTGGGATCAGCATGTCGACACGGAGAGTGGCCGCCCTTTCACTTCCCGTATTTCTCTTCGCATGTCTAGCTATCGCGGCCAGCCTGCGGGCACAGGATACCGTCACCTTCCAGCTCGACGAGACCGGCGTTCATCCCGTCGTCGTTCTCCGCTTCGCCCTCGAGTCAAGCGTCGACCGCCAGGCACAGGCTCGGCGAAGTGCCGCGACGACCCAGAAGAAAGCGAATCACCAACTCCTAAATTCTGGTCTCTGCCATCACAGCCAGTGGACCATGGCTTCCGCTTCGCCCCGCGAAGCTCCGCCCGTGCCTCCGGGAGAGATCACCCCCGCGCAGTATTTTGGTATCGGTGCGCAAGCCGCTCCCTGACGGCCTCCCTCGCCCGCTCGTCGCGCCGTTCAGCAGGGCCCCGCCATGCCGAACCATTTACACTTATCGATGGGCTGATCCGCGCCCGCGCAATCCGAGAAGGACACCAAGTTGCTCAATACAGTTATCGCCAAGGTCTTTGGAACCAGCAACGAACGCGCCGTCAAGCGCCTCATGCCCCTCATCGGGCAGATCAACGCCTTCGAGCCGGCAATCGAGCCGCTCACCGATCAGGAACTGCGCGCCAAGACTACAGAATTCCGCCAGCGCATCGCCGATTCCATTGCAGCCGCCAACATAGCCGCAGACGATAAGGACGGCCTCTACGCCGCCGAAAAAGCCGCGCTCGACGCCATCCTCCCCGAAGCCTTCGCCGTCGTCCGCGAGGCCGGCAAGCGCGTCGTCGGCATGCGCCACTTCGACGTCCAGATGCTCGGCGGCATCGTCCTCCATTCGGGCAAGATCGCCGAGATGAAGACCGGCGAAGGCAAGACCCTCGTCGCCACGCTGCCCTGCTACCT
>CAXTLS010000034.1:0-44564 GCA_964245235.1 uncultured Acidobacteriaceae bacterium
GGGTCGGGGTCTTCACTGTTTGGTCAAGACGGAGAATTGGGCCTGTATCTATTATAGAAAGATTGGGTGGGGTGGTTATGCCAACTTTCTTTTGCTCGAAAGAGGCCTTCAGTCAAGAGTTTTGTCGCATTTCGGGCGGACTGGGGGCTTGACAGCTTTTTTGGAGCGGGAGCTTAGGGTGTCGGGGTGTAGACAGGGTCGGGGTTGAGGCGGGTGGCGCTGTAGGTGATCCTGGTTGGGGATGCACCGCAGATCTGGGCGGCGAGGGGCGTGATGATCTCCTTGCCGCCGAGAGTGATGGAGAGGGTTGCGGGGGTGAGGCATTTGCCGTGGTCGAAGACGTCGCCGGAGACCCAGCGGAGGCTGGCGGTGACCTCGGCGCCCGGGGCGATGATGGCGGGTACGATGACGGGGCCGGGATGCATGCCGGGCGGGATCTCGCGGGTGATGGCTAGGGCGGCGTTGGCGGCGTCACGGAAGGTGAGGACGGGGAAGCCGGGGATGGTGCAGGCGTCCGGGCCGATGTTGCGGATGACGAGCAGGGTGCCGCCGTGGGACATGCCGTCGAAGCTGCCGGCCTCGGGATCGGTGGCCAGGGAGACCTGGCTGGTGATGCAGTCGGGAGGTGGGGCAGCCCGGGCGGCTGTGGTGAGGAGGGAGAGGGCGAGTAGGGTGGCTTTCATTCCTGGGTGCTCCGGTTGGTGGTGTGATGCTTGCTGGGGATGGGCGGTTCTACGGGGAGCCGGTGGTCGCGGGAGGGACATGGAGGTCCTTCGCTCGGGATGACTGGGCTTTAGGGACGGAGAAGAACAGGCAATAGCCAAGGCGAAATGCGGGGGTCCCTCCACTGCGGCGCAAGGGCGCGCCTTCGGTCGGGTGACGGGGTTTTTCGGGTGGGGAAGGAATTGCAACGGCAAAGGCAAATGCGAAGATCCCCTCCAGTGCGGCGCGAGGGCGCGCCTTTGGTCGGGATGACGGGGTTTTTGTGCGGGCGGCGAGTTAGAAGTGGTGGAGGAGGTCGGGGAAGGCGGCTAGTTCGAGGAGGGTTTGGTTGGCGGGGGCTGGGTTGACGGTTTCGTGTTCGAGGACCCAGGTGAAGTCGTGGGGGATGAAGACGGCGTGGAGGCCGGCGGCGAGGGCGGGGTTGATGTCGGACCTGGGGCTGTTGCCGATCATCCAGGTGGTGGCGGCGTGGAAGGCGTGGTGGGCGGCAAGGGAGCGGTAGGCGTCTTCGTGTTTTTCGGGGAGGACCTCGACGGCGGCGAAATGGGGGGCGAGGCTGGAGCGGTGGAGCTTGTCGTGCTGCTCGGCGGGGTCGCCCTTGGTGACGAGGAGGATGCGGTGGCGGGTGGCGAGGTCGGCGAGGGTGTTGGCTACGCCGGGGAGGAGCTCGATCTCCTGCTCGGCGATAGCCTGGGCGAAGCTGTGGATGCGGCTGCGCCTGGCTTCGGTGAGGGGGCCGTCGGCGAGCTGCTCGAAGCAGACGATGAGCGAGTGGCGGAAGCTCTCGAGGCCATAGCCGCGGGCGGCGACAGTGGCGTGCTCGACGAGGTTGAGATGGCTGCGGACCTCGGCGGGGGTGTGGACGCGGTGGTCGAGGCAGGAGATGAAGGCGGTGATGGCGCGCTCGAAGTAGATGTTGTTCTCCCACAGCGTGTCGTCGGCGTCGATGAGGAGGGTCTGGCCGGCGGGGTGGCGGGGCGTGGCTGCAGGGGCGGTCGTCGTTGGAGGGGAGCTCACAGCGTGATTATAAGTGGGGGCTGGGCCTGTTGAGTGTGCGGGCGATCCGGGGCGTGTAGTCAAAGGCGGGCCTGGTGGGCTATAAATCAACCGTGAACGGGTTCTCAATCGGCGCTGACGTTTGCGCCCTGGACGGGTGACTGGCATGAGCTTGAAAAATCTGGATCGACGTGGGTTTCTGAAGACGGGCGGTGCGGCGTTAGCGGTGTCGGCTGTCGGCTGGACTGCTAGCAGCTACGCTGCAATTGCAGGTGCGAATGACCGGGTACGGGTGGGGGTGGTGGGGTGCGGCGACCGGATGAAGCAGGCGCTGATTCCGTGCTTCGGCCAGCATGCGAAGGAGATGAACTTCCAGTTTGTGGCGGTGTCCGATATCTGGAATCGGCGGCGGGAAGAGGGTGCGGCGTTTATCGAGAAGGCGAGCGGGTCGCCGGTAGTTGCGGTGAGGAATAACGACGAGCTGTATGCGCGGAAGGATGTCGACGCGGTGCTGATTGCGACGGCGGACTTTCAACATGCGCAGCACGGGATTGAGGCAGTGAAGGCGGGGCGCGACGCGTATGTCGAGAAGCCTACGGCGCACAAGATGGAAGATGCGCGGAACTTTCTGGCGGCGGTGAAGCAGACCGGCAAAGTAGTGCAGGTGGGAACGCAGCGCCGCAGCACGCCGAGCTATCAGCGGGCTTACGACTATATCAAGTCGGGGAAGTTCGGCGATATTGTGATGGTCGAGATGACGTGGAATGTGAACCAGCCGGGGCGGTGGCGCAGGCCGGACGTGGTGCCGTTGCTGAAGGAGGAGGATACGGACTGGGGGCGCTATCTGCTGAACTATCCGCATGAGCCGTTCGACGCGCGGAAGTATTTGGAATTCCGGCTGTTCTGGCCGTACTCGTCGGGGATTCCGGACCAGTGGCTGGTGCACCAGATCGATACGGTGCACTGGTTCAGCGGGTATCCGCATCCGCGGAGCGTGGTGGCGAATGGCGGAATTTACCTGTGGCATGACGGGCGCAAGAACTGGGACACGATGACGGCGGTGTTTGACTATGGGCCGGCGGATGATCTGACGAAGGGGTTCCAGGTGCAGTACTCGTCGCGGTTTACGAATTCGGCGGGCGGGGTGAAGGAGCTGTACTACTCAAACGGCGGCATGCTGGATATGGACAAGAAGTGTGTGACGTCGACGGGCGGCCTGGATGCGAAGTATGCGGCGGAGATGAAGATGCAGCCGAATGAGCTGGCGGATTTTTCGCTGGGAAGTAAGGTGCAGCCGACGGCGACGGGGGCGAATACGGGGGCTGATCCGGAGACGTCGGCGAACATGCGGAACTGGATGGAATGTGTGCGGTCGCGCAAGATGCCGAACGCGAGTATCGAGGCGGGGTACAGCCACTCGGTGGCGCTATGCATGAACATTGCGGCGATCCAGACGGGGCAGAAGGTGACGTTTAATGATGCTACGCAGCAGGTGATGGTGGGTGGGAAGGTGTATGCGTAAAGTGGTGCTGATGGTGGCGGGCTTCGCGCTGGCGGCGGTGGGAGTACCGATGGCTGCGCAGACGGATACCGGGGTGCGGGTAAGCAGCAACCCGGCGAAGCAGCGCGTGGATGTGACGATCGACGGGGCGCCGTTTACGTCGTACCTGTGGGGGACGGCGCAGAAGAAGCCGGTGCTGTATCCGGTGATTGCGCCGGGTGGGATCGAGGTGTCGCGGGGGTATCCGCTGGCTCCGCGTGAGGGCGAGCGGACGGACCATCCGCACCATGCGGGGATGTGGTTCAGCTACGGGAACGTCGATGGTTTCGACTTCTGGAATAACTCGGACGCGATCAAGGTGGAGGATCGCGGGAAGATGGGGACGATCCGTCATCACTGGGTGGTGTCGACGAAGAGCGGAGCGGAGGCTGGGGAGCTGACCGTCGAGGCTATCTGGACGACGGGCGCGGGGGATGACGTGCTGGCGCAGAAGACGCGGTATGTTTTTTCGTCGAAGGCGGGGGCGCGGTGGATTGATGAGGTTGTGACGCTGCGCGGGCTGAAGAAGGTCGTCTTCCATGATGACAAGGAGGGGATGCTGGGGCTGCGGGTGGCGCATTTCCTGGAGTCGGCGGAGGAGAAGGGTGGGAGCTTTACGGATGCTTCGGGACGGGCGACGGCGGTGCAGACGAATAATGTGCCGGGGGCGACGGGAGTGTATCTGACGAGCGAGGGCAAGCAGGGGGATGCGGCGTGGGGGACGCGCGGGCGGTGGTGCAGCCTGACGGGCAGCACGGGCGGCCACACGGTGACGGTCGCGATGCTCGATCATCCGAAGAACCCGAACTATCCGACATACTGGCATGCGCGTGGGTACGGATTGTTTGCGGCGAATCCGCTGGGGCAGCACATCTTTGATCCGAAGGCGCCGGAGCTCAACTTCACGCTGGAGAAGGATGAAAGCGTTACGTTTCGGTACCGGGTGCTGCTGTTTGACGGGCCGCAGACGGCGGCGGATCTGAACCGCGAGGCGGACGAATTTGCGGCGGCGTACCACTGAAAGCTTTTCTGGAGTTGAGGTGACTTACGTGGTGCGAATGTTTCGGGCCGCCCTGGTGGCGGCGCTTCTTCTTGGGGCGAAGACGGGTTTGGCGGCTGAGCCTCATGTGTTCGCGGTGAGCGGCGACGTGGGTGGGACGCATGATCCGTCGATCATGAAAGAGGGGAAGACCTGGTACGTGTTTGCTACGGGGAAGGCGCCGGATGGCGGGCAGTTTGCGGTGCGGTGCTCGGAGGATCTGGAGCATTGGCGGCTGTGCGGGCATGTCTTCGATGCGTTGCCGGCGTGGATTAAAGAGCGCAGCCCGGGGACGAAGGATCTATGGGCGCCGGATATCTCGTACGTGAACCACGAATATCGGCTCTATTATTCCTATTCTTTGTTTGGGAAGAACACGTCGGGCATTGCGCTGGCGACGAACAAGACATTGGATGCGGGGAGCCCGGACTACAAGTGGGTTGATAAGGGGCTGGTGCTAGAGTCGACGGCCGGGGATAACTACAACGCGATCGATCCGAACTTCGTCGAGGACGGCAGGGGTGGTGCGTGGCTTGCATTCGGCAGCTTTTGGGACGGGATCAAGATGCGGCGGCTGGATGCGGCGGGGATGTTATCGCAGCAGGACGTGACGGTATACTCGCTGGCGCGTCGTGCCAAGCCCGAGAATGCGGAGCCGGCACTGCCGAATCTGCCGGCGAACTGGGAGGCGGTGGAGGCTCCGTTTGTGGTGCGGCATGGCGGGTATTTCTACCTGTTTACGTCGTGGGATCTCTGCTGCCGTGGGGTGAAGAGCACGTACCGGACGATGGTGGGGCGGTCGAGCTCGGTGACCGGGCCGTATGTGGATGCGTCGGGGAAGGCGCTGACGCAGGGCGGCGGGACGGAGTTGCTGACCGCTGATTCGCGGTGGCTGGGGCCGGGTGGGGAGAGTGTGCTGCTGGGTAAGGGGCAGGATCTGATTGTGTTTCATGCTTATGATGCAGGTACGGGGCGGCCCTTTTTGCAGTTGTCTACGATTGATTGGGGTGGGGGTTGGCCGCATGCCGGGGTGCAGCGGTGAAACGAGATGCAGGTCCTTCGGCTGCGCTTCTCGCGATGGTGCTGCGAGAAGCGCAGCTCAGGATGACCGGTATTGGGTCGGGTCAGAGGAGAACAGGGAACAGCTTGTTGGTAGCCGCTGGTTAGAAGGCGAAGCGGAGGGAGAGCTGGGCCTGGCGTGGGTCGCCTACGCCGAAGCGGAGAAAGCCGCTGAAGTCGAAGAGGGCGGGCGAGCTAAGCGGGTTGACGTTGTTGGCGTTGTTGAAGGTGTTGAAGAGTTCGACGCGGGGGATGAGGGCGAATTTGCCATCGTGGAAGTTGAAGGGGCGGGCTATGCCGAAGTCCAAGGTGAAGTAGTCGTTGTCCTTGCGTAGGTGGTTGCGACCGCAATCGACGCCGTTTACGAAGCGCGTCAGGGAGTTGCTATAGCTGCAGGGCGCGCCGGTGCCGTCGCCGTTCGAGTTATCGGTCTCCGGCTCTGCGCTATGGCTCTGGATGCGGACGTTGGCCTTGAAGCCGAACGGAATATCGCCGAGGCCGAAGAGATTAAACTTGTGGCGCTCGTCGCGGTCCGAGTTGGCGTACTCGGCGCCCAGGTCGTAGAGATTGGCGTAGCGGAAGGTGAAGGGGTCACGCTCGTTCGAGTCGGTATCCTTGTCGATTGAGTAGGTGTATTGGCCTTCGAACTGGAAGTGGTGCGACATGCGCTTGCGCACGCCGAAGGTGATGCCGCGATAGAGCGACTTGGCCCGACTTGCCGTGTCGGTGATGGCGCCGAGGTCGGGGAACGGGCTTGGACCGGCGTAGGAGACGGTGTCGGCGTTGACGGCGGGAATGACGGTCGGGCCGACGTTGGGATTGAGGAAGGTGGTGAGGTAGACGCCCTTCGAGACAGTGAAGTCGGCGAAGGCTACATAGTCGCGCGCGACCTGCTGATCGAAGCCTACGTTGGTCGCGTAGATGCGAGGGTTGTGGTAGTTCTTGTCGAAGACCGTGACGCCGGCGCCGGCGGGGAAGGTGCCGGGGGGAAGGGTGGTGACCGGGACGTCGTTCGGATAAGTCGGCGTTACGCCCGAGATGGTCTGCTGCTGGACGCCGTTGGTGGTGATGGCGCCGACCTGGGTCAACATGTTCTGGCGCGCGTTGAAGATACCCCAGCTGCCGCGGAAGCTGGACTTGCCGTTGCCGCGCACGTCGTAGTTGAAGCCGACGCGAGGTTGGAACTGTTGCAGCTGGTTCGGCAGATAGCCGGTGGACGGAAAGGCGGGATCGCTGAGGTACTGGCCGTAGGCGGTGTTGGCCGGCGCGATGACGGGCTGGGGGAAGAACTGCGACTCCCAGCGGAGGCCGTAGTTGAGCACGAGCTTGCTGGTCGCCTTCCAGGTGTCCTGTGCGTAGAAGGAGAGCTCGGTGTTGCTGATGTCGGAGTAGCCGGCCTGCTGAACGGTCTCTCCGGGCTGGGTGCCGGCATCCTGCAGGTAGAGGTAGAGCGGGCTGCCGAAGGAGGTGGTGCCGGCGGGGCAGGCGGAGGTGGAGGCAAAGCTGCCGTCGGAGCAGGAGACGGTATTGGGGCCGAAGCCGTTGCCGGCGCTGGCCGGGGTGGCGTAATGGAGGAAGCCGGTGGTGCTGCCGAAGATGTAGCGGCCGAGGGCGAAGCCGTCAAATACCTGGATGTTGTGGCTGTAGAGATCTTCGCCGCCGAACTTGAGGCTATGTTTGCCCATGGTCAGCGTGAAGTTGTCCTTGACGTCGATGTGGTAGAAGGTCTCGCTGGCGCCGGGTCCGAGGAAGAATGGCTGACCGAAGCGGAAGGACGGCGAGAAGCCGATGCCGGTATCGGGGACGGCGGAGGAGTCGATGGGGGAGCGGGGCCGGGTCTCGTGGCCGTAGGTGGCATGGGCTTCGTTGAGCATGCGCTCGTTGATGGTGGTGACGAGGTTGGAGTTTAGGGTCTGTATGTGGGACGGGCCTTCAATGCCGTTGGCGGAGGTGCCGTAGGTGGCTACGTCGAAGGTCTGATTCGGATTGCGGGAGTAGTCGAAGTTGTAGGAGGCGTAGAGGAGATTCTTCTGGTTGATGTTCCAGTCGCCTCGGCCGAAGAGCGCGATGTTGTGCACGACGTGGTCTACCGGCTGGCCTTCATCTTCGTTGAAGTTGGTCTTGTAGAAGTTGACCAGGACTTGGCGCTGGCAGTCGCCGCTGGCGGTGATCTGGGCTTCGGTGATGTTGGAGTTGAAGACGGGATTGGTGACCGGGCAGGGCGTGCCGATGGGGGTGCTCAGGTCGGGGCGCTGGAGATTCTCATCGATGCCCTCGGCGGCGCCGAAGTAGAAGAGCTTGTCCTTGATGATGGGACCGCCGGCGCTACCGCCGAACTGCTCGCGATGAAAGTTGGTGAGTGGCTGGCCGTCGGAGGTGTCGGCGGTAAGGGCGGCGAGCCGCTGGTACTCGAAGAGGCTGCCATGGAAGCCGTTGCTGCCGGACTTGGTAATGACGTTGATGACGCCGCCGCCGGTGCGGCCGAACTCGGCGTTGGCGCCGCTGGCGACGACCTGGAACTCCTTGACGGCTTCGAGGGTGATGTCGACGGCGGCGCGCTGGCCGCCGGACTGCTCGCCGAAGAAGCCGTTGTTGTAGTCGCCGCCATCGAGTGAGACGTTGTTGAAGATGCCGCGCTGGCCGTTGATGTTGATCTCGTCGCCGTCGGGGCCCTGCGAGATGCTGACGCCCGGGGTGAGGGTGACGAGATCTTCAAATTTGCGGCCGAGTACGGGCGTGGTGGCGACGGTCTGCTCGCCGAGTGTGGTGGTGGAGGAGACGGTCTCGAGGTCGACGAGCGGTGTCGAGTTGACGACGACGGTCTCGGCGGTGGAGGCGACCTGAAGGGCGAGCTTCAACGTGATGGTCTGGCCGACGGTGAGGGTGATGTTCTGCTGGATGGTGGTGGCAAAGCCGGGGTCAACGATCTTGACGATGTAGCGCCCGGGCTGGAGCGAGGGGAAGTCGAAGTGGCCGGAGCCGTTGGTCTGGGTGTTGTGGATGGTGTTGGTGTCGAGCTCGTCGGCTTCGATGGCGGCGCCGGGAATGAGGCCGCTGCGGGCGTCGGTGATGTCGCCCTGGATGCTGCCGTTGGTGGCCTGGACTTGTGCGTGAAGGGGAGCGGGGAGGGCCAGGAGAGAGGCGAGGAGAGCCAGGAGAGAGAAGGGGTGGGGCTTGGTCGCAAACTTCGTCATGACGTCTCCGGTAGAGTGTTGCCGCTGGCGCACCAGGGGCTGCTGCAGCTGTGGGTAGACGCTGCGAGCCGGTATCTGTTGACACACGACTGCACGTGGAGAGGTGCTCCAGAATCACAAGTCTGCTGCGACCCGGGATACGGGTTGGCGGCGACTCAAGGCGTCCTTGTACATCAATTGGGTGACTTGGATACAAACAATACCATGCGATCTGGAAGATCTACGATTTTCTTGCAACGTTTCTGGCGCCCTGTTACGTCGCGCGTTGACGGGCTTGCTACGAGCTGTCGGCAGCCGGGTGGCCACCGGCACGAGTGATAGCATGGTCGTCTCTGAGGAGGCTCGCCGATGTCTACTACTCTTCCGCTTACCCGCCCTGTGTCTACCGGACGTACGCTGCGCGAGATCACGCACTGGATCGGCGGGCGAGCTGTCGCTGGAGGCTCCGGGCGCTTCGGCGATGTGTATGATCCGGCGCGCGGCGAGGTGCAGGCGCGTGTGACGCTGGCCTCGGCTGCGGAGGTGGATGCGGCTGTAGCTGCGGCTTCGGCTGCGTTTCCGGAGTGGTCGGCCCAGCCGGCGCTGCGGCGGGCGCGGGTCATCTTTCGCTTTCGCGAAATATTTGAGCGCCGGTTGGATGAAGTGGCCGCGCTGCTGACGAGCGAGCATGGCAAGGTTTTCTCGGATGCGCGCGGTGAGGCGACGCGTGGGTTGGAGGTGGTGGAGTTTGCGGCCGGCATTCCGCACCTGTTGAAGGGGGAGTATACGGAGCAGGTGGGGGGTGGGATCGATAGCTGGTCCATGCGGCAGCCGCTGGGCGTGGTCGCTGGGATTACGCCGTTCAACTTTCCGGCGATGGTGCCCATGTGGATGTTTCCGATTGCGCTGGCGTGCGGCAATACGTTCGTGTTGAAGCCGAGTGAGCGGGATCCGAGCGCTTCGATTTTGTTGGCGGAGATGCTGAAAGAGGCCGGGCTGCCGGATGGGGTCTTCAACGTGGTGCAGGGGGACAAGGTGGCGGTCGATGCGCTGATTGCGCACCCGACTGTGCAGGCGATCAGCTTCGTCGGATCGACGCCGATTGCGGAATACGTGTATCGCGAGGGGACGAGCCACGGCAAGCGGGTGCAGGCGCTGGGCGGCGCGAAGAACCACATGGTGGTGATGCCGGATGCGGATCTCGACCAGGCTGCGGATGCGCTGGTGGGCGCGGCGTATGGCTCGGCCGGCGAGCGATGCATGGCGATCTCGGTTGCAGTGACGGTAGGCCAGGCGACCGCGGATGCGCTGGTCGGAAAGATCGCGGAGCGGATTGGCGGGCTGCAGGTTGGGGACGGGATGAAGGAAGGGGCTGAGCTTGGGCCGCTTGTGACCGGGGTGCATCGGGAGCGCGTGACCGGCTACCTGGCTGACGGCGTGGCGGAGGGGGCGGAGCTGCTGGTGGATGGGCGGGAGCATGCGGCGGTAGCGGGCGATGGATTTTTTCTGGGCGCGTGTCTCTTCGACCACGTGAAGCCGGAGATGAAGATCTATCGCGAGGAGATCTTCGGGCCGGTGCTGGGGATTGTGCGGGTCAATAACTTCGAGACGGCGCTCAAGCTGGTGAACGAGCACGAGTTCGGGAATGGCACGTCGCTGTTTACGCGCGATGGCGATACGGCGCGGGATTTCACGCATCGTGTGCAGGCGGGCATGGTGGGCATCAATGTGCCGATACCGGTGCCGATGGCGTTCCACAGCTTTGGCGGCTGGAAGCGCTCACTGTTTGGGGATCATGCGGTGTATGGGCCGGAGGGGGTGCGGTTTTATACACGACTGAAGACGGTGACTTCACGCTGGCCGACCGGAGTGCGAGCTGGGGTGGATACGTCGATGCCTACGCTCGGGTAGGCGGATTGAGTCAGCGTAATAGCGGAGTGCGTTTCTGTGTTCCGGTGAGCATCATTCAGATCGCTGGCGACACGGTAGTACGTACGGAAGATGCATTTCGGCGACTCAATTCGGGAGCCGGTTAGTTCTCATCACCCAGCGGGCTGAACGGTGGACGAGTGCCGTCTGGGAGATCGGCAGAAGGGTGAGAACCATGACCACCATCAGCGCATATGGAACCCAGGTCGAACGGTGTACTCGCCGCAGCGTCCAGAGGTCATAGGTAACCAGTAGGAGCGGCAGCGCCAGGTACACCCCAAAGGTTCCCGCGATCTGATGGTGCAGAATGGGCCAACGGTCGATGGCTGGCGCAATGATCGCGAGTGTACTCAGAAGCATCAGCCTTTTGTGCGAGGCCGGTTTTCTCCGGTCAAGCCATCCCCACGTAATGAATAACGCGAACAGGAGCAATGGTTCCAGATCCCCAGGAAGCAAGATCTCCGGAGGGACTGGTGATCCCGCCCGCCGCATCGAGTCGAACACCGTAAGCGTTCCGAAGGCGATCATCAATGGCGGCAGAACCAGCCCAAGGACGCCAATCACGATGTGCCACCGGACCCGGCGTAGAGTGACGAGCGCCGTCTGCACCAACAGCAGCAGAATCCAGGAAACGAAAAGCGCTCCATGGATATGAACGAGCACATTCGGCAGCTTTGCCCTTAGCATTCCCGCCAGGAAGTAGCTTTGAGCGAAACCGTATACCACAACAGCAAGAACCACCAGGGACATTGCGGAGAAGAAGATGTCATCCCTTCGAAGCCCAACGCGTGGCACTGCTACTGTCGTCGCCAAAGTTCCACCCCATTGAGTCTTTCTTGGAACGGCAACAGGCTATCACTCGCGGTGCCGGAGATTTTATGAATGATCGTCGTAGAACCGGCTAAGCGAGTGCCCAACTGCAACGGCCGCACGCGGCTTTAATGTCCTCAGAAGTCGCATTGTGGGAGGTTGAAGTGATCTGCTAGCTGTCGGAGGTGACGCTGGTTGTGGCGGGTACGTGGTGGTCTGGATCGGGGATGTCTGTGGCTTGCGGGGTGTCGACGAGGGCGTCGGCGATGGCCAGGTGGCGGTCGAGGGTGGCGATGCCGTGGGCCAGCTGCTCCTCGGTGACGATGAGGGGCGGGGCGATGATGAGGTGCGAGACCCAGGCCTGGATGGTGACGCCGTCGGCGAGCATTTTGCCGGCGATCTGGTCGACTACCAGCGGCTTGCCGGAGACCTTGTCGGCGTAGGTGTTGAAGGGCTCCTTGGTGGTACGATTTTTGACGAGGTCGACGGCCCAGAAGAGGCCCTTGCCGCGGACATCGCCGACGCTGGGGTGCTTTGCCTTGAGCTCCTGCAGCTTGCCTTCGACGAAGGGTGCGAGGCTGCGGGCGCGCTCGACGAGGCCGAGGCGCTTCATCTCGTGGATGGTGGCGATAGCGGGCGCGAGGGTGAGTGGGTGGGCCTCGTAGGTGTGGCCGTGGGCGAAGTAATGATCCTGGAAGAAGTCGGCGATCTTCTCGCTGGTGGCGCAGAGGCCGAGCGGGACGTAGGCCGACGTGATGCCCTTGGCGGTGACGAGGATGTCGGGCGTGACGCCCCAGTGGTTCATGGCGAACCACTCGCCGGTGCGGCCCCAGCCGGTCATGACCTCGTCGGCGATGAGCAGGACGCCGTGGTCGTCGCAGATGCGGCGCAGCTTGGGCATGTATTCATCCGGCGGCACGACGACGCCGTTGGTGCCGACGATGGGCTCGACGAGGACGGCGGCGACGTCGGATTCGTTGCGGATCATGTGCTCGATGTAGTCGGCACAGGCGATGTTGCAGCCGGGGTAGGTGTGGCGGATGGGGCACTTGTAGCAGTGGACCTCGGGGGCGAAGATCATGCCGGGACCTTTGCCGCCGGGCTCCATGGCCCAGCGGCGCGGGTCGCCTGTGGCGGCGATCGAGCCGGCGGTCGAGCCGTGATAGGAGCGGTAGCGCGAGATGATCTTCGACTTGCCGGTGTACATGCGGGCGATCTTGAAAGCGGCCTCGTTGGCCTCGGTGCCGGAGGTGGTGAAGAAGAATTTGTTGAGGCCCCTGGGCAGCACCTCGACCAGCAGCTGCGAGAGCTCCGCGCGGACCGCGGTGGCATAGCCGGGCATGGCGTAGCTCAGAGCCTGGGCCTGCTGGGCGATGGAGTCGATGACGGCCTGGTTTTTATGGCCGAGGTTCGAACACATCAGCTGCGCCGAGAGGTCCAGATAGCGCTTGCCGGCGCCGTCGACGATGTAGCAGCCTTCGGCGTCGGCGATGTGCATGGGCGTCCAGTTCTTCTGGAAGCGCCAGGTGCCGTAATTGTACTGGCGCGTGAGGTCGACGATCTGCTGGCTGGTGAGGGTCGGCTGGTCGGCAGTTTGCGGCTGGTTCGGGCTCTGCGGGGCGATGACGTCGGCTGCGCTCATAGGGCGATTCTATCCGTGCGGGGCGCGGTTGCTGCAGAAGTTTCGATGACGTTCTCGCGAAGCCCGGAGCTGGGCTGGTAGCGCAGCATGAGCAGGTAGTAGGTGACGGCGGCGATGAAGAAGCCGATGAACCAGGCGTAGTCGTAGAGGAAGCGGAGCAGCGGGACGACGAGGCCGATCAGGGCGACCAGGACGCCGGCGGCAAGTGCGGCGAGGGCGCGTGGATTAACGCCGCGGCTGTATTCGTAGGGGCCGTTGCGGCGGTAGAGCGAGACGACGTCGAGCCGGGTGCCGCGGATGAGGAAGTAGTCGGCGACCATGATGCCGGCGACCGGGCCGAGCAGGCCGGAGTAGCCGATGAGCCAGCCGAAGATATAGCTGCCGAAGCTGCTCATGAGCTTCCACGGCATCATGGCGAGGCCGAGAAAGCCGGTGATGAGGCCGCCGGTACGAAAGCTGATGAGGCGGGGCGCGAGGTTGGAGAAGTCGTTCGAGGGGGAGACGACGTTGGCGCCGATGTTGACGTTGAGAGTCGCGATGAGCAGGACGACGAGCGCGAGGAAGGCTACGAAGGGCTGGTGAAAGCGGCCGAGCAGGGTGATGGGCGACCAGATGGGCTCGCCGAAGATAACGACCGAGGCGGAGGTGCAGGCAATCCCGATGAAGGAGTAGAAGGTCATGGCGACGGGCAATCCGAAGGCCTGGCCGACGATCTGCGAATCCTGCGATCTGGCGTAGCGGGTGAAGTCGGGGATGTTGAGCGAGAGCGTGGCCCAGTAGCCAACCATGGCGGTGAGCGACGGGAAGAAGAAGTGGAGGAAGGCGCCGGTGGTCTGGAAGTGGCTGGGGGTCGAGAGCATGGGGCCGAAGCCGCCGGCGCGGTGGAGCATCCAGAAGAGCATGGCGAGCGACATGAGGAACATGAACGGCGCGGAGAAGCTCTGCAGGAAGCGAATCGATTCCACGCCGCTCCAGACGACGGCCATGTTGAGCAGCCAGAAGCCGAGAAAGCTGGCCCAGAGGACGGCCGGGATGTGGGCGGTTGCCGGCCAGAGCACGGCGAGCATGGCGGCGATGGCCTGGCCACCGAGCCACGACTGGATGCCGAACCAGCCACAGGCGACGAGCGCGCGGAGCATCGCCGGAACGTTGGCGCCGCGGGTGCCGAAGCTGGCGCGCACAAAGACCGGGAAGGGAATGCCGTACTTGGCGCCGGCATGCGCGTTGAGCAGCATGGGGATAAGGACGATGAGGTTGCCGAGCAGGATGGTGAGGATGGCCTGCTTCCAGTTCATGCCGCCGGCGATGAGCGATGACGCGAGCATGTAGGTGGTGACTTCCATCGACATGGAGAACCAGAGCGCAATGTAGTTGTAGGTGCTCCAGGTGCGCTGGGCGGGCGTGGTGGGGGCGAGGTCAGCGTTGTAGAGCTGGGGGTCGGGTGGCGTGCCTGCGGTGGCCATCAGGCGAGGCCTCCGGCGGTGGCTTCGCGCTTGAGGAAGCGGCCGCGGCCGACGGTGCCGATCCACTGGCCGTCTTCGACGACCTGCTCGCCGCGGGAGAAGACATGGCGGGCGTTGCCGCGGACCTGCCAGCCCTCGAACATGGAGTAGTCGGTTGCCATGGCCTGGGTGGCGGCGGAGATGGTGTAGTCGGTGTTGGGGTCCCAGAGGAGGATGTCGGCATCTTTGCCCGGCGCGAGGACGCCCTTGGTGGGCATGCCGAAGATGCGGGCGGGCGCGGTGCAGCAGAGCTCGACGAAGCGCTCGGGGGTGAGGCGGCCGGCGTTGACGCCGAGATGCCAGAGCAGCTGCAGGCGGTTCTCGATGCCGGGGCCACCGTTCGGAATCTTGGAGAAGTCATCTTTGCCGAGGGACTTCTGGTCGGCGAAGCGGAAGGGGCAGTGGTCGGTGGAGACGACGGCGAGGGAGCCGTCGGCGAGGGCGTGCCAGAGGACCTGCTGGTTCTTCTTCTCGCGCAGCGGCGGGGTGAAGACGTACTTGGCTTCTTCCCAGCTTCGGCCGGGCATCTGGTCCTCGATCGAGAGGACGAGATATTGGATGCAGGTCTCGGCGATCGCTTGGAGGCCGCGCTCCTGGGCATGCTTCAGCTCGCGGAGGGCGTCTTCGTTCGAGAGGTGGACGATGTAGACGACGGCGCCGGCCATCTCGGCGAGGGCGATGGCGCGGTGGGTGGCTTCGGCCTCGGCCTTAGTGGAGCGGCTGAGCGCGTGGAAGTGGGGCGCGGTCTTACCCTCGGCGAGCATCTGGGCGACAACGATGTCGATGGCGCTGCCGTTTTCCGCGTGGACGCAACAGAGGGCCTTGAGAGCGGCGGCCTGCTGCATGACCTTGAACATGAGGCCGTCATCGATCATGAGGACGTTTGGGTAGGCCATGAAGAGCTTGAAGGAGGAGATGCCGTGGCGCACCATCTCCTCCATCTCGCGCAGGCCTTCGGCACTGTCGCCGGGGCCGAGGTCGGTGATGGCCATGTGAAGCGAATAGTCGATGCAGGCCTTGCCGTCTGCCTTGGCGAGCCACGTGGTGAGCGCCTCGTGCATGGTGTGGCCCTTGGCCTGGAGCGCGAAGTCAATCACGGTTGTCGTTCCGCCGATGGCTGCGGCGATGGTGCCGGTACGGTAATCGTCGGCCGAGACGGTGCCGCCGAAGGGCATGTCGAGATGGGTGTGGACGTCGATGCCGCCGGGCATGACGAGCAGGCCGGTGGCGTCGATGAGGATATGATCTGCGTGCGGGATCGCGGCGGCGACCTGCTGAATCGTCTCGCCCTCGATCAGGATGTCGGCGTGCTGCTGGCCGTCTGCGCTGACGACTGTGCCGTTGTGGATCAGGATGCCCATGTTTGTTTGTTCTCCGGCGGTGCCTAACCGTTCGTGCTGAGGACTTCGTCCGGCACGATGGCGGCGGCTACGCGCTCTTCCCATGTTTCGGGCGGCAGGCCGTTGTCGATGCGGTCCATCGTAATGCAGTTCTCGACCGGGCAGACGAGCGCGCAGAGGTTGCAACCGACGCAGTGATCGGCATCGACGCGCGGGATGCGTTCGAGCGGGGTGACGGCGGCGTTCTGGCCGGCGCCGCTGCTGTCGAGCTTGGGGATCGGCGTCGTGGTGATGCGGCGCGCGGCTTCGACCGCAACCATGGCCGGGGTTCGGGTGATGTCGGGCGCGAGCGAGGTGCGGTCGAGGTGGATGCATTGGTGCGCGCCATCCCAGCAGGCGGTGTAGCAGAGCTGGCAGCCGATGCAGAGGCTTTCGTGGATGTGCGCAACGACTTTGTAATTGAGGTTAAGCTGCTTCCACTCGCGGATGTTGGGCAGCGAGAGGCCGCGGAAGTCGTCGACGGTGGCAAAGCCTTTTTCGGCCATCCAGCCGAGCAGGCCATCCTGCATGTCCTCGACGATGCGGTAGCCGAAGTGCATGGCCGCCGTACACACCTGGACGTTGCCGCAGCCGAGCAGGAGGAACTCGGCTGCATCGCGCCAGGAGCCAATGCCGCCGATGCCGGAGAGGGGGAGTGCGGAGGCTGGATCGGCCTGGATCTGCTGGACCATGTTGAGGGCGATGGGCTTGACGGCCGGGCCGCAGTAGCCGCCGTGGGAGCTTCTGCCGTCGACGTTGGGGCTGGGCTGGAAGGTGTCAAGATCGATGCCGGTGATGGAGTTGATGGTGTTGATAGCGGAGAGGGCGTCGGCACCGCCGCGTTTGGCAGCGCGGGCCGCGATGCGGATGTCGGCGATATTCGGTGTCAGCTTTACGATGACCGGCGTGCGCGCTTTTCCCTTCACCCAGCCGGTGATCTGCTCGCAGTATTCGGGCACCTGGCCGACGGCGGAGCCCATGCCGCGCTCGCTCATGCCGTGGGGGCAGCCGAAGTTCAACTCGAGGCCATCGGAGCCGGCGTCTTCGGCGCGCTGGACGATCTCGTGCCAGCTTTCGCGCCGGCTCTCGACCATGAGCGAGGCGATGACGATGTGCTTCGGGTAGCGGCGCTTGACCTCGGCAATCTCCTGGAGGTTGACGGCGATGGGGCGGTCGGAGATGAGCTCGATGTTGTTGAAGCCCATCATGCGGCGGCCCTCCCAGTCGATCGAGGAGTAGCGCGAGCTGACATTGGTGATGGGCTCGCCGATGGTCTTCCACACGGCACCGCCCCAGCCGGCGTCGAAGGCCCGCATGATCTGCTCGCCACAGTTGGTGGGCGGCGCGGAGGCGAGCCAGAAGGGGTTGAGGCAGGGTATGCCGCAGAAGGTGGTCGCGAGTGTGGGGCTGACGAGTGTGGGGCTAGGCTGAGACATGCCGGCCCTCCAGCCATGCGGCGATGCCTATGGCTGCGCGCTTGCCGTCGGCTACTGCGTCGACTACTTCGCGGCCGCCGTTGGTGCAGTCGCCGCCGGCGAAGAACTTCGGATGGGTGGTCTGGCCGGTGACACGGTCGATGAGGATACGACCACGCTCGAGCTGGATCTTTGCGGCGGCTGCGCCCATCTCGGCGAGGAAGCTGGTGTGGGTGGATTGGCCGATTGCCAGCACGATGAGGTCGGCCGGGAGCAGGAAGTCGGAGCCAGGCTGCGGGATGATGGAGCCATCGTCCGCAGGGAGCAGCCGGGTGAGGGCGAGCGCCTCGACGGATTGCGCGCCGTGGATTGCTGCGGGGCGGACATGCCAGAGGAATTTCACGCCTTCTGCGCGGGCGTGCTCGTACTCAAAGGCGAAGGCGGACATCTGTTCGGGACCTTGGCGATAGACAATGTGGACGTCTTCGGCGCCGAGCCGGACGGCGGCGATGGCGGCGTCAATCGCGGTGTTGCCGGCGCCGACTACGACCACCCGTGCGGGAACAGTGGTGAGCTCGCCGGACTTGTAGCCGGCGATGAGGTCGAGCGCGTTGGTGATGCCAGCGAGCTGCTCGCCGGCGATGCCGAGCTGATGGATCGCGCCGAGCCCCAAGCCGAGAAAGACGGCGTCGTGCTCGCGTTCGAGGGCAGCGAGGTGCGCGGCATCGACCAGCGTGTTGAAGTGGAAGTCGACGCCGAGCTGGGCGAGCATTTCGATCTCGCGCAGGCTCTCTGTGAAGGGCAGCTTGTACTCGGCAATGCCGTAGGTGTTGAGCCCGCCGGGCAGCGGCCTCGCGTCGTAGAGGCTGGCGCGGATGCCTCTGCGGCGCAGCTCTGCCGCGCAGGCCAGCGATGCGGGGCCGGCACCGATGAGGGCTACCGTGCGGCCGGTGTCCGCTGCGGGCGTGAAGGGCAGGGGAGCTCCGCTGGCGTGCAGCGCATCCATGGCGAAGCGCTGCAGCCGGCCGATTTCGATGGGCTGCTTATTGTAACGATGCAGCACACAGGAACCCTCGCAGAGGACTTCGACGGGACAGGCGCGGGCGCAGCTGGCACCGAGGATGTTGGCGTCGAGGATAGTGCGGGCTGACCCGGCGAGATTGCCAGTGGTGATCTTCTTGATGAAGCGGGGCACGTCGATGTGGGTTGGGCAGGCGGTGGTGCAGGGGGCGTCAAAGCAGAAGAGACAGCGGTTGGCCTCGGCGATGGCGGCCTGTCGGTCGAAGGCGGGATGGAGCTCGGCGAAGCGGGCCGCGATCTCTGGGGCGGTGACGGCATGCGGGAGAAAGCTGTCGCTCATGGTCGCGCTCCGGTGGCGTGCTGTTCAGCAACGCTCACGCGCGACGGCCCGGTAAAAACCGGAAGCCGGTGCTTCATGGAAGACGACATGATCCTCCTTGGTGGTGCTCTAAAAGCTGACTCAGGAGAGGTCATTATGCACTATTCCGGGCGCGGGTACGAATCCTGCGGGGTGATTTTGTTTTGCCTATGGAGCGAGCTGGTCCTGCTCGGTAAGCCACGTCATGGTCTTGCGGGCGAGCCGGTCGAAAGCCCGGATGGCAGCTTCAAGATCGGCGATCCGGCTGTCTTCTGCGGGGTTGTGGCTGAGCCCGGCGAGGGACCGCACGAACATCATGGCGGTTGGGATGCCGGCGCGCGCGACCTCTGCTGCATCATGCAGCGGACCTGACGGCAGCCGGTGGGCGACGCCAGCGACCTCCTGGATTGCCTGCTCGCAGAAGCCGACCAGGTGGTGATCGAAGGGGATCGGGTCTATGCTCCAGATCTTCGACCATTGAACGGTGCAGCCTTCTTCAGCGGCGAAGCGCTCGCTTGCGGCCATAGCTTCGGCGAGCATGGCGGCGAGAGCGCCCGCGTCGAGATCGCGCATATCGAGCGTTGTCTCGCAGCGACCAACTACGGCGGTGACGATGCCGGGGAAGGTCTTGACACTGCCCATGGTGGCGACGGCGTCCGGATGTTTCGTTGCGATCGGCCGGATTTTGAGGGCGAGCTTTGCGGCTGCAGCCAGCGCGTCGCGGCGTACGGTCATCGGCGTGGAGCCGGAGTGCGCCTCCTGCCCGTGGAAGGTGATGGCGTGGCGCTCGACGCCCTTGGTCCCAAGGACGGCACCGAGAGCGAGATCCATCGACTCGAGCACCGGCCCCTGCTCGATGTGCAGTTCGAGGTAAGCGCTCGCGTGCTTGCGCTCGCTGCCGGCCTCCGCGATTCGATCGATGGCAAAGCCGCACGCCTGCATGGCGTCTTCGAGCGGGATGCCGTCGCGGTCAGCACGATGGCGGTCGGCGTCGATGGTCTGGGTGCCGGCGAAGGCGGACGAGCCGAAGAGACTGCGGCCAAAACGCGCGCCCTCTTCATCGGCCCAGTCGACCAGGCGTATCGTGATTGCCGGCTTGCCGCCTGTCTCTTCGACGATGCTTTGGAGGACTTCGAGCCCGGCGAGAACGCCGAGGCAGCCGTCGAGCCAGCCTCCGTTCGGCACCGAATCGAGATGACTTCCGAGGACCAGGGTACGCTCCGAGGTGCCCGGCAGCGTGGTCCACGAGTTGCCGGCGGCATCGTAGTGATGCTCGATCGGCAGACCCGCCAGTTTGCCCTGAAACCAAGCGCGCGCCGAGAGCCACATGGGAGTCCAGGCGACCCGCTGGGCTCCGGATTCATCGGCCGTGAGCGCGCGCAGCTCTTGGAGGTTGGCGATCATGCGTTGTGGATTTATCGGCATTGGGTCTCCGTCATAGTGAGCTTATCGAGAGAGTACGGGGGCCGCAATGCACGCCATCGAGCCAGTGGGTCTGAGCACGCACTGGGATGGACGCGGGGCGGGATGTGGACCGGGGAGTGAGTGCGGCACGGCGTCCGCAATGCTGTGATTGGAAAAGAATGGACGCCGTTCCGGTTCGCGGGTTGCACACCGAGCTCCATCTTCTGATTGACATTCAATTTAGGGCGCGTTACATTTGGCGCGCTGGAAACGATTTCAAAATATTGACGCTGAAATCCGGAATGCGATCTACAGGATCGACTTCACCCACTTTTGGAGGCACGACATGCAACAGTTCACTCTTCTCAACTCACCGTGCGACAGACCAAGCCTGCGTACGCGATCTACTCATGTTCTCGCCTGCATGCTGTTTGCCGTTGGCCTCCTGATGCTGACCGCCGCGCCTTTGTTCGGACAGGCATCGAGCGGTGTCACGGGTACGGTGACCGACGCCAGCGGTTCGATTGTCCCTGGCGCGGCGGTGTCGGTGAAGAACATCGGAACCGGTGTCACGATTGATACGGTCACGAGCTCGTCCGGCACCTACACCACGCGGGGATTGCTGCCGGGCCGGTACATCATCACGGTACAGGCGGCGGGCTTCAGCAAAGCAGTCCGGGACCAGGTCAACGTCGAGGTCAGCACGGAGGCAACGATCGATGTGAGCCTGAATGCGGGCGGATCGGAGACGACGGTCGAGGTGACGTCGCCGCTGATTGCGCTGAACACGACGCAGCCTGAGCTCGGCACGACGATCGAGCCGGAGGTGGTGAACGCGCTGCCAACCGAGGTGAGCTCGGGCCGCGGCCGCCAGATCGACAGCTTTATCTTCCTGGCGCCGGGCGTGCAGGGAAGCTCGTTCTCGCACCGCATCAATGGCGGCGTGGATTTCCAGAACGAGATCGTCTTCAACGGTATTCCTATCCCGCAGTCGGAGACCGAGGGCTACCAGACCGGTATCAATCCGCCGTTCGAACTAGTGAACCAGTTCCGCGTGGAGCGCTCTACGTTCTCAGCCCAGTACGGCCTGGCGCAGGGCGCGACGACGTACCAGATGGCGTCGGGAACCAACAGCCTCCACGGCGACGCGTTCTACATCAACCGCAACGAGTTCTTTGACGCGAAGGGCTACTTCAACTCGGTGACGCCGATCAGCCGCGAAAACAACTACGGCTTTACCATCGCGGGACCGGTGGTGATACCGCATCTTTACAACGGCAAGAACAAGACCTTCTTTCACTTCTCGCTCGACTTCGGCAAGACCAATGTTTCAAACAACAACATCGGCAGCGTACCGACCGCACTCGAGAAGACGGGCGACTTCTCTGATTTTGTCGACGGCAGCGGCAATCTGATCCCGATTTACGATCCCCTCACGCAGGCGCCCTTCCCGGGCAACAAGATACCGCAAACGCGGTTCAGCACGCTCTCCGCATCGCTCCTGCCGTCCATCCCCAATCCGGATCGCCCGGGTCTCTCGAATAACAAGACAGCGGTGCCGAACGCCTTCCCCGATGTGGCCCACGTCTTTGGATTTGTGATCGATCACAACCTCACGGCAACGCAGTCGCTGCACTACACCCAGTGGCGGAACTCCTACACCTCGACCGGATTCGACTTCGACCCGATCGTCCCCGTTTCCAACGTTTTGCAGAGTGCCAAGGTCAATCCGGCGCTTGGATCAATCTTCCTGCTCAACTATGTCAATGCGGTCACGCCCAAGCTTGTCGCAACGGCTGGCATTGCCTGGGCCGGGGAGATCGGCAACCAGTTCAATGTGAAAACTGGAGACGTGTTTCCCGGAGTTGTCGCGAGCCCGATCAGCGACGTGTACCCGAATGTCACCTTCGACGGCCAATACCAGCCGACCAGCTATGGCACGCAAAGTGGCTGGGTGCAGTCGATCAATCGCAAGCTGGGCATCGCGATCGTGAATAACTGGCTCTGGTCCAAGGGCCGGCAGACGCTCAACATCGGTGGCGAGTTCCGCCGAACCTACCAGGATGACAATGAGTGCCAGGCCTGCTCGGCACAGATCAACTTCAGCCATGCCACGACTGCGGCACCGTTTGCGCAGGTAAATCCGGATGGCAGCCATCCCTTTGCGACCACAGGAAGCTCCTTTGCCAGCTTCCTGCTTGGCGAAGTGGATAGTGCAGATCGCATTTTTGCCAACGAACTCAAGTTGCGCAACTTGTCGATCTCGCCCTATATCCAGGACGACATCAAGGTGAACCCGAAGCTCACGGTCAACGTCGGCCTTCGCTGGGACATCATGCGGCCGTTCACCGAGAACAACAACCAGATCGTCTTCCTCAACCAGACTGCCGCAAATCCTGCGGCCGGGAACCTGCCCGGAATTGCAACGCAGTTCGGGAACTGCGCGCTGTGTGCCGGCATCACCCATGCCGATATCCACTACAAACATTTCGGGCCACGGCTCGGCTTCGCGTACGCGGTGAGCGACAAGACGGTCGTCCAAGCGGGCTACAGCTTGGCGTTCCTGAATGGCGGCGCCTACGAATATGGGACGAGCAAGGTTGCGACCAGCTATGGCAACCTGCTGCAGGGCTCCTTCAACAGCAACAGCACCGGCACCAACACACCGTCTTATGGCGAGTGGGATGGCCATCCCATCCCGGCGCCCGCGAACGGCGTCCTCAACCCCGCGCTCGGACTTGGAACCACCATTCGCGCCTTCGATCCGAAGCAGAGTGGCCTCGCACCCTACGTGCAACAGTGGAACGTCAACGTGCAGCACCAGCTGCCGTTCAACACCTTCGTTCAGGTGGCGTACCTTGGCAACCGGGCTGTCCATCTAAACGGGCAATTGAACCCACTTAGCCAGCCTAATCCCTCGATCCTGAGCCTCGGCGGTGCACTCCTCAAGGCGAATATCAACGATCCGATTGCGATTGCGGCGGGCATCAAGGCGCCGTACGCGAACTACTCGAACGATCTTGGCGGCAGCGCCACGGTGGCGCACACGCTCTCGCCGTTCCCGCAGTACTCGAATGTGTATAACAACTTCGACCTAAGCGGCGCGGCGAACTACAGCGGGCTGCAGGCCAGCCTGGAAAAGCGCTTCTCGAACGGCCTGTCCTTCCTGACCTCCTACACGCTGTCGAAGACCATGTCAAACGTGGATAGCGGCTTTACTACCTTCGCCTCGTTGCCGGAGAACAAGTACAACCAGAAGGCGGAGTGGACGGTCGCGGGCAACGATATCCGCAACAATACCAAGCTCGCGGGAACCTACGAGCTCCCTATCGGGCCGGGTAAGGCCTTTGTCAACAACCGTGGCGTCACCGGGCAGGTGCTCGGCGGCATCCAGATCGGCTTCATCCTGTCCTATCAGACCGGAACGCCGTTCGGCATCTCCGAGAACGACAACCCGCTCGGCTGCGCCGGCTGCTTCAATCGTCCTAACGAGGTGCAGAACGTGCCCCGGAAGACGATCGGCTACGGCAACCTGGTCTTCGTCAACGGCCAGAGTGCCCAGCAGACCTTTTCGACGAATGCGTTTGCGAGTACCAGCTCGACCTACACGCTGGGCAATGCCGTACGCAACTACTCGGAGCTGCGTGATCCGGGCCTCTACGACGAAAGCATCAACGCCCGTAAGAAGTTTGCCCTCGGCGAGAAGGCTACGTTCATCCTGCAGATGGATTATTTCAACGTGTTGAACCGCACCCAGTTCAACAATCCCAATAACAATATCGACAACACGTCGAACTACGGTTTCGTCAATGCTGGACCGAGCGGCAACCTAAACCCGAGGCAGGGGCAACTTAGCGGAAGGATCACCTTCTAGGCACTTCATAGCTGACAGCCTGCCGGACTGCGAAGTGCTTCGCAGTCCGGTTTCTTTTGTCGAAGGACTTTATACTGAAGCCGATGAACCGGTTTGCCCCAGCCTTCCTGTTTTGTTGCTTCGCCTGCGGTCCGTGTACCTTGCTTCAGGCGCAGCGGGCTGTCTCGCCCGAGGTGCAGACGCTCTACGAGCACGCGCGTGCGGCGCAGGCTGCAGACCGGGCCGACGATGCTATCGCGGACTACGTGAAGATCATCCGGCTGGACCCGGGCCTGGGTGCGGCCTACAACAATCTTGGCCGGCTCTACTTCAACATGGGCCGCTACACCGAGGCGATCCCTGTGCTGGTGCGCGGCCTCAAGGTCGACCCCTCCCTGCATCCGGCGGAGATCATCCTCGGTGCGAGTTACTACCAGGCGGGAGACTACGACAAGGCGGTGCCGGAGCTTGAGGCCGGGCTGCGAGCGATGCCGGACGATCGTTTTGCCCGCATCACGCTGGTGCGCGCCCTTACGCAGCAGAACAAGATCGACGAGGCGGTACAACAGCTTCGCCAGATTGCGAGCCGCGATCCCAAGGACCAGGAGGCCTGGTATCTTCTTGGCAAGCTGCAGCTACAGCTCTCGCAGGAGGCCTTCGCCCGCGTTCATGCCATCAACCCAGATTCGCCGCTATCGCATGAGCTGTCGGGCGAGATTATGGAGAGCATGAAGAATACCGGCGGCGCGATCGCCGAGTACAAGAAGGCGCTCGAGCAGGCGCCCGGAGATCCTGGCGCCATGGAGCATCTTGCCAACGCGTACTGGAATGACGGTGAGTGGGCAGAGGCCCGTGACAGCTTCCAGGCGATCCTCAACACAGGATCGACGAACTGCATCGTGCACTGGAAGCTGGCGAATACGCTGGACGAACTCAACGAGTCCACCGACGAAGCTCTAAAGCAGGCGGACGCGGCCCTGGCGATCTGTCCGGCGCTCGGTCAGGCGCGCGTGGAGAGGGCGAGGATCCTGCTGCGGCTTGACAAGCCCGCCGACGCTCTACCGGAGCTGCTTACCGCGGAGAAGACCGCGCCGGATGAGCCGTCGATCCAGATCCTGCTTGCAAAGGTGTATAAGGCGCTGGGTGATCCGGCGCGGGCCGCTGCCGCCGATGCGAAGTTCAAGGAGTTGCTGCAGGCGGAGCATGCCGGCGAAGAGAAGCATGCGGCCGAGGTGATCCGGGCCAATCCTTAGGCCGACGAGCGGCTATGTCAGCTGTACAACATAGCATCTTTTCGCGGAGAGTTACCGCTGGAAGAAATTACGCGATCAGAACTACTCCGGCCAGCGCAAATGACGTCCAACGGGGAGACAAACTGAACCGCCGTTCATGACCTCGAAAGAGGACGGCGGCTCAGAAGGGATCCTGAGATGGCGCTGACCCAGCAAATTACCTGCGATGTGTGCACCAAGAAGAAAGGCGAAGCAAATCACTGGTTTATGTTCGACCTGCGGACGAGAGATATCACTTTTGAGCCCTGGGAGCCGGTCGAGTACGAATATAAGTCGCATGCCTGCTCCGAGGCCTGTTGCATGACGATCCTCTCCCGCACCCTCTCTAAGTGGGGTGAGAGGGGCGATGGACGGTCGACACGCGAGTATGAAGTGGATCGAGAGCCGCAGCGGGCGGTCGATTCGCGACTGTGAGATGGCGGGTTTCAGCAGTGCCCCCTGATAAAATGAACAGGTCGGACTAATTACCATGATTGTCGTACCTGGTCATTGAGGTGCTCCATGAACGTCTCCTCCCTGCTCCCGCTGCGCCTGGCTTTTGCCTCGTTCCTGCTTCACTCCTTTCTGTTTGCCCAGGCACCTATCGCGTCGCCCGATCAGCAACAGCCTCCAGCGACAACAGGACAGGTCACGCCCGCGCCGGCAACTCCAGGGCAAGCGCCGACTGGGACGCAGCCCACTAAGAACCCGGATGGGACGTACACGATCCAGCGAACCGCGCGGCTGGTAATCCTCGACATGGTGGTGGCCGATGCCAAAGGCAACGTCGTCACTGACCTGAAGCGGGAAGACTTTCACGTTGAAGAGGTTGGCCAGCCGCAGACGATCCTGAACTTCGAGGAGGCCGGTGCGCATCTTCCGAGTCCAGACATCACCATCAACTCGACTGCTGATCTGGACCGGCTTGCGCCGCGTGCGCCTGTCAACATCATCCTGCTGGACGAGTTCAACACGCGGTTTGAAGACATGGCGTTTGCCCGCTACTCGCTGAAGAAGTTTCTCGAGAAGCAGCCTGACAAGCTGGTTACGCCGACCATCCTGATCGCCGTTGACCTGCAGCACTTCACCGTTTTGCACGACTATACGCAGAATAAAGAGGAGCTGATTACCGCGCTCGATCACCACCTGGTGGCGTATCCGTGGCAGGCGCAACAGAACCAGTGGCGCAGCGAACGCTACGGGACGGCGTTCCTGACGCTGCGGCGCGTCGCTGAGGCGGTCATCGGTCATACCGGCCATAAGAACATGGTCTGGATCGGGCGGGGTTTTCCAGCGCTCAACTTCGTTAACCTGGCCGTTGATCAGCAGACTCGTGTAGAAAACGCAGTCCAGGAGTGCGTCAACGTGCTGCGGGATGCGCGGGTGACGCTCTACACGGTCGATCCGGCGGGTGTCATGGTCGACCCGGGTGAATATGGAAGTGCCGCCGCGTTTGACGATCCCTTCGGCGGCAACTATCAATTCAGCAAACTTGCGAAGGCGACCGGTGGACGCACACTCTATGGCCGCAATGATGTTGACGCCGAGATTGGCGCTGCCGTTCGCGACGGCAACAGCTTTTACACGCTCACCTATCGCCCGACCAACAACTCGGTCGACCCCAAGAAATTCCGCAAGATCAAGGTTACGGTAGACCGGCCGGGCCTGATTGTTACGACGCGGGAAGGCTACTATCAGCAGCGCGGCCCTGGCCGGGTCGACCCGCAGAATCCGTCGCGGCGCCTGATGGCCGACCTGCTTTCGGCGGATACGAGCACCATGGTCTACGACGGCGTGCCGGTTACCCTACAGTCCTCGCCGACCGACCCCGATGGGTACACAATCCATGTGGATGCGCGCGGCCTGTACTGGACCGCGGCCACCGAGACGGAACCGCGTTATGCCGACCTGATTCTGATGGTGGCGACCTTTGACCGCAAGGGCAAGGAGCTGAACCGCGTGGCAAAGGTGATCCATGCGGCCGCACCGACGACGGTCGCGCCTACGGGCCGGATCGAACGGAGCCTGGACATGATGTACAAGGTCGATCATGACCCGAAGGCGGTGCGGGTACGGTTCGTCGTGCGGGTCACCGGATCGGGACGCATCGGGACGGCGGACGCGGTGCTCGGGCAACCAGCGACCGCAACGAACCAGCCTCCTGCGGTCAGGCCTTAGCCGAACTTGCTTGCCGTAAACTAGCCAGGGGAGAGCGTTGCTTCGTCAACGGAGCAGGTCGCGATCCATCCCGGGCACGAGAAGGGCAAGAACACGTGAAGGCATTGGTAAAGAGCCGCACCGAACGCGGCATCTGGCTTGAGGATGTTCCCGAGCCGGAGATGGGTATCAACGACGTCAAGATTCGCGTGCTCAAGACCGGCATCTGCGGGACGGATCTCCATATCTACGAGTGGGACGCCTGGGCGAGCGCCACCATACCGCAGGGGCTAACCATCGGCCACGAGTTCGTCGGCGAAGTGGTTGCCATGGGCTCGAACGTGGTTGACGTGAGTCTCGGCCAGCTTGTCAGCGGTGAGGGTCATGTCGTCTGTGGCCGTTGCCGCAACTGCCTGGCCGGCCGCCGGCATCTCTGCGCCCACACCAGTGGCGTTGGCGTGAACCGCAACGGGGCTTTTGCCGAATTTATTGTGTTGCCCACCACCAACATCTGGCAGCACGCCGCCGGCATCGATCACGACGTCGCGGCGATCTTCGATCCATTTGGCAACGCGGTCCATACGGCGCTGGCGTTTCCCGTGCTGGGTGAGGATGTCCTCGTCACGGGGGCCGGGCCGATCGGCATTATGGCAGCCGCTGTCGCACGCCACGCCGGAGCACGCTATGTCGTCATCTCGGACCCCAATCCCTACCGCCGCGCACTGGCCGAGAAGATCGGCGTGACGCTCGCCGTCGACCCGCGGGCTACGACGCTCAAAAAGGTGCAGACGAAGCTTGGCATGCAGGAGGGCTTCGACGTCGGTCTCGAGATGTCGGGCAATCCGCAGGCCTTCCGCGACATGCTCGCCAGCATGAGCCACGGGGCGAAGATTGCCATGCTTGGCATCCCGGCCGAAGACATCTCGATCAACTGGAACCAGGTGGTTTTCAACCAGCTCACCATTCGCGGCATCTACGGCCGCGAGATGTATGAGACCTGGTACAAGATGACCGTGATGCTCGAGTCCGGCCTGGATATCTCGCCCGTTATCACGCACCGCCTGAGCTGGCGCGATTACGAGGATGGTTTCGCCGCGATGCGCTCGGGCAACTCCGGTAAGGTAATTCTCGACTGGTCTGACGCAGGCTGAAAGGCGGAGGCAGAAACGTGGATCCTGGTGAGCGTCTTTACGCCCCGAGAATCGCATCGTAACCTTAAACACACTTGGAGACTCCAAGGTAGGTCACAACCGGCGACGCCTGTTCAGGGTATCGTAAGACAATCCTCAATATCGACCTGTGCGTACACCTAGGGCTGACTATACGACGGGAAGCGGCTAAGATTGTCCTGCACCATCTACTATCGTTATTGCCAACCGTCATGCGGAATGCTCGCGTTCGTAACTCAACCACATCCACGTAGAGTGACAAGGTCGGAAGCATGGAACCAAGCGATTGTGAAATGTCCGGTACTCTAGCGCGGCAGCCGGATAGTTTGTTTGAACGATGCTCTTGGTTTTATGCCTTGTGCCGCGAGTATCTCTTTCGCGACCACACGCAGGAAATCGCACACTCGCTTTTTCCAGCAAATGGTCCAGCCCCGGGTACGCATGTTCTTGAGCTTGGCTGCGGACCTGGCTTCTATGCCTGTCGACTAGCCCAGGAGTACCCCCAGATCACCACCACGGGGGTGGATCTCTCGAAGCGGCTGATCGAACGAGCGAAGTCGCGCGCGGCCAGCCGGTCGCTTGATAACTGCAATTTCTGCCACGGCGACGCCCAGTCGCTCCCCGAACTCCCGGGCCCGATCGACGCCATCATCGTCTCGCGGCTCTTTCTTATCGTGCCGAACAAGGAAGCCGTCCTCGCTGAGATCCTCCGGGTTCTGCGACCAGGCGGCAGGTGCTTCATCGCTGAGCCTACATCCGGTTTCCGGACGCGCCTGCCGCTTAGCTGTATGTGGCTGCTGGCGCGGCTGACCAGTAGTCCCGCGGGCAAGTATCGCGAGCCGCAGCAGGCCGATGTGATGTCTCGCCCGAACTTCTCGGCGCTGGTCGGCTCGCAGCCCTGGGCGTCGGTGAACCTTGACTACGACAGCTGGTACCAGTACGCCGTCTGCACCAAGGCGCTCGAAGGAAGCTCCGCAGGGCAGCACACCGGCCGGAGCGCTGCGTAGCCGATGCCGAACCCTATTTTGCATCCCGGCGACAGTAGCGCCGCGCGCAACGGGCAATGTGCGCTTGCCGTGATGGCCAAAGCTCCGCGCGCCGGCAAGGTAAAGACTCGTCTCGCCCCGCCGCTGACGCTCGAGCAGTCGGCCTCGCTCAATATCTGCTTCCTCAAGGACACTACCGAAAATATTGCCGCTATCTGCGCGGAGGGAGCAGCAGCCGGGCTCATCTCCTACACGCCGGTTGGCGACGAGTCACTGTTTGAAGGAATGCTTCCGCCTGGGTTCGCTCTGATCGCCCAGCGCGGCGATGGCTTCGGCGAGCGGCTGCTGGCGGCCGCCGAGGACATCTTAGCCTGCGGCTATAGCGCCGTCTGCCTCATTGATTCCGACTCGCCCACCGTGCCGGCGGCAGCGTTCGAGCAGGCGGTTGCGGCGCTTGCTCGAGTCGGCGATCGCATCGTGCTCGGCGGGTCGGATGACGGCGGCTACTATTTGATCGGGCTCAAGCAGGCGCATCCCGAGCCGTTTGTCAGCATCACGTGGAGTACGGCAAGCGTCTACGCTGAGACCGTGGCCGCGGTACGGGCTGCAGGGATCGAGCTCGTGGAGCTTCCGCTCTGGTACGACGTGGATGACGGCGCGACCCTTGACATGCTCTCAAACGAGCTCCTCGGCGGCATACCGCCTGCCTTCACCAAGCTTCCCGGATACCCGGCCCTGCACAGCCGTAAATTCCTGGCCCATCTCGCCGTTCCCAGCGAGGCGTCATGACGGTGCGCGTCCCGCAACACTGGTCCGTCGCACAGGCATGGCATACCAACGCAGCGCTGGCGGCGATCGGTATGGGGCTGCTGCTGCTAACGCGGCAGCTTATCAGTGAGTACGACCACTTCACGATCGGGAACTCGGGCGTCTCTGGGTGGTCCGTGATCCTGTATGCGGCAGCCGTGCTGCTGATTCTGACGCAGCCGGTCGATCGCTTCACCTTCCCGATCATCCTGACCGTCGCGATCGCCTGCCGCCTGGTCACGCTGTTTCCTGATCCGTTTCTGTCGTCGGATATCTATCGCTACGCGTGGGACGGGGTGGTGCAGCACGCGCACATCTCGCCCTACCGGTATGTGCCTGGCGATAAGGCGCTGGCATTCCTACGCGAGCCGAACCAGGACCTGTTCGATAACATGAACCGCCGCGACTACGCCCACACCATTTATCCGCCAGCGGCGCAGTTCCTCTTCTACATCATCACGTTTTTCAACCCGACGGTCACCGCGATGAAGCTGGCCATGGTGCTCTTTGAGGGTCTGACGATGGTAGGGCTGGTGACCTTGCTGCGGGAGCTTGGTGTGCGCCGGGAGCAGGCACTGCTCTACGCATGGTGCCCGGTGCTGATCTGGGAGGTCGGCGAAGCTGGCCATCTGGACTCTGCTGCGATGGCGTTCATCGTACTGGCGTTGCTGGCTCGCTATCGTCGGCAGGCGGTATTAACGGGTATCTTCATCGCCGTAGCCATTCTCATCAAGCTCTATCCAATGGTCCTGCTGCCGGCCTTGTTTCAACGCGGCGATTACAAGATGCCAGCAACCGTGGCGGCGATCGTCGCCTTCGGCTATGCCTGCTACTCGAGCGTCGGGCTCGCGGTTTTCGGCTTTCTAAACGGCTACGTGAAGGAAGAGGGCATGGAGTCGGGTGCGCGCTACTTTCTGCTGGACCTGGCACAGCGGGTGCCGGGTCTACACGCGTTGCCTCCGGCCCTCTTCCTGATCTTCTGCGCGGCGGTGTTTCTCGCGATCATCCTTTGGGCGTGGCGGACGTGCTGCCGGACGGATGCTGCCGCCAGCGAGCCTCTCGATTATCGTTTCGGCCTGCCTGCCAGGGCGGACTTCCTGCTGTCGGCTATGGCGCTAGCCCTGGCGACGATGCTGCTCTTTTCGCCGCACTACCCCTGGTACGTGGCGTGGCTGGTGCCTTTTCTTGTACTCGTTCCCAGCCTTACTGTGTTCACTTATACGTGCGGCCTGTTCTATCTTTGCTATACCGCGCTGGCTACAGGTTCCGGTGCGCCGCAGTTTCGGTTGAACGAAATTCTGTACGGCAGCGTGCTGATCGCCTTCGTCGCCGAGTTCGTGCTGCGACGCTGGCCGTTCCATAGGCACATCTTTCCTGCAACCGTTTCTGAGCCACACCGACTCGCACCACTCGCAGTCCAGAGGCAAACATGAGCACACTCCTTCCAATCCTTCCGCCCGCCGACCTGCTCGATCCTCATCGCGACACCTTGACGCCCGCCGCCCAGCAGGCCGAGGAAGAAAAGAACGCGATGCGCCGGTACTTCCAAAAGCCGGGCTCGCAGTCCGAGCTGACGTCGGTCGCTGAGCAGGAGCCGGTTTGCCTCTATCTTGAGACGACCAACCGCTGCAACCTGCTTTGCACCACCTGCCCGCGCACCTACGAGCAGCTGGAACCCGAGGCGGACATGCCGTGGGAGATGTTCACCTCGCTCATTGACCAGTACCCGAACATTGCCCGGGTCGTGCTGCATGGGATCGGCGAGCCGATGCTGGTGAAGGACATCGCCCAGCGCGTGAAATACCTGAAAGACCGCAACATCTACGTGCTCTTCAACACCAATGGCACGCTGCTGAACGACACCAACGGCCGCGCCCTGATTGCGGCCGGCCTTGATGAGCTGCGCGTGTCGCTCGATGCCGCCGAGTCCGAAGTCTTCCAGATGGTTCGCGGCAAGGACTTCTTCGACAAGATCGTTGCCAACGTCGCCAATTTCACACGCTTGCAGCGCGAGTTGAACGCCCCCAAACCGCGCGTCAGCCTGTGGCTCACCGGCCTGCGCGAGACGGTCGACCAGCTCCCGAACTTTGTCCGGCTGGCGCACTCGGTCGGGGTCACCGAAGTTTACCTCCAGCGGCTGGTTTTCTTCGACGACCCAATGAGCGACAAGTCGATGGCGCGCGCCGAGTCCGCGCTCTTTGAGCACACCACTGCCGGCGAGGAGGCCCTGATTCGCGAGGCGGAGGCAGTCGCCGCGGAGCTCGGCGTCATGTTCTCCGCGTCGGGCGCGACCGACCCTGGCGAATCGATCCGTATGCAGCGCACCGACAATCCGTGGTCGCTCTGCCGCCGCCCCTGGTCGCTGATGTACATCACGGCGAACGGCCGCGTCCTGCCCTGCTGCATCGCGCCCTTCAGTATGAAGGGTTACGGCAGCTTTACGCTCGGCGATGCGACGCAGAATTCCCTGCGTGAGATCTGGAACGGCTCCGAATACCAGCGCTTCCGCGATGGTCTGCTGACCTCCGCACCCCCGCCGGCGTGCAGCAACTGCGGCCTGCGCTGGAGTCTGTAAACTCGTTGAACAAGCTCCAGGTCTCCGTCATCATCCCGGCGCTCAATGAGTGCGAATCGATCGGCCACGTCGTTAGCTCGCTGCCATGGCCGCTGATCGCCGAGTGCATCGTCGTCGATAACGGCTCTACCGACGAGACTGCCGCGATCGCCGCCGGCGCCGGCGCGCGGGTCATCACTTCACCGCAGGGGTATGGCGCAGCCTGCAAGGCCGGCTCTGACGCCGCGCTCGCCACCAGCGGCATTCTTGTCTATATGGATGGCGATGGCAGCGACGTCGTCGCTGATCTAGCTCGTTTGACTGCCCCCATCGAGGCCGATGAGGCCGACTTCGTGCTCGGTTCGCGAATCAAGGGCAACCGTGAACAGGGCTCCATGCTGGGAAGCCAGGTCTTCGCCGGCCATCTCGTCGGACTCCTGCTCCGCTTCTTCCAGGGCGTTCGCTACACCGACATGGGACCCTTCCGCGCCATCCGCCGCTCGTCGCTCGAGCAGCTGAAGATGTCCGAGATGACCTACGGTTGGAACCTCGAGATGCAGATCAAGGCGGCGCAGCACAAGCTCCGCATCCGCGAGATCGTCGTCGACTACCGCCGGCGCATTGGTGGCGATAGCAAGGTGTCGGGCAACCTGTCCGCCTCCGTCAAAGCGGCCACGCGCATTCTTGAAGTGCTCTTTCGGACCGGATTGTTGCGGCATCCCTGAACGTCCGTTCTATACTTGCGACGACCGGCCCGGTCATCGGCAAGTCAGAACGCCCCCGGAGAAGTCTCCTATGCAAAGCCGCATCCTCGGTACCACCATGCCTGTCCTCGAGTTTGCTCTCGGCCAGAATGACGCCATCGTCTCTGAAGCGGGCGAGCTTTCCTGGATGTCGGCTTCAATCCAGATGACGACGCACACGCAGATGGGCGGGGGCGGAGGCTTCTTTGGTGCGCTGAAGCGCGTTGCCGGCGGCGGATCGCTCTTCATGACGGAGTACCGCGCGATCGGTGCGCCGGGCGAGGTTGCGTTTGCGACGCGTGTGCCAGGCCACATCGTCCCGGTCGACGTCAGCGCCAACCAGGAGTATCTCGTCCATCGGCACGGATTTCTGTGTGCGACCCAGAACGTTAATCTCGGCGTCGGCTTCCAGCAGTCGCTCGGTGCAGGCATTTTCGGCGGGGATGGCTTCCTGCTGCAGAGGCTCTCCGGGCAGGGAGTCGCCTGGCTTGAACTCTCGGGCGAAGTGATCATCAAGGACCTAGCGCCCGGCGAGCTGCTGCGTGTGCATCCTGGCCACGTCGGCGCCTTCCAGACCAGCGTTGCCTTCCAGATCACGCGCATCCCCGGCATCAAGAACATGATCTTCGGCGGAGATGGCATCTTCCTCGCCGCACTCAGCGGTCCCGGCCGCGTCTGGCTACAGACGCTGCCTATCTCGCGCCTGGCCCACCAGCTGCAGGAGTACATGCATATCGATCGCGTGCAGCAGGGTGAGACGGGCGTCGTCGGCGGGCTCGTCGGCTCGGTGCTGCGCAACATGCAGTAAGCACGCATCCTGCGGTGTCCGACCCGCTCCGCTATGCTGGGAGGAGCATGTCTGCCTTCCTTCAGCTTGAGCACGTCAACGTCGCGCGCGGCGACAGCATCGTCCTTCACGACATCAACCTGAGCATCAGCCGTGGCGAGCATATCGCCATCCTCGGGCCGAACGGCTGCGGCAAGTCCACTCTCATCAAAACTATGACCTGCGAGTGCTACCCCATCGTGCGACCCGAGACGAGGGTCAGCATCTTCGGGCGCGCGCGGTGGGACTTGACCGAGCTGAAGAAGAGACTGGGCGTTGTCTCCGCAGAGCTGCCCGGCGAGCCAACGCGCCGGACGTCTGGATTCGACGCCATCCTCTCCGGCTTCTTTTCGAGCAGCACGCTCTGGCCCAACTTGACCGTCACCCCCGACATGCAGGAGCGCGCCGAAGAGGTCCTGGTGCAGGTAGACGCTGTGCCACTGCGCGACAAGCTGGTTGGCGAGATGTCGGCAGGTCAGCAGCGGCGCATCATGATCGGTCGCGCCCTGGTCGGTTCGGCCGACATGCTGCTGCTTGATGAGCCGTCGAACGCGCTCGACCTCTCTGCCCAGCGCGACCTGCGGCTCCTGCTCCGGCAGCTTGCGCAGCAGGGAACCGGCATCCTGCTCATCACGCATCACATTGCCGACATCCTGCCGGAGATCGACCGCGTGCTGATGATGAGGGAAGGCGGCATCGTCGCCGACGGCCCGAGGCAGATGCTGCTCACCGAGGCGCAGCTCTCCGCACTCTTTGAGACCGAGGTGCACCTGCAGCAGAAGGATGGCTTCTATCACGCATGGTGATTCGCAGAAACGGCACGATGATGCGACGATAAAAGGACGGCCGAGGTGAGCCTCTTCGGTTCGAATGCGGGGTTTGAAGCTTTATACCTCGCGCTAACGTCGAATAAACCAACACCTCGGAAGATAATGAGCGTTCCTACGTTGTTCGTCGCTAACCTGCCCGGCTCCGGCGAGCGGTCGAAAGCATAGAGAGAGGCTCAGGAGACGTTTCATGTGGATTGTTCGACTTGCCCTGCGCAGGCCTTACACATTTGTTGTACTTTCCCTGCTGCTGCTGATCCTGGGCCCGATCGTCATCGTCCGTACGCCAACGGACATCTTTCCGAATATCAACATCCCGGTCGTTTCCGTCATCTGGAACTACGCCGGCCTCTCGCCGCAGGAGCTTGCGAATCGAATCGTAACGCCGTTTGAACGCAACATGACGACGACGGTCAACGATATCGAGCACATCGAATCGCAGTCACTCACCGGCATTGCGGTCATCAAGGTCTTCTTCCAGCCGGGTGCGAACGTACCCTCCGCTGTGGCTGAGATCACCGCAATCGCCCAGACCGCCCTGCGCCAGCTGCCCCCGGGAACCACCCCGCCGCTCATCATCACCTACAGTGCATCGAGCGTACCTGTGCTCCAGCTCTCGCTCTCCGGGCAGGGCATCTCCGAGCAGCAGTTCAACGACATCGGCACCAACTTCATTCGCACCCAGCTCGCCACCGTGCAAGGCGCGTCCGTGCCGTTTCCCTACGGCGGCAAGCAGCGGCAGGTCCAGGTCGACATCGACAGCCAGGCGCTTCAAGCCAAGGGACTTTCGCCGGTCGATGTGGTTAACGCCTTTAGCGCACAGAACATCATCCTGCCCGCCGGCACCGCGAAGGTGGGCACCTTTGAGTACCAGGTCGAGACCAACAGCAGCCCGAGCACGATCCAGGAGCTGAACGATCTCCCGATCCGGACCATCAATGGCGCGACCATCTATGTTCACGACGTGAGCCATGTCCGCGACGGCTTCCCACCGCAGACCAACATCGTCCGCGTCGACGGCCAGCGATCGTCGCTGGTCACCATTCAGAAATCCGGAAGCGTCTCGACGCTCGACATCATCAAGCGAGTTCGTGACCGGCTGCCCCTCATCGCCAGCTCGCTCCCATCGCAGCTGCGGATTCAGCCGCTGGCCGACCAGTCTGTCTTCGTCCGCGGGGCCATCAATGGCGTGGTTCGCGAGGCGCTCATCGCTGCCTGCCTCACCGCCATCATGATCCTCGTCTTCCTGGGAAGCTGGCGCAGCACCATCATCATCGCCGTGTCCATCCCGCTGTCGATCCTGGTCTCGATCATCACCATGAGCGCGCTCGGCGAGACGATCAACATCATGACGCTCGGCGGCCTTGCCCTCGCTGTCGGCATCCTCGTGGACGACGCCACCGTCGAGATCGAGAACATCAATCGCAACATCGAACTCGGCAAGGATACCGAGCAGGCCATCCTCGACGGCGCCGCGCAGATCGCGATTCCCGCCTTTGTCTCGACGCTCTCCATCTGCATCGTCTTCGTGCCGATGTTCTTCCTCAGCGGCGTCGCGCGCTACCTTTTCGTGCCGCTTGCCGAGGCCGTCGTCTTCGCGATGCTCGCGTCCTACTTCCTCTCCCGCACCATTGTTCCCACGATGGCGAAGTATCTCCTGCTGCCTCATTCGGAAGAGGCCGAGGCTGCCAAGCGGACGAGCCGCAATCCCTTCACCGTCTTTCAGCGAGTCTTCGAGCGGAACTTCGAACGGCTACGATCGGGCTACTACGGCTTCCTCGCACTCTGCGTCGCACACCGCGCCATCTTCCTCATGTGCTTCTTTGGCTTTTGCCTGGTGTCGATGGGCGTCCTCTATCCTTGGTTGGGTCAGGATTTCTTTCCCGCTGTCGACAGCGGCCAGTTCAAGCTGCACATCCGCGCACCTACGGGCACGCGTATCGAAGAGACCGCCAAGCTCTGCGACGAGATCGACCAGCAGATCCGACAGCTCATTCCGAAGTCCGAGCTGGTCACGATCATCGACAACATCGGCCTGCCGTATAGCGGACTCAATCTCTCCTACAGCAACTCAGCGCCTATCGGCTCCGGCGACGCCGACATCCTCGTCTCACTCAGCGAAGATCATCACGCCACCATGCCGTACATGCAGGAGCTGCGCCGGCAACTCCTGACCAGATTCCCGGGCACGACCTTCTACTATCTGCCGACCGATATCGTCAGCCAGATCCTGAACTTCGGCCTGCCCGCACCGCTCGATATCCAGGTCGTCGGCAACAACATCCAGGCAGACCGTGACTACGCGACCAAGCTCCTCGCGCAGATCCGGCATGTTCCCGGTACCACCGATCTTCGCATCCAGCAGCCCTTCGATGCGCCTAACCTCACTGTAGCGGTCGACCGCACGCAGGCCCAGCAGGTCGGGTACTCGCAGCGGGACGTCGCCGGGAACCTGCTCGTTACGCTCAGCGGCAGCTTCCAGACCACTCCTTCCTATTGGCTTAATCCGGTTAACGGCGTCAGCTACAGCATCGCCATCCAGGAGCCGCAGTACGATCTCCAGAATCTACAGGACTTGCAAAATATCCCGGTCACCGGCACAAACGGCGCGCCGCAGATTCTCGGCAACCTGGCAAGCATCAAGCGCGGCGTCGAGCCCGGCACGGTCAGTCACTATAACGTCCAGCCCGTGATCGACATCTACGGCGCGGTTGAAGATACCGACCTCGCCAGCGTAGCGAAGCAGATCGACCGCATCGTCGCCGACAACAAGCAGAGCCTTCCCCGCGGAGCGCAGGTGATCGTGCGCGGCCAGATCCAGACCATGCGCTCCTCCTTTGTCGGCCTGGTCGGCGGCCTCTTCTTCTCGATCGTGCTGGTCTACATGCTCATCGTGGTCAATTTCCAGTCATGGCTTGACCCCTTCATCATCATTGCCGCGCTGCCCGCCGCACTCTGCGGGATTGTCTGGCTGCTCTTCCTCACGCACACGCGCATCAGCGTGCCCGCGCTCACCGGGTCGATCATGTGCATGGGCGTCGCCACCGCCAACAGCATCCTCGTCGTCAGCTTCGCGCAGGAGCAGATGTCCGAAGGCATGAACGCCGTTGAGGCCTCGCTCTCTGCCGGCTTCACCCGCTTCCGGCCCGTCTTGATGACCGCGCTTGCCATGATCATCGGTATGATCCCCATGGCGCTCGGCCTCGGCGATGGCGGCGAGCAGAACGCCCCGCTGGGCCGAGCCGTCATCGGCGGCCTGCTGCTCGCGACGGTCGCCACTCTCACCTTCGTCCCTGTCTTCTTCAGCATGCTGCACCGTAACGACAAGCCGCCGCAGCTTATCGCGGACGCCACTGACCTTTAGCTTCAGAATTATGGAGAACCAGCCCATGAGCACCGAAGGTACGCACGAACCCGGTTATAGCGGTACGCACGGCGACGGCTCAACACCGCCGCCCGCCGCTTCGGCGAAGCGCGTCGGCCTGCTACTGCTGATCGCCCTTATCGTCGCCGTAATTCTCGCCGTCACCGGCATCCTGCCACGCATCCACGCTGAGAAGAAGCTGGTCACCGACACCAACGACGCGGCCATCCCGCAGGTGCTCGCTATCCATCCTAAGGAGGGTGCACCGGCGCAGGAGATTGTCCTGCCCGGCAACATGCAGGCCTATCGTGACGCCCCCATCTACGCGCGAACTAGCGGCTACCTGCGGCGCTGGTATATCGATATCGGCGGGCGTGTCCGCCAAGGTCAGCTGCTCGCCGTCATCGACTCGCCCGAGGTCGACCAGCAGCTGCAGCAGGGTGAAGCTGACCTGGCCACCGCGCAATCAAACCTCCAGATCGCGCAGACCACCGCCGACCGCTACACGGAGCTACTTAAAACGAACTCCGTTTCAAAGCAGGAGTCGCAGAACTTCACCGCCGACGCCCAGGCCCGACTCACCATGGTTCGCTCCGCCGAGGCCAACGTCAGCCGCCTGAAGGAGCTGCAGTCCTTCGAGCGGGTCACCGCGCCCTTCGACGGTGTGCTCACGGCCCGTAATACGGACGAAGGACAGCTCATCAACGCCGGCAACAACGCGACCACCGGCGTCCCCGGCGCAAACGGGCGCGAGCTCTTCCATATTGCCGCAATTGATCGGCTGCGCGTCTTCATCAACGTTCCGCAGATCTACTCGCGCGATGCCCGACCTTCCACCGTCGCCGACCTCACACTGGCGCAGTTTCCCGGTCGGAAGTTCCCCGGCAAGCTCGTCCGCAACGCCAACGCGATCGACCTCGCGACCCGCACCCTTCTGGTTGAAGTAGACGTGCAGAACCACGGCGGCGAGCTGCTGCCCGGCTCCTACGCCCAGGTTCACCTCAAGCTTGAGGCTGGCGTACCCACCGTGATCCTTCCGGTCAGCGCCCTGATCTTCCGCGCCGAAGGCCTCCGCGTCGCCACGCTGGAAGGCGACCGGGCGCGGCTCGTTCCCATCGTCATGGGCCGCGACTTCGGTACGCAGGTCGAGGTGGTCTCGGGGCTGACGGCCGGCCAGACGGTCATCGACAGCCCGCCCGATTCGCTCATCGATCAGGAGCAGGTGCGCGTGATCCAGAACGGTCAAAGCGCAACAAAGTAGGTCGGCTCATGCCGGTTCTCCGTAGCTACACAAATGCTGATCTCGAACAGTTGGTCACGATGGACGCGGCCTGCTTCGCGGCGGAGTTCCTCTTTGATCGCGAGTCCATGCGGCACTTTGCCGAGGCGCGTAACGCATTGACCTTTGTCGCGGAAGCGGAGGATAGAATTCTGATCGGCTTCGTCATAACGCACCTCGAAGGGCGCGGCGCAGAGAAGCGAGGCTACCTGGTCACGCTCGACGTGGCGCCTGCTCATCGGCGAGCCGGTGTCGCGCGATCGCTGCTGCAGACGACAGAAGATCACGCAAGCGCTAGCGGAGCGCGCCGGATGGAGCTCCACGTCTCGGTAGCGAACGAGGCTGCAATGCGATTCTATGAGAAGCAGGACTACCGCCGCATCGGTCTCGAGGAGGCCTTCTACGGAGCAGCAGGAAGGGACGCTTATGTGTACCGGAAAAAGTTACAGATTCCACCACGACCCTGATCGTTCAATCTACTTCTTGCCGAAGACGTCTCCCATGCGGCGGATTTGTGCGCCCACGCCACGCAGCTTTTCTTCCAGCCGCTCGTAGCCGCGATCCATGTGATACACCCGGTCGAGGATGCTCTCGCCATCAGCAACCAGCGCAGCCAGCACCAGCGATGCGGAGGCGCGCAGGTCCGAACACATCACAGCCGCCGACTGCAGTGGCGTCTTTCCGCGAACCGTCGCCGTGCGGCCCGACACTGTAATGTTTGCGCCCATCCGGATCAGCTCCTGCACATGCATGAAGCGATTCTCGAAGATGTTTTCGGTCACCGTCGTCGTGCCCTCCGCCTGCGTAGCGAGTGCCATGAACTGCGCCTGCATGTCAGTCGGGAAACCCGGGTACTCTTCCGTGGTGATGTCGGACGCGGTCAAATGGCCGCCCGATCGCACCCGGACATTCGCCTCGCCAACGTCGATGCGGACACCACATTGTTCGAGCTTCGCGATGAGGGAACCGAGATGGCTCGGCTCGCAGCAGTCGACATTCAGGTCGCCGCCCGTAATTGCACCCGCGATCAGGAACGTTCCCGCCTCGATGCGGTCTGGATTGATCTTATGCCGTGCTCCATGCAGCTTTGCCACGCCGCGCACGCGGATCGTCGAGGTCCCGGCGCCCTCAATTTCGGCGCCCATCGCGATCAGGAGCGCCGCCAGGTCACTGACCTCTGGCTCCCGCGCGCAGTTCTCAAAGAGGCTCTCGCCACCGGCCAGCGTCGCTGCCATCAGCAGGTCTTCTGTGCCGGTCACCGTGATCTTGTCGAAGACGATGTGCGCGCCGCGCAGGCGATCCGTACGGGCTTCAAGATAGCCATGATCCTGAGTGATTGTCGCCCCCATTGCCTCAAGCCCCTTGATGTGGAGATCGATCGGCCGGCCACCGATGGCGCAGCCACCCGGCATCGCGACCCGGGCCATGCCGGTCCTGGCGATCAGCGGCCCAAGCACCAGCGAGCTCGCCCGCATGGTCTTGACGATCTCGTACTTCGCAACCGGATCAGACAGAATGGCGCATTTAATATGGGTCCGATGCTGGGCGCGCCCATAGCCAAGCTGCACCTCCGCACCCATCGACTCGAGCAGCCGTCGCTCGGTCTCGATGTCGCGGACCTGGGGGATGTTCTCGAGGATGACCTCGTCTTCGGTGAGGATGGCGGCGGCCATGCAGGGGAGCGCGGAGTTCTTCGCGCCGGAAACTTTGATGGTGCCGAGAAGCGGATTGCCGCCGCGTACAACAAATTTGTCCATCCGACCATTCTACGAGGAATGGACCGGATGGACGGGCTGGAGCGAGTGCCCGCAGAGGTACGCAGGCTGTGGAACGTTACCATCAGAGCGCGTTTTAGAGCTCCAGGCGCGAGTCGTCGATCGCCAGGCGTACATTGCCGTCCGACTTGGTAAGCCGGCGCACTGCCTCCATCTTGTCGACATTCGCCTTCAGCATGACGACGGCGATCGGAATCGACTTGCCCGCCGACTTAATGCTGCGAATCGCTGTCTCCCGGTCAATTTCGCAGACCTTCATCAGCACGCGAATGCCACGCTCTACCAGCTTCGCGTTCTTCATGTGAACGTTCACCATCAGGTTGTCGTAGACGTAGCCAAGCCGCGTCATCGCCCCCGTGGTAATCATGTTGAGGATCATCTTCTGCGCCGTCGACGCCTTCATCCGCGTCGACCCGGAGATAACCTCTGCGCCTACCTCGGCCACGATCGTTGTATCCGATACCTCAGCCAGCGCCGTGTTGTAGTTGCAGGTGATCGCGGCAGTTTTCGCTCCGCGGGCACGTGCATATTCGACCGCTCCCACCACGTAGGGTGTAAGGCCGCTAGCGGAGACGCCAATGACGATGTCCTTCCGCGTCGGGCGTCGGCGAGCGATGTCTCGCTGCCCAATTTCGGGCGAATCTTCATTCACATCGGAGGCGGAGGCAAGCGCTTTTGGCCCTCCCGCCATGATGTACTGGACTTGTGAGGGTGCGGTGGAGTACGTTGGTGGGCACTCTGAAGCATCGAGGGAGGAGATGCGGCCGCTCGAGCCGGCACCAACGTAAATCAGCCGGCCACCATCACGAAGCGACCGGGCCACCGTATCAATGACGATGGCAATTTCAGGCAACGCTTTTTTGACCGCAGCAGCAATCTTCGCATCCTCATGATTAATAATGCGCGCAATCTCAAGGGCTGACTTCGTATCGAAGCCCTCAGAAGCAACGTTGGACGTCTCGGTCGTCAGGATTTTGCGATCGGTAGGATTTCCGTCGGTTGATCTCTGTGGTGAGGTATGTTCCGTCATCGTTAGTGTTGCCATAATGCTCCTGCCAGGGCTACTTTGCCATTTTAGCTCTTGCCGCCGGGGATGCGCGAGGAACGCTCGCGGATGAAGAAAAAAGGACGCTTGTGGGTCCTGTGGTAAGACGCCAGGCAGGGTCCAGTGGATGTAAGGCGGGCGCATATACCTGACTTTAGTAATCTAATCAGGAACGTGTCTTCGTCTAGAAGATAACAACAGATCGACCGAACGCGAGATCTTTTTCGCCTTCAGGCCGTATGTGGTACCGCCCGGTCGGACGCCGGCGAGCTAAACCTTAGACGTCATTCAGGCGGATAGAGGCCGCCGTTCATTCAGCGTCAGCGGAGGCGCCGTGTAGGAAGCGCTCCTTCGAACTCGAGGAGATCTCCTGGATCAGCCAGAAGAGGAACGCCGTCGAGAGCGCGAAGAGAAGCCAGCCGTGGAGCGCCTCGATTCGTCCCCATCAATCGCCAATGGCCTTCAAAAAACAGATCCTGGTGCCCGTAGGTGGTCATTGCGCGGAGCGAGTACAGCATCGCCGACTTGAATCAGGCAAGGTACCGATCAGACAGTCAGCCATGCTAACTATTTCTAAAGCCCTCAACTCCGGTCAGGCGAAGACTTATCACCAGCTGGATTACGCCTCAGAGACGCAGAACTATACAAGCAGGATAACCAAGGCAAGGAACAAACTAACACGCACGCCTAGGAAGCCGTCACCTTCGCCAGGGAGCGCATCTTCGAGCGTGAGGCAGTAGCCGACGAGCGGACTAGCATGCGGATGCGCTGCGCCGGAGCTTCGGTGAGCCTCAAGCTGCCTGTTAAGGTGGCCAGCCGCGGGGCGTTTCCCTTGTTACGAAGCAGCTCTCCAACAAAGACAAGGGCAACGGCACCGGCAGGCTACAAAAACGGCCGGGGAAGCGGGTCTGCGAGCTTTAATCGGAGCCATCGCCGGAGGTGGACTTGGCGCAGGGATCGGAGCTGCCAGCGGCGGGGCCGTCGGCCTGGGTGCCAGCGCACTTACCCCAGGCAACAAATCGACCTCAAGCCCGAGGCCCTTTTTGCAGTCCAGACATCTGACGCTTTTGACGTGCCGCGCCGCCGCACCGACGACCACCGCGGGGTCCTTGCTCCAGCCGTTCGCGCAAACGACAGCTCAGACACAGCTGGGAGCACCCCCGAATCAGCGTGATCCGTACACGTTCGATATCGTCGGCCTCAAACTCGGCATGACGGCGAACGAAGCCTCAGCCGCGATCAGCAGCCGGATGCCACAGGTTTCGAAAGCAGCACCCGAGCCAGGAGACGCACAATTCACTCCGAAGGCTCGCCATACCCAGGCCTTCTCCGCGAATCGCCCGCATTTCATGGTGCTCGTCACGTTCACTGAGAGTTATCCGTTCGACCCTGAACGACCCGAACAGCTTCCCGGTGTTTTCACACGGCCATCACTCCGAACGCGGCTGACCGGGATTGCTTCGAGCAGGCGGTTCTCGCGAAGTACCAGCCGGCTCGCTACACCAAAGGCAGCTCCGCTTCCTGGTGCAACATCGGAATGCTCAACAGCCCAGGCGTCTACATCTGCGCCCCCAACGGTTCAACCGCTAATTGTAGAGACTTTCAAAAACGTATCCAGGTGCAGCGCCTACGCCTAAGTTCACATTGCGACTGTCGGTTACGCTGCTTTATCCAGAACAGGAGCGCCTTTAGCACATCGATGCAGATTGAGAATTCCTAATCTGCGTACGATGATGGCCGCGACAATGGCGATGACCCGCTCCACTTTCGTCGGGATGTTCGCTGGGCACCATGACTTCAGTCTCTTGCTAATGGCCGCAGTATGGTCGTTTGCAGCCGGGATGCTCATCATTAGTTCTCCCACCAAAGAGTGGATTGCTCAGCAGACCGCTTTGACCGTAATGGTCACCTCCGCGTTT
>CAXTLS010000035.1:0-43942 GCA_964245235.1 uncultured Acidobacteriaceae bacterium
GGGGCATGGAGAAGTGGAAACCGCTACGCGCTTCCCACTTCTCCACACCCCCGACGGCGGCTACTTGAACTCAGAAATAGCTGCGCTACACTAACTCATCCAACGGCACAAAAGATCGGGCACTCCAATCAGAAGCCTGCTCACCAGCAGCCTCGAGACTGCCTCCCTCGGTTCCGAAGGCTTCCACGACGTAGGCAAAGGCCCAGGCAGCCGCGCCGCGCAGTTCATTGACTTCCTCCCCATTTCCAACCAGGCCCAAGCCGTCACCGACGATGTAGAACGCATCCGAAATCACCCTCTCGTTCCCGGGTCGATCCCGGTGTATGGCTATGTCTACGATGTGAAGACAGGTAAGCTCATTGAGATCGGAGCGGCCACAAAGATCGGCAGAGCCAGCTTATGCGCATTGGAGATGATGCGTGATGCTGTAGTCGCGATCATTCGAGGTGCCCCTGGATCATAGGACTAAGGACAAGAGACGCTCGCATCCTCACCGCAACTTCAGCGTAGTCAGCGCCAGCAGCGCAAAGACCAGCGCCAGAATCCAGAATCGCGCAATCACCTTCGACTCCGACCACCCGCCCAGCTCGAAGTGATGATGCAGCGGTGCCATGCGGAAGATGCGCTTGCCACCGCGCAGCTTGTAGCTGCCCACCTGCAGCATCACACTCACCGCCTCCAACAAAAAGACACCACCGATAAACGGCAGCAGCAGCTCCTGCTTGATGATCACGGCGATCGTCCCAATTGCGCCGCCGAGCGCCAGGCTGCCGACGTCGCCCATAAAAATCTCCGCCGGATGGGCGTTGTACCAGAGGAAGCCGATGCTCGCGCCCACCATCGACCCGCAGAAGACCGTCAACTCGCTCACCATCGGCATGCGCTGGAGCTCGAGATAATCTGAGAAGACGACATGCCCGCTCACGTAGGTCAGAACCGTCAGCGCACCGGCCGCGATGATTGTACAGCCGATCGCCAGCCCGTCGAGCCCATCGGTAAGATTCACCGCATTGCTCGCGCCCGTCAGCACGACCATGACGAAGAGCACGAACGGCAGGAACGCCAGCCAGTGCATGTGCGGAATATGGCCCATCCATCCCCACACCAGATCGGGTCGAAAGCGTTTGGCGAACGGCACCACCAGCCGCGTCGAATACTCGCCATGCAGGTCCATCACCACCAGCGCCACGCTCACCGCCGCGCTCGCTAGAAACTGGAGTCCCAGCTTCTGCCGCGCCGAAAGCCCCTTGTTATTACGCCGCACCGTCTTGATGTAATCGTCCGCAAACCCGATTGCGCCAAAGGCTAGCGTCGACAGGATGGTGAGCCAGACAAACGGATTCGACAGGTCTGACCAGAGCAGCGTCGGCACCAGGATCGCGATGCAGATCAGTACCCCGCCCATCGTCGGCGTGCCGCCCTTCTTCTGGTGCGACTGCGGCCCGTCCTCGCGGATGAACTGCCCGATCTGAAACTCCCGCAGCCGCTCGATGACGAACGGCCCGATCAGCAGCCCGATCAGCAGCGCCGTTAGGCTGGCAAAGACCGTCCGGAAGGTGAGGTAGCGAAAAATGCGGAACAGCCGGAAGTAAGGAAACAGCTTCTGGTACAGCAGCCAATAGAGCAAATCGTCCGCCTCGGGAGTTCAATCGTGCTTCCGGGAAAGCTCAGCGCTATCTTAACAGCCGCGCTGCCCCGCCCGTTCGCCTATCTGCAGAGGACCACCGCCGCAGGAACCAGCGCAGATGCGGCTACAAGCCATTCTCCAGCGCGAAGCAGAGCGCGTCGGCGGCCATCGCCAGCTCGAAGGCCAGGTGAGGATCATCGCCCGCCTCTTCCGCCTGCTTCACTAACTCTTCGGCCACCGGGAACAGGTCCGGCCCCTTGCCACGCTCGCCATCTTCCACACGCTTCACCCGCGCGCTGATCTCGGCCATAAAGCCGTGCAGCCAGGGGCCGGAGGGCGCCTCTACCCGCTGACGATGCTTGTGCCGCGCTACATACAGGCCCGCCATCGCCAGGTGCTCCGCCGCGCGCAGCACGCCGACCGCCTTCAGGATCGTCGCGTCGCCGCCCTTGCCCTCGAGCGCACGCTCATACAGCTTCACCCCGCGCTCGAGCAGGTCGCGCAGGTCCTCGCCCGTCCCCTTCTCCATCAGCGAGATCACCACCGACGCCCGCTGCATATGGTGGAACGCAGTCCGGATCCCGCCATGCACCCCGGCGTGCTCCAGCCCGGCCGTCCTCTCCCCGGTATGCTTGGCCGCCTTCTTGGCGTGCTTCTCGGCGGCGTGTTTCGCGGCCTTCTTGGCATGCTGCTTGGCTGCATGTTTCTGGGCAGCATGTTTGATCGCATTACCCGCACCCTTAGCCGCGATCGTCGTCGTTCCAGTCCTGCTCAGTTCGTTTGCCATAATCCTTCGATGCCCTGCCACCCTTTACTGTTTGTCATTTGTCAGAGACGTCAGCGCGCGGTCCAGCCGCACGCCGCGCGAGCCCTTCAGTAAAACCGCATCGCCCGGCAGCAGGTTCTCCTGCATCCACGCACCGGCTTTCTCCGGCGCTGCCAGAAAGACCGCCGTGCCACCGACTTCCTGCGCGGCTTGGACCAGCGCCTCCGCCGCACCGCGAACCCCCACCACGACATTCACCCCTCGCTCCACCATGCGGCGGCCGCACGCCTGGTGCAGCGCCCGGCTATCCGGGCCAAGCTCCAGCATCTCGCCCGCGATGACTACGTGGCGCTCCGCCGGCATTGCCAGCAGCGCGTCCACCATCGAGTCGAGCGCTGTCGGATTCGAATTGTAACTGTCATTGATCAGCGTCGCCCCGCGCCACGAAAGGAGCTCGCCGCGCTTGTCGCCCGCCGTCAACTCGCCAAGTGCTGCGCAGCAATCCGCCAGGCTGATCCCGCTCGCCAGACCCACCGCAATCGCCGCCAGCGCGTTGTAGACATTGTGCCGCCCCAGCAGGCGCAGCTGCACACTCGCCCGCTCCCCCCGAGCCTCGACCGTAAAGACCACGCCCTCGGCGCCAATTTCCGCCACCAGCGTCGCGCGCACCGCCGCACTCTCTTCCATCCCGAAGAAGATGACCCGCTCGCCCCGCTCCCGCGCAAAGCTCGCGACGTACGGATCATCCGCGTTCAACACAGCGATTCCATCCTCCGGCAGCGCCGCAATCAACTCATACTTCGCTGCCGCAATGCCCGCAATGCCCTCCGGAAAATGCTCCAGATGCACCGTCGCCACGTTGCTCACCACCGCCCAGTTCGGCTCCGCAATCCCTGCCAGTGCGGCGATCTCGCCCGCATGGTTCATGCCCATCTCAATCACGGCAACCTCGTGCTCCGGCTCTAGCTTCAACAGCTGCAGCGGCAGCCCGAAGCCATTGTTCAGGTTGCCCTGCGACTTCAGCACGCGAAACTTCGCCGCCAGCACCTGCGCCACGGCCTCCTTCGTCGTCGTCTTCCCCGCCGACCCCGTGATGCCAATCACGCGCCTGCCCCACGCCCGCCGCACCGCATGCGCAAGCTTCTGTAAGGCTTGCAACACTCCGCCCGTATCCCCATCCGGAACCCGCAGCAGCCGGCACGCATCCATCTCCGGCGGCTCCAGCCACCGCATGCTCACCACCGCAGCCGCCGCGCCGTTGGCCAGCGCTGCCTCGACGAAATCATGTCCATCCAGCCGCTCGCCCCTCACCGCGAAGTAAAGCTCGCCCGCACCAATCGTCCGCGAATCGATCGAGTAGCCCTCGACCTCGGTCCGGGTCGTGAAGTCGCCCTCGGCATGAATCAGATCCGCTACTTCCCCCAGCGTCAACTTCACTGCGTCATCTCCTGCAACACTCCCGAAGCCACGGCCACGTCATCAAACGGAATCGTTCCCTCGCTTAAAATCTGCACCTTCTCATGTCCTTTGCCGGCGATCAACACAATGTCGCCGGGGCCCGCCCCACGGATAGCAATCTCGATCGCACCGGCGCGGTCTTCCTCAACAATGCACGTCGTCGCCGTCTCATTCACGCCCGCGAGCGCCTCTTCGATGATCCTCGCTGGATCTTCACTGCGCGGATTGTCGCTAGTCAGCACCACCAGGTCGCTGCCCTCGGCCGCCGCCCGGCCCATCCGCGGCCGCTTGCTGCGATCGCGATCGCCGCCGCAGCCGAAGAGCGTGATCACGCGGCCGCCACGCTCCGCGACCAGCTCCCGCGCCAGCACGATCAGGTTCCGCAGCGCATCGTCCGTGTGTGCGTAGTCGACCACGACCGTCACGCCGTTGCTCGATGGCACCACCTGGAAGCGTCCTGGCACCTGCGCCCCCGCAGCGGCGCCGGCGACGACCTGATCGAGCGTCAAGCCGCGGGCCACGGCCGCCGCACTCGCAGCCAGCAGGTTATAGATGTTTACGCGCCCCGTCAGCGGCGAGCGCATCGCAGCAGCGCCCACGGGCGTCACCATGCGGAAGAGCGTCTCGCCCGCACGCATCCGGATCTCCTCCGCGCGAAAGTCCGCACGCGCCCCCAGCCCGTAGCTCACCACCTGCGAGTGGTTGACCGATGCCGCAAGCCGCTGCCCATACAGGTCGTCCATGTTAACGACGGCTACACGCGGCGGCGCCGTCCCGAGTCCCTGGAACAGCCGCGCCTTCGCAGCGAAATAGTCCTCCATCGTCCCGTGGTAATCGAGGTGGTCCTGCGTCAGATTGGTGAAAACCGCCACATCGACCGGCAGCCCCCACACCCGTTCCTGGTCAAGCGCGTGACTCGACATCTCCATCACCGCTTCCGTCGCGCCCACTTGCACCCCCTCGGCGAACAGCTCCAGCACGTCGCGGCTCTCCGGCGTCGTATGCGGCGACACGCGCACCGTCTCGCCGACGTGATACTCAATCGTCCCGATCAGCACACACGCCCGCCCCACCTGCCGCAGCATCGACTCCAGCAGGTACGTCGTCGTCGTCTTGCCGTTGGTCCCGGTCACCGCCGTCAGCGCCAGAGCGTTTTCCGGATGACCAAGGACGTTCGCCGCGATCCGCGCCAGCGCCCGCCGCCCACTCTCCACCAGGTAGAACTCCGCTGCCGGAAACTCCCACGCCCGCTCCCAGACCTCGCGCGAATCCGTCACCACCACACGCGCGCCGCGATGGAGCGCGCCAGCGATGTAGCGGTTCCCATCCGTCGCCTCGCCGCGCATGGCGATGAAGATATCCCCAGGTTTAACCCGCCGCGAGTCGTACTCGACACCCGCGACCGCAACCGCATCCGCGCTGCGTTCAAGCGCCTCAACGCCGCGCATCGCTTCGTTGCTATCCATAGGCTGCATTCTACGTTGACCCGGCAGGCTGGCCAGCCCTCAGCGGCTGAACCGCACCACTACTTCGGTCCCCGAAGGCACCATCGTTCCCGCCGCCGGCAACTGGTCATGCGCCACGCCACTGCCGACCGGCTGCACCCGCAGGCCCGCCGCGGCTGCTTGCACCACCGCCGCCCGCAGGCCCGCACCCGCGAACGAAGGCACCGCGACCTGCTGCTCCGAATCCACGACGTAGCTGCCAGTATCGCTTCGCCGGACGGCAGGAATTATCCGGGGCGCGTTATTCCCGGACAAATCACCATCATTAAGAATCGAATTCGACCCACCGCCCGCATGGAACGCCGCCAGCACCTTCGCCGGAAACAGCTTCATCACGCCCAGCGGCTTCGCAGGCGCAGCACTCGCCGGCCCCCCGCCAGATTGTGCCATACCAGGTTGCGCAACACCGGCAGCAGAGACGCCCGCCCGCAGCGGGTCATCCGCCGGCAGGCTGCTCACATCCGCCAGCATCGCCGCTACATCCGCCCCGTCATCGTTCGGACCATCCTCAGCTCCCGTGTTCTTCGCAGCAACCTCAAGATCCTTCTTCGCCTTCAGCGGCTGATCATGCGGCACGCCAAGGTATTCGAGCACCTGCTGCGCGACGTCGGCAAAGACCGGCGCACTCACCACACCGCCGTACTTGCTCGCACCCACCGTAGGATTATCAATCACCACCGTTACCGAGATCGCCGGGTTGCTGACCGGCGCAAAGCCCGCGAAACTCGCGACCAGCTTCGTATGCGAATACGTGCGTGTCGCAGGATCAATCTTCTGTGCCGTGCCCGTCTTGCCGGCAGAGCTATACCCATTCAGCCGCGCCTGCGAACCCGTCCCCTCGGTGACAATTCCCTGCATCATCATCCGCATCTTCGCCGAGGTCAACTCCGTAATCACTCGGTGCGCCCCGTCCGGCAGCTTCTCCGGCAGCTGGTTTGTCGGCCGGAACGCCGCCGGCTGCAGGCGCACATCGCCCTTCATCACGTCAGTCGATTGCAGCAGGACATGGGGCGGCATATACACACCGCCATTCGCAATCGTGCTGACCATGCTGACAAGCTGCACCGGCGTCACGCCGATCTCCTGTCCAATGGCGATCGACAGGATACTCGTTGCGCCCCACTTGGTGGGCGTCCGCAGCAGGCCCCGCGTCTCGCTCGGCAGCTCAACCCCCGACCGTGCTCCGAACCCAAAGCCCTTCACATAGTCGTAGAACTTCTGGTTGCCCAGCTTCAGCGCCATCTTGGCTGCGCCCACATCGCTCGAGTGCTCGAGCGCATACTTCACTGTAACGCGGCCAAAATGGTCGCTCTTATCGTCGTGCAGCGTCCGGCCATACATGGTCATTGCGCCGTTCTGGCAGTCCACGATGTCGGTTGGCTCGACCCCGGCCCCATCAAGCGCGGCCGAGTACGTCACGAGCTTGAAGGTCGATCCGGGCTCATACACATCGCTCACGGCCAGGTTACTCAGGACACTCGCATCCATGTGGCGTTGATCGTTCGGGTTGAACCGTGGCGAGATAGCCAGCGCCAGGATCTGCCCCGTATGCGGATCCTGCACCACGACGGTACCATGCAGCGCCTTCACCTTTTCCATCTGCGCGTCGAGCGCGCGCTCGGCCATATATTGGATATTCGCGTCAATTGACAGCACAAGATTTTCGCCCGGCATCGGCTGGATCTCTTCACTGCCCAGCACGTGCCGCTTGGCGTCGAGCGCCGTCAGCATGTGCCCCGGCTCGCCATGCATCTCGTCATCGAAGCGCAGCTCCAACCCGCCCAGGCCGTTGTCATCCGTGCCGACATACCCCAGCACCTGCGCGCCAAGATCGCCATTGGGATAGAACCGCTTGAACTCTTTCTGAAAATAAACGCCCTTCAGATTAAGCTCGCGTACCCGGCTGATAGTCTCCGGATCAAGCTTGCGCGCTACCCACGCAAAGCCATGCGACGCGTTGAAACGCGCCAGCATCTGCTGCTTCGAGGTAAAGCCGTCAGCCGCGTCCGCATGCACGATCCCCGCCAGCAGCTCCGCCGTGCTCTCCTTGTTGTCGCCAAGCTCGGATGGAATCGCAAAGACGCTGTCGACCGAAACCGTCATCGCCAGCTCGCGCAGGTTGCGGTCATACAGCAGGCCGCGGCGCGGTGCCACCAGGAAGCCGCTCTGCTGCTGCAGCGCCGCCGTATGAACAAAATGATCGTGCCGCACGATCTGTATCCACACCAGCCGCAGCCCGATGATCGCCGTCCAGAAGCAGAAAAAAAGCGCCACGTAGGCGAAGCGAACCCGCCGTATCGGGGCGGTCAGACTCTGCCGTGCCTGCCGTGGTGGCGCCTGCTTCATTGCACAATTCCTTAGCGTTGCTGCGGGTTACTGATCCTTGCTGTAGGTCAAATCGACTTAGTACGTGCCGACCACCGGGGTCATCGCCTGCGCCATCACCGGTGCATTCTGATCGATGCCGTCCGGCCGAACCACCTGGCCCGGCTCCGGCGCAGTCAACCCCAACTGCTTGGCCATCCGGTCGATCCGGCCCGGGTCCGTCAGCTGCGCCTCCGTCAGCCGCAGCTCGCGATTCTGCTCCCGCAGCTGCTCCACCTGCACCTTCTGCGACTCCACGTGGTACCCCACCTCGATCGCCGTAAAGTGCTGCCAGACGTACACCATCACCAGCAGAAACAGCACGCTCATCGCCATCGTAAAGCTGCGCATCTCGCGCTGCCGCTCCGGATCGTTCGCCTTCACGATGCGGCTGTTATCGATGTGCTTGGCGAAGAAGACCTCGAGCGCCGGCCCGCGCCGCGCCTTCCGCTGCTCTTCATACAGGCGGCGATTTCGCTCCGCCAGCGTCTCCGTGCGGCTCCGCTGCGCGCGGGAACTCCCTACCGCCTGGCCCGCCATCACACCCGCTGCTATCGCCATCGTTGCCATGTGCCTGCTCCTGTCACTATCACCGTTACAATCCTGCTGCGCCTCAAACATACGATCGGACCGGGATCGCTATGGAGGAAGGGACTTTTTGTTGCTGAGTTGTCTTTCGCCTGAAAGAAGGTGGGACAACCCCGGTCCGATCACTTGTGCTTCTAAACTTGATCCTGCATTGGTTACAAATTTCTAGAGCTTCTCTGCTGCCCGCATCTTGGCACTGCGCGAGCGCGGATTCCGCATCGCTTCCTGCTCGTTCGCTATCACCGGCTTCTTCGTCAACACCGTGTACACCTTACTCCGGCCAGCCTCACGGAAGTCATCCTTCACCAGCCTGTCCTCGAGCGAGTGGAAGCTGATCAATACCAGCCGCCCGCCCTTCTTCAACAGGGACGGCGCGCTTTTTAGCAGCGACCCGATCTCTCCCAACTCATCATTCACGCGAATCCGGAGTGCCTGAAAGGTCTTCGTCGCCGGATGAATCTTGTCGCCTTTCATTGCTGGGGCCGCGGCCGATATCACGCGAGCAAGTTCTGCTGTTGTCGATATCGGCCGGGCCCGCACAATGGCTCTGGCGATTCTCCGCGATCTCCTTTCGTCTCCAAATTCGTAAATCAGGTCGGCGAGTTCGTTTTCGTCTTCCTGATTTACCACTTGCTCGGCCGTCTCTCCACTGCGCGTATCCATCCGCATATCCAGTGGACCTTCGTGCCGAAAACTAAATCCTCTGTGCGCCTCGTCCAGCTGCAGGCTGCTCACGCCGAAGTCCGCCAGCAAACCGTCCAGACTGCCTGGCTTGATCTGGCTCGCTGCCTCTGAGAACGCCCGTGGCTCATACACCACCTCCGGCATCCTGTCGCCCAGCTCGGCTCGAACCTCCTCGAGCCTGGCCTTCGCCATCTCCATCGCCTCCGGGTCGCGGTCAAAGCAGATCAGCCTGCCCCGCGCTCCCAGCCTGCGTGCAATCGCTGCCGAGTGCCCCGCCAGCCCCAACGTCGCATCTACCACCACGCCGCCCGGCCGCACATTCAAATACTGCAAAGCATCTTCTAAAAGAACCGGCACATGCTGCGATTTCTGCACCACGCGCTCTCCCTGAGGAGTAAACCGTGCGCCCTGCTGAAAGTCGTCCTCGTCCAACTACAGTCCAAACTCGGATAGAGCCATCTGCTCCGCTTCCGACATCGGAGCCAGCTCCGACTTGAAGCCATCGCTGTTGACCACATCGAGATACACCTGCATCCCGACCACCTCGACCTCGCCGATCGTGCGCGCCGACTCCCGCAGCCGCGGATGAATCAGCAACCGGCCCTGTCCATCCATCTCCGCCATCTGGCCCCAGTAGCTGGTCAGCTCCAAAAAACGTTTGCGCAGGGGGTTCATCTGCGGAATCAGCGCCACCTTCGCTTCGATCTTTTCCCACTCCTCCAGCGGCCAGAGCTCAGCCCGCTTGCCATCCTTGCTGGTGATGTAAAAGTCGTTCTTCTTGTAGAACTCATCGACGCGGTGCTTGAACGCGGCCGGCAGCTTCAGCCGGCCCTTCTCGTCCACGCGCGTCGGATGGTTTCCACGAAACATCTGCTACCTCGGTACCAAGTTCAGTTCACGGCCCTCGCAATTTGCCTTCGTGGGATTACACTTTAGGCAGTTCTTGAGAGGTTTAGTCCGCTTTACTCCACTTTGGACCACTTCTTGAACCAAGACTGCCTGACGACCCTCTCCGTGTAAAGAAAAAAATAGTTGCGTTTTGTGAGTTTCCCAGAATGGAATGTGGAAATGCCGGTGACTTGCGGACATCCCGCAGAGACCCACCACCGCTAGTGTTATCGGGGTTGGTTCAGGGGCTTGTGGAAAAGCGGGAACATCTGGTAAGGCAAATGAAAAGCGAAACCAGTGTTACAGCCCCAAGTCGGGCCCTTCGCTTCACACCCTAGCTGGACGTCGCACTGAGCAGCTTCTTTCGCTGCAGCAGCCACAGGATGTACGCCAGCACCGCCAGGTTGATCAGCAGCAGGCCAAGCCGGAACCAGTTCGGCTGCCGCACCAGCTCGTACAGCTCCCACGGCAGAAAGGAGATGGTCAGGATCAGCGTCAGGTACTCCGCCCACACCTTGGCCAGCATCAGCCCGATCCCCTCCGTCAACGCCAGCCCCGAATAGGCGAATGTTGCCACGCTGATCTGCCTTAGGCGATGCGCGTCGATCAGGTCCACCTTGTCCAGCATCACGGCGACGAAGCGGCTCTCCGGGTCAAACTTGAGCGCCGTCGCCAGCCGTACCACTTCGTCCCCCAGGTCCTTGTGCAGGAAGTGCAGCGCGCCCATGCCCAGGCAGAAGAAGAAGACCGACTTACTTAGCTTGAAGAGGCCGATCAGCCACAGCCCTCGATCCCGCGGATGGGCGGCATTCTCAACAACAGCAGCGACCGGTGCATCTACATCAGGCGGCAGCTTTACGGTCTGATCTGCAGCATTCATTGCCTCCAGTTGACGAGGAACAGGATCAATTGTCAACGCTCGGCAAGACCGCGGCAGCCAGAAGTAATCCGCGTAACAGGCTTACCTGCGCGCCCGTTTCGTCGCATAATCCAGGCATAACCCTCTCCCGCTGCAATCCAGCCACGGCGAACTCACGTAGATCAAGATGAGTGCCTCAGCACGGAAGTAACAACCCGATCCTAGATTCAGATACGAAACCGATCGATGCAGAACAATAAAGGGGAATCACCATGAACCGCACACTTCTCGCCTCAGTTGCCGCAGCCGCCCTCGCCCTTACAACCCTTAGCGCCTCCGCCCAGAAAGATCCCATGGTCGGCGGCTCGCCCATGTATCCGAACAAGACCGTCGTTGAGAATGCCTCTACCGCGTCCAATCTCAGCACTCTCGTCGCCGCCGTCAAGGCTGCCGGCCTGGTTGAGACACTCAGTGGACCCGGCCCCTTCACCGTCTTCGCGCCCACCAACGACGCCTTCGCCAAGCTACCCGCCGGCACAGTCGATAACCTCGTCAAGCCCGAGAATAAGGAGATGTTGACGAAGATCCTCACCTACCACGTCGTCGCCGGCAAGATCAACTCCAAGCAGCTCGCCAAGATGATCAAGAAGGGCGACGGCAAGGCCATGCTCAAGACCGTTCAGGGTGAAGATCTCACCGCAACCATGTCCGGCTCGACCATCATGCTGACCGACGCCAAGGGCGGCATGGCCACCATCACCACCGCGGATGTCTACCAGTCAAACGGCGTCGCGCACATCATCGACACCGTCCTCATGCCCTAGTCGCAACGGCCCTCACGCGTACGCAAAGGCGTTCCCTGGATGTATCAGGGGACGCCTTTCTGCTGTCCGGCCCAGCGCGCATCCAACAGGGCGATGCGCTATCACTTCCAGGCCGAACAGTGGCTCCCCTATCCTGTCGAGCACGTCTTCCGCTTCTTTGCCGATCCTGCCAACCTGCCGCGCCTCATGCCCCCCTGGCAGCAGGCGCGCATCGACAAGGCGACCCTCACCCCGCCGCCACCTTCCCCATCCAAGACGCCCGGCACGCCCGTAGCCGGCGCCGGCAGCCGCATCCTGCTCAGCTTCCGCCCAGTTCCCTTCTCGCCGATTCGCGTCGCCTGGGATGCCGCCATCGATGAGTTCGCCTGGAACGATCACTTCTGCGATCTCCAGCTGACCGGCCCGTTCGCCTATTGGCACCACTGCCACCGCGTCTCCTCCGACACCCGCAACGCCGTAGCCGGCACCCTGCTCACCGACGATCTCCACTACGAAGTACCCCTCGGCCCACTCGGCCGCTTTGCCAACTGGATCGCCGTCAGCGGCCAGATCCGCAGCGCCTTCGCCTTCCGCCATCGCCGCACCAAAGAACTCCTTCGCGGGTAGAGCCGTAGTAAAAAGTGGAGGGCGCTCTTCACCATCGGTACACAAACTCGTTGGTATGCTGGTCAGCAAATCGCTCCCAAGGAGTCTGCACGATGGCCGCCTACCTCGCCGAACACGATCTCGATCCCGGGAGAAAGAAGTCCACACCCAAGCCGCCGCCCGGAAGTGGCGAGCCGGTCTTCGCGCAGTCGCTGCCCACACCCGATCCGACCAGCTTCAAGAATCCCATTACAGATTGGAACGACATGGAGATCAGCCTGCTCGAGCCCGTACCCACACCGCGCGGCGGAGCAGTCGAGCCCGTGCTCACGCTGGCCGAGGTCTACGGCAGCGCCGGAGCAGCCAAGGAAGCAGCCATCACCGCCGCCGGCCAGCTCGTCTTCCACTCCGTCGGTGATACCGGCAGCTACGAGCCGCAGACCCAGTCCCTCGTCGCCGACAAGATGGTCACCGACTTCAGCGAGACCGACCCGGCCAATGTGCCGTCGTTCTTCTTCCATCTCGGCGACCTCGTCTACTTCTTCGGCGAGTCGACCTACTACTACGACCAGTTCTACGAGCCGTACCGCGCCTATCCCGCGCCCATCCTCGGCGTCCCCGGCAACCACGACGGCGTGCTCTACGCCAAGGACGGCGCCACCACGCTCGAGGCGTTCCTCGTCAATCTCTGCGCCGCCACGCCCGCCCAGTCGCCGGACGCCGGCGGTCTGCTGCGCACGACCATGATCCAGCCCGGCGTCTACTACACCTTCGAGGCGCCCTTCGTCCGCATCTTCGGCCTCTATAGCAACGTGCTCGAAGACCCCGGCGTCATCTCGAATCAGGGCGCCACCGGTACTGCGCTCGATGATCGACAGATCGCCTTCCTCACCGCCGGCCTCAACCGCGTCAAGAGTGAAAACTTTACCGGCGCCATCGTCTTCGTGGTGCATCATCCGCCGTACACAGGCGGCGCTACGCACGGCGGCAGCCCGCTGATGCTCGCCGACATGGACGCCGCCTGCACCGCCGCGGGCGTTTGGCCGCACGCCGTCTTCTCGGGTCACGCGCACAACTACCAGCGCTTTACCCGGACGGTCAACGGCCTCCAGATCCCCTACATCGTCGCAGGCTGCGGCGGTCACTCGCCGCTGTCGAAGATGGCCGGAACCTACCGCACGCCGTTCGTCATCGACAGCACGCTCACGCTCGAAAGCTACGACGACACCCATTTCGGCTACCTGCGCATCATCGTCAACCCGACCACGATGACTGTCGAGTTCCATGTCGGCAGCGACGGCGGCACCACCAAGACCCCCGACGACGCCGTGACCATCACGCTCAAGACCCACACCGTCGCGTAGAAGCTTGAGCCAGCGCTTCAGTCTCTGGCCCGAAGCCTAGGGCCGCAGGTCGCGGTAGAGAATGCAGTACGTCTCGATATACCACGAGACCGCGAAGAGAATCAGCATGATGGCAGCGCTCCAGCAGAAGACCTGCACCGGCAGCGTATCGCCCAGCGCGGGAGCGGGCGTCGGCGGGGTGTGGGCGCCGAACCACGCCTTGAACTCCGCATCGAAGCGGGCCTCTGCCTCGATCTCCGCCTCCCGAAACAGCAGGCCGGCGACAGCAGATATCGCCGCAGCCACCACAAGCAGCAGCAGCCCATTCAGCATGCGATCCTCAAACGTGCTGGCCGGAACCAGGAACGCCGCGTGGAAGACCCCGAGCAGCGAGAGGATCGAGAGGAGCAGGGAGACGGGTTTGAGGAGATCCAGAACCATGCAGCGGCCCTCGAGCTGTGAGCCAGTTTACGGCAAACTTTGTGGCGAGGAACAGCCGTCAGCGGAGTAGTATTCGTCAGGACCATGATGCGAACGCACGGACATCAAGCTCGTGATGACCGCCTCAACGTCACTTTCACCGCAATGATGACGGTACGCTACAGAACTGCGTCTCAAATAGAACAAGCGCGCCTCCGGGAGACGTTATACTTGGTGGTTAGCTTTACCGGCTGGCTGGCTTCTTTCGCGGCTGACAGCTCCTCGTCGGTTTCTGCGTTACGAGGTGTGCCTGGGTATACGGTGTGTGGAGATGGTCCTCGATAAATCACGATGAGCAAAATCCTTGAGACGATCACATCACCGGCAGACATCAAGCAGCTCTCGATAGCCGAGCTTGAGGGCCTAGCCGAGGAAATTCGGCAGCGCCTCATCGTCAGCGTATCCAAGACCGGCGGCCACATCGGGCCGAACCTCGGCGTCGTCGAGCTCACCATCGCCATGCACTACGTCTTCGACACGCCCACCGACAGCTTCGTCTTCGACGTGAGCCATCAAGCCTATGTGCACAAGCTCCTCACCGGGCGCGAGAACCGCTTCCACACCATCCGCCAGCCCGGCGGCCTCAACGGCTTCATGCTGCGCACCGAGTCTGAACACGACAGCTACGGCGCCGGTCACGCCGGCACCGCCCTCAGCGCCGCCCTCGGTATGGCGGTGGCGCGCGACATGTCCGGCGGCAGCGAGCACATCGTCGCCCTCGCCGGCGATGCCGCCTTCACCAACGGCATCTCCTTCGAAGCGCTCAACAATATCGCCGCCCAGACCCGCCGCCTCATCGTAGTACTGAACGACAACGCCTGGTCGATTGACAAAAACGTCGGCGCCATCGCCGAATACTTTCACAAGATCGTCACCAACCCCACCCTCAACAGTCTGCACGACCGCGCCGCCGGTCTGCTCGAGCGCTTCGGTGGCAAGACCGTCCGCCACGTCGCGCGCAAGGCAGAGGAAGCCGCCAAGGGCCTCATCGGGCCCGGCATGCTCTTCGAAGAGTTCGGGATGAGCTACTTCGGCCCGCTCGACGGCCACAACCTGCCGCTGCTTATCGAGACGTTCAAGTTCCTCAAGCAGCAGAACCGGCCAGTCGTGCTGCACGCCATTACCCAAAAGGGCAAGGGTTTCGAGCCGGCTATTACCATGCAGAAGAAATTCCACGGACTCGGGCCGTACGACGCCCAGACCGGCGAGACCAAATCCGCCGGCCAGAAGACCTACTCGGAGATCTTCGCCGAGACCCTCACCAGGCTGGCCAACGAGAACGACAAGGTTGTCGCCATCACCGCCGCCATGCCCAACGGCACCGCGCTCGACCTCTTTCGCCCCCATCATCCCAAGCGCTACTTCGACGTCGGCATCGCGGAAGAGCACGCCGTCATCTTCGCCGCCGGCATGGCCGTTAAGGGCTACAAGCCGTTCTGCGCCATCTACTCCACCTTCCTGCAGCGGGCGTTCGACCAGGTCGTCCACGACGTCTGCCTGCAGAACCTGCCGGTCGTCTTCTGCATGGATCGTGGCGGCCTCAGCGGCGATGACGGCCCCACCCACCACGGCCTCTTTGACATCAGCTACCTGCGCAGCGTGCCCAACCTCATCCACATGGTTCCCAAGGATGAAGACGAGCTCGCCGACATGATGTACACGGCCATGCTGCACGAAGGTCCAAGCGCGATCCGCTATCCACGCGGCGTCGGCCCCGGCACCGCGCTCAAAGCGTGGCCGGTCGAGCTCGCGATCGGCAAGGCCGAAGTCATCCTCGACGACAACCACGCCGAAGTCGCCATCTTCGGCCTTGGCGCCATGCTGCCCGAAGCCCTCCGCCTCGCCGCCATGCTCGACCACGAAGGCTTCCACGCCGCCGTCATCAACCCGCGTTTCGCCAAGCCGATCGACCGCGACTGTGTCGACACCTTCAGCCGCCGCTGCGGCCTCATCGTCACCTTCGAGGATCACGTCCTGGCCGGCGGCTTCGGCTCCGCCGTACTCGAGACCGTCAACGAACTCGAGCTCACCGTGCCCGTCGTCCGCATCGGCTGGCCCGACGAGTTCATCGAGCATGGCAAGGTCGAGGCCCTCCGCGAAAAGTACGGCCTCACCGCAGAAGCAGCACTCGAAAAAGCCCGTCCCCACCTCGCCGCCCTCGAAACCCGCAAGCTCGCCATCCGCTAGAGCCGCCGCACACGCGAGTCAGCCAGAGCCTACTCCGCCATCCCCTCCACTACCACCGCACTCGGCAGATCCATCCCGAACTCGCCCTCCCACCGCGCCACCACCGCGCTCGCCAGGCAGTTCCCCACGACATTCGCCGTAGTCCGCCCCATGTCCATCACCGCGTCGATCCCCAGGATCACGAAGATTGGCTCCGGCGGCAGGCGCAGCGAGGCAGCCGCCGCCATCAGTACCATCAACGTCGCCCGCGGCACCCCGCTCACGCCCTTGCTCGCCAGCATCAGCATCAGCACCATTCCCACCTGCTCGCCCAGCGAGAGATGCAGCCCCGCCGCTTGCGCCACAAACATCGACGCCAGCGCCAGGTACACCGCCGCCCCATCCATGTTGAAGCTGTACCCCGCCGGCATCACGAACGCCACAATCTTCCGCGGCACCCCGAACGCCTCCATCGCCTCCATCGCCCGCGGCAGCGCCGCTTCACTCGCACTCGTCGCAAACGCAATCGACGCCGGCTCCACCACCGCTTGGCAGAACGCCAGCACCGGGATCCGGAACAGCAGCATCACCGGCAGCAGGACCAGCGCCGCCAGCGCCACCAGCGCCCCGTAGTACGTCAGCACCAGCTTGCCCAGGTTTACCAGCACCCCCGCCCCCATCTGCCCCACCGTGTACGCCAGCGCCGCCCCCACTGCCACCGGCGCAAGATACATCACCAGGTTCGTAAACCCGAACATCACCTCGCTCAGACTCTCCGTCAGCCGCAGCACCGGCGCGCGCCTGGTCTCCGGCAGCAGCGCCAGCGCAATCCCGAAGAACACCGCAAAGACCGACACCTGCAGAATCTGCCCCTCATAGATCGACTTCACCAGATTCTCCGGAAAGACATGCAGCACAAAATCCTGCCAGTGCTGCGCCCCAGCCGAAGGCAGCGTTCCAGCCGCGGGCAGCGCCGCCATCCCCGCCGCAACCGGCACCCGCAGCCCCACACCCGCCTGCGTCACATGGATCGCTACCAGCCCGATTACCAGCGCCAGCGTCGTCACCACCTCGAAGTACACCAGGCTCTTCCACGCTATCCGCCCCACGCTCTTCATATCGCCATGCCCGGCGATCCCCGTAATCAGCGTCGCTAAAATCAGCGGCGCCACAATCGTCTTGATCAGCCGCAGAAAGATATCACTCAGCACCCGCAACTCGATCGCGAACCGCGGCGCATCCACCCCCAACTCCGCCCCCGCCAGCATCGCCACAAAGATCCACGGCGTCAGACTCCGCCGCCCCAGTGCAAACCCACATAGCAGCGCCACCGCGACCCACCGCACCGCCGACCCCGCAGCCGCCAGGTGCAATACCGGCAGCACCGCTCCCACCGCCAGCGCCGCACCCGCTCCCGCCAGCAAAACCCGCTCCCGCGCCATCTTCGTCATCTACCGCAGCATACAAGCCACCCGCGCGCGCAGCATACAAGCCCGCGCTCCCGTGCAAGCCTCAGCACAATTCACTACGATGGACGGCGACGGAAATCCACGCCCCGCCCCGAGGAGCACTCATGCACGTTCCGCGCCCCCTGTTCGCCGCCCTGCTCCTCACCACCGCCGCCTGCGCCCAGCTTCCCGGCACCATGCCCGACCCTACCCGCCAGCAGACCTACACCGCCCACCGCTCCTCCAGCCGCGAGCTCACCGGCGCCAACGCCGACGCCCGCACCGTCACCCCCGGCCAGACCCTCACCATCCTCGACGTCGACGGCCCCGGCACCATCTCCCACATCTGGTTCACCCTCGACGATGGCGAGCCCTATGCCCTCAAACGCATCGTCCTCCGCATGTACTGGGACAACGAAACCACCCCCTCGGTCGAAACCCCCATCGGCGACTTCTTCGGCCTCGGCTCCGGCCTCTACTACCACTGGGAGTCGCTCCTGCTCTCCGCCGGCTCCGACAAGGCCCTCAACAGCTACTTCCCCATGCCCTACGCCCGCCACGCCCGCATCACCATCACCGACGAGGGCAAGGAAAAGCTCAACCACCTCTACTGGAACATCGACTACCGCGACAACATCCCGTCACTCCCCGCCGATACCGTCTACTTCCACGCCCAGTACCGCCAGGCCCAACCCAACAAAGGCTGGACTGGCAGCTGGTACGAGAACGGCGACCCCATCGTCAACTACAAGCGCAACCTCGACGGCAAGGATAATTACACCTGGCTCGAAGCCCAGGGTCACGGCCAGTTCATCGGGGTCACCATGTCCGTCCTCCAGAATCAGGACGGCTGGTTCGGCGAGGGCAACGACATGTTCCAGATCGACGGCGACGCCCCCACCATGGTCGGCACCGGCACCGAAGACTACTTCCTCGGCGCCTGGGATTTCGGCGGCGCCCAGGATTACCTCCTCCACGGCGCCCCAGTCGTCGGCAAGGAGCTCGCCGGCGAGCGCACCAGCGTCTACCGCTTCCACCTCGATCAGCCCGTCCCCTTCACCAAATCCTTCCGCGCCAGCATCGAGCACGGCCACGCCAACCACCGCTCCGATTCCTTCTCCTCCGTCGCCTACTGGTACCAGGCCGAGCCCCACATGGCTTTCCCGCCCCTCCCCGATGTCGACCAGCGCATCCCCACCCTCCAGTTCGTCGGCGGCCCCGGCAACGCCAAGGGACCATACGACCCAGCCAGCCTCCACCCCCGCTGAGCCGGCAACCATCACGCACCAATGAACAACCGATTCACCGCCCTTGGTCATCCAAATGAGTGGACGAACGAGGAACCCACAATTATGTACAGCTGGAAGCTACCCGCAGTCTTCGCCACCGCATTACTGGGCGCCGCAACGCTTGCCCCCGCACAGATCTCGGTCAGCGTTGGAGCAGCGCCCGTCTGCCCCTACGGCTATTTCGACTACGCACCCTACAATTGCACCCCCTACGGCTATTACGGACCGGACTGGTTCAACGGTGGCGTCTTCATCGGCGCTGGCCCTTGGTTTCACGGCCACCCTGGCTTCTACGGCCACGTCGACAACCGCTATGATCCGCGCCATGGCTATGCCGGTCCTTTCCCGAATCGTGGCGAACAAGCCTTCAACCACTTCCACGGCAACGAAGCCCATGATCCGCAGGGTCATATCGGCGAGGCAGGCCACGGTCCCGAAGGCGAGCACGTCGGCGGCTTCCAGGGCGGCGGCCATCCCGGCGGCGGCCATCACTAAACAGCAGCAGAACGGATGAGAGCTAAGTAACGCGCCAGACTGTACACAGTCCGCATCTGTGTACAGTCTCTAAACTCAGGACGGAACCGCCTTGTAAGGGTTGGCTTCATTCTGATCTTTACCTGGCTCGCCGTCCGGCGTGAGTCATCGGCATCCGGTCTAGATAAACCAGATTTCTTGCTGACAACTGGACTCACCACCGGGGTTGCGGCAAAGTCTCTCCCCTTTCGCCGCAACCCTTCCTTCCAGATTCCCGCCATCAGTCGCATGCGCGCACCATTATGCTCCGGCGTGGGTTGCTTTCCCGTACCGGCCTGTCTTTCTTCGCAATGCTGGCAGGTTGCCCTTTGGAGGTTTAAATCAGATTAGAAGGTACTTCCGTAACCAGTTAGTGACCGATCGTCACACTTCGCATAATATTAGAGAATCTCAGGCGGTCGACGGAACTTACCCGTCACCTGGGTCAAAAAGAGCTACTGCAACCATCCTCTATACCTTGGTGATGCCCCTTTGAAGAAACTATGCGTAGCTTGCGCGTCCATCACATTGCTCGTGGGATGTGGCTCCAACACACCGATTACACCCACACCCACACCCACGACGACCGCTGATTTCACCCTTTCCGCCGCACCCTCCACCATCACCCTGACCGACGGCTCCGCCGGCACCGCTCTGTCAGTGGTTGCGACGGCGACCGGAGGATTCACCAGTCCTGTCACGCTCGCCCTCGGCGCTCTACCCACCGGCATCACCGCGACTCCCGCGACACTCAGCCTCACGCCAGGGCAGATCGGACAGGTCATGCTCGCCGCCTCAGGCGCCGCCGTCACCGCCTCGACCCCGGTGACGCTGACCGGCACCTCCGGAACGCTCACGCACTCAGCCACTGCCATGCTGGCGGTCAATGCCGCACCGGTCTCTGTTGCCGATTTCACGCTCTCCGCCGCACCGTCCACTATTACCCTGACCGACGGCTCCGCCGGCACAGCACTCTCGGTGTTAGCTACAGCCACGGGGGATTTCACCAGTCCCGTGGCGCTCACCATTGGGAAGCTACCCACCGGAATCACCGCCACTCCCGCGACACTCAGCCTCACCCCCGGGCAGATAGGGCAGGTCGTGCTCGCCGCCTCAGGGGCCGCCGCCACCTCCTCCGCCGCGGTCACGCTGACCGGCACCTCCGGAACGCTCACGCACTCAGCCACTGCCATGCTGGCGGTCAACGACGCACCTGCCCCGCCCTCGACCGCCACGCTCAGCACCACGAGCTTCGACTTCGGTGGCGACCTCGTCGGCTCCGTGCTCACCAAGCCGGTCGTCACGTTGACCAATACCGGAACATCCAGCCTGACGCTCAGCCCCACCCTGGCCGGCGATTCCTCCTACTCGCTCGTTCCCGCCAGCTCGTGCGGTGCCACCTTGGCCGCCGGCGCCAGTTGCGCCGAGACCATCAGCTATACGCCCACGGTGGCCTCCGGCACAACCCCGCAGACCGCCACGCTCAACCTCGGTCTCGGCAACGTCGCGGCCGGCACCTCGCAGACAGTCATGCTCACCGGCGTCTCAGCCGTCCTGCCGCAGGGTACGGTCACCGCGACGAACAATCCCCAGGTCGCGCTCTACACCATGACCCTGCCCTTTCCAGGATCGATCACCGTCAACTTCGGACTCAGTACGACCTACGGCCGCAGCACCTGGTCGCAGGCGACGACGACCAACGGCGGACAGATCAGCATGCTCGTAGCCGGTATGCTGCCGACATCGGCCTACCACATGCAGGCCGCTGTGCAGCTCGCCAATGGAGTCGCCACGACGGACGTTGACCACACCTTCACCACCGGCAGCCCCTTCTTCACGCAAACCCTGAGCGTCACGACAACGCCGGGCCTCACCCCCCAGCCCGGCGTTGAAGAACTTACCTTCATCGAAGGCGTCACCGGCCTCGCCGTCTCTGATCTCCAGGGAGGCATTCTCTGGACCTACGTCGTTCCCGCCGAAACCGGCAGCCAGGTCCAGGGAGCCAAGCTGCTTCCAAACGGCCACTTCCTCCTCACCGTGGGCCAGAACTCGGCCCAGCCTCTCACCCCGCCCGCAAGCACCGCGGGGATGATCACCGCCATCCGCGAAGTTGACCTCGCCGGCAACATCATCCGCGAGCTTTCCGTCAACGACCTCACCGCCGAGCTGCAGGCCGCGGGGCACAATCTCACCCTCCAGGAGTTCCATCACGACGTCACTCCGCTGCCCAACGGTCACTGGCTCATCCTCTCGAACACCGTCCGGCAGTTCACCAATCTACCTGGGTACCCCGGAGTCACCAACGTGCTCGGCGACATCGTCATTGACGTCGACCAGAACCTGCAACCCGTCTGGATCTGGGACGAGTTCGATCACCTCGACGTCAACCGCCATCCCATGGGCTTCCCGGACTGGACGCACACCAACGCCATCGTCTACTCCCCCAGCGACGGCAACCTCTTCATCTCGATGCGTCACCAGAACTGGGTCCTCAAGGTCGATTACGCCAACGGCACCGGCGCTGGCGACGTGCTCTGGCGGCTCGGTCAGGGCGGCGACTTCACCCTGCAGAACGGTGTCGATCCCACCGACTGGAACTACGCGCAGCACTATCCCTACGTGTTCAGTACCAACAGCTCCGGCAACTTCCTGCTCGGCCTTATGGATAACGGCAACGACCGCCTTTTTCCCACCGGCGTCACCTGTGGCGCAGTCGGCGCGCCAGCCTGCGTCTATACCACCGTTCCCGTCTTCCAGATCGACGAAGGTGCCAAAACAGCCACCCTGGTCTTTCACCAGATCCTGCCAACCAGCCTCTACAGCGACTTCGGTGGCAACACGGAGCTGCTCAGCAACAGCAACATCGAGTACGACCTGGCCGGCTCAATCACCGGATCGGACATCTTCGAGGTGACCCAATCCAGTACGCCTGAAACCGTCTGGCACATGCACACGCCGGGATCGGCTGCCTACCGCGGCTACCGCATCCCCAGCCTCTATCCAGGGGTCCAGTGGTAACAGCAGTGGTCAGGCTGCAGAAGAAGGGTTGCGCGGGTGTTCTCCCCACCTCCGCAACCCTTCTCCATCCCACAGCCTCTAACCTGGTATGACTACCCCAACCGACGCCCAGACCATCAGCTCCGGCGCAAAACGCGTCGAGGAGATGGAGCATCTCGCCTCCGGCCTCACCGAACCCAGAGACGTTTCGATCGAAGAGATCAATCCGGAAGAGCGCGCCGAAGCCGGCGAAGCTCCCTCCGCGACCCCGCTCGGCGAGGTCACCCTCAGCATGTTCGCCCAGGGCTCTACGGTCCACGTCCGCGTCGGCAACGCCCACAACGCCGCCGAACTCTACGAGCACGCCTTCGACTCCGCCGACGACGCCAACGCCGCCATGCTCGACACCGGCATCCTCACCGCCGACCAGGTACCCAACCCGACCGAGCCCGCCGGCACCGGCATCGTCCTCACCGGCGTCACCGTCGAGCAACTGCAATCCGCCGGCCTCAAGCGCCACGGCGCCTCCACCCTCTAGCAAGCGCCTCTATCCAGACAATCGCAAAAACCTGTCAAGTCCCTGAACCTCGCTCAAAACAGAAACCGTCAATAAGGACGCCCTGTTTCGCGCAAAAGAAATGTGGCATAACAGTTAGCCCCTACCTTCTATAATGAATGTAGGGGCTTCCTTATCCTCTCGGCGAGTGATGCCTGCAAGCTGGCGCACCTGTGACCCAGCCATAACTCATTTAGAATGAAGATTATAAACGTAAGCCAAGCAATATCAAGACTTTGCAGCCAAAAAGCCCGCTGGCTCTACATTCCAAAGAATTTACACGTTTATAGGGGGGTAGCAGCTCCCCACCTGAACTTCCGGCGCCCGCGGATTCGCGATACACTCTCGCTATTCCGAACCGCCCGAGGTCCCCAACGATGCGCCGCCTGCTTCGCTCCGCCCCCGCTGTCTTCGCTGTCATCCTCGCCGTCCCGGCACTCACCCAGCTCGCCGGCCAGCCCGACTACGCGGCCGCCGGCAAGCTCTGGTGGTCGCACATCCAGTACCTGGCCGGCGACGAGCTGCAGGGCCGCCAGACCGGCTCCGACGGCTACAACAAGGGCGCAGCCTTCGTCGTCGATCACTTCAAGCAGTACGGCCTCCAGCCTGCCGGTACCGACGGCTTCCTCCAGCCGGTCAACTTCGACGTCACCCGCGTCCTCGCCGCCCAGTCCAGCGCCGCGCTCATTCATCCCGCGAGAGACCTGGACGCTGGCGACACCATGAGAGAGCTCCACCGCGTCGGCCTTACCTATGAGCCGCTTCTCATCGGCCCCGACATCCTCCTCGGCTCCCGCCTCACCGAGCCCGCCCTGGTCGACGCCCCGATGGTCTTCATCGGCTACGGCCTCCACATGCCGGACGTCCACTACGACGACTTCGCCGGGCCGGACGGCAAGCCCCTCGACCTGCAGGGCAAGGTCATCGTCCTGCTCAACGGCGGCCCGGCCGACGTGCCCGCCGCGCTCAAGTCCCACGCCCGCGCCGCCGAGTTCGGCAAGGCCGCCGCCGCCGCCGGCGCCATCGCCGCCATCACCATCCCCATCCCGCGCGGCATGGACATTCCCTGGGAGCGCCAGATCCTGCTCTCGACTCAGGACCGCATGCGCCTCGCCGACGCCGACATGCAGCAGCCCGGCCCCGACGTCACCGCGACCTTCAACCCCGCACAGGCCGAAAAACTCTTCGCCGGCTCCGGCCACACCTTCGCCGAGATCCTCGCCCTCGCCAACGACGGCAAGCCGCTGCCCCGCTTCCCGCTCGCGCTCAGCCTCCGCGCCAGGGTCGTCACGCAGAATGAGAAGGCCGTCTCGCCCAACATCATCGGCAAGCTCGAAGGCACCGATCCAAGCCTGAAAGACCAGTACCTCCTCGTCTCCGCCCACCTCGACCACATCGGCGTCGGCGCGCCCATCAACGGCGACAAGATTTATCACGGCGCCATGGACGACGCCTCCGGAGTCGCCAGCGTCATGGAGATCGCCCACAGCATCACCTCCTCCGGATTCAAGCCGAAGCGCAGCGTCCTCTTCGTCATCTTCACCGCCGAAGAAAAAGGTCTGCTCGGCTCTCACTTCTACGCCGAGCATCCCAGCGTGCCGAAGCCGGCCATCGCCGCCGACCTCAACATGGACATGTTCCTGCCGCTGTACCCGATGCACTACGTCATGATTCAGGGTGTCAACGAGAGCTCGCTCGGCACCAACGCCCGCGAGGTCGCCAAGGCGCTCGGCTACGAGGTCACCACCGATCCGTATCCCGATCGCAACTCCTTCATCCGCACCGACCAGTACAGCTTCGTCCGCGCCGGCATTCCAGCCATCGCCATGAAGGTCGGCTTCGCCCTCGGTTCACCCGAACAAGCCACGGAGAAGGACTGGCGCACCAACCGCTACCACTCGCCCGCCGACAACCTCTCGCAGCCCGTCGACCTCGTCTCCGCCGCCCACTTCGACGAGTTCATGGTCAGGCTGACCGAGAGCGTCGCCAACGACCCCGTCCGCCCCGCCTGGGCCGAAACCAGCTTCTTTCGCCGCTACGCCACCAAATAATCGCGATTCAGAAAAACTAAGCCGGAATTGATGAGGATCCTGCGAAATGCCGTGATAGCTTCCGGCCATGTTTCCAACAAAAGAAATCATCGTTCCCCATCTGAAGACCCTGCGGCGCGGCATGAAGAACTCGGATGTCCTCTTCCTCCATGCGCTGCTCAACCACCACCTCGGTCCTCCCGACGACCAGCTTCCGCTCCAGGGCGCCGGCGCGCTCGACTTCGGTGCCCGCACCGAAGCGAAGGTCAAGCGCTTCCAGAAGGCAAACAAGGTCGACTTTGGGACCCGCAACTACGGCGACGGCGTTGTCGGTTCGCATACCTGGACGGCGCTCAACGAGACACAACAGATCACTCTCGCCATCGCCGCCGCGCCTTCACTCAAACTCACGCTGCCAACCTTGCCCAGCTTCCCCGGATCAGCTCCGCCGGTCGCCCCGGTCGCCATCCCGGTGCCGAAGCTGAAGCTGGACAACATGCAGCTTCAGGCCGGCGAACAGGGCACCATTCCGTTTGCCTCCACCCTGCGTGGAGACAAGAAAGGCGTCACCCTCGCGCACTCCCTCCAGCTCGTAGCCGTCGTGCTCAAGAAAAAGGACGGATTCCACAACGAGGGGCAGATTGGACCGGTGATCAACTTCAACCGGGGCCCAGGCGCGGACAGCAAGATCGATCTGGGTCTCACGGCGGTCTTCAACCAGGCCAACATGCCAGGTTCGAGCGGACGCTTCAGCTGGTCGATCCAGGAACAGGCAGCGCTTGTCAAAAGCCTGACCAAACGCACGTTACCGTCACCCCAGCTCTCGGGCATCGTCGGTGTGAACCTCAGCATCATCAAAAACAAGGGCGGGGACGACGTGCTCCAGGTCACCACGCAGGCCGGCATCCTGCTCGAGGCCGATCCGCCCACGGAGGAGAGCAATCAGAAGTGGACGGTCAAGGCAAGCGGCACGCTCTTCTTCGGGCTGACCGGGACGCTCAACGGTCTTTGATTCCGGTCAAGCCAGAATCACGGTCAACTCGGGAGGTACCAGGAGGTTCGCCTCTCCGTACCCTTCGGCAAGCCCGCTGCTACCATGAAGTCCATGCTCCGCCTCACCGCTCTTTTGGCTCTCGTTGCGTTGCCCCTGGCTGCTCAAATCGGGACCATTCCGGGTAGTCCGCGCCCCACTACGCTCGACCCGCTCGCACCCGAGCGGCAGATCATCACCAGCCCGCTCGGCCAGCCGACGCTCTCCCCCGCCGTCCTGCTGCTGCTCGACCTCGACCAGCGCTTCGCAAAGGATGTCGAGGCTCACGGCGGCAGGGCGTTCGCCGATTGGATGGCGCTCGACGGCGTCATCCTGAACAACGGCAAGGCCGCCGTGCTCGGCTTCTCCGCGGCCACCGCGCAGGCCAAATGGGACCCAAAGGAGTACCAGCTCACCTGGTCGACCGAGGGCGCCCAGATGGGACCGTCGAACGACATGGGCTTCACCTGGGGCCGCTACGTCGGTCACTCCAAAGACAAGAACGGCGAGCCCATCGAGACTGCCGGCCGCTACATCACCGTCTGGAAGAAGATCGAGAACGGCAAGTGGAAGGTCGCCATGGACGGCAGCGCCAACGACGCACCACCCTCCGGCGCCTGCTGCACCCTGCCCAGGCCGTAGAGTGTGACGCGATGAACTTCATCATCCACCAAGCCGAAGCGCCTGACGCAGCCGACATTGCCCGTGTGCAGGTCGAGAGCTGGAGAGCCACCTACGCCGGCATCGTCCCCGCCGACTATCTGGCTTCACTCAGCATCGAGACGCAAACCGGCATGTGGTCCGCGATCTTTGCAGGCGCCGACCCGCCCCTGATCGTTGTTGCTGAAGATGCAACCGGCATCTTCGGCTTCGCCGCCGGCGGTCCCATCCGCGAAGCGCTGCCCGGCTACGATGCTGAGCTCTACACCATCTACCTGGTGCCGCACCGAAAACGCCAGGGCGCCGGGCGAGCCCTGTGCCGTACCGTAGCTGCCGGGCTGCGCGACCGCGGCTTCAAAAGTATGGCCGTCTGGGCCCTCGAAGTAAACCCATCGACGGCATTCTACGAGCGCCTGGGCGCCGTCCGCATAGCCCAGAAGCTAACCGACATCGGAGGCGCAGCTCTCTCAGACCTGGCCTTCGGCTGGCCATCCTGGGACCGCCTGCTCCAGGACGCGCCAACAGATGCCTTTGAGGATCCCTGCTCACTCTAAGCAGAAATTGTCATCCTGAGCGAAGCTTCTCGCAGCCTACCGCGAGAAGCGAAGTCGAAGGACCTGTATCTCGTCCTCGGTCGATCGACGATCATCATGAAGTAAAACCCGAACAGTATTCGCCTTGATCCATTCATCCACCTTGATCGGTGTTAAGCCTCTCTCGGCCCCCGACTACTCGTCGTTCTCGCGAAGCTTTGCAATCACCGCGAAGTCCTCGAGCGTCGTCGTGTCGCCCTTCACCTCGCCCGTCTCGGCCAGCTCGCGCAGCAGTCGCCGCATGATCTTGCCCGAGCGCGTCTTCGGCAGGCTCTCCGTAAAGCGCAGGTCGTCGGGCCGCGCCAGCGCACCGATCTCCTTCGCCACCCATTGCCGCAGCTCCTGCTTCAACTCTTCGCTCGCCTCATGGCCGCTCTCGAGCGTCACAAAGGCGGCAATCGCCTGGCCCTTCATCTCATCCGACCGCCCCACCACCGCGGCTTCGGCTACCTTCGCATGCGCCACCAGCGCCGACTCAATCTCCATCGTGCCCAGCCGATGCCCGCTCACGTTGATCACATCGTCGACGCGACCCATCAGCCAGAAGTAGCCATCCTCATCGCGCCGCGCACCATCGCCAGTAAAGTAACTCCCCGGGATCTCGCTGAAGTAGGCCTGCTTGTAGCGCTCATGATCGCCATAGATCGTACGCGCCATCGAAGGCCACGGCTTCCGCATTACCAGCAGGCCGCCCTGTCCATCCGGAACCGGCGTGCCCTCTTTTGTGACTACTTCCGGCACAATCCCGAAGAAGGGCCGCGTCGCCGATCCGGGCTTGGTCGCCACCGCACCCGGCAGCGGCGCAATCATGATCGCCCCGGTCTCGGTCTGCCAATAGGTGTCGACAATCGGGCAGCGCTCCTTACCGATCTCGCGCTGGAACCACATCCACGACTCCGGATTGATCGGCTCGCCAACCGTACCCAGCAGCCGCAGCGAGGCGAGCGAATACTTCTCGACCCACTGCCTGCCCCACTTGATGAAGGCCCGGATCGCCGTAGGCGCCGTGTAGAAGACCGACACCTTGTGCGCATCGACAATCTTCCAGAACCGGTCCGGCTCCGGCCAGTTCGGTGCTCCTTCGTACATCATCACCGTCGCCCCATTCTGCAGGGGCCCATAGACAACGTAGCTGTGGCCCGTCACCCAGCCAATATCCGCCGTGCACCAGTACACGTCATCGTCGCGCAGGTCGAAGACATACTTCGTCGTCAGATACGTGCCAACCGAGTATCCACCCGTCGTATGCACCAGACCCTTCGGCTTGCCCGTCGTCCCCGAGGTATAGAGGATGTAGAGCGGATCTTCCGCGTCCATCCACTCCGCCGCGCACTCCGGCGGAGCCGTGGCCATCGCCTCGTGCCACCAGATGTCGCGGCCAGCCTGCATCGCGACCATCGCTGACGCCGCCCGTTGAAATACCACAACGCTCTTCACGGTCGGGCACTTCACCAGCGCCTCATCGACGATGGCCTTCAGCTTCACCTCGCTGCCCCGCCGATAGCTGATGTCCTGCGTCAACACGGCGACACACGCCGAGTCGTTCACCCGGTCCGCGATCGCATGCGCCGCAAACCCACCGAAGACAACTGAGTGGATTGCCCCGATGCGCGCGCAGGCCAACAGCGCGATTGCCAGCTCCGGACCCATGCCCATGTACACCGCGACGCGATCGCCCTTGCTGATCCCGAGCCCCTTCAGCACGTTGGCAAAGCGCTGCACCTGCTCATGCAGCTCGCCATAGGTAAGCTTGCGCACCTCGCCCGGCTCGCCCTCCCACAGCAGCGCGACCTTGTCCCGGCGCGCTCCCAGCGCATGCCGATCGACGCAGTTGTGCGATAGGTTCAGCTTGCCGCCAACAAACCACCTGGAGTCGGCGATCACGCCTTCCTGCACCTTCGTCCACGGCTGAAACCAGTCAAGCTCGCCGGCAGCTTCGGCCCAGAATGCATCAGGCTCTTCAACGCTCCGCTGATATATCGCCTCGTAGTCGGCCGTGCTCTTTACGTACGCCTTCGCCGCGAACTCCGCAGGAGGCGCAAACACCCGGTTCTCGCGCAGCAGCGAGTTCATATTCGTGCCGACACTCTCATTGCCCGTCAAAGCTGCCATGCGCTCCCCATCTCCGAGCCTCGTCCGGCTCAAGCCGAGAAGAGATCCCGCAATGGTTCTAACAGTCGCCCTCAAAGCCCGTCAAAGATTCGCAGGGATTGTGCAGCGATTGCTGAGCGCCTGTGGAGTTCCAGGCACGACCCGCGCCGCACAAATCTCATCCCTGAGCTGCTGCGCGTGATTTGCGCAGTCGGCCAGCCGCCGTCTGCATCAGAACAGTTCAGCCTGCGCCCGCTAAAACCTGTAGCATGCGATCTTGTGCCATCACCGGCTGCAGCACAGCCAGAGACGACCGACTTCAAACCGTCAGTCTCTGCAGCATGAAAGGTATTCATGGCACTCTCTTTCCTCGACCGCGACCGTTCGATAGCTCCTGCCGGCTACAGTCGCTGGCTCGTTCCTCCCGCCGCCCTCGCCATCCATCTCTCGATCGGCCAGGTCTACTCCTTCTCCGTCTTCAAGAACCCGCTGCTCGCCCTGCATGGAGCAAACGGCGCGGCGTGGAGCCTGGAGCAGATCGGCTTCATCTTCTCGATCGCCATCGCCTTCCTCGGCCTCTCGGCTGCACTCTTCGGCGCGTGGCTTGAGCGGGTCGGTCCGCGCCGGGCCATGTTCTACGCGGCCATCTGCTTCGGAGTCGGCTTCTACATCGCCGCACTCGGCACCAGCCTGCACTCGCTTGCGCTCATCTATCTTGGCTACGGCGCGGTCGGCGGCATCGGCCTTGGCCTCGGCTACATCTCGCCCGTCTCAACGCTCATCAAGTGGTTCCCGGATCGCCCGGGCCTGGCCACCGGCCTCGCTATCATGGGCTTCGGCGGCGGCGCCATGATCGGTGGTCCGCTCGCCAACCTGCTCATGGCGCACTTCAGAGCCGCCGGGCAGCCCGCGATTCCCTACACGCTGGCAGTTATGGGCACGCTCTACTTTCTCTTCATGATGTACGGCGTCTTCACCATCCGCGTACCCCGCAAGGACTGGACGCCCGAGGGCTGGACTCCGCCACGCCAACAATCGGCGCTGATCTCCACGCACAACGTAGCCGTCGCCCAGGCGTGGCGTACGCCGCAGTTCTGGCTGCTCTGGATCATCCTGTTCACCAATGTGACCGCCGGCATCGGCATCCTCGAGCAGGCCTCCCCCATGATCCAGGATCTCTTCAAGGGGCACATGACGGCCGCTGCCGCAGTCGGCTTCGTAGGCATCCTGAGTATCTTCAATATGGCCGGCCGCTTTTTGTGGGCCTCCGTATCGGACTACATCGGCCGCAGGAACACCTACTTCACCTTCTTCACACTCGGGGCGCTGCTCTACTTCTTCCTGCCGCTGACCAGGCTGGATCATCTGAACTCGGTCAGTCTCTTCGTCCTTACGGCCGCCGTGCTGATCAGCATGTATGGCGGAGGATTTGCCACCATCCCTGCTTATCTGAAGGATCTTTTTGGCGGCTACAACGTCTCCGCTATTCACGGCCGGCTGCTCACAGCGTGGTCAGCCGCCGGTATCATCGGGCCGTTCATCGTCAACGGGATTCTCGATCATTACGTGTCCAACAAGCTGCCCAAAGAACAGGCCTACCCGCTGATCCTTCACATTATGGCTGGCCTGATGGTCGTCGGCTTCATCGCCAACCTCTTCGTTCGGCCAGTCAGCGAGAAGTACTGGCTCACCGACAAGAATGTGGTCCTGCTCGACGGTCCCGCACACTAAACTTCAGCTCACTTTATTTCAAAGGAGTCCCTATGGCCGACGTAGTATTCGAAAAGAAGTCCTCGCCGCTCTTGATTGCCGTTGCTTGGGCAATCGTTGTCCTCCCCACAGCATGGGGCCTTAACTACACCATCCAGAATGCACTGAAGATCTTCGCCAAACCTGCAGCCGTTGCAGCGCCGGTCAGGGCAACCTAGAGCTTCCGCATCCGCAGAGGGGTGCGTTCGCTCACAAGCAGTCGGTTAAAACAAGATAGCTGCGTCATCGAGATGAGCGCAGCTGAGACTTCATTCGAGCTTCAAGAGCTCGGTCCTTCAACTACCAATAGAAGTCGCAGCTACACTCGTACAACATGAGCAGCTACTGGCCCACCCTGATCGGCTTCTTCCTTGGGTTCACCTTTGGTGTCGGTTGTGCTCTCGCCGTCATGTATTCCATCTACATGGGAGGCTACCGGGCTGCGGTGAAAGACTCGCAGCTCGACGCGCCGCCGGAACGCTTCAGAAAGCTGCTCGATAAGCTGGCCCAGACCAAGGCAAAGCATAGTACGGCAGCCAAGCCTCTGTAGCAGCAAGCCTGGCCGAAACGATGTGCCTCTCGTATAACCGAAATCAGTCGTGGTTCAGGCGTATCGCTTCTGGTGCCACTCCCACGCACTGGCGATGATGGCATCCAGTTCGTTGAACCTTGGTGTCCAGCCCAGCTCCTGCTTGATCTTGTCTGAACTGGCAACCAGCACCGCAGGATCACCTTCGCGCCGCGGACACTCTTCCACCGGTACCGCGCGCCCGGTCACCCGACGAACCGACTCAACTACCTCAAGCACGCTGAAGCCCTGTCCATTGCCGATGTTGTAGATGGCGCAGCTCTTCTCGTCAAGCGACGCCAGGGCGAGCAGATGCGCGTCCGCAAGATCCTCCACGTGGATATAGTCCCTGATGCATGTTCCGTCCTTGGTCGGGTAATCCCGTCCAAAGATCTTGATGCTGGGTCGCCGCCCAAGTGCGACGTCCAGGATGAGCGGGATCAGGTGTGACTCCGGCTCATGCGCCTCGCCATAGCCTTCTATGGCGCCGGCCACGTTGAAGTACCGCAGGCTTACATAACGGAGCCCCTGCAGGACGTTCATCCACTTCAGCATGTGTTCGACGAGGAGCTTGCTTTCCCCATATGGGTTTGTTGGTAGCAGGCGCGCATCCTCGCGGATCGGCGTGCTTTCAGGCTCGCCATAGCACGCCGCCGTCGAACTGAAGACCAGCTTTTTATGACCGGTGGCCTGCATTGCCTCGAGCAGCGTAAGGGTCGCCGCCGTGTTGGCGCGGAAGTACAGCTCGGGATGCTTCATGCTTTCGCCGGCTTCAATCAGCGCGGCAAAGTGCATCACGCCGTCGAATTGACCCTCATGCAATGTGCGCTCGATCAGGGCTCGATCCGCTATGTCGCCCTCGATCAGGCGCGCGTTTTGCGGTACAGCGGACCGCCGGCTGTGGCAGAAGTTGTCGTAGATCGTGACCTCGTCCCCGCGAGCGGCCAGTATGCGTGAAACCGTCCCGCCGATGTAGCCTGCGCCGCCCGTCACCAAAATCTTCATGTAACCTCCCTAACCTTTTCTCGTCGTCTACCGTTAAAGCTAACAGCGACCGAGAGTGCTGATCATTGCAACATCATCAATGCGCGCTGATCAGTGCATGGGAAAGCGGCAGGAGTGGCGTATTTATTGAGTAGTCCTATTCGTCATCCTCGCGCGTCTGTTTTACACTGGTATCAAGGCCTAAATTACGTTTCTAGCTGGCACGAACGGAACAAAGAGAAAAGCCGGGGTTCTATACGATAACGGCGTCGCCTGCAACCTCCCTGGTCAGTACGCTGCAAACGGTCACAAAGGTGACTCACACTTAGACAGGGTTGCTTGCGACGTATGTGCATCTGAACTTCAAGGACCTACCTATGGCAAAGCCTCTTCAAACCACAGAGCCCTCCCACCCGGCCGACCTGCAGTTTACTCACTTCGGCGTTCTGGACGCCGGTCGGCAGAGCAAGGCGTCCATCGCCACGTCGATCACCCTCAATGTGCTGCTCGCACTGATCGCGATCGTCCTTGGTCTTGCGGCTAAGAAGATCAGCGACAGCCGTCCGAAGGTGACCGTCCTCATCGATCCCACCATCCCCAAGCCGCCTCCTGAGATCATCAAGCCGCGCATCCTCCCTCGGATTCCGGAGCCGCCAAAGCTCAAGGTGGAGCCTCCCAAGATCACAGTTCCCCAGGTCAAGGCTCCTGAAGTTCCCGTGCCCGTCGTCCGTATGACCCAACCGACACCCGCAGTTGTGCCGGCGCCCCCGAAGCGCGTCGTAGCGCCTGCGGCTCCTACCCCGGTGAACCTAGCGCGTCCGCAGGCAGCCTCGGTTCCGAATAATTCGCCCCACCCTTCGCCCGTCGCGCTGGGCCGCGCTGACAATCCCATCGCTCCCTCAGACCGGTCAGCCACAAGTGCCGTGAATCTCGGTCAGCGAGGCCTGGCCGGTATGCCCGCCTCGAACAGCGGCGGTGGTCCCGCAGCCGCAAAGGTGAATCTCGGATCAGGGAGCCCGGGCGGAACAGCGCTCGCCGGCAACGGAACACGCTCCGTGCAGGGCGTTAACCTGGGTATTGCCGGCGGCAACGGACCGAACAACGGAAACGCCTCCGGTCCTCGAGTGGCCGGGACAGTGAATCTTGGAGCAGCGGTGACACCGGCGATGCCGAAGCCTGTGGCTGCTACGGCCGCTCCTATCCGAAGCGGACCGAAAGTGGTCTATAAGCCGCGGCCGGAGTACACGGCAGAGGCCCGCGCGATGCACCTTGAAGGCACTGTATCGGTGCGCCTTCGCGTCTCCGCTGCGGGCTCCGTACAGGTGCTCGGCATCTCGAACGGGCTTGGCCATGGACTTGATCAGGCGGCAGAGGCTGCCGTTCGCGGCACTCGGTTCCAACCCGCGCTCGATGTTGCAGGCCATCCCATCGACTGGGAAGGCATTGTCAATGTCGCCTTCCAGCTCGCAGGCTGATCAGGTCACCACTAGCCCAATCGTCTAGTATCGATATCAAATGTGCATCACCCGCCGGCCGGCGGTACTACCAGGAGCCGTACGAATATGACCTTTCGCAATAAGCTTTCGACCGTCCTCTTACTGACGTTGCTTGCCTCAAGCACCTTGCCTGCCGTGGCCGGTGGTGCACCTGTCTTCGGTAAGAAAAAGAACAAGGATCAGGACGCAGTGGCGTCGCGAAAGCTGACTGAAGCTCAGAATGCCTTGGTCGACAAGGCCATTCTGCGCGAGAAAGAGGTTATCAAGGCGCTGAAGGAGCGTACGCCGCTCGTCGAAACGTACATCCAGAACATGCGGCCCGACAAGGTCCTCATCCAGGCTCCGGAATCTGACCAGCACTTTCTCGGCCGCGTCGACTTCGACAAGGTGATTGACGACGATACCTACAAGGCAGCTGGCCAGAAGAAGGGTTTGTTCAAGCAGTCCAGCTCCTTCCTCACCGGTCTTTCGTCTGTCCTGCGTCTCAGCTTCCACGAGTCAGGCTTCGTTCAGATGATCCTGATGGACTCAACCGGCTTCGATCGCCAGCACTACGCCTTCGGGTTTGTGCGTAACGACTTCCTGGGCAACGTGCCGACCTCTGTCTTCGACGTAACGCCGATCTCCGGCAAGCGTAGCGTGGGCCGCTTCTTCGGCCGCATCTGGATCGAGCGAAATAACGGCAACGTCGTGCGCTTCAACGGTGACTTCGCCGGCAGTCAGCAGACCATCAGTGAGTACTACCACTTCGATAGCTGGCGCACGAATGTTCAGCCTGATCTCTGGCTGCCCACGTCATTCTACGTGGAAGAGAGCGATCCGAAGAGCAACACCAAGACGCTGAAGTTTAAAGCCATCAATCACATCTGGGGCTACGTGCTTAAGGTGCCCAATAAGGAAGCCGAAAACACGACACTCGATGTTGTCGGGGCCACGGATGTCAGCAACGACGCTCAGGATGTAAGTCCTCTTGGCGCGCAACGCGAATGGGTTAAAGAAGCGGAAGATAACGTCATCGAGCGCCTCTTTCAGGCGGGTCTGCTCGCTGCGCCCAGCGACTTCGACAAGACGCTCGCCGATCTCGCCAACAATATTCTGATCTACAACGGGATCCAGCTCTCACGGCCAATCCGGGTACGCGTGTTGATGACCGAACCGCTCGAGTCGATGGCGGTCGGCAACACGATCGTCCTCTCGAAGAGCCTCATCGATACCACGGCTGTGATCACCCAGGATGGAGCCCAGCAGATGGGCAACCTGAACGCCGTGCTTGCCTTTCAACTCGGCCACATCGTTCTCGGCCATCGGCTTGATACGAAGTACGCCTTCAGCGATAGCCTGCTTTTCCCGTCGACCTCCGTCTTCAGCAAGATACCGATGCACCACACGGACGCTGACAACACGGCTGCTGCGAAGAAAGCGCTTGAACTCCTCAGCGTGAAGGAGCTTGCGGATGGTCAACAGTATTTCGGCCTTTATCTCCAGGCGCTGCAGCAGCGCGAGAAGACACTCCACGCACTCACCGAGCCGATGATTGGCGATGGTCTGATCAAGGAAGACAAGGACCACACCTTCTGGATGCAGGCCCTGGTCGCCAAAGGCGCGAAGCTTGATGCGGCTAATCTGAAGCAGCAGGCTGCCGTGCCGCTCTCCAGCTTCCTACGCTACGATCCCTGGACCGATCAGGTGATTACACTTCACGCGGCGTATGAACCCCTGCTGATGCCGGCAGATAAGATGCCTTTTGAGGTCGAGCCGGTCTACATCAAACTTACTTACTACAAGGCTCCCGTAGACCCGGGGTTGGCTGCGCCGGCCCCGGCAGCAAATGGGACAGCGCCTGCTCCAGCGGCCGCGTCCCCCGCAGCGGTTGACTCCGGGGTCGCCCAGCCAGCAGATCAATCGACGACGCAGCCGCCCCCACCGCCACAGTAGAGAAAAGGTATACGATCCTTGGTCGAGAGGTGAAGTGCCCGATGCGGCAAGCGGCTTGAGTGATCCCTGCCGGCTGTATTACGCATCACAGGTATCGTGCCCTATAAAACACGAACTCATGCAAAACCTTCCGCTTCCGATAGTGTTCCTAGCAGCAGGGATCTGTAGCAGGATGAACCTTATCCGCCGTGGACAATCTCCGTTGTTTGGATATATATGCTGAAACTTCTGTTCACCGCTCTTTTCGTTGTAACTGCAGCTTCCTCAGTTTGTGCAGCACAGGCCCGCCCTACCGCAACCCAGGCAGCGACCGCCCAGGTAGGAGGCTCTTTCGTGAATAGCAATTCCGACTACTCCCGAAGTCGCTTCGATGGTTATGGCTTCTATGCTGACCTTGACTTTCGCAGCGGCCTCGGCGCGGAAGCGGAGTATCACTACATCACCGATGGCGATCCAAATACTCACGTGTACGAGCGAACCTACGAGATAGGTGCCAAGTATTCCAGGCATTTCGGCAGATTTATACCGTATGGCAAAGCTATGGTTGGCCGAGGAGTCTTGAATTACCCCTACAACATCGCCAATCTTGCTTACAATATGATCGCCTTCGGCGGGGGAAGCGATATCCGCCTATCCAGGCACTACAACGCTCGAGTCGAGTTCGAGTACCAGGACTGGTTCAACTTCTCAAAGTCAGGCTACTCAGCGGCGAATGACGGACTGACTCCCACCCTGTTATCGGCTGGATTCGCCTACCACTTTTAAGCCCAAGGCAAAAAGAGGCCCCGGCCTGAACCGGGGCTTTCCTCTGCCTCACGGTGAATCTAAAAGTGGTACGCCACTCCGATAGTGGGCATCGATATTACTTCATACCGGTTCGTGTTGAAGTCTGAGTTGGGCGTGTTGAAGTTTGGCGCCTTCACGATGAAGCCGCGGTACTCCGCGCGAATGTCGAAGCTGGGGCTAAGCTCATAGGCCACACCTGCACCAAAGAGACCGCCGATGTTCGTGTTCTGCTTTGCATCGAGGTTGTTTGTGCCGTAATCCTTGATCGGCGTGAAGATCATCGCGCCGACACCAACCTCGGCAAACGGGTTGAAGTTCTTGAACGTCATGTTGTACACATAGGCGATACTTAGCTCCTGCTGGCGCGTGTGGACGCGGCCGTTGGGACTAAATGGGGTCACGTACTTGTTTGAATTCTGCGCGAAACCGTAGTTCGCCTCCAACCCGCTTCGAGGCGTCACTAAGTACCGGTAGCTGCCCAGAAATCCCAGAGTGCTGGTCGTCGACAGGTGAACTGCATTTCCCGTGACATCAGGTGAGAGCAAGGCAAAGCCGCTCGCGCTTACATCCTGCCGGCTCTCCTGTCCGAAAGCAGTTACGGCGGACACAACCAGCGCGCACAACAACATCGTCTTCTTCATTCTTCGTCGAACCCCTTAACGTTTGCGCGACACCGCCCCAAAATATCGTTTGGATGAGCTTACGCACAACCGCCACGACGGACACCGCCACTACCTCTCATTGTACCCGTACCCGCGCTCTCACGAAGAATCACCACACAAGAAGATGCCGGGAGCATGGTTCACTCCCGGCGCCTTCAGTGCCCTCCAAAGCTCCCTAGGCTGCTGGGGGCGCAGGCGGCGGTCCATCATGGCCGCCTTGGTGGTTTTCCATCCGCTCGTGCTCCTTGGCTACCATTGCGTCAAACTTCGACTTCTGGTCGTCGGTCAAAACGGTACGGATCTTCGTTTCGCGGTCCTGACGCAACGCTGTCATCTTGCTGTGTTTGTCATCGCGCGACATGGTGGTGTCCTGGCGGAGCGCCATCATCTGCGGCCGCTCCGCATCGTCAATTGCTTTGATCTGGGTCACCTGGTCCGGCGTGAGATTCAGGCGCTTCGTCATCATGTCAAGCTGGTGCTGTTCCATCTGTGCGGGGTCATGGTGCCCGCCCGGCTGGCCCTGCTGCCCGGCCGGAGCTGACGAAGGTGTGGTGTTGTCCTGCGCCATCGCTGGTACCGCGCTCATTGTGAGCGCACACAGCGCCAAAATCGCCGTACGCATTCCGTTCGTGCTCTTGAGTTTCATCGTTCATCCCTCTACGCAATCATGCTGCCCGGCAAGCTTGTTGGGCGGTCATCTGCTCATACAGACGTATGTCCAGCCGAAATGTTCCGCTAAAACCCCAAGGAATCAGCTGGAACGTTCGGCCTGGAAGCAGTAGGGCTCGCCATGCGCTTCGGCGAATGCCTCAACGACCTTGAGAAAGGCCAGCGCCGCATGCGAGAGGCTTGCCTGTTTTCGGTAGACCAGCCGCAGCTTGCGCTCGATCTGCAACTCGCGAATCTTTACCTTCACCAGCGTTCCCTGCTGGAGCTCGCGTTGAAGCGTTAGTCCCGGCACCAGGGCGACGCCGTTTCCCATCTCGACGAACCGCTTGATTGCCTCGAGCGATGGCAACTCCACCCCCATACGCAGCGGCGTCTTGTGTCGATTGAAGATCTGGATCACCTTCTGCCGCTGCGGCGAGGCAATATTGTGCGCGATGAAATTCTGCGCTCCCAGCTGCCGGATCGACACCTCCCCGGCCTTGGCCAGGGCATGCTCCGGACTGACGACAAAGGCGAGCTCATCCCGGTAGACAACCACCGACTTCACCTGCGCGTCTTCAGGCCGGAAGGACAGCACGCCAAGGTCGACCGCATGCATCAGCACCTCGTCCGGAATGCGGCTTGCCAGCGCCCGCTGGACCGACACCTTGATGCGCGGATGCTGCCGTCGAAACTCGTCCAGCAGCGGCAACAGGTACAGGCACGTGTACTCGTTCGCCGCCAGGTTCAGCCGGCCGCGATGCAGCTCTCGCAGCTCGCCCAGCGCGCCGGCCGCTTCCGTCCGCAGGTTCAGCAGCTTCAGCGCGTACTCCCGCAGCACCTTACCCGCGTCGGTCAGCGTGCCGTCGCGTGAGGAGCGCTCGAAGAGCACCTCGCCCAACTCTCCTTCCAGCTTCGAGATGGCCTGGCTCACCGCCGGCTGCGTGCGATGCAGCCGGGCTGCGGCCCGCGAAAAACTTCGCTCTTCCGCGACAGCCAGAAACGTCTCCAGTTGAAACAGGTCCACCTTGTTCCCTCCTCAGGTCTGTCCGGGCACGTGGCGCGGCGAATAGCATAATTAGATTTGCTGATATGACTGTAGATCATCATTAGCCTGCGTTATGCTTGTGCGAGCGAGTAGAGGCTCCAGAATGTGACGAATCCCGCTGACCAGATCATCTTCTTCGACACCACGCTGCGCGACGGGGAACAATCGCCCGGCTGCACCATGCATCCTGCCGAGAAGCTCCGCATGGCACATCAGCTTGCCGAATTGGGAGTAGACATCCTTGAAGCCGGCTTTGCGATCGCCTCCGCCGGCGACTCGGAGTCGATCCGGTCCATCGCACGCGAAGTTCATGGGCCTCGCATCACCTCCCTCGCCCGCTGCCGGCGCGACGACATCGAAGCCGCTGCCCGCTCGATCGAGCCTGCCACGAAGTCACGCATCCACGTCTTTCTCGCCACCTCAGACCTGCACCTCGAAGCCAAGCTGAAGATCAGCCGCGCTGAGGCGCTCATCCAGGCACCCGAGTCTGTCCGCCTCGCCCGCTCCTACGTCGACGACGTGGAGTTTTCGGCAGAGGACGCCACCCGCACCGACATCGACTTCCTGGTAGAGGTCGTTACGCTCGCCGTCCAGGCAGGGGCCACCACCATCAACCTGCCCGACACCGTCGGCTACACCACGCCGGCCGAGTACAGCGCCCTCTTCCGCACCATCCGGCTGCGCGTACCCGGGATCGAGAACGTCATTCTGTCTACCCACTGCCATAACGACCTCGGCATGGCCGTCGCCAACTCGCTCGCCGGCATTGAAGGCGGCGCGCGCCAGGTTGAGTGCACCATCAACGGCATCGGAGAACGTGCCGGCAATGCGGCGCTCGAAGAAATCGCCGCGGCGCTCATGGTCCGCCGCGATCGCTTTCCGTTCACCAGCAACATCGTCATGCCGCAGCTCTACCCAACCAGCCTGATGCTCTCGGAGTGCATCAGCTTCGGCTGCTCCCCTAACAAGGCCGTCGTCGGCGCAAACGCTTTCGCGCACGAGTCCGGGATTCATCAGCACGGCATGCTAGCCAACCCGCTCACCTACGAGATCATGACACCCGCATCCGTCGGCGTTCCCTCAACCAACCTCGTCCTCGGCAAGCACAGCGGCCGCCGCGTCCTCGAGCAGCGTCTCGCCGAGCTAGGCCATCCGCTCACCCGCGAGCAGCTCGACGAGGTCTACCACCGCTTCACCGACCTCACGGATCGCAAGAAATCCATCTACGCCCAGGACCTCATCGGCCTGCTCCAACCCGACAAGGCAACTGCTGCTTCAATCGCCTAAACCGTTGGCATTAATCCAGTCCCAAGTAGTTGTTGCAAGTCCTTCATCCATTTGATCCGTGTTGAGATTCCGCCCGTACCGGCTGTGAGTTCAAAGGAAGCGCATGCACCTGAAAATTGCAATCCTCGCCGGCGACGGCATCGGCCCAGAAGTCACCACCGAAGCCCTCGGCATCCTCAAGGCCGTAGCCGAGCTCGGCAGCCACCAGTTCACCTTCGTCCCGCTGCTCATCGGCGGCATCGCCATCACCGAGACTGGCGGCCCGCTCCCCCTCGAGACCCTCGAAGCCACCCTCACCTGCGACGCCGCGCTGCTCGGAGCCGTAGGCGATAACAAGTTCAACGCCCTCTCCCCCGACAAGCGCCCCGAGGCCGGTCTCCTCCAGATCCGCCAGGCCCTCGGCGGCTTCGCGAACCTCCGCCCCTCGATCGCCTACAAGGCCCTCAGCGAGAGCTCGCCGCTGCGCCCCGAGGTCAGCGCCGGGGTCGACATCCTATTCGTCCGCGAGCTCCTCGGCGGCCTCTACTTCGGCCAGCCCCGCTGGTGGAATCGCGAAAGCGAAGAGGCCATCAACACCATGCGCTACACCAAGGCGGAGGTCGTTCGCGTAGCCCGCATTGCCTTTGAGCTTGCCGCCAAACGCCGTAGGAAGGTCACCAGCGTCGACAAGGCGAACGTCCTCGAAGTCTCCCAGCTCTGGCGCGCCACCGTCTCCGAGGTGGCAAAGGACTACCCAGACGTCACGCTCGAGCACCAGCTCGTCGACTCCATGGCCATGCACCTGATGAACATTCCGCGCAACTTCGACGTCGTCCTGACGGAGAACCTCTTCGGCGACATTCTGTCCGACGAGGCCGGCGTCATCACCGGCTCACTCGGCATGCTCCCCTCCGCCACGCTTGGCGGAGCTGTCAACCTCTACGAGCCCGTCCACGGCTCAGCACCGGACATCGCCGGCACCGGCAAGGCCAACCCACTCGGCGCCATCCTCACCGCGGCCATGCTCCTGCGTTACTCCGCCAACCTCGAGGCCGATGCCCGGGCTATTGAGACCGCCGTCCACACCGTGCTCGATGCCGGTTATCGCACCGCCGACATCGCCCGCGGCAACGCCCAGGCCAACGGCAGCCAGACCATCACCACCCAGCAGATGGGCAAGCTCGTTCACCAGGCGCTGACCGAATCCATCGACAAGCGTCAATCGATGCACGCCGTCTAGGAGGACCGATGCAGAACGAGCCAATGACCCTGCGAACCAAGGCGCTCCTGATGAACCTGGCCATCCTGACCGGCCTGCTCGTCCAGTGTCTCCGCGGCAAACCGCTCCTGATCGTCGCGCTCAGCGGCATCTTCATCGTCGTCATCGCCAACCTCATCATGATGCTGATCGCAAGACAACGTCCCACCGGAAGCTGAACCGTAACCCCATGCGCCGCATCCTCCAACTCGCCGTTGTCCTCCTCTGTGCATCATCGATCGCGCCTGCCCAGTTCCACCTCCCCGGCGCGAAGGACAAGGCACAGAAGCCGCACAAGAGTGACCTCGAGTGGTTCTGGCAGTACGGTCCATCCGACACCAACAAAGAGGGTCGCGAGAACGACCTCGTTCAGGACAACCGCTTTCGCCCCATGCTCGCGCAGTATCTTGTCGCACCCCAGACCTTCTGGGGTAACGCCGTCAACGGTAAGTACCGCCCACTCGCCGACACCGCGCTCGACTATCTCTCGGTCCCCGACCGCGTCCTGGCCGACGACAACCGCTACCTCTCGATCAGCGGCTGCGTCGTTCACTTCTGCCCGTCGCGCGGCCTGCTCTGGATCGACCTCAACGCGCACGAGCCGTTGATGGCCTTCGCCGCCATCGACTGGATTCGCGACAGCAAAACCACCACCCAGCCCGACGCCGAATACACCCTCTGGATCTTCCCCAACCGCGCCATGAACCCCGACCCAAGCAGCCCTGACCGCATCCCCCCGGCCCTCATCAGCAGCATCGCCCGCTGGTCGGTCGAGCCGCTCGCCGGCACCGGCATCGTGCAGAACATCACCCACGCCATCCTCGTCGACCCGGACGGCACACCGCACGAACTGCCCATCGCCACAGTAGGGGTCAAGCCCCCAAAAGCACTTGCAAAGAAGGACGCACACTCATGAGTACCACACCGACAGCCCCGAACACCGCGCCGCAAACCCTCTTCGAAAAAGTTTGGCAGCAGCATCTCGTCGCCGAACCCGCAGGCGAGCCCGCCCTGCTCTACATCGACCTGCACCTCGTCCACGAGGTCACCAGCCCACAGGCCTTTGAGGGCCTCCGCTTGGCCGGTCGCAGCCTCCGGCGTCCGGACCGCACCGTCGCCACCGTCGACCACAACGTTCCCACCAGCAGCATCGCCGACCGCCTCCACATCGTCGACCAGATCGCCTCCCGGCAGATCGACGCCCTGCGCCAGAACTGCCTCGACTTCGACGTGGAACTCTTTGACGTTCAGTCCCCTGAGCAGGGCATCGTCCACATCATCGGCCCGGAGCTCGGCCTCACCAAGCCCGGCATGACTATCGTCTGCGGCGACTCGCACACCAGCACCCATGGTGCCTTTGGCGCCCTCGCATTCGGCATAGGCACCAGCGAAGTCGAGCACGTCATGGCCACCCAGACCCTCCCGCAGGACAAGCCCAAAACCTTCCGCATCATCGTCGAAGGCGAGCTCGCCACAGGGGTCACCGCCAAGGATCTAGTCCTTCACGTCATCGGCGAGATCGGCACCGCCGGCGCCACCGGCCACGTCGTCGAGTACGCCGGCTCCGCCATCCGCGCGCTCTCGATGGAGGGCCGCATGACCGTCTGCAACATGAGCATCGAAGCCGGCGCCCGTGCCGGCATGATCGCCCCCGACGCTATCACCTTCGCCTACCTCAAGGCCCGCCGCTTCTCGCCCGCCGGACCAGCATGGGACGAGGCCGTCCAGCACTGGGCTACGCTCACCACAGACGAGGGCGCAACCTTCGACCGCGAACTCCACCTCAACGCCGCCGACATCACCCCCACCGTCTCCTGGGGCACCAGCCCCGGCATGGTCACCGGCGTCAAATCCACCGTTCCCATCGCCGATCCCAGGGCCTCGGAAGCCGACCAGAAGAACTTCGAGCGCGCCCTCGAATACATGGGCCTCAAGCCCGGCACAGCCATCGAAGCGATCAACATCGACGCTGTCTTTCTCGGCTCCTGCACCAATGCCCGCATTGAAGATCTCCGCGCCGCCGCCCGCGTCGTCAGTGGTCATCACGTCGCCACCACCGTCCGCGCCATGGTCGTCCCCGGCAGCCAGTCGGTCAAAGCCCAGGCGGAACGCGAGGGCCTCGACCTCGTCTTCAAGACCGCAGGCTTCGAGTGGCGCGAACCCGGCTGCTCCATGTGCCTCGGCATGAACCCCGACAT
>CAXTLS010000036.1:0-28854 GCA_964245235.1 uncultured Acidobacteriaceae bacterium
CCAGCTCCGGCGGCATGCGGGAGAGCGGGACCGGGTAACCGATGCGGGCCGGCACGCGGAGCAGGCTCTCGGCGTTGTCGAGCAGGCCGACGAGATTGGCACCGCCGCCAGTCAACACGCAGCCTGCGCCGAGCGCCTCGAGTACGCCGCCCTCGCGCAGGTTGTTGCGCAGCAGGGTGAAGAGTTCGCGGGCGCGGGGCTCGAGGATCTCGGCAAGGAAACGCTGCCGGACCATGCGCGCCGGCTGCCCACCGGAGATGGTGAGGTCGCCGCCAATCTCGATCTCGTTGAGCTGCGGGACGGAGGTCACGACACAATTTCCGTAGATGTGCTTCAGCTGCTCGGCCTCCTGCACAGTGACGTGCAGGCCGACGGCGAGGTCGTTGGTGAAGTGGTCGCCGCCAATCGGCAGCACCGCCGTATGGGCGATTGACCCCTCGAAGAAGACGGCGAGTTCGGTCGTGCTGGCGCCGATGTCCATGACGCAGACGCCGAGCTCGCGCTCATCGGGCGACAGCACGGACTCCGCAGCGGCGAGTCCCTCGTAAACCGTGTCTTCGACCTCAAGCCCGGCCCGGTTGGCACACGTCACTACACTCTGCGCCACACCGCCCGAGCAAGTCGAGAGGTGCAGGTTGACCTCGAGCTTATTACCGACCATACCCATCGGATCGTGGATGCCGGCCTGGTCGTCGAGGATGAACTCCTGCGGAAGCAGGTGCAGTACCTCGCGATCAGGAGGCAGCGCAACGGAGCGCGCCCGGTCGACCGCCGCCTTTACCTCTTCGCGCGTAATCTCGCGCATGCGGCTGCCCATGCTGATGCCACCGCGGCTGTTGACGCCGCGGACGTGCGTTCCACCAATCCCGACGACGGCGGTCTCTATGCCCTGCTTGGCGACCCGTTCTGCGGTCAGCGCGGCGCGGTTAATTGCCTCGGCTGCCGGTCCAAGCTCGGCGATCAGCCCCTTGCGCATGCCCAGCGATGGCTCGATACCGTGGCCCCGGTAGCGGAGGACGCCGTCCTGCAGCTCCGCGACGAGCACGATGCTCTTCTGGCTGCCCGCATCGAGGACGGTGATCAGGTTGGTCTGCTTTTGGGTCATTTCGTGGGCACCTGAGGAGGATGGTAGGCATCGGTCGGGAGCACGGGCTTGCCGGCGGCAGGTTTTACCGGATAGCCGGAGCGGGCAGCAGCGCTCGGCGACAGCGCAGCCGGCGGGGTGGCGCTGGCTGCGGAATGGCTCGCTGCAGATGGTGTACTTGCGACGGGATGGCTCATTGCGGGCGGAGTCGTTTTCGCAGCAGGCGGGCTGGCTGGCGTGGGAACGGCGGGCTTCGCGGCTGAGGAAGGCAATTTGTAGGGCGCCGACGCTGCAACGAGGTGCGGGGCCGGTTTGGCTGCCGGCTTTGGAGCCGGGTGCAGAAGAGCCGCGTGATTCGCAGCTATCGTATGACTTGCGGCTACTGCGGGCTTCACTGGTAGATGGGCAGGCTTTATAGCGGCCGGAGCGGCATCGATCTTCGCCGCAGCGGAGCCCTCCATATCGAGCACGACCTCCCGCTCATAGCGCATGTCGACCGAGGCCAGTTTCGGGTACGCCGTATGCCACGCGGGCAGAAGCTGCTGGAAACGGCGATACCGTTCGAGGAAATGATCATCGCCGAAGTGCACGAGGATCTCGGAGGAGTTTGCCGGGATGAGCGCCTTGACGTCCTCAGGATTCGACAGGTCGACCTCGCTCAGAACCTCCGAGATCTTTTCCCCCGAGGAGTCGAGGTCTGCGGTGAAGCGTTCGAAGATCTTCATCCGTGCCGCGCGCGTCGACGCTGGATCGGCCGAGGACACGCCGGTCACGACGGGAAAGGAGTAGTGCGGTTCAGTCTGAGCCGCGGTGCCAGATGGGGCCATATCGAGCAGGACCCCGCTGCCATCGACCAGGCCGATGTGGCTGCCCTGGCGGACGAAGGCGACCGGCGTGCGCTCGGCAATAGCGATCCGAATGCGCCCGGGCAGCAGCCGCATTACGGTCGCACGCTCGACCCAGGGCAGAGCTTCAAGCTCCGCCTGCCGGTCGGCGAGCGAGATGCGGAAGATATTGCGCCCGATGTCCTCCCGGAACAGATCGAGCAGCTTGCCCTGCGTGAGATGGCGGTTGCCCTGGATCTCTACCGCGGCGCGGGAATGGATCATAAATCGGCTGTCGTGGAGCAGGAAGCTGCGCATCAGCATGAGCAGCGCAACCCCGACCCCGGCGATCAACAGGAGCGCGACGCCGGTAGCGATGCGGCCGGCGACGCTGGTCGGAATGCGGGTACGCAGCTTGAGCTTGATGCTACGCGGGCGAAGCCGGCGCTCCCCCTGGGGGCGGGCTTCGTTGTAGTCCCCGGCAAAGTCGTCGCTGAAGTCGTGGCGCAGATTCGCGCTGGCCCGAGAGGGAGCCCGCTTGGGTGCGTTCGGACGGTCCGTCGCCGAGCCATACTCCGGCCGCGGCTCATCGAGGATCGCCGTTCCGCGCTTCGTTATGGGACTTCCTGATCGCACGCCTGAGCAAGGCCGCGGAGAATCGCCACTTCGACTATAACGTGCCAGCTTTGCCGCGCGGCTCTCATCTTCAGGGAGTATCGACTTCGGAACTCACGGAGTTCCGTGAGGGCGGGCTAGGCGTCTCCGAGCGCTCTCAGCAACAGGCCCGCCGCATGCGAGACGCTGCCGGCGCCAAGCGTCAGGATCACGTCCCCGGCCTGCGCGGCGCCCACAAGCGCGGCCACGGCGCCACCGACCGTTGCCGCGTAGGCTACGTTGGCCGGACCCTCCGTCGCGATGGCTTTGACCAGCGTAGGCGCATCGATGCCGGGGATCGGCTCCTCGCTGGCGGCGTAGATGTCGAGCACCTGCAGCGTGTCCGCGTCGACAAAGGCACCGGCGAACTCCGGCAGCAGATCCCGCGTACGCGTGTAGCGATGCGGCTGAAAAAGCACGTGGACACGCTTATAGCCGCACTCGCGCGCCGCACGCAGCGTGGCCATTACCTCGGTCGGATGGTGGCCGTAATCGTCGACTACGGTCACGCCGCGCACCGTTCCCTTCTCTTGAAAGCGCCGATCGACACCGCGGAAAGTATCGAGCCCGGCGGCAATCTGGTCGGGCGAAACTCCAAGCTGGACGCCAATCGCGACCGCAGCCGCGGCGTTCAGCACATTGTGCCGCCCGGGCACGTGCAGGTGGAACGGTCCAAGGACCAGGCCCTTGTAGTTCATCTCGAAGGTCGACTGACAGTGCGGCTCCTTCGCCAGCAGCTGCACGCGGAAGTCGGCGTCGATGCTCTCGCCGTAGGTATAGACCTTGCGCCGGATGCGCGGCCGGATCGCGCGCAGCATCGGGTTGTCGACGCACGCGGTAGTCGCGCCGTAGAACGGCACCTTGTCCATAAACTCAATGAACGCCGCTTCGATGTCGTCCATATCGCGATAGCAATCCATGTGCTCGCGATCGAGGTTGGTGATGACGGCGAGGATCGGCGAGAGCTTGAGGAAGGAGCGATCGCTCTCGTCGGCCTCGGCCACGAGATACTGCGACGTTCCCAGCCGCGCGTTCGAGCCGAGCGCATTCACCCGGCCGCCGACGACGACGGTGGGATCAAGACCGCCGCCGGCCAGCACCGCCGCGATCATCGACGTGGTCGTCGTCTTGCCATGCATGCCCGCGACGGCGATGCCGTACTTCAGCCGCATCAGCTCGGCGAGCATCTCCGCCCGCTGGATGACGGGAATCTTTCGTGTGCGGGCCTCGGCAACCTCTGGGTTGGTGGCAGCGACCGCCGAGCTGGTCACGACCACGTCGCTGGCCGCGGCATTCATGCCGACGTGGCCCTCGAAGATGCGGGCACCCATGCTCTCCAGCCGGTCCGTAACGGCCGAACGCCTGAGGTCGGAGCCGGAGACGGGGTAGCCCATCGTCAGCAGGATTTCTGCAATGCCGCTCATCCCGATGCCGCCAATACCAATAAAGTGGACGCGCTGCGAGGAGGCTAGAAGAAAATGACCGGGGACGAACATGAGGCGTGGATCTCGCTTTCGGGAGGAGCGGAGTCGCTCCGGCACATAGCCTTCCACTCTACCAGCGTGGGGCTGTATGGGTGTTGTCTAGCGCTCGGTATTCGGCCCGTGCGGCGGTTCGCTGAGCGGCGGCAGGGTGGTGCGCCGGCGTTTCTTCACCGGCGGCGCCGAGCTCGGCGGACGGTGCTTGCCGTTGCCGTTGCGCCGCTTGCCCTGAGCTTCAATCACGCTGCGCATCCAGTAGTTGCCCTCGGGGTCGACCTCGATGCCGTGCACCTCGCGCTCGAAGCCGGGGAAGCGCCTGCCGAACTCCTCCATCGCGAGAATCAGCTTGATGACGGGGCTGTCCGATCCGCCGAGCCGCTCGCCCGGCATCGACATCGGGATGCCCGGCGGGTAGGGCACGAGCATCACGGCGGCGATCCGGCCGGCCATATCGCTGAAGCGGATTTTCTCGGTCTCGTTGCGCAGCAGCTTCTGGTATGTCTGCGCGGGGGTCAGGACGGGGTCGAAATCTTCGTCGCAGGCTGCGTTCACCAACCCTGAGAGGTCAAGCTGCACCATCACGGCGTGCATCTCGTCCGACAGCTCCTTCAGGGTGACGTTACGGTAGCGGTGCGGGTAGCGCGTGACCAACTCGGGCATCGCCTCTTCGAGCGGCGCCTCGGAATCATAGAGCCGCTTGAACTCGAAGAGATTCTCAAGCAGCGCGCCCCACTTTCCCTTTGACGTACCAACCGAGAAGAGCACAAGAACGGTATAGTCGCCCGTCCGCGCGATCTCGACCCGGCGGCCGTCGAGAAACTCCGTCAGGATCGCAGCGGGGATACCCCAGTCGCTGACCACACCCTGGGCGTTTACACCTGGCGTCAGGATGGTCACCTTGGTGGGATCGAGCATGCAATAGCCGTCGGCAATGTCCTCATTGAGAAAGCCGTGCCACTCTTCGTCCGTCTTCAGGGTCCAGGCGCTCGACTGATTCGTCAACAGGCCGTCCGGCGCCAATTCGAGCAGGTGCGTTTTGCCGTCCAGCGGATCGAAGACATACTCCGGCTGATAGATACGGAAGAACCAGCCCTCGCCCGCTTCGCGCAGCCGGTGTCCGATCGAGGACATGGCCTTGCGGAAGCTGATCGCATCCTGCAGCGTCTCGCTCATCAGCGTCGGCCCGGCGGGCTCGTCCATCATCGCGGCGGCCACGTCGAGCGAGGCAATCAGCGGATAGAAGGGCGAGGTCGTGCCATGCATCATGAAGGCTTCGTTGAATTGATCGAAGTCCAGCTGCGCCCGTGGGCTCAGCTTCACATGAATCATCGAGCCCATCGAGAAGGCGGCCAGCATCTTGTGCGTCGACTGCACGGCAAAGATGGCGGGACGATCCGGCATGTCGTCCGGAACGCCCATGGCGAAGCGGCCCTGGTAGATCTCGTGGAACTTGGCGTAGGCATACCACGCCTCGTCGAAGTGAATGCGCGGCACCGATTTCGCGAGCTCGTTCACGACGCGGTTAACGTCATAGCAGAGGCCGTCATAAGTCGAGTTGGTGACGACGGCATAGGTGGGCGTCTGCGATCGCGCGCCGACGGTCAGCGGGCTCTTCTCGATCAGTCCCCGAATGAAGTCGGGATGAAAGCGCTTGAGCGGAACCAGGCCAATCATGCCGTAGCCATTGCGCGTCGGCTTCATGTAGACCGGCCGCGCGCCCGTCACGGTAAGTGAGTGGCAGATGGATTTGTGGCAGTTGGCATCAGCCAGCACGATGTCGTCCTGCGCGATGACGCCGTGGCCGATGATCTGGTTCGAGGTGGACGATCCGCCGAGCACATAGAAGGTCCAGTCGGCGCCGAAGATGCGAGCTGCATTGCGCTCCGACTCACCCGGAGGCCCGATGTGGTCGAGCCACGAACCGAGCGGCGCGGTCGAGATGCCGAGGTCCGACCGCATGATGTTCTCGCCGAAGAACTTATGGAACTCCATGCCGATCGGGTGCTTCAGGAAGGCCACGCCGCCCATGTGGCCGGGCGCGTCCCAGGAGTAGGCGCCCTGGTCGTTATACTTCTTCAGCTCGCGAAAATACGGCGGCAGCAGCTGTTCGTGATAGCGCTCCACGGCGAAGTCGACGCGATTGGCGATGAAGGCCGGCGTGTCGCCGAAGAGGTGGATGTATTCGTGCACCTGCTTGACGACCTCAAGCGGCAGCTCGCTGACCAGCGTCCGGTCAGCGATCAGAAATATCGGGATCTTCTTGTTGCGGCGGCGGACGGCGCGCAGGATGCCCAGCGCCGCGCCTTCAGCAAACTGGTTCTCGCCTTCGAGGTCCCAATCGAGCAGGATCGCGCTATACGACGGGTCGGAGGTGACAAGTGACAGGCCGTCTTCGGGAGTCGAGGTGCGCACCACCTCATAGCCTTCTTCACTGATCGCGTCGACGAGTCGCTCCATCGCCCGATCCGACACCGAATCCGTGCCACCCACCTCACTTGCAATCAACAGAACCCAGCGACCTTCGCTCATACACCTCTCACTTCATCTTCGATGGTAACAAGGAGTTACCAAAGCACATTGCGGCCGTGTGACAGGTCCACGCCCAGCCATTTCGTTTCTATGTTTTGGGTAGCCGCTCTATACCTTGCGAGCCATCGCAACCACCATGCCGGCGATCACCTGCAGCGCATCCGGCCGTGCCAACGCCCGCGCCCTGCGGCCCATCCGCTGCAACTCCCGGTCGCTTACCAGGAGAGTCTTCAGATGCGTGAGCAGCATTTCCGGATCCAAGGCCGATTCCAATAGCATCAACGCGGCGCCGGCCTCGGCAAAGATCTCTGCATTTTTTCGCTGGTGATCGTCCGCCGCCCGCGAAAACGGCACCAGCACGGACGGCTTCCCGGCCGCGCCCAGCTCGGCCATCGTGCTCGCACCGCTGCGACAGAGGATCAGGTCCGCCGCGGCGAAGTGGACCGGCATATCCTCCAGGTAGGCACTCACCTGCCAGCGCGCCCGGTCGGCTCCGCTGGCCGTGTAGGCTTCGCGCGTCGTGACTTCGCCGTGTGGTCCAGTCTGGTGCAGGATGGTGAGCCCATTGATGCTCGCCAGCAGCCGTGCCGCGATCTTCGGCATCACGTCGTTCAACACGCGGGCCCCCTGGCTGCCCCCAAAGACCAGCAGCCGCGGCGCCACATGCTTCGCCACCTCGACGTCGAAGAAGGCGCAGCGCACCGGAATGCCGGTCACCTGTGCGTTGTGGAAGTAGCGCCGCGTCTGCGTGAAGTTCACCGCGGCCGCCGTCACCAGCTTTCCCACCAGGCGGTTCGCCAGCCCCGGTACCGCATTCGGCTCGAACGCCAGTGTCGGGATGCGGAGCAGGATGGCCGCCATCATCGCCGGCCCTGAAGCGTACCCGCCCACACCGACCACCGCCTGCGGTCTGAAGCTACGCAGCAGCGTGACGCACCGCAGCACGCCGCGCGGCAGGTCGGTCAATGTCCGCAGCCGCGTCGCCAGGCTCACGTTCTTCAGCTGGCCGACGTCGACCAGGTCCAGCGGGAAGCCGGCCTCCGGAACCAGCCGTATCTCGAGCCCGCGCGCCGTGCCGACAAAGCGCACCTCCGCCCCGAAGGCGTCCCGCAGCTCGCGCCCAATCGCCAGCGCCGGGATGACGTGCCCGCCGGTGCCGCCGCCCGCAATCAGAATCCGTAGAGGAGCTTCGCCCGCCAACTAATCGATCTCGCGCGTTACGTTCAGCAGCACGCCCATGCTCGCCAGCGTGATGAAGACCGACGTCCCGCCCGACGAGATAAAGGGCAGCGGAATCCCCTTGGTCGGCAGCAGCGCGAGCACCACGCTCATATTGAAGAAGGCCTGGATAAGCACCGCTGTCGTGATGCCGAAGGCGAGAAAGCGCGCGAACGGATCGGTCGAGAGAAAAGCTGTGCGCAGCCCGCGATATCCCAGCGCGGCAAACAGCCCGACGATGATCACCGCGCCGATCAGCCCAAGCTCCTCACATACATTGGCGAAGATAAAGTCGGTGTGCGGCTCCGGCAGGTAGAACAGCTTCTGCCGGCCTTCCATCAGGCCAAGCCCACGAAAGCCGCCCGTACCGACGGCGATCAGCGACTGCAGAATGTGGAAGCCCGTTCCCCGCGGATCAGCCTCGGGGTTCATGAAGGCCAGCATGCGGGCCCGCCGCCACGGCACAAAGAACAGCAGGAAGTAGAGCACCGGCGAGGCCAGCGCCGCGCCAATAGCGAAGTAGCGCGTCTGCGCCCCGGCCAGGTAGAGCATCAGCGCCATCACCGATACGCACACCAGCGCCGTCCCGAGATCGGGCTCCTTGAGGATCAATGCCACGAAGAGTAGCGGCGGCGCGACCGCAGGAAGGATCGTATTCTTCAAGTCGTCCATCTGGTGAATGCGCGTCTGTAGAAAATACGCGAGAAACAACACCATCACCGGCTTTGCAATCTCCGACGGCTGAAAGGTAAAGAAGCCACCGAAGTGGAACCAGCGATGCGTGTGGTGCGAATCATGCATGGCGAAGACGCCCACCAGCAGCAGCATCGTGATCGCGACCGCGGGAAAGACGACGCGCGGATTGTTGTACTTCCGATAATCAACCTGCATCAGGCCGAACAGCGCCACCAGCCCCAGCAGCGCCCACACCGCCTGCTTGACCACAAAGGTATATGGGGAGCCATACTTCGCCTGCGCCATCACCGCCGAAGCGGAGAAGACCATCACCAACCCGAAGAGCACCAGCAGCAGCACCACTCCAAACAGCCACTTATCGACGCCCACCCGCTTCGCCATCTACACCACATCCTTACGTCTCTAGACCATGGACCAGCTCGCGAAATGCCCGTCCGCGATGCTCATAGTTCTCAAACTGGTCGAAGCTCGAACATGCCGGCGCCAGCAGCACCGTATCGCCCGGCTCAGCTGCCTCGGCAGCCGCGGCCACAGCGGCTGCAATGTTGCCCGCTGCAACCATCTTCACGACTCCCGCGAGCTGGCGCTCAATCTTCTCAGCCGCCGAACCAATGGTATAAACAGCCTTCACCCGTTCCTGCAGCAGCGGCGCGAGCAGCGTGTAGTCGGAGCTCTTGTCCTTGCCTCCGAGAATCAAGTGCACCCCGCCCGCAAAGGATGCCACCGCCTTCATGGCGGCGTCAACATTGGTCGCCTTCGAATCGTTGTAGAACGCCACTCCCGCCACCTCGGCGATGAATTCCAGCCGGTGTTCGACCGCCGTAAAGCCCGCGACGGACGCACGAATGCTCTCGGCAGCAATGCCGGCAACACGCGCCATGCATACGGCCGCCAGCACGTTCTCGATATTGTGTGCGCCCTTCAGCACGATCTCCGCGATGGGCATGATCGGCTCCGTCGTGCCACCCTCCTTCGCGACGAACGCCATTACGCCATCGCGCACGAACGTACCCTGCCGCACGACCTTCGTGCCGCTGAACCAGAAGACCCGCGACTTCGTCCTGCCGGCGCTCATCTGCACGGCGCGATCGTCCGCGTTCAGGACCAGCGCGTCCTCGATCGTCTGATTCGCGAAGATCTTCTCCTTTGCCGCCGCATAGTTCTGAAAGCTGCCGTGGCGATCCAGGTGGTCGGGCGTCAGGTTGAGGATCGCAGCAATCTGCGGATGAAAATCGACCACCGTCTCCAGTTGGAAGCTCGACACCTCGAGCACATTGGTCGTCTCGGGCGTGCTCTTCTCGATCAGCTCAATCACCGGCAGACCGATGTTACCGCCCACCTGCGTCGGCCGCCCGGCATCGGCGAAGATCTTCCCGACCAGTGTCGTTGTCGTCGTCTTCCCATTGGACCCGGTAATCGCGACCACGCGACCACGCAGATAACGACTCGCCAATTCAAGCTCGCCGATCACCGGCAGCCCGAACGCGATCACCTGCTTCACCTCCGGCGTATCGAGCGGCACCCCCGGCGAAACGACGATCAAATCCTGTCGACGGAAGGTGAGCAGCCCGTGGCCGCCGGCTTCGACCATGATGCCCGCTTCGAGCAGCGCCGGAATCTCGCCCGCCAGCGCCACCGAGCTCCGCGTATCGCTCACCGTCACCCGCGCTCCCCGCTCGCGCAGAAACAGCGCCGCCGCCAGCCCCGACTTGCCCAGTCCCACAACCAACACCCGCTTATCCTTCAACTCCATCAAGGCCATCCGTACAGCCTAAAGCATCTTACGACAGCAGATCGAACCTCCGCTCCTGTTCAAACACGCTTAATTCGGTCGCCGGCCTCGTACGTGAGGGTAGGAACCACTCCGCAGTTAGTATGATCGTCGCACTGATACCAGCGGATCCGCTTCTCAAGTTCAGGCGCGTATCGGTGAACCCAGCGCATGATCGTCGACGGCTCTACCGCGACACCACGTTCCTCAATCATCTCCGCCAGATCGCGATAGGAGATCCCGTACTTGCAATACCAGTGTACGCAGACAAGATGATCTCTATAGGAAAACGACGGCGCTTGAACATGTGTGTGCTCCTAAGAACCGAGATGAACACGGCCGTCCGCAGGCATGCGAACTGTAATGCTCGTGATGCTTACAGCAACCGTCGCCATGCTCCAGGTCAATCTACTTCTGCCGATGACAGGAAAGGCACCGAACTTGTTCAATGTGCTCGACCTCATGCGTCTTCCGCTTGGATACTCAGCGGGATCGGTTTCATCGGCGCTGGTGCCATTATCAAGAAAGAGGACGGAGCCGTAGGCGTGACGACTGCAGCTACGCTATGGTTTTCCACGATGTTGGGGCTTCTCTTCGGCGGTGGACAGCTTCGTCTGGGCGGTGTGTTCAACGCGCTGGCGCTTCTGATCCTTGAAGCTCTGAAGCAGGTGGAATTTGTACCACGGTCCCACGGCGGTACTCTAACCCTCAATTTTGTCGAAGGCGCATCATCCGAACGAGAAATACGCGAGCTAATTCGCGGCCACTTGTGCCACATCCAGCCCTGGACTGTGCGATACGCCACTCCATCGCAGCTCGTGTTCCTGAGGTGTGAGATTCAGTGGCAGGCCAACACACGCAAGACGCCTGAGACTCCCAGTCGGCTGGCACAGCTGCGATCGTTACCCGGCATCATCGACTTTGGCTGGAACGAGTAACGTTGTGTAGGTCTGTCCCTTTACTCTCGACGAAGATCTGAAACATTCTGAGATTATCCGCACAAGCGTTATTCCGGGCCGTTCTCACAGGATTGACGAGGAAATAATTGGACAGGCGTCGAACATCTTCGTCATCGTTAACGAATTCAGCAATTGCGTTGCTCCGGCTCACCTTCTGGCAGATCCTTGTAGAAGCCTGTATTTCGCTTCGGTTCTCGTAACGCCTTTACACATCGCCAGATCTCGTTTCCGTATGGCAACCAGACCCCAATTCCGATCAGTCCCGCGATACCCAAGAGATACGGAAGCGATAACCTCGGCCGCTTCAGCCTCAGGCCCCAGTCGCCCGGTCGAGTGTTCCCTGTGATCAGCCGCCGGAGCTCCGAGGCATGTAGGCAAATCATCATCGACACCGCCATCATCGGAACTACTTCCAGAAAGCTGTGCGTATGCTGCTCGCCCGTTTTCACCTCCCGGTGATGTACAGCGAAGCTTACATCCCAGAAGGCCGTGGCTTCATGCACTGCCATAGCTCCGAACATCAGTGCCAGTACGAGAGGATTTATCTCGAATAAAAGCCCCAGCGCTACTGGAATGCCCACTTCACTCATCATCAATGAGTGAATGATCGATTCCTGCAGACCAGCCGTGTGCTCGATATCGGTTCGTTTGTGCCAATACCAATCTGCGATTCCCGGCAACACCCAAAGCGGGAGCAGAACGAAGAGCACGTACCGCACCGACGTACTCTCCACGTCCGTGTTTTCCCACGAGATGTTTCTTACTGGGATTTGCTTAAACTTTGTAAGCGCATTTGCCATGTTTCATCGCCTCGGGGACCGAACGCCGTATTGCTTTTTGCCATTAGATGCGTGCCAAAACACCTCTATGGAAGCTGCGCGGGGCGTGATGTTTTCGGAGATATCACACACGAACGTTAGCTCTAAATAAAGGAATTAGCAACGTACCCTATTTCGATCTCATCTCGGCAGGCCATGTTGATCTTGGGTCGCGCGGGCAGCTCAGATAATTCTGACGCTGCTTGTTTTTCTGCTGCGCTCTGGCTCTCTGGGCTTCTCGTGAGACACCGGTGATCAGAATGCCTGCGCTGCACGTCATGCAGCAGTGTACTCGCCAGACCTGCTCGATCCAAGCGGGATGATGCCCCGATGAACTAAACCCGAAGGGTCGCCAGTGAGGTTGATGCGCTCCCAGCCGGGCCAGATAGGTGCTGCAGTAGACCGGGGTCGACCTGCTGTGACTTGCCATCTGCTCTGTTGCGCGATGGCGGAGGAGCAGTTGATGCAGGATCGCATGGGCTGTAAGCAAGAGAATAGGTCGCTTAGACTAGGCCGTGATCCTAATCGGACTACCTCATATGCGGCGCGCCTTTACTAAAGGTACCAGGCGGCGAAAGCGTTGTGCGGACGGGCGGTGAAGAGAGGTTGCGAGTCTCGCCAGCGAAGATCGACTGGAACTGTGAGATGAGGTAATCTGCGGTCCGAGCGGCAAGCGCCTGAATGGTCAAGCCGGGGTTGGCGGAACCTTGCGTGGGCATGACAGAGCCGTCCATCACGAAAAGATTGTCGATGTCCCAGGTTCGACCGAACTTGTCGCACACTCCTGTTTCCGGCGTGGCGGACATACGAGCCCCGCCGACAAGATGAGCATACCGGGATTCCTGAACGATCTCTTTCGCGCCAGCAGCATGCATGATCTCCATAACCTTGTTCTTGCCGAACTCAATCATCTTCTTGTCGTTATCCTTAAGCGAAAAGGTGATCTTGGCTACAGGCAGACCGAATCGATCCTTTTCGTCTGGGCCGCTGGCCAGCTCGACGCGGTTGTCCTCCCACGGCAGGATCTCGCCAAGAAGACCGAGCGCAGACCAATGGTTGTAATCCATCAAGTTGCGGCGAAGTCCCCACCCCCAAACCTGCTTGGCAGCCATCATCTGTTTGGCAAACGCAATGGGAAGCGGGCCGACGGTTTGCACAGCGAAGCCGCGCGCAAAATCGCGTTTGGGATCCGTTTCGTAGAATTCTTCGGTGAGGGCGTGCGCAGGAGGCGCCTTGTACATGCGGATCAGTTCTTCAAAGCGGCCAAGGATGACGTTCCCAGCCTGCGCCATAAGGTACTTGCCCAACGTCCCGGAGGAGTTGGCAAGGCCGCGCTCATGACCGGGGCAAGCGGAATTGAACAGCAGTCTTGGAGTCTCGATGGCATATCCCGAGACGATCACGCAGCGGGCGCGCTGAAAGTGTTCTCGTCCGACGCTGTCGTAGTAAAAGACACCATCGGTTCGGTCATCAGGACCGAGGGACACACGAGAGACCATCGAGTGATCGCGGATCTCCGCACCGTGCTTCAGAGCGTCAGGAACGTGGGTGATGAGTGTGGAAGCCTTGGCGCCGACCTTGCAGCCTTGAATGCAGAACCCACGATAGATGCAATGAGGACGATCACCATGCGATGCGGAGAGGATAGCGACCGGACCTCCAGCTGATACTGGTATGCCGAGCCTGGTACAGCCGTTGATCAGAGTGCCGCCGACACCGCCCATCGGGTGGGGAGCGTAGGGATGTCCATGAGGTTTGCCCCACGGGTACCAGGCAGGACCGGCGACCGGCATCTCCTGTTCAAGGATTTGATAGTACGGCTCGATGTCTGCATAGTCGATGGGCCAGTCTGCGCCCACGCCATCGCGGGTGTAGACCTCAAAGTCGGAGGGATGAAAACGAGGAGTGAAGGAGGCCCAGTGGACAGACCCACCGCCGACACCACGTCCGCTGTTGTTGGCTCCAAGAGCGAGAGGGTGCTCGCCGCCGGTGATGCGGAGATCATTCCAGTAGAGTCCATGGGAACCAGCCTCATCGGAGACCCAATCCCGCTCGGTATCCCAGAAAGGCCCGGCCTCAAACCCGACCACGTTGAAGCCGGCGCGAGCAAGTCGCTGCAGCAGGACTCCACCGGCTGAGCCTACGCCGACGATGACAAAGTCGAGTACCTCGTCGTCCTTGAAGCGACGTCGAGGGATCGTGATCTTCTGCATGGGTCCAAGGACGTGCTGATCGGTGTCTGGTGGCTCGAATTGGCCGAAGAGCGGCTTGTCGGAGTGGAAGAGGCTCAATGCGTTCCTCCCTGGCCGGGGGTGTTTTCGGCGTGGGTATGGTCGTTGTCCTTCTCTTCGCCGGAAAGGGTGTCGGAAGGGGGATCCCATTCGTAGCGTTGCTCGTCGACCTCCCATGGTTCAGGCATGCCGCCTTCAAGGCGCATATAGCCGCGGGGATAAGCAGGACCGCCGAAGCCGATCTCATCCCATGCCCAGGGATGAGCGTAATAGATGGAACAGCAGTCGCCGACAAGCATGGACCAGAACCGCTGTACGTTCATCCTTGCCCAGAGTTCTTTGGCCGCAATCGGTTTGCCGTCATTCAACGATTGGAGGAGTTCTTCCTGTTGAGTGATCGGAAGGGCCGAGAATGGCTCGGCGTGCTGCTCTTGCGCCATCGTCTCAAACGCCAGAGACGCGAGACGGTAAGCCTCCTGGTCGGAAGGCATGTCCTCGTAACGATAGCCATCGACGCGGTTATCAGCCAAACGCTCGTCGATGCCGGGAAGGACCGGAATGCGCCGAGCTGGAGTGCGGTCTTCCTGTGGCATCACTCGGGCCATAACGGCATGCATGGTCGCTGCCTCCGCAAGCGTGAAGAACCGGAGTGGAGCTGGCGCATCCAGACGTGCGAGCACTACCGCGCGGGTGGTGGCGTCCCAGTATGCTTTCTGGCTCACCGTACTGAATCCGGGATAGTAACCGGGCTGATCGCGTGGTGGGAGCGGTTTGCCAGTGTGAGGATCAATGGGTGACTTCGACATTAGCGGCGTTCCCGACGCATGAGGTATGCCATCATGCCGAGCATCCCGCAGGCAGCGAAGAGCATTGGCGCGAAGATAGGTGGACCATAAAGGATGTTGTACAGCGGCTTCTTCTTTTCGCCAGGCCGTCGCAGGATGCCGCGGATATGGTACCCAGTGCCAACAACACCATTGAGCATCGCTAATCCGGCAGCGACGGGGAGGAGGGTGTTCGCAACGCGTTTGCTGGGCAATGAAGCAAGTGCCGCCCCGGCAAGCAGTGGGGTCAATATGATCGGTGACCACTGCACCTTGTACTTGAAGTTGTTCTTGTAATGCGAATACCAGGCTTCAGCACCCGAGGCCAGAGTTCCAATCGCGGCGACGACACAGATATGCTTCTGGAAGCGGCCTACACGAATATCATCCCGAAAGTCTGGCGTACGCAAAGCGGTCCTGCCTTCGATGGTGCGGCCCTTCCAGCCATGGTCCTCTTCGCGCTGCAGGTACGACGCGATGACCCCGAGGTAAGCGCTTGTACCGAAGAGCAATGGTGCAAACACGGGAGGCCCCATCACAAGATTGACAATTGGCATGCGCCAACCACCGGGCTTCCGGGCGATTCCTCGAACATGGAAGCCGAAGCCGACAAGGCCGTCCGCTAGCGTGATCCAGCTTGTGTAGCGCAGAAAGGTGCGAGCCATATGACCACTGAAGAAGCCCGCTACTCCGGCTACAGAAAGAACTCCAGAGAGAACGACTGGTGAGTACATGATGGGATTGGAGTAGCTGCCGCGATAGTGCTCGTAAGCCACCTCCGCCCCGCTGATTAGGCTTGTGCCAACCACAAGGAGCGACATGGAACGCTGGAAAGTACCATGCTGCATGTGGCTCAGGACCAAATCCGCAGGTTTGCGTATCGGTCCTGGCAGCAGCGCTACGATTGCTCGAGGCGAGGTGTCGATCATACCTGACCACGCTCCAGGGCGATGAGGCTAGCCACACTGGGGGGCAGTTCGGTGCGTTGTTCAGGTGCGGGTTGGTCTTTGTCAAGATCGCCTGTGTCCCATACGACGGGGCGAACCCAGGAGCCACCGACGTTTGCGATGAGGATGGGAAACGCTGCAAAATGGCGGCGCTTCCTGTCAAGCAGCGCGTCCGGGATATGGATGTCTTCGAGTAGGAGCTTCTGATGACCGAGAAGTTCGAGATGAGCGTCCGATTCAGCATGCTCGTCCGGATAGCCACCAGTAGAGAGCACATCGATTCCAAAACCTTTGATGCCGCGTTCGACAAGATAGCGCGCGCCGTCACCTGACATATAGGGCCATGCAGTCAGGAACTCCTTCGTATTTGCGCGACGATCACCCCAGCCGGTCTTCAGAAAAAGGAAGATTCCGGCAGTGATGAGGGCTTCGTGCTTGCGGAGGTCATCTCGATCGATCGGATGGCAAGCGGCAATGGGACGCAGATCAATGGCGATGCAAGGCCCGTAGAAGTGCGAAAGCGGCAACTCGCTTATAGACGGAAGCTCCGGCTTGTAGTGGAAAGGAGCGTCGACATGGGAGCCGGAGTGGGTCATGATTTCAAGGCGTTCCACGGTGGCTCCCTTCACTACCGCACGCTGGTGGTAACGGATGGAGTTTGGTGGCTGGTCCGGAAATTGCGGGCCGTTATTGTAAAGAGGCTGGGCGAGGTCGTAGATCATGGGGTTCTCTTAGGCAATGCGAAAAGGTTCAGCGTCCTTGTGTTTAAGGTTAAAGCCAAGACCCGGACGACTCAGGTCGGGGTGCATTGCTCCGCCGACCGGAGGGCAGAAGCCGTCGAAGAGCATCGATTCGATACGAACGTGATCGTGGAAGTATTCAACATGGCGAAGGGATAAAGAGGCACAGGCAAGGTGCAGGTGCGCCGATGGCCCACAGTGTGCGGAGAGCGGGATATTGTGAGCTTCCGCTAGGGATGAGGCCGCAAGGAAGCCAGTGATGCCGCCGCAGCGTGTGGCGTCTGCTTGAAGGACATCGACCGCACCGGCGTCAAGCAGCGCACAAAAATCGAATACGCGCCAGGCATACTCCCCTGCCGCAATGTCCATGCCGCTCGGGCCCTGGTCACGCAGCAAACGAAGACCACGCAAGTCATCGGAACTGACGGGCTCTTCAAACCAACTCACCTTGTATTCAGAATGGAACTTGTGTGCGAACTCAAGAGCCTGCTTGCAGGAGTATGCACCGTTCGCATCGACGAAGAGCTCGGCATCTTCGCCAATTGCCTGGCGCGCAGTACGAACGCGTCCTAGGTCCTGATCCGGACAAGAACCGATCTTCATCTTAACCCGTGGAGTTCCCTGCTCGACCCAGCCAGCAAGCTGTGTCGAGAGTTGGGCGTCGGTGTAGCTGGTGAAGCCGCCGGAGCCGTAAACAGGGGCACTTTCCCTTACGCCTCCAAGGAGCTTGACTAAAGGAAGGTTGAGCAGCTTTGCCTTGAGATCCCAAAGCGCCATGTCGATGGCAGAGAGGGCGGTAGCGGCAATGCCCTGGCTTCCGAAGTTGCGCTGGAGTATCCGCATCTTCGCACAGAGCACGGGAATATCAAACGGGTTCGCGCCTTCCACCACTTGCTTCATGAGGTCACGGGCGAGAGTCGCAGTTACGGGATGCGAATAGGTGTAGCCGATCGCATGGGTGTTGCCTGCGCTCAACTCGACCACAATTAGCGTGGTACTACTCCAGGCAAACGTGCCATCCGCCTCCGGAGCATCCGTTGGAATGGTGAAGGCCGTGGCACGTGTGTTGTGGATCTTCAGCGTCATCATTCTCTAGATAATCTGGCGAACGGTGTCACTCGCAGCGGTAAGGGCGATCTTTAGCCGATTGGGCTCGCCCTTCATTAGGGATTCCGAGAAGTGCAGTGCTTGTGTCGGCGTGATCTTCGGAGGCAGCATCGCCGTAAACGGATCCACTATCGCCTCGATAATTACGGGGCCCGGCATCGCCAGCGCCTTGTCCAGCATCTCGCCTGCTGTCGCCTGGTCATCGATCCGCACGCCCTCCGCTCCTACCGCACGCGCGAGAGCGACGAAGTCGATGGGCAGAAGATCACACTGGTACTCAGGGTTGCCCTCAAACACCATCTGCTCCCACTTGATCTGGCCGAGCGTATTGTTCTTAATGATCACGAGTTTGATCGGCAACTTGTACGTCACCGCTGTAATAATCTCGCCCATCAACATCGTGAACCCGCCATCGCCCACGACGCCGATCACTTGCCGCTCCGGATATGCAATCTGAGCCGCGATTGCATACGGCATTCCGCAGGCCATGGTTGCCAGGTTTCCTGAGCACGAGTGCTGCTGGCCCTGTTTCGAAAGCATGTACCTTGCCCACACGGTCGTATTTGTGCCGGAATCGGACACAATGATCGCGTTCTCCTTGGCCCGCTTTCCTAGCTCCCACCCGATGACCTGCGGCTTCATCGGCTTGGCCGGGTTCGTGCCTTCTTTCTCAAGCGTCTTGATCCAATCCTTCATGTCCTCCTGAGCGGTCTCGAGGAACTTGCGGTAGCTATTTCTCTTCAACATCGGCAGTAGCAGCTGTAGTGTCTTCTTGGAGTCACCAACTAAACCGACATCAGCCGGATACCGTAGCCCAATCCGCTGCGCATTCGCATCGATCTGGATGCACTTCGCGTCCCCAGGCTTCGGCAGGTACTCCATGTAGGGGTAAGACGTCCCAACCATGATCAGCGTGTCGCAGTTCTCGATCACATCCTGCGAAGGTTTGGTTCCCAGCAGTCCAATTCCGCCCGTCGTGTATGGCGATTCGTCCGGAATCACGCCCTTCCCCAGCAGCGGTTTGATTATCGGCGCGCCCATCAGCTCTGCCAGCTGTATTAGCTCGTCGGTCCCATGAAGCGCACCCTGCCCCGCCATGATTGCGATTCGCTTGCCATGATTGATTAGATCCGCCGCCAGCTTCAGTTCGTTGGCCTGCGGCAGGTTTCCGCTGATTGCGTAGTTCGTCGACGTGTGATGCGCGACATTCCGGTCGGACCGTTGAGCCTTCTTGACGTCCTGCATCTGAATATCGATCGGGATCGTCAGGTGCGCCACCCCACGCTTCATCACCGCCGTCCGTATTGCCAGGTCTGCCGCCGGTTCCATGTGCGATGCGCTCATAACACGGGTGTTATAAACGCTCACATCCATAAACAGCTTGTCGAGTTCTACATCCTGCTGCCCGAACGTGTTAGTCACATCTGTAAACTGCATCCCTGTGATCGCAAGCACCGGTTGCTGGTCCATCTTCGCATCGTAAAGGCCATTTAGGAGATGGATCCCCCCCGGACCTGAAGTGGAAAGGCACACCCCCAATCGCCCCGTAAACTTCGCATAGGCACAGGCCATGAACGCAGCTGACTCTTCATGCCGCACGTGAATGAATCGGATCTTATCCTGCGTCTTTCGTAAAGCTTCCATGACCCCGTTGATGCCGTCGCCGGGCAACCCAAAGATCGTGTCTACGCCCCAAGCGATGAGCCGCTCAACCAATACGTCTGATGCGTTCATTCCTACCTCCAAAACGGATCCAAAGCAGTTACTTCGTCCCGTACGGGGGTAGACGCGCCGCTCTCACCAGGGGTTTCCCCGGCCACCGCTCGCGCCTCTGGACCTAGCGAGATGCGCCATCTACGCTCCGCCAGATTCACAAGCCGTATCTCTCCTGCATCGTTGCTGATGCCGGCGGTTTGTGTGCCTGAGGCACTGTTGCTTAACTCTTTGCCAGAAGCCTTGGGCCGCAGGGACGTTAGGATGACTCATGTTTAAGCGTCGGCGTTTTCCTGTTGAGATCATTCTGGTGTGTGTCCGCTGTTTGCAAGTACGGGATCAGTTACCGCGACCTGGTCGGAGATGATGCAGAAACGTGGCATCGAGGTGGATCCGTCCACGATCATGCGCTGGTGCATCGCTATGCGCCTGAACTTGAGAAAACGGTGCGATGGTCCCAGGGCTATCGGGCGGCTTCGTGTAGGGTAGACGAGACCTAGGTCAAGGTTGGCGGTAAATGCAAGTACTTATTTCGCGCAGTGGACAAGCAGGGACGGCTAATCGACTTCATGTTGTCAGATCGGCGCAACACACACACTGCCCATCGCTTCCTATGCGAAGCCCTGACCATCATGCGTTCCTGGCTACCGTCTTCGATCACCACGGACCAGCTTGGCTCCTATCCAAACGCGATCAGTGGACTGCAGCGGGAAGGCAAGCTGTCGAGCTCGATAAAGCACCGCACCTTCAAGTCCCAGAACAACATCATCGAAGCCGACCAAGGAGCGCTCAAGCGAGTCATTCGTCCCACGGGCGGCTTTCAGACGATGAAGACGGCCACCGCTACCATTCATTCGCTTTGCCGACGCGAGTACGTTCCGCCCGTGTCGTACGGTGAAAACGTTTGAAGAGCTTCGGTGAGATTCCGACGAACTCCTGAACAATCGCTCCATCTTCCGAGGAGTCAAGTCGTGCTTCAATGCGATTTCGGCGAGCGTAAGTTCTCTTCCGCGAGACTGGATGGCTGCTGCCATGTTTCGAACAACGTCGCCTCTCGCTTCGACCCGCTGACGAGCCAACTGCTCCAGCAGGAAATCCTCTGCAAGAGAAGGCATGCAGCGGTCTTCGGCTTCAGAAAGAAGGGCTTCGAGGGTAAGCACCGCTGATCTTAGCACGGGGCAATGAATGCTGTGCAGGTGCTGCGAGATGTCGCGCGCCTTCCATCTCTTGGCGTTGGGGCAGAGGTTTGGATTTGCTTGTTCGAGGACTGATACTCTTGAAAACATCAACCACCGGTAAACGGTGCCTCGTACAATGAACGCGTTCAGTTGATGGACAGCGAAGCTAGCCGCGCTAGTCGCGCTGTAGAAAATGTGTCGCCATAAAAGCGTCTGCAAGGCGAGCCCTGCCGAGCCTGGCTAACGAAGGTTCGCCGTAGCGGGAACACGGCAGTCGACCACTGGTGATTCCATCAGGATCAAGAGATACTACTTTTCGGCAGACTCATCGTGTCACGTCCCTTAGTAGCCGCGTTTTGTACCCGATCGCAGGATCGTCCAGCTCATCCCCGTGCTAATGCCGTACGGCTTGAGTGCACCATAGGTAAACTGCGGCCAGTCCTGGTATTCGAAATCCACCAGCCGCAGTTTGATTCGTTGACTTACTCTGAAGTCGACTCCCGCGCCGGGTGCCAGCACGAAATAGCTCCCATAGCCATAGTCATAGGGAAAGTTGAACTTCCCCAACCCGGCCAGCACCTTCGCATAGGGGTTCAGGCGATGCCTCCCAAACGAAACCCGCGGCCCGATCAGGAAGGTCGACTGGTGCGTGTCCGCCGACTGGTGGAAGCGCAGCAGTCGCGCTTCCCCTTCGATCCCGAACCGCCATGTCGGATTGAAGTCAACATACACGCCAACCCCGCCCAGGTATTGCCTGCCGTAATCGCTCTGAAAGCCGCTGGCGATCGCTCCAGCGGTCAGCAGCGATCCCGGTCCGGTACCTGCATACTTTGCCTGCGCGTGGCAGGCAGTCACCACCACCCAGAAACCAACCGCCGAAAGCAACCAGCCAACGAGGTTGCTCTTTTTCGCGGCCACTATTGACCTACCGTAAGTGTCATAGGAACCGCTTCGATGACGCCCGCTCCCTGGGCGGCAGCCGTTATCTGGAACTTGTAGCTGCCCGCTGGCGTTCCATTGACCGTCATCGATCCGCAGCCCGAGAGCCCCGCCGCCATTCCAAGCGCACAGAACATCAACAGCAGACCTCCCAGCTTCCGCAGCTTCCGTCGTTTCCAGAACAGGAGGCAGAAGGGCACTCCCCCCGGGAGGCCGGAGATCGCAACCATCGCCGAAGAAATCGACGGCCCCGGCTGCGGTACCTCATTCTTCGCCACGCTGCCCGCCGTCAACGGAGAACCCGTATCCACAACCACGTTCACCGTGAATGTGCCGTCCGCTGCCAGCATCACACGGTCCTGGCTAAAGGTGCAGGTAGCCGCCTGTGGCAGTCCCAGGCAACCCAGTGTCAGCATGTCCGAAAAGCCCTTCTCCGAGCTTGCCGTCAGGGTTACCGTTGTGTGTTGTAGACTGCCGACCGCAAGGGCCGTTTGACTCACTGTCAGCGTGAACAGGGGCGGAAGACCGACAGTCACCGGGATAGTCGCCGACATTGAACCTGAAAACACCCCGTCGCCGCTATAGGTTGACGTCACATTGGTCGTGCCGGTCGGCGGATTGATGGTCAGCGTCGCCACGCCGCTTCCATCCACCGTCGCTGCTCCGAGCACCGTCCCGTCCGCCTGGAAGGTCACCATGCCTGTAGGCTTGATCGCCCCCGTCCATTGAATCACCGCAATCAGCGTGACCTGCTGGCCGCCGTCCAGCGACGTCGCGGAACTCGTCAGCACCAACGCCGACGGATGCAGCAAGACAATCTCCGTCAGCAGCGGCGAGACACTCGGAAGGTCTGGCGCGTCGCCCGCATAGCTTGCAATAAGCCCATGCGAACCGACCATCAGGCTCGCATAAGTCAACGACGCCACGCCGGTCGCATTTACGGTTGCCGTGCCAATCACGCCCCCGTCACTGCTGAACGTTACCGTACCGGTTGGATGACCACCTTGACCCGTCACCGTTGCAGCGAGTGTGATCGGGTCTTCGACCGTCGATGGAATCTCGCTGCTTGTAAGCACGGTCGAGGTGACCGCTTGCACCACTGTCTGCACCATGCCAGCCGAGGTGCTTCCCAGGTAGTTGGCATTGCCACCGTAGACTGCCGTGATGCCGTTTGCTCCCAGCGGAAGCGTCACCCTCACCGAGGCTAGTCCACCTGCCGAAACACCAGCCGATCCAATCGTCGTGTCACCGCTCAGGAAGGTCACCGTACCGCCGATCGTGCCGCCTGCGCTGTCCGCCGCATTGCCTGGACTCTCAACGACCGTCGCATTCAACGTAATCGCGGCGCCTGCCGCTGACGGATTCACACCTGAAGAGACCACCGTGACCGTCGACAACTGAAGCACCTTCTCCAGCAGCGCGACCGAGCTGCTGCCCGCATAGGTGGCATCTCCGCCATAGTGCGCCGTGATCGTGTGGGCTCCGGGCAAGATTCCGGACGTTGTCAACCCGGCCGACCCCCCGCTCAGCATGGCCGTACCGATCGTGGACGAGCCATCTTTGAACGTCACCGTCCCGGTCGGTGCAGCCGCGCTCATCCCGGCCACCTCCGTCGTAAAGGTTACCGGCTCTCCCACCTGCACCATAGCCTTGCTGGTTCCCAACGTGATACTGCTCATCTGCCCATTCACCGTCTGGGTGTCCGTGTTCGAATTGCTCGGCCCATTGTTCGGGTCACCGGCATAGGTCGCCGTCAACGTGTGGGTTCCAATCGACAGGGTAGCTACCGACAGTGTCGCCATCCCCGTCCCGTCCATTACCCCCGGACCAAGCACCACACCGTCACTTGCAAAGATCACCGACCCTGTAGGCACCACACCTGTGGCCGCAACCCTCGCCGTCAGCACGATTGTCGCCGTCTCGAGTGATGGGTTGGGGCTCGAAGTCAGACTCAGCGTCGTCTGCTGCTTGACGCTCTGCGTCAGCACCACTGAAGTGCTCGCTGCATTTGTCGCATCACCCGAGTAGATCGCCGTCATCGAGTGCAATCCGAGCGTCAGGGCCGCCGTAGAGAATGAAGCCCTGCCCAGCGCTCCCGCGTCGATCAGCGGCATGCTCCCAAGCACCGTCGCACCATCCAGAAACTGGATGGTCCCGGTCATGCTCGAGCCGCTCGTCGACACCGCCGCCGTAAACGTCACCGTGGTGCCTACCCCTGAAGGGTTAAGGCTCGAGGTCACGACGATCTTTGTCGGATCGACAGAAAGTACCTGCCCTGAGAGCTGGACTACCGCCGGCGAATCGCCCGCGTTGGAGGCCAGCGTTACCGATCCCTGCACGCTCGGACCCAGACTCGTCGGCGAGAACGCAACACCCAGCACGCAGACCGTGCCCTTTGAGAGCGTCTGCGGCAAAGCACACGTGGTCGTCGTCGGATCAAGCGTTGCGTTCACCAGCGTCGGCGCAGGCACGACCATATCCGCGTTGCCATCGTTTTCAAACCCTTCGAGCTGTGCCGGCGACGTACGGTCTACGCGGATCGGATCATATTGAAGTACAGCTAGGCTCCCGTTGATCTCCCGTATCCGGTTGTGAAACATGTCGCCTATGAACAGGTTTCCTTGTCCGTCGTAGTAGATCGAATACGGTCCATACAGCTCAGCGCTACTCGCCTTTTCACCGTCTCCGGCAAACGCCTCGCTTCCATTACCAGCGATCGTCGTAATTACTCCTGTCGCCACGCTCACCTTGCGAACCCGGTTTACCCCGGTATCCGCGATATAGAGATTTCCTGCTTGATCGATCGCCACCGCTGCAGGCAGCGTCAAACCGGCGGAGAGAGGCGGTCCTGTGTCGCCAAGTCCTCCCGTTCCGCCACCCGCTACCGTCGACACTACGCCGGCGGGAGTGATCTTCCGAATCAGATCGTTCGCCATATCGGCCACGTACAGACTGCCATCACTCCCGAAGTTGATCCCTTCGGGAGTGTTGAACGATGCACTTGCAGCAATCCCGTTTGCCGAACCAACTGTTCCCGTGCCCGCAAAGCGCGTGATAATGCCCGTACCCAGGTCCAACCGTCGAATCACGTTGTTTCCCGTATCAGCCAAATACAGCGCATGCTGTGCATCGAGCGCCAGGCCGCCGACCGCCGTCAGGTGAGCCGCCGTCGCCAGTCCACCGTCGCCCGCCGGCCCCGCCGGTCCACCCACACCCGCAATCGTTGTAATAATGCCGGATACCGTGCTCAGCATCCGCACCACAAGGTTGCCGCAATCGGCGATGTAGAGATTGCCTGCACCATCGATCGCCAGTGCCGTCGGACTGCTCAGCGCTGCAGCTACTCCCGGTCCTGTGTCCCCGGAATACCCCTGCAGCGGTCCACCGGCGACTGTCGTCATCGTTCCGGTCTTTGCATCCACCCTGCGAATGCGGTTATTGTTCGTATCCGCGATGTAGAGGTTCCCTGCAGCGTCCGTCACCTCGCCCATCGGCAGAAAGATTGAACTTGCAGTCGCCGGTCCGTTATCGCCCCCATAGGTCCAGTTCACGTCACCGGCCACCGTGTTAATCACGCCCGGGACCAGCACGCTTACAGAACCCGAGGCGTTCGCCTCCAGAAAAGACGTTCCCACGACTGCGCCACTGCTATCCGTCAGCACAATCGCTCCGCCACGCAGTCCCGGGTATTTCGCCGAGAAGCTCACGCCAAAGGAGCAGGAATCATTCTTGTGGAACGTGTTCCCCGTGCAAAGATCCCCTGTGCCGGGCTGGTAGTCCAGACCTGCGCTCCCCTGCGTCAGCACACGGACGGTCGCCACTGTCACCGGCCCCGTCACCGTAATCGGCACCATCACCGTCTGCGTCTGCGCAGGCGCGCCCACCGGAATCACACCCGTGAACGGGAATACGCCCTGCGCCCGCAAAGGCTCTCCTACCGCGCACATACCAGTCAGCGTCAGGATCAACAACCAGCCGGGGGTCGGCTTCCATGCAGAGAACCGCCGATCCTCCCCAACTCCAAAGAATGAGAAAAAGAAAGAAGTACTTGAAGAGGCAATCGTCCGTTGATCTAAGTTGCGCATAGGGAGCCCTGTGTCTCGGTAAAACATCTCTATCGTTCCGGTCCCGCTATGGACCTAATCGGCAAGAACTGCCCATTTCCGTATGGGCTCTGAAATAAAACAGCCATGACCCGTCTCCTGGCCTCATTTGGTTCTTCGCTCTTACTAGAGGTCATCTCGCTATCGGAACTTCGAAGGCCTCTTGTCAGCGTCTGCTGATTGCTGCAGACACAGGGCTCGCCCATGCCAGTTAAGTTGGTACGGGGATGAACTTCGAGCCTTTGTTGGGTCCAGCCGTCCTCTGCGGGTCGATTGTCACGCCGCGCTAGCGGCACGGCAAGACACAGGCGCCGCAGATCGTTGGCCCCGAAACGCTCGATGCCGATCTGTTTGGCCGCCTGCTCGACGACCGACCAGACGGCCCAGTCGCTCAGGCTCTTGCCCCGGATCATCCCTTCCTTGCCGATCCGGCCGAGCAGCCGGCCTTTGTCGATGGCCGCTGCCTCCCGCCAGGCATCGATCCCCTTCTTGACCCAGATCGGAATCGCCACGGTCCGGATCCTCCGGCCTTTGCCCTCGAGGTCGGCCAGCACCCAGCGGCCCTCCCGCAGCTGGATGGTAGGGACGTCGAGCTCGGCGAGTTCGGCCCGGCGCAGGGCGCAGCCGACCAGCAGGGCCAGGATCACGTAGTCGCGCTTGCCCTTGAGGGTCGACCGGTCAGGGACGGCCAGCAGTTCCTTCGCCTGCTCCCGGGTCAGCCAGTTCCCCAGCCGCTTGCCGGCCTGCAGTGGAGGGACCTGCATCTGCTCTTACCTTTTCCGTCATTCTCGAGGGGAAACCTACGCCGGCCCTTGCTCTTCCAGCCCCAAAACCCTCATCACCAACAAACCACTAGAATCAAACTCATGCGCCTCACCCCGGTCTTTCTCCTCTCCGCCACCGATGTCGCCCACTTCCCCAGCGAGGCGAAGACACACGGAGCCCCGGAGATCGCCTTTCTCGGTCGCTCGAACGTCGGCAAATCCTCCCTGATCAACGCGCTTCTCGGATCAAAGGAAGCCCACGTCTCCTCCACCCCCGGCCGCACCCGCGCCATCAACTTCTTCGCCCTCCACGAAGGAGCCGGCGAAAAGATGAAGCCCCGTCCCACCCTCATCTTCGCCGACCTGCCCGGCTACGGCTATGCCAAGATCTCGAAGTCCATCTCCTCCGAGTGGCCCAAGTTTATCGAGCCCTACCTCGCCGACCGCGAGACCCTCGCCCTCGGTGTCTGCCTGGTCGACACCAACATCCCGCCCCAGCCCAGTGACACCCAGCTCATCCATTACTTCCAGCAGACTCAGCGGCCCTACCTCGTCGTAGGCACCAAGGCCGACAAGCTCTCGGGCAACGCCCTCGCCAAATCTCTCGCCGCCCTCAAGCGCGCCCACGAGATCGAAGACATCCTCCCCATCTCAGCCAAGACCGACGCCGGCACCAAGGCCCTCTGGACCCGCCTCCTCGCCGCAGCCGAATAGCCCCTCCCAACATCCCCGGAACGCTCGTCATTGCGACCGAAGGCGCAGCACTCGGCGCCGCAGTGAAGGGACCCCCGCATCTCGCCTTTGCTCTTGCCGTTTGCCGGTACCATCCCAGAAGCCGCATCAAGCACACCTCAGTCTCGCACCCAGCCACTTGACAAACGTACCCGCCAGAGTGGCCCTCGCGCCCGAATCCACCCAAAAATCCGTAACTACAAAACTGTAGTTATAGTACTACAAATCTGTAACTACAATGGCCTTAAACGTACCTACAGTTTTGTAGTACTTTCCAGGATCCAGCAGCACCACGGCAACCTACTCGCCGTAGTAGTCCAGCCCCAGGTGCGTGATCAGATCCTCACCCATGATGTGCCGCAGCGTGTTCTTCATCTTCATCGACTGGATGAAAAGATCATGCTCCGGGTACACACCTTTAGCCGAATCCGGCGCCTTGAAGTAGAAGCTCAGCCACTCCTGGATGCCGAGCCCACGCAGGCTGGGCGTCCGTGCCGCCAGATCCATAAACAGAATCAGATCCAACGCCAGCGGAGCCGCCAAGATCGAGTCGCGGCACAGAAAATCCACCTTCAGCTGCATCGGATAACCGAGCCAGCCGAAGATGTCGATGTTGTCCCAACCTTCTTTATTATCACCACGCGGCGGATAATAGTTAATCCTTACCTTGTGATAAAGATCCTTGTACAGATCCGGGTAAAGCTCCGGCTGCAGGATAATATCCAGCACGCCGAGCTTCGACTCTTCCTTCGTCTTGAATGACTCCGGATCGTCCAGAACCTCGCCATCCCGGTTACCCAGGATGTTGGTCGAGTACCACCCCGCCACTCCCAGCATGCGCGTCTTGAACGCCGGCGCCAGCACCGTCTTGATGAACGTCTGCCCAGTCTTGAAGTCCTTGCCACAGATTGGCGCATTCATCTTCTTCGACAGCTCATTCAGCGCTGGAATATCGACCGTAAGGTTCGGTGCACCGTTCGCAAACGGAATCCCTTCCTTCAACGCCGCCCAGGCATAAAGCATTGAGGGTGAGATACTTGGGTCATCATCCACCAACCCCTTTTCGAAGGCTGCAAGGCTCTGGTGCACCGCCGTCTGCTCGAGAAAGATCTCGGTCGACCCGCACCAGATCATCACCTGGCGGTCGGTCTTCGTCTTGAACTCGGCAATGTCGTTGCGAATCTGGTTCGCCAGGTCGCACTTGTTCTTGCCCGTCTTGACCTTCTGTCCGGTCAGACGCTTCACATAGTGCTGGTTGAACGCCGCAGGCATTGGCTCAATCGATTCGAGGTACGGCCGAATCGACTCAAGTTGTTCTCGGTCAAGCACTTGCGCCGTCTTCGCAGCGTCATACAGGCTGCCGCCGAAGATATCCCACCCGGTAAAGACCAGGTCGTCCAGCGCGGCGATCGGTGCAAAATCCTTGATCAGTGGGCTCTTCGCGTCCGTCCGCTTGCCGAGCCGAATCGTGCCCATCTGCGAGATTGAGCCGATCGGCTTCGCGAGTCCACGCCGGACCGCCTCGACTCCCGCGATCAATGT
>CAXTLS010000036.1:28864-41433 GCA_964245235.1 uncultured Acidobacteriaceae bacterium
TGTAGTGGCAACGGCTCCCATTCCGGGGATCATGACGCCAAGTTTTCCGGTTGCAGGCTTGATGCGGGCCGCTTCTGGTGCAGCGGCTTCAGGTGTAGACATTCTGAGCAGTACCCTTCTTGTGGTTCGATGTTCCGTGTAGGTCCGGACAGGTCAGTATCGCCCACCAACAGGTCCCGCGCAAACAACCACGTGCCCAGACGGTCTACGCAGCCGCATCCTGAGGCCGAATCCGGTTCTTCCAGTGGGACATGACGAACCAGATAACTGCTGCCAGGAGAAGCGCTTCAACGCCAAGGTGAAAGCGATGGAAGATTGCCTTGAACTGCGGGTTGGTATCCCATGCCGCACCCAGCCTCATCCCCACGTAGGCCAACGCATAGCACCAGGGCCATGACCCAAGGAACGTATAGACATGAAAGCGGAGCTGGTTCATCTTGGCGATCCCCGCCGGCAGGGCAATAAACGTTCGCACGATCGGCAGCATCCGCCCGATCAGCACCGTGATCGACCCATACTTCGCGAAAAAGTGTTCGCAGAGGTCCAGGTCGCGCCGGCTCAGCAGCACGTAGCTCCCAAACCGCTCCACCATCGGCCGCCCACCCCGCGCCCCAATCCAGTAAGCCGGGATCGAGCCGATATTCGACGCCAGCGACGCCACCGTCGCCAGGACGATCAGCTTCCACTGCGTCGTCGCCAGCGCATACCCCGCCAGCGGCATAATCACCTCGGACGGGATCGGAATGCACGCCGACTGGATCGCCATCAGCAGCGCCACACTGGCATAGCCGCCACTCGTGATGAAGCCAATAAGAAGTGCGAGGAGTTTTTCAGACATGCTCGTGCAGTATAACGGGTGAGGGTCACAGCCAGACTTTGCCAGCGCATCCTCATTCGGGAGACAATCGAGTCATGGCAGATTCCGCATTCACCGAGGCCGTCAGCACGGCATCCGCATCAGCTGGCGCCGTTGCGCCGGCCTCAACAGGCCGCCCCGTCAGCAGCTACGGCACCGCCCCGCATGATCCCAAGAAGCCCGCCGTCAAGCGGCAGATCGTCTGCTTCAGCTTCTACAAGGTCATGCCCGAATGGCGTCGCCTTCCGGCCGAAGAGAAGGCCGCGCACAAAAAGGCCTTCGCCGACGTTCTCACCCGGTGGAACAAGCCCGGCGAATTTCTCTCGCTCACCTATTCCACCATCGGCACCCGCGGCGATGTCGACATGTGCGTCTGGTCGATCGGCTACGCGGTCGAAGAGCTGAACCGCATGCGCAGCGAGCTCCTCGGCACCCCGCTCGGCGGCTATCTCCACTCGCCCCACAACTTCCTCGCCATGACCAAGCGCTCCCAGTACCAGATCGATCGCGAGGATGAGAGCGAAGGCGAGGGCCGCGGCGCGATCCGGCCCGGCGGGCAGAAGTACATCTTTATCTATCCGTTCTGGAAGACGCGCCCCTGGTACCTGCTCCCCGCCACCGAGCGCAAGCGCCTCATGGACGAGCACATCCGCATCGGCCTTATGTACCCGCGCGTTAAACTTAATACCACCTACTCCTTCGGTATCGACGACCAGGAGTTTGTCGTCGCCTTCGAGACCAACTTCCCTGAGGACTTCCTCGACCTCGTCCAGCAGCTCCGCGAGACCGAGATCAGCGTCTACACTCTCGAGGACACGCCCATCTTCAGCTGCGTCCGCCTGCCCGCGGCCGAGATGCTCGACCGCCTCGGCTAAACCATGGCCACCAAGCCCTCGAAGCAGGCCCCAGAAGTTCCGAAGCCGACAAAGTCAGCCCTCGACCAGGCGAAGCCCGTCCGCGCCATCCGCTCCGCTCCCACCGGGGCGAAGGCGCGGGCCATCGCCGCCACCGAGCCGTCCGCCCCCAAACTACGCCCCGGCAAGACCAAGAAGCCGCTTGCCCCCGAGCGCATCGCCGCCATCCTCGACGCGTTGCGCAAGACCTACCCCGACGCCGTCTGCGCCCTGAACCACCGCAGTGCGTGGGAGCTCACCGTCGCCACCATCCTCTCCGCGCAGTGTACCGACGTCCGCGTCAACCTCGTCACGCCCGTCCTCTTCGCCGCATTCCCTACCCCGAAGGCCATGGCCGCTGCCTCGCTGCCTGAGCTCGAAGAGCTGATCCGCACCACCGGCTTCTTTCGCAACAAGGCAAAGTCCATCCAGGGCGCCGCACTCGCCGTAGTCGAGGCTTACGGCGGCAAAGTCCCCGACACTATGGACGAGCTCCTCAAGCTGCCCGGCGTCGCCCGCAAGACCGCCAACGTCGTCCTCGGGTCATGGTTTAAGATTGCCGACGGCATCGTCGTCGACACCCACGTCCTCCGCATCTCCCGCCGCCTCGAGCTCACCCAGGAGACGACGCCCGAGAAGGTCGAGCTCGACCTCATCAAGATCATCCCGCAGGATCACTGGATCGACTACTCCCACGAGATCATCTTCCACGGCCGCCAGATCTGCATCGCCCGCAAGCCCCGCTGCGCCGACTGCACCCTCGAAACCCCCTGCAACTCCGCCGACAAAACCTGGACCTCCCACTAACACCTTGTCCAGCGCAGACAGCCACCCTCACCCGCGCGCTGTAGAATCGCGCCTGGACGCATCCAAGCTTCGAGGAGACGATTACACATGCAACTGACCCCAGGAAAACTTGCCGGACTGAAGGCCGTGTCGAACGCCCGCGGCGTTATCGCCGCCGCCGCCATGGACCAGCGCGGCTCCCTCCAGAAGTCCATCGCCAAGGATCGCGGCGCCGCCTCCGACGCCCACGACCTCGAAGAGTTCAAAGAGCTCGTCACAGACGTCCTCACCCGCTACTCCTCCGCTATCCTCCTCGATCCCGAGTACGGCCTGCCCGCCACCAAGCTCCGCAACAACGCCGGCCTCCTGCTCGCCTACGAAAAGACCGGCTACGACTCCGCCACGCCCGGCCGCCTGCCCGATCTGCTTGATCTCTGGTCCGTCCGCCGCCTCAAGGAGGCAGGAGCCGATTGCATTAAGATCCTCCTCTATTACACCCCCTTCGAGAAGTCGCAGATCAACGACCTTAAGCACGCCTGGGTCGAGCGCATCGGCGCCGAGTGCATCGCCCACGACATCCCCTTCTTCCTCGAAATGGTCGGCTACGATGCCGAGGGCGGCGACGAGAAATCCCTTGCCTACGCACTCAAGAAGCCCTCCATCGTCTCCGGCTCCATGGCCGAGTTCGGCAAGGCTCGCTACGATGTCGACGTCCTCAAGGTCGAAGTCCCCGTGCAGATGGCGTTCGTCGAGGGCACAAAGTCTTACAAGGGCGAGAAGGCCTATACCCGAGCCGAGGCTCTCCAGCACTTCCGCGACGCCGAAGAGATGACCCACAAGCCCTTCATCTATCTCTCCGCCGGCGTCTCCAACCCCGTCTTCATCGAGACCCTCGCCCTCGCCGCCGAGTCCGGCACAAAGTTCAACGGCGTCCTCTGCGGCCGCGCCACCTGGGCCGATGGCGTTCCCATCTTCGCCACCAAGGGCCCCAAAGCCTTCCAGGACTGGCTCGAAACCCAGGGCGTCGAAAACATACAGAACGTCAACAAGGCCCTCGAAGCCGCCACCCCCTGGTACACCCGCTTCGGCGCCAACAGCCTCGGCGAACTGAGCTAACCCGCAAGCATCCGTATATCGAAGGGACTGCTGACACCACGCTGTCAGCAGTCCTTTCTTATGCTGCTTCTACACCGCAAGCGCGGTCAGGAGCAAACGAGCATGTCCACCGTCCAGAATCCCTCCATCGTCAGCTGGTTCGAGATGCCCACTACCGACCTCGAACGAGCCCGCACCTTCTATGAGTCCATCCTCGGCCTCACCCTCCAGCAGGACACCAGCGACCCGGACGACCCCCTGTACATCTTCCCGGTCGAGCGTGTCCTCGAGCGCCCGGCCGTCACCGGCGCCCTCATCCAGCGCCCCTTCCAGCAGCCCGGCGCGCTGGGCACGGTCGTCTACTTCAACTGCACCGGCAAGCTCCCACAGGTGCTCGAACGGGTTCCCGCAGCTGGAGGCGCCGTCGTCCTGCCCAGCAGCCCGGTGCCCGGCGGCTTCGGCCACTTCGCCTGCATTCAGGACACCGAAGGCAACATGGTCGGCCTCCACTCCGCCTGACAAAAACCCACGGCCGTGCAGGTATTCCCGCCTGCACGGCTACCATCAAGGCATCGTCTCCAGGGGGATCGAACCGTGCGTCGTGCTGATCGGCTCTTTCGCATCGTCCAGCTTCTTCGCAGCGGCGGGCTGCGCACCGCGCGTTCGCTGGCCGAGCGGCTTGAAGTCTCCGAGCGCACCATCTACCGTGACGTGCGCGACCTCCAGCTCTCCGGCATGCCCATCCGCGGTGAGGCCGGCATCGGCTACACCCTCCGACGCGACCTCGACCTGCCGCCCCTCATGTTCACCCGCGAAGAGCTGACCGCCCTCCTCCTCGGAGCGCGCCTCGTCAAAGCCTGGGGCGGCACCGCCAGTGTCCAGGCTGCCGGCGAAGCCCTCGCCCGCATCGAAGCCGTCCTGCCGCCCGACCTCCGCGACCGCCTCGCAACCGTCCACCTCTACGCCCCCGGATTCCAGATGCCCACCGCCCATCGCGATCTGCTGGATCGCCTGCAGGCCGCCTGCGCCGACCGACTCATCCTCGCGATCACCTACAACAGCCTCGACTGTAAAATCACCACGCGCACCGTCCACCCCTTGGCGCTCTATTTCTGGAGCGGCGTCTGGACCCTCGCCGCCTGGTGCAACCTACGCGAAGGCTTCCGTGTCTTCCGCCTCGATCGCATCGAGTCCTGCACCGACGCCGAACAACACTTCAAGCCCCACCGCGGCCAATCGCTCGAAGACTTCCTCGAGCAGGTTCGCAAGCAGTCCCCCACGCCGATCGAGATTCGGTAGCGCTTACTCCCACTCAATCGTACCCGGGGGCTTGCTCGTAATGTCGTACACCACCCGGTTGATCCCCCTCACCTCACTCACGATTCGGCTCGAGATCGTCCGCAGCACATCGTACGGCAGCGGCGCCCAGTCCGCCGTCATCCCGTCCTCGCTCTCCACCGCGCGGATCACGCACGTATTCGCATACGTCCGCTGATCCCCCATCACACCAACCGACTTCACCGGCAGCAGCACGGCAAAGCTCTGCCACACCTTCCGGTAGAGCCCCGCCCGCTTGATCTCCTCCACCACAATCTCATCCGCATCCTGCAGGATCGCCACCCGCTCTGCCGTCACCTCACCCAGAATCCTCACCGCAAGCCCCGGCCCGGGAAACGGCTGCCGCTCGATAATCTCCTCCGGCATCGCCAGGTCACGCCCGATCCGCCGCACCTCATCCTTGAACAGATCCCGCAATGGCTCAATCAGCTTCAGCTTCATATCCGCCGGCAGCCCGCCCACATTGTGGTGGCTCTTGATCGTATGCGACGGTCCATGCACGCTCGACGATTCAATCACATCCGGATACAGCGTCCCCTGCACCAGCCAGGCTACCTCCTCGCCCACGTGCTTCTCCGCCTCGAAGATCTTCTTGGCCTCATCGTCAAACACCGCGATAAACTCGCCGCCAATCACCTTCCGCTTCTGCTCCGGATCGACCACGCCCGCCAGCTTCGTCAGGAAGCGCTCTGACGCATCGACCGCCACCACGCTCAACCCAAGCTGCTCCCGCATGGTCGTCTGCACCTTGCGAAACTCCTCCTTGCGCAGCACCCCGTTGTTCACGAAGATGCATGTCAGCCGCTCCCCGATCGCGCGCGCCACTAGCACTGCCGCCACACTCGAGTCCACGCCCCCGCTCAGCCCGCAGATCGCATGGCCATTGCCCACCTGCGCTCGCACTCGCTCGACCGTCGACTGGATAAAATGCTCTGGCGTCCAGTCCGCCGCGCACCCGCACAGGTCCATGCAGAAGTTCCGCAGCAGCTCCGTCCCTTGCCGCGTGTGCGCTACTTCGGGATGAAACTGCACCGCCCAGATCCGCCGTGCCTCATCCGCAATTCCCGCCACTGCATTGGTCGTCTCAGCCGTCAGCACAAACCCCGGTGGCAGCACCTTCGCCTCGTCGCCATGCGACATCCACACATCCATCGCCTGCGGCAGCCCGCGAAACAGCGCGGTCTCGGCGACCACCGTTACCTCCGCATGGCCGTACTCCCGCGCCGGCGCCGGCTCCACCTTCCCGCCCAGATGGTGCGCGATAAACTGCAGCCCGTAGCAGATCCCCAGCACCGGCACACCTAGCGCCAGCATACCCGGATCGGCTTTCGGCGCATCAGCATCGTAGACCGACGACGGTCCTCCCGACAGAATCAACCCCTTCGGATCCAACGCCCTGATCTGCTCAAGCGAAGCCGTACACGGCAGCACCACGGAGAAGACGTTGAACTCACGGATACGCCGCGCAATGAGCTGCGTATACTGCGACCCAAAGTCCAGGATGACAACGGTAGAAGTGTCCACGATGGTTCAAGTCTAAACCAGCAAGCACGTCGGCTTGAGCTTCAGTCAGGCCGCTTCGTGTTGTTCACCGCGCCGATCAGCCCGGCACCCGCCACCAGGATTGCGCCGCCCACAATCCACGGCGTATGCACATGCGCCAGCGTAGCCACATAGATCAGACCACCAATAATAATCACGACGCCAATGGCGTAAATAGCAAACGATGACATAGCAAACTCCTGCGAAATGGAGAGACTTACCCTGAGACGCTCTTTTCCCCACCCGCGGCGAGAAAGGTCCTCACTTGATCAACCCGCATGCTCTTGCCCCTCCAACGCTGACGTCCGCCACAGCTCCAGATAAGCCACAAGCCGGGCCACGTGGAAGAAATCCGACGCCACGAAATACAGCACGATTACCCCGCTCCACCACCACGTCAGGAAAGTCTGCGAAGCCACCGTCTCGAACGGCAGCGGGCTCGCCGAGAACACCATCGCCAGCACGATCAGCGCGATCTTCACGATCCCCATCACCAGGTTGATCTCCACGAGCTTGATCTTCAGCGCGCCCAGCCGAAACGAAGAGCGCAAGCTCCGCCACGCTCCCCAGTCGCGCAGCATCGCCAGCAGCGGCGCCACCGAGAAGCCCCAGCTCATCACCGCCCACAGCGTAAACAGCCCCAGCGTCGCCACGATCGCCAGCCCGAAGTACAGCACCAGGCTCGGCTCCTGCCCCGCCGCCAGCGGACCCGCCACGGCGACCTGCGCCGCCCCCTGCAGGCACAGAAACCATAGCGCGAAGCTCCCAGACAACGCCGTCATGCGGATGGCCTGCAGCACCATCAGCGTTCCCGGCCGCGCATGCAGTTTGGCATCCGCCCGGCGCAGCACCACCGTCCGGCCAATAGACGACACGATCACCCACGTCACCAGCAGCAGCGGCCCCAGCCACAGCGCCGTCGCCTCGACCGGCGGTGCCAGCGCCAGCGCCGCCTTCGCCAGCGTCACCGAACTCTTCATCGGATCAAGCAGCGTCATCTGCCTCAACCCTGCATAATCAAGCGGCGTCGCTAGTAATATCCGGATCACCTCGTATCGCAGCAGCAGCAGAGCCGGCACACCGTACAGCCAGCGCCACAGCACCTCAAGCGCCGTCAGCGAAGGCCGTTGCCGGCACCACGCCATCGTCCCTACAAAGCTCTGCGTCACCCGCACCGGCGGCGGCGTACCCACAGCCGCCCGCGTACTTTCCCGGTAGTCGAGCGGAGCCGCCACCCTACTTCACCACGAAGTTCACTAGCTTGCCCGGCACCACGATCACCTTCACCACCGTCCTGCCCTCGAGCCGCGCCGTCACCTTCGCGTCCGCCATCGCCGCCGCCTTCACCGCGGCCTCGTCACTCCCTACCGCAACCGTAATCACAACCACCAGCTTGCCGTTCACCTGCACCGGGATCTCGAGCGCATCCTCCTGCGCCAACACCGCGTCGGCCACCGGCCACGGCGTACGAAACACCACGCCTTCGCCGCCAATCTCCGACCACAGCTCCGCGGCGATATACGGCGCAAACGGCACCAGCATCAGCACTAGCGTGCGAAAGACCTCCGCCACCGTCGCCGTCGGAACCTCGCCCGCATCGATCGCCGGCTCCGCCGCCTGCACCTCGTTCACCAGCTCCATCACCGCCGCAATCGACGTGTTGAAGTGCCACCGCCCGCTGAAGTCCTGCGTCATCTTGGCGAGAGTCTGGTGCAGCTTCCGCAGCAGCTTCTGCCCCGCAATCGACTGCCCCGCCAGCGTATTGACCGCCCGATGCGCGCCCTTATACTTCAGCGTCAACCGGTACACGCGGTTCAAAAACCGGCTCACCCCGCCGACACCCTCCTCCTGCCATTCCAGGTCGCGATCTGGCGGCGCCGCAAACAGCGAATACATCCGCGTCGCGTCCGCACCATAGCGCTCGATCATCACGTCCGGGCTCACCGCGTTGCCCTTGGACTTTGACATCTTCGCGCCGTCCTTCACCACCATGCCCTGCGAAAACTGCCGCGCCGCCGGCTCATCGTTCTCGATCAGCCCCAGGTCCCGCATCACCTTCGTCCAGAACCGCGAGTAGATCAGGTGCAGAATCGCATGCTCCACCCCGCCGATGTACTGGTCGATCGGAAACCAGTACTTCACCTTCGCCTTATCGAACGGGGCCGTATCGTTATGAGAATCCGTGTAGCGGTAGAAGTACCAGCTCGAATCGACAAACGTGTCCATCGTGTCCGTCTCCCGCCGCGCCGGCCCGCTGCACACCGGGCACGTCGTGTTCACAAACTCCGGTACCCGCCCCAGCGGCGACCCGCCCTCCTGCGTAATCTCGATCTGCTCCGGCAGCAGCACCGGCAGCGCACTCTCCGGCAGCGCCACCACCCCGCCCGGCTCCACACCCTCATGCCCGCGCTCGCAGTACACCATCGGGATCGGCGTCCCCCAGTACCGCTGCCGGCTCACCCCCCAGTCCTTCAGCCGATACGTAACCGTCGGTGTGCCAAATCCGTTCGTCTTCGCGAACGCCGCCATCTTCTCCTGCGCCTCGAGACTCGACTCCCCCGTCCACACACCAGAATCAATCAGCACCGCCTCGTCCTCACCCAGGTACGGCAGCGCGAGCTCGTCCGTGTCCACGTTCGGCGCCACCACTCGCTTCAACGGCAGCCCATACTTCTGCGCAAACTCGAAATCCCGCTCATCATGCGCCGGCACACTCATGATCGCACCGGTCCCATAATCCGCCAGGATGTAATTCGCAACCCAGATCGGCACAAGTTCGCCGTTGAACGGGTTTACCGCGAATCGCCCCGTCGCCACGCCATGCTTTTCGATCCCGCCCACGTCCCCGGCCTCGCGCGCTGCTGTCTGCTGCGCGATCATCTCTTCGACCTGCGCCGCCAGTACCGCGTCCTCCGCCGCAAACGCCTTCGTTACCGCGTGCTCCGGCGCCAGCTGCACACTCGTGGCCCCAAAGATCGTATCCACCCGCGTCGTAAACACGGTGATCGTGGCCGCAGTCTCACGCCCGCCCGTCCCTGAGCCCTCGCCCCTGGGCCCTTGCACCGCGAAGTCAACCAGCGTCCCTTCACTCCGCCCAATCCAGTTCCGCTGCATCGTCCGGACCTTCTCCGGCCAGCCGTCCATCGTATCCAGCCCATCCAGCAGCTCGTCCGCGTACTTCGTGATCCGCAGGAACCATTGCGTCAGCTCCCGCTGCTCAACCAATGTGTCCTCATGCCGCCAGCAGCGCCCGTCGATCACCTGCTCATTCGCCAGCACCGTGCAGCACTTCGGACACCAGTTCACACGACTCTTCTTCCGGTACGCCAGCCCTACCTGGTACATCTTCAGAAAAAACCACTGGTTCCACCGGTAGTAGTCCGGCAGGCACGTCGTAATCTCCGTCCCCCAGTCGAACCCCATGCCGAGCCGCCGGAACTGCCGCTTCATCGCCGCGATATTATTCAGCGTCCACTCACGCGGCGGCACATTGTTCTTCAGCGCCGCATTCTCCGCCGGCAGCCCGAACGCGTCCCAGCCCATCGGGTGCAGCACGTTGTACCCACGCATCCACATGTACCGCGCCAGCGCATCGCCGATCGCATAGTTCCGCACATGCCCGATGTGCAGCGCGCCGCTCGGGTACGGCAGCATCTCCAGGCAGTAATACTTCGGCTTGTCCGAGTCATGCGGCTCAGCCGCGTACAGCGCGGGATCGGCATCCCACACCGCCTGCCAGCGCGGCTCTATCTCCGCCGGGTTATACCGCACGGCCTGCGGCTCCGTCTCCATCGTCTGCGTCGTGTCCATATCACCTCCTATTGTAAAGAAGTGGTAAACCGGCGCCCGCTGGTCCTCCCGCAACCGCTCCCGCCTATTAAGCCAGCACCGGCCGCGCCCAGCAAACCCCCAACCTAAAGCCCGGCGAACGCCACCCCCGTAAGCTGCAGCGAAACCTCCCACAGACGCTTGGCCACCATCACATCGAGCGCCTTCTTCGGCACCGACGCCGCCGTAGGATTCCCCCTAAACTCGAGCATCCCATCCGGCCCGTAGTACCCCGCCGGCACCGTCGCCGTTGCGGCGTAAAGCGTCGGCAGCGCGCCATGCGCCGCATCCTGCGAGAGCGGGCGCAACACCCGCGTCGTCATAAACGTCAGCAGCTTCCCCGGACCGCTGGTCTGCAGGTTCGTCTGCGCAAACCCGGGATGCGCCGCCGTACTCACCAGCTTTAACCCCGCCGCCTTCGCCCGCCGCTGCAATTCAAACGTGAACAGCAGGTTCGCCAGCTTTGACTGGCAGTACGCTCCCCACGCACGATACGACCGCTCTCCCTGCAGGTTGTCGAAGCGGATCGCCCCCGTCTTGCTCGCCGAACTCGAGACGTTCGTCACCACCGGCAGCCCCGCCCGCAGCAACACTGGCAGCAGCAGCGCCGCCAGGGCGAAATGGCCGAGATGATTGGTCCCGAACTGCAGCTCGAACCCATCCTCCGTAACCGTCCGCTTCGACACCGCCATAATGCCCGCATTGTTAATCAGCAGGTCAAGTTTCGCCTCCCCGGCCATCGTCGCGGCAAACGCGCGAACTGACTTCAGGCTCGCCAGGTCGAGGATCGCGCTCCGTACCGCCGCCTGCGGCAGCTCGCGTCGGATCCGCGCCACCGCCTCCTCGCCCTTCGCCTGCGTTCGTGCCGTCACGATCACTGCCGTCCCGTGCCGCGCCAGCTCCAGCGCCGTGTGCCAGCCGATCCCGCTGTTAGCGCCCGTGACGATGGCAACTTTGCCGGCCTGCGAAGGAATATCTGTTGCGGTCCACTTCGATTTGCTCATGCACGAATTCTGTTCTTTGTTGTTCCCACTTGCAATAAGGTACCGCTTGGTGATCTACTTACCTCAAGGTGCCTCTGAACACACAGGAGCGCGTCCAGATCTGCGCCGACCTCTGCGAAACCCTCACCGAAAGAGAAGACAATCACGCCCGCGAGCTCTCCAGCCGCGTCGCCGACAAGTGGTCGCTCTGGGTCCCTCCACGTGCTCGTCTTCGGCGGCCGGCTGCGCTTCTCGCGGCTGCTGGAGCAGGTCGAAGGCATCAGCCAGAAGTCGCTCACCAAGATCCTCCGCCAGCTCGAGCGCGACGGCCTCGTCACCCGCACCGTCTTCGTCCAGGTCCCCCTCCGCGTCGAGTACGAGCTCACCCCGCTCGCCGGCGAACTCCTCGAGCACGTCACCCCGCTCTGGACCTGGATCGTCGCCCGCCTCCGCGATTTCCTCACCGTCCGCCAACGCTTCGACACCCGCAGCCAGGATTCCCCCGGCACCGCCGCGCCCGACCGCATCCCCACCAACATCGCCGCAGATTGATCACCTCGAACGTGCAGCAGGACAGCCCTGCATGCTAGGGTTTAAGGATTGCCATGACCACCACAGCCGAAGAGACTAAAGAGCAGGGACACGCCCAGAAGTACACCCGCAATCAGCCATTTCACGCCCAGATCCTCGTCAACGAGCTCCTCACCGGCCCCGGCTCCGAGAAGGAGACGCGCCACGTCGAGCTCTCGCTCGAAGACGGCATGACCTATCTCCCCGGCGACGCCGTCGGCATCATCCCCGAGAACCGCCCAGCCGCCGTAGAAGAGGTCCTCCACGCCCTCGGCTACACCGGCGACGAGCGCGTCCTCGACCACTACAAGGTAGAGATCTCGCTCGAGGAGGCCGTGCGCACCCGCCTCGCCATCGGCAAGCTCACCCGCAGCTCCGTCAACCAGTACGCCAAGCTCGCCCCCGGTCTCGACGGCCTTAAGGAGATGGTCGGGCCCGACCACAAGGCGCGCGCCGAGGAGTACTGCTGGGGCCGCGAGTTCGTCGACCTCGCCACCGACTTCCCCGGCGTCATCACCACCCCGCAGCATCTCTTCACCGTGCTCGCCCGCCTCACCCCGCGCATGTACTCCATCGCCTCCAGCCAGAAGGCGCACCCCGAGAACGTCCAGACCACGGTCCGTGTCGTCCGCTACGACGCCCACGGCCGCGAGCGCCAGGGCCTCGCCTCCGGCCACC